>CAWGZI010000006.1:0-372511 GCA_963827015.1 uncultured Gaiellaceae bacterium | reverse complement strand
CCGGGCGCTCCGGAGCCGCTTGAACTTGACCGTCGGGATCAGGCCCGACGAGTACGAGACCGGGCCGAGCGCGACCTGGACGCTCAGCGGCACCGGATCGTCCTGGGACTTGTCGGACGCGGCGAAGAACGAGGTGTAGTTGCCGTTCGCGTCCGACGGCTCCGAGAACGTCCAGAAGTCGCGGTCGACCGTGCGTGTGACGACGGTCGCACCCGCCACGGGCCTTCCGTCCGCGCCGGTGATCCGGCCCGAGAGCCGATACGTGAAGAGGCTGACTCCCGCCGGCGCGAAGCCGCCGCGCGTGGCGATCCGGCCGGTGACGACGACGTTGCCGTTCTTGCCGCCGGTCGCCTTCAGGTCGTCGATCCGGTAGGCGACGGTGAAGCCGCCCGTCGCCGCGCGAGCCGCCGCGCGCTCGGCGGCGGTGAGCGCGCGACCGCCGACGCGCGCCCGCGAGAGGTCCGCGACCTTGACGAGGTGGCGGCGCGCGACCGTGACGTCGACGCGGCCGGTGAAGCGCCCGTCGGCGCCGGTCGCGCGCGGGAGGACGTACCGGTCGACCGAGATCCGGGCGCCGGACACGGGCCTGCCGCCGACGAGCAGGCGGCCCGGGCGGTCTCGGTGTTGTCGCCCGACGGCAGCCACGCGCGGACGGGGATCGGGCCGCCGGTCGAGAGCCGGGCGCCGCCCTTCGCGGCCGCGGCCGGAGCGCGCAGCGCCGCGCCGGCGCCGTCGGCGTCGAGATGACGCGCGGCGCATCTGCCGCGGCGAACGCCGCGCGCGTCAGAGCGGAGGGCGGCGGCGACTGCTGCTGGCTGCCGCCGATCGCGAAGACCTGGAGCTCGGCCAGCGTGCCGCCGTTCGACGAGGTCGGCGTGCCGCCGACGGTGATCGCGAGGTACTCCTTGCCGCCGTTCAGGTAGAGCGTCGGGCCCGCCGCGATCGGCGCGCCGGTCTGGAACCGCCAGAGCACCTTCCCGTTCTTGACGTCGAACGCGCGCAGGACGCCGTCGCCGCCGCCCGCGAACCCGAGCCCGCTCGCGGTCGTCGTCACCCCGCCCCGCTCCGGCTCCGGCGTCTGGAACTTCCAGACGCGCCGGCCGGTCGCGACGTTGATCGCGCTGATCGAGCCGTGGTCGTGCCAGCTCTGCGAGTTTGGCGCCGAAGTTCCCGTTCTGGAGCCCGAGGAAGACGTCGCCCTGGATCAGCTTCCGCTTCTTCTGGGTCGGCGTCAGCTTGTCCTGGATCAGGACCGCGGCGGTCTCGGCGGCGGCGTTGAAGACGTAGTTCGTCTTCGGGTCGTACGAGGCCGGCGAGTAGTTCACGCCTCCGAGCGCCGAGGGGAAGATCGTCACGGGCTGGCCGGGCCGCAGCGGCGGGTGCTCGACTCGGTCGATCACCTTCACGCGCTCGTGCAGCGCCTGCCCGGTGCGGGCGTCGAACGCGAACCAGACGCCCTCCTTCGTCGCGACCGAGACGATCCGGCGCGTCCTCCCGCCGATCCTGCGCGTCGTAGACGAGCGGCGGCTGCGCGACGTCGTAGTTCCACTGGTCGTTCGCGACGAGCTGCTGCCACCAGCGCTGCTTGCCCGTTCTCAGGTCGACCGCGATCAGCGAGTTCGCGCGCGGGTTCGGGCCCGGATGGAGGTCGTGGTAGAAGTTCGGCGTCCCGGAGCCGGTGCCGAAGTAGACCGTGCTCGTGCGGGCGTCGATCGTGACGGGCGTCCAGACGACGCCGCCGCCGACGATCCGGGACAGCCGCCGCCACTGCTGCTGCTCGGGCGGGATCGTCCAGTACGGGTTCGGCCACGCGGGCGTCAGGTCGGTGTTGAAGGCCATCACGTAGCCGCGCACGCCGTACTCCGAGCCGGCCGCGCCCATCACGAGCTTCCCGCCTGCGCAGATCGGCGCGCTCGTCTGCGAGTAGCCGTAGTTCGCGGAGGCGTTCGGGACGAACTGGCTGATCGCGATCTTCCCGACGACCTCACCGTCGCTCGGCCGGAGGGCGACGAGCTGCATGTCGAGCGTGGTCATGAAGAGCTTGCCGCCGCAGTAGGCGAGGCCGCGGTTGGCGGCGACGCCGAAGTTGACGAAGAGGCCGCTGTTCCTCGGCCGGTACTCCCACTTCACCTTGCCGGTCGCCCCGTCGATCGCGAACGCGAAGTTGTTGTTCGTCGTCACGTAGAGCGTCCCGTCGATCGCGAGCGGGTACGACTGCTGGCCGCGGCGCACGTCGGGGTCGACGCGGCGCAGGTCGACGGTGAAGACCCGGCCCATGCGCGCGACGTTGCCCGGGTCGATCTGGGTCAGCGGCGAGTGCCGGTTGTTGTCCGGCGTCCGGCCGAAGCGCAGTCCAATCGCCGGTGGCGTCCCCCGCCGACGGCGCCGCCCCCGCCGCAGAGGACGACGGCGACGACGAGGGCCGCTCGAGCCAGCTGTCTCATGCCCCGCCATCGTACGGACGCGTCGACGCGCAGGCAAGCGCGCTCGGCCCGAGCAGGAGCCAGAGGACGAGCGCGAGCCCGGCGAGCGCCGCGTACGGCGCCAGCTCGAACGTGCCGGCTCGCTGCCCGCGGCTCTCGGACGGGCCCGTCGCCGACCGCGGCGCCCAGGAGCTCGCGTGCTCGGCCGAGGTCGTCCTCGCGCGCGACCGGTCCCAGCTGCGCTGCGAGGGCCGGCGCAGCCTCGTCCGGCCGGTACTGCGGCTCGGCCGCGCCCTCGCGGTAGATCCGCTCGCCGGGATCCCAGAGCTGGACGACGACGAGCCGGCAGCCGGCCCCGGCTCCGCGAACGGCGCGCTCTCGCCGTCGGTGAGGACGACGCAGACGCGACGCGTCGAGGCCGGCCCGAAGAACCCCTGCGCGCCGAGCGAGGCGAGGGCGTCGAAGCTCGTGGCGACCCGGGTCGACCTGCTGCGGCGGCGGCGACTCGATCTCGACCGCCTCCCGCAGGGTCGAGGCGAACGTCCGCCGGTCGAGCGTCGGGAAGAGGTACGGCAGCGCCCGGTCGGTCATCCCGGCCAGCCCGGCCGGCACCTGCGGGATCGCGCTCGCGAGCTCGACGGCCACGCCGCGCGCGCGCTCGAGCCTCGTCGCGCCGTCGGCGCCCGAGGCGCGAGCATCGAGCGGGAGACGTCGACGACGAAGAGCGCCTGGACGTCCGTGCGCGCCTCGCCGGCGTCGTCGCGGCGGAGCGCGGGCTGCGCAGCCGCGAGCCCGAACGCGCAACAGGCGGCGGCAAGCAGCAGCAGGCGCCCGCGCCGCCGCGGCGCGAGCCGGCAGCCCGATCGCGGCGGCGGCGCGGGCGGCGCGCCTGCGGGCGAGAACGAGCGCGGCGAGCGGAAGCAGCGCAGCGAAGCAGGCCAGCGCGCCCAGGGGCTGAGGAAGGTCACTCACTCAGTACCCCCGCCCCGGCAGCCCTGCGCCGGCGCCGCGCCGGCCGCCGCCTCGCGGCCCCGAGCCCTGACCCGCTCCCGTGCGCGCGCCGGCCGCCCGCAGTCGCCGCACGACGAGCTCGAGGTCGAACTTGGCCGCGACGTTGCCGTTGTCGAGCCGGACGGCCGTCTCGAAGAAGTTGCGGCTGAGCTCGTCGGGCGTCTCGCCGGCCGCCGACCTGCCGCCGCTCCGCCGCGAGGACTCCGAGCAGCACGTCCGCCTGCGCCGCCGCTCTGCGATCCTCGCCGATCGCGACGTCCGTCAGCAGCGCCTGCGCCCGCGAGCGAAGGCTCAGCCCTCGTCACGCCGTTGTCGAAGCCACGGCCGGCCCGGGCCGCGACCTCGTAGGCCGCGACCGCGGCCCGGAGCCGAGCGTCGGCGTCGTCGCTCCGCGCCCGCAGGCACGAGGCCGAGCGCGAGCAGGGCGAGCGCGAGCGCCAGCAGCGGCGAGCGCGAGCCGCGAACGCCTCATGCGCGCTCCAGCCGGGTGAGCAGGAGCTCGCGCAGGGCGAGCGCCGCGGCCGCCGCGAGCGCGGCCAGGAGCAGCGATAGCCGCACGCGCCGCCCGCCCCGCTCCTCGCCCGGCAAGGCCGCCGGCGAAAGGTCGGCCGGCCGGTCGGAGCAGCCGCGCCATGTACCGCTCGTCCTCGGGGGCAGCATTGAGCCCGACGACGCGGACCGGAATCCCGAGCCGCCGGAAGCGAGTGCCGTGCTGCGTCAGGCGCTCGCGGTCGCCGGCATCGTCGTCGAGGTCGCTGACGAGCAGCACCGCGGGCCGCCCGAGCTGTCGCCCCGGATCGTGTCGAGCGCGAGCTGGAGCCCGGTCGAGATCTTCGTGCCGGCGCTGAACGAGGCCGTCCACGGGTTCGTCGGCACGTGATCGCGCCGCCCGTCTGCGCCGGGAGGTCGAACCGACGCGCGAACGGCCGCAGCTCGGCGGCCGGGCGTCCCCGGCGGGAGCGCGAGGTAGGCCGTGTCGGAGAAGACGATCAGGCCGTAGCGGCCGCCGGAGCGCGGCGAGCCGGTCGAGCGTCGCCGCCGATCCGGGCGTAGGTGTCCGACGAGATGCTCGCCGAGAGGTCGAGGACGACGAGCCCGTCGGAGCCGGCCGGGAGCAGGACCGGTGGCGCCGCCTCGCCGCGGCTGAGCACGACGACGGCGGCGGCCGCGGCCACGGCCGCGAGACCCGAGGACGACGCGGAGCACGAGCGTCCGCCGCGTCGCCGAGGCGACCGCGTCGAGCTCGCCGAACGGGATCGTCGTCATCGTGCGACCTCGTCCGCGAGCGCGAGCGTCGCGTCGGGCTCCGGCTCGGGCCGCGCCCAGGCGAGCCGCGTCGCCCGCTCGGCGGGCGGCGT
The DNA here is from genome assembly GCA_963827015.1 of uncultured Gaiellaceae bacterium. Classification (GTDB taxonomy): domain Bacteria; phylum Actinomycetota; class Thermoleophilia; order Gaiellales; family Gaiellaceae; genus Gaiellasilicea. Next base: position 367,719 of record CAWGZI010000006.1, on the reverse strand, counting down.
CGTCGCCGAGCGTCGCCGCCAGATGGTCGAGCGCCCGCCTGCGGTCGGCCGGGGCCGGCCGGCCGACTCCCGGACGAGCCGCAGCGCGCGGCGGAGCCGGTCGACGGGCCACGGCGGCGCCGCGCCGCAGCTCGACTGCGACGAGCGCCGCCGCGACGAGCAGCGAGCAGGCCCGCCGCGCCGAGGAGCAGCTCGCCGAGAGCCCGTCGCCGCGGCGCCGGCCGGGAGCGCAGTCGGCGCACGGTAGGCAGGCTTCGGCGCCGCGACCTGCTTCGGCGTCACGCGAGGCAGAACGCGAACGGTGACGCCGCCGACAGAGACGGTCCGTTCGCGCACGCGTCGGAGAGGCAGGCCAGCCGACCGTCGGCGAGCCGGTCGAACGGCCCCGGATCGGCCGTGTCGAGCCGGAACGCGTCGCCGAAGAGCACCTCGCGGTCGGCCGCGGCGCAGGCCCGGCGAGGGCGAGTGCCGCAAGCGCGAGGGCGAGCAAGCCTCATGCGGCCCGCCGGCGAAGCGCCTGCCGGCGCGCCGCCCAGGCCGCGAGCGGCGCGAACGCGTCCTCGCTCGCCGACGACGACCGGGTCGAAGCCGAGGTGGCGGAACGTCCTCAGGGTCCGGTCGAGCCGCTGCTCGTGCTCGAGCGCGAGTTCGCGCACCTCCCGCCCCGTGAACCGTGTCGGCGCGACCGCCCCGGTCGCGGGATCGGCGAACGGGACGACGACGCCGCGCACGTCCGGGAAGCTCTGCTCCCAGGTCGGATCCTGGACGACGACCGGCACGACGTCCCAGCGAAGGGCGCGCAGACGAGCCCACTCCGCCGCGCGCACCGGCGCCAGGTAGTCGGAGAGGACGAAGACGAAGCTGCCGGGCGGCAGGACGTGACCGTGGCGGAGCAGCGCCTGGAGCCCGAGCTCGAGCGCGCGCGGTGGCGCCGAGAACGGCGCCTCGGCGAGGCGGGCGCGGATGTCCGCGATGCGGCGCCGGCCCGCGGGCGGGAGCCAGAAGGCGCGCCCGTCCGGCGCCGGCGTGGTCGAGATACGCCACCTCCCCGAGCGCGTCGACGGCGCTCGCTGCGATCGCCTCGGCGGCCGAGACTACCGCTGCCGGCTTGTCGAGCCAGGGCGACTCCGGCCCGAAGAGGCCGAGCGAGGGCCGCCGGTCGACGAGGATCGCCGCGCGGGGCGCTTCCTGCGCGAGGTACTCGCGGACGACGAACTCGTCCGTCCCGCGGGCGGCCGAGAGCCGCGCGGAGGCGGCCCAGTCGATCCACGCGACGTGGTCACCGGGCCGGTACGGCCGCGAGCCGACGACCTCGTCGCCCTGGCCGCGGCGGACGCTCCGGTGCCGGCCGAACGAGACGCCGACGAAGCGGCGGCGCGGGACGAGCGGAAAGGTCCGCACCGCCGCCACTAGCCCCTCCCGAAGCGGTCCTCGTCCCAGTCCGGCTGCGGCCGCGGCGCGCGAGCGAGGCAGGCATCCCAGATCACGCGGCCGAGCTGCTCGCGGTCGAGCGACTCGGCGTCGACCGCGAAGTCGACCCCGAGCACGAGCCGGTGGCCGACGACGGGCTCGAAGAGCCGCTCCACGTCGGCCGGCACGACGTAGCTCGCGGCCCGCGAACAGCGCCCAGGCGCGCACGGCCCGCTCGAGCGAGAGGCTGGCGCGCACGGACGCGCCCACCTCGACCTGCTCGAGCTCGCGGGTCGCCCGGACGAGCTCGACCGCCCAGCGCTTCAGGAGCGGGTCGACGTAGACCTCCTCGACCGCTGCGACGAGCTCGGCGAGATCCTCGATCGCGACGACCGGCCGCAGCCGCTCGAGCGGGTGCCCGTGCAGCTGGTTGTCGAGGATCTCGAGCTCCTGCTCGAGCGTCGGGTAGCCGAGCGAGGTGCGGAGGAAGAAGCGGTCGAGCTGCGCCTCCGGGCAGCGGGAACGTCCCCTCCTGCTCGATCGAGTTCTCGGTCGCGATCAGCAGGAACGGGCTCGGCAGCGGCCGGCTCGTTCCGTCGACGGTGACCTGGCGCTCCGCCATGCCTTCGAGCAGCGCCGACTGCGCCTTCGGGAGGGCGCGGTTGATCTCGTCGACGAGGAGGACGTTCGCGAAGATCGGCCCGGGCCGGAACTCGAACCGGCGGTCCTGCGGGTCCCAGACCGAGAGGCCGGTGACGTCGGTCGGCTGCAGGTCCGGCGTGCACTGGATCCGGGACACCGTCGCGCCCTCGACCGAGCCGGCGAGCGCCCGCGCGAGAACGGTCTTCGCCGTCCCGGGCACGTCCTCGAGCAGCACGTGGCCCTCGCACGCGAGTGCAGCGAGGACGAGGGCGACCTGCTCGTGCTTGCCTTGCACGACCGTCTCGATGTTGCCGAGCGAGCCTGCGGCGATCTCCGTCGCCCTGCCGAGCCCGGCCGATTCCGCCGCGTCCCGCTCAACGCTCGTCATGTCGACCATCGTAATCGAGCCGCCCGGGGAGGCCGCCTGGGGGCGGCCTTCCCGGGGCGCGCGCTCAAGGCGTGACGGCCAGGCTTCCCATCATCCCACGGTCGATGTGGAACGGGACGTCGCAGACGTAGCTGAACCGCGCGCCGGCAAGACGACGGTGTACGTCTCCGACTGGCCCGGGTTGAGGATCGTGCCCACCTTCACGCCCTGGACCGAGAAGTTGTGCACCTCGCGCGCCGTTGTTCCTGATCACGAACGTGACCTGGCCCGACGGGACCGACGCCTGCGAGAGGTTGTAGCCGTACTCGAACATCCCGACCTGGACGGTCGTGTTGGCGTTGCCGACGGTGCCCGTCGGCGGCGGCGTGCGTCGTCGTGGTCGGCGGCGTCGTCGTCGTCGCCGTCGTCGTGGCGACCGGAGCCGTCGCGACCGCATACTTCCCCTTCATCCCGGCCTTGGCGTGGCCGAAGAGCGTGCAAAGGAACGCGTACTGGCCCTTCTTCGGGAACTTGACCGTCAGCATCGGCGACTTGCCCGGAAGCAGCGACTTCGTCTTCTTGCCGGCGATCTTGAAGTCGTGCGAGATCTTGCCCTTGTTGAGGACGGTGAAGATCACCGTCCCGGTGGGCACGCTCCTTCTCGAGAAGGTGTACTTGAACTCGAACGCTTTCACGGTCACCTTCGTAGCCGGCGTCCGCCGCTGTCGTGCCCGCCCCGCCGGACGGCAGGAAGACCCCGGCGAGCACACCGGCCAGCGCCAGTGTCGTCAACCCAGTGACCCCGGCGACCCGCTTCACCTGAACGTTCTTCCTCATTGAGTCCTCTCCCCTGGTTGCCTCAGCCAAGCGTAGCGCTGAGTTGCCTCAACTGACGGTGAACGTGCCTTTCATCCCTGCCGGGGCGTGCCCCGGGATGGTGCACAGGTAGGCCTTCTTCCCCTTGGCCGCGATCGTCACCTTCAGGGTCGCGGTCTTACCCGGCTGCGATCTTCGCGGTCTTCTTGCCGGCGATCTTGAAGTCGTGCGGGAGCTTGCCCTTGTTGACGAGGGTGAAGACGATTGTCCCCTTCGGGGCCGTCTTCCTCGAGAGCACGTACTTGAACTCGGTGGCGGTGACCTTCACCTTCGTCGTCGCCTCCCGCGAGGCGTGACCGCGTGGCGCGAGGGCGCCCGCGAGGAGCGCCGCCGTCACCAGCACCGCTGCCGCGAACTCCGCCTAGGATCTTCATCGTGATCGTCTCCTCGGTCGACGTGCGGCGGGGGCGCCGAAGCGCCCCCGCCTGATCTTCTCGCTAAGGCAGCACGTACGTGTAGATGCTGTCGCCGCGCAACCGGGCCGGATTCGTCAGGCCGAGGGGCCGCGAGACGTCGTTGTGGGACTGGCCGCCCACCGCGATCGACACGTACTGCTTGCCGCCCACGGCGTAGGTGACCGGAGCAGCGGCGGCCGGCGCGTCCATCAGGCCCGACTTCCACAGCTGCGCTCCGGTCTTGGTGTCATACGCCGCGAGGTAGCCGAGGCCGTTCTGGGCGTTGCCTTCGCCGAGGTGGCCGACCCACGTCATGCCCGCTGCCGTGTTCATCGTGCCGCTGTAGCACGGCGCGTCCCAGATCTGCTTCCACGCCAGCTTGCCCGTCGCCACGTTCAGCGAGGCGAAGTTGCCCCGGTTGGACGTGGACGTGTCGCCGACTCCGAGGCGTCCGGCACCGATGCCGCCGAACGCGCCCTTCACCTGCGACGCCGCCGGGATCTGCTCGAACGAGGTCGCCCGGTCGGTGACGCCGCACGTGATGAAGGTCTTGTTCTCGGGGCTGTACGAGCTCGCCGGCCAGTCCATGTTCTCGAACGGCTGCACGACGTACTGCGTCGTGTCGTACGGGTCGTAGACGCAGCCGATCTTGAACGGCTTGCCGTCCGGCGCGATCGCCGTCGCGAACGGCACGTACGCGTTCGTCTGCGTGCGGTTGCCGTCCGTGCAGGGCCGCCGGTCCTTGTCCAGCCTGTTGCCGAGCACGTTGTCCGCCAGCGGGATCGGCTGGGTCGGCCAGGTGTTCACGTCCAGTGCGGTGCTCTGCGGCACCTTGACCTCGGGGATCGGCAGCAGCGGCTTGCCGGTCTGCCGGTCGAGGATGAACGTCATCCCGTACTTGTTCACGTACGCGACGCCGGGGCGCGACACCAGCTTGCCCTTGATCCTGTACTTGCCCGTGAACATGACGCCGTTGTTCGGCAGGTCGGCGTCCCACAGGTCGTGATGGGTCGTCTGGTAGTACCAGACCATCTGGCCCGTGTAGAGGTTCAGCGCCACGATCGAGTCGGTGTAGAGGTTCATTCCGGGGCCGCGGCTGTTCCACGGGACCGGGTTGCCGGTGCCGAAGATGGCGAGGTTGAGCTTCGGGTCGATGATCGGTGACTCCCACATCGAGCCGCCGCCGTTCGTGCGTGTTGTTGGTGTAGCCGGCGGAGTTCGCGGACCAGGTCTTGTAGCCCGGCTGGCCGACGGTCGGGATCACGCCCCACGACCAGATGCGCTTCCCGTTGTTCGCCGTGAAGGCCTGCATCGTCGCGCTGGAGCCGCCGTTGTCGCCTGCCGAGTCGCCGATCAGGACCATGCCGTTGACGTAGATCGGCGCGCTCGACGTCTTGCCGCCGGTCCTCCATGGCGTCACTTCGGTGACCCAGAGGACGGTGCCGTCGAGCTGATCGAGCCCGTAGAGCTTGCCGTCGGCCAGCCCCGCGAACACCTTGCCCTCGCCGATCGCGACGCCGGGCTTCGCTCGAGCCGCGAGCCGAGGCCGAACCCGCGCGTCGTAGGTGGGCGTCCACTTCCAGAGCCGGGCGCCGGTCGCCCCGTCGAGCGCGTAGACGGCGCCGAACGGGTCCTGGATGTAGTAGGTGCCGTCCGCGACGACGGCGTTCGCCTCGAACGAGCCGCAGGCGGCGTTGTTCGTCGTGCAATAGCCGAGGTCGACCTTCCAGGCGAGCTTGAGCGTGCCGACGTTCGACTTGTTGATCTGGGTCAGCGACGAGTATCGGTGGCCCTTGAGGTTGCCCATGTGCATCAGCCAGTTGTCGCCGGCCGGCGCGCCGAGCTGCGCGACCGTGTAGATCGGCGACGGTGTGATCGCCGAGCTCGCGGCCGGTGTGGATTCGGCCAGTGAGCCGGCGAGCCCCGCGGCTACCAGCAGGGCGAGACAGGCCGTGATGGAAAGGAAAAGTGCCCTGCGCATTTCGTTGTCCTCCTCTATGGGGACGTGGCGGACGGCATTGCCGGTGCGTCTCTGCCAACACAAGCGAAGACCCCGTCACCGGCGGGAGCGGCAAACATGTCACCATGAACCTACAACCGCGCACGTCCGGCGGCAAGTGGCTTCTCGCACATTTGGACGATTCGGCACGGCGTTATCCTCCGGGCGATGTCACGCGCGGCGCGAGCGGTTCCCCTTCTTCTCGCGGCCGTGCTCGCCGCCGCATGCTCGGGAGACGACGAGAGCGCGGGTACCGGCACGAGCGCTGCGACCGCCAGGGACACGGTCTCGGCGCCGAGCACCTCGAGGATCACGTTGCGCGTCGCGCGCACCAACACCGGCCCCTGGGTGGAGTCCCTGGCGCTCGAGCATGGCGCGGACGGGCAGCCGATCAACTTCTTCGTCTGCGCCGCCTGGGACGAGACGCGCGTTCCGGAGGGATGCGAGGCGGTGCCCCGGGCGACGATGCCTACCGGAACGATCCTCCGGCTCGAGCAGCGGCCGGTCGGCGCCGGCGTCGCCAGCGCGGACAGTCCCGGCTGGGCAACCGTCGGAACCTCCGATTTGCCCGAGCTCGAAATCCCACTGAGTGACTTCGTGCTGGGTCTGGACGTCGACACCGCCACCTATCGCGTCACGTTGCGCCCTCTCGAGGGCGGGCCGGCGCTGGCGACGTCGAACACGGTGACGGTCACCTGGTCGCCGTGACCACCTGGGTCAGGGCAGGCCGTACGCCACGAGCTCGGGCGTGACGCCGCCGGAGCGTGGGGCTCCGGCGCCGAAGACGACCAGGTCTCCGAGAACGGCGGGGCACGCGTTGACACCTGCCCGCATCCGCGTGCGCCAGGCGAGCTCTCCGTCCGCCGCCGCGTACGCGTACACGGTCCCGTCGAAGCCGGACGTGAAGACGACGTCGTTCGCGACGGTCGCGCAGCCGAAGTTGGGCGACGGCAGGCGCCGGACCCAGAGCGCGCGCCCGGTCGCGGCGTCGAGGGCGACGAGGCGGCCCTCCCCGCGCGAGGGCACGACGGTCGTCAGCTCCTGGCGGCCCGTCGCGCTCCCCCACCCGCAGAGATCGACGACGGGGACGAACACCCGGCCATCGGCGTAGGCCATCGGCGTCAGGACGCCGCCGAACAGGCCCGGGCAGACGGTCACGCGCCGCGGCGGCAGCGGGCCGAGGTCATTGCGGTGCAGACCGACCGGCGTGACCCAGCGCCGCCGCTGCGTCGTGCGGTCCCAGGCGATCACCCGCCCCGCCTTGCCTGCGCCGAAGACGAGCTCGTCCCCGTCCACCGTCGCCAGGATCGGCGTCGCCTCGAAGTCGTAGTCACGGACGTCGTGCGGCGTGACCTGGTCGTGCCAGAGCAGCCGGCCACTCCGCGCGTCCAGCACGAGCAAAGAGTTCGTGTACGGCACGGGGCCTGGGAAGGCCGCGCCGTTCGGACGCTCCGGCGACCCGCCCCACGGCTGCGGGTTGGAGTTCCCGGCGTAGAGCCGCCCCTCCGCGTCGATCGAGACCGGGTACCAGAGCCCACCGCCGCCCGCCTCGGACGGGTGCCGCCAAGGGTCGCGGATCGTGACGAACTTCCAGCGCACCGCCCCGGTAGCCGCGTCGAGCGCGTAGATCGCGCCGCGGCCGCCCGGCGGGAAGCCCGACCGTGCTCGTGAAGACGAGCCCTTCCCAGACGACGGGCGCGATGTCGACGAACTGCTCGGTCGCGCTCGTCAGGTGCCGGCTCCAGAGCCGGCGGCCGGTCGCGGCTGAGAGGGCGAATGCGTCGCTGTCGGTGGCGCCGTAGACCCGCCGGCCGTCCACGGCGAGCCCGTTCGGCCCCTCGTTCAGCGCGCGGAAGCGCTGCACCCAGCGCAGCCTTCCGGTGGCGCGCTCGAGTGCGTGGACGTTGCTCTGGAGGTCCTGGATGTAGACCGTGTCCTCGTCGGCGACGGGAGTCGACGCGAAGGTGCCCGAGTAGTTCGACTTGGCGGTGAGGGCGTACCGCCAGCGGACACGAGCTCGGAGACGTTTCCCGCGTCGATCGGCGATCCGGTGGCGGCGCGCGTGCCGGCGAGATCGGCGTTCGGCAGCTCCCAGGTGCCGTCGGCTTCGCTGCCTCCGCCGCAACCGAGCAGCAGGCATGCCAGCGTGCACGTGACGGCGAGCCGCGGCGCGGGTCGGGCGAAAAACCGCTGGTAAACTCCCCGGCGTGAAGTCACGCTTCGTCACGCTCGCAGCGATCGCCTCGGTGGCACTCGTGCCTGCGGCGCAGAGCGCCCGCCAACCGGGAACGACGGCGCCGCCCCCGGTCTCGAACATCAAGGTCACGATCACGGACACCGGGATCACGATCAGCCCGAAGCTCGCGCAGCGCGGGAGCATGGGTCGCTTCATCCTGTCAACAAGGGCAAGAAGCCGCATACGTTCGTGCTCGGGCACGAGCGGCGCGGCACCGGGCGTTCAGACCGGCTTCAAGAAGGCGCTGAAGCCGAGCCAGCAGAGCGTGCTGATCCTCTTCCTCGACTTCCGCGGCGCGATTCCGTACCACTCCCCTCTCCCGGCCGACAAGACCAAGCCGCGCATGAAGGGGATCTTCCGAATCGTCTGACGACCGGCGACTGCGCCGCCGGGCCGCTCAGCGCGGCTGCCACGCCGGGGGCGAATCGCCGACGGCGATGTGCGCCTTGGTGTCGATCGTCCTCGTCGCGCCCGACGCGACCGTTCTGAGCGTCAACGCATCCAGGTGCACGTACACGAGGGTCTTCCCGTCCGGTGACCACCCCGCCGCGCCGCTGTCGTTGACGAGCCGCCGCGGCCGGTGCGGCGCCGGCACACGTGCGAGGTAGAGCGCGAACTGCGGGCACGGGCCCTCGCCGCAGTCTTCGGGTCCCGGTGCTGAGGCGCGGACCGAGATAGGCGACCAGCAGGCCGTTGGGCGAGACGGTGGCAGTCTGCGTGGTCTGGATGTCGAGGGTCAGGCCGTAGTACTTCTGGATCCGTCCCGGTCCGGGCGTCCACCCGGACGATGTCGGCGGCGGAGGGGATCAGGATCGCCTTGCCATTCGCGGCCCAGGTCGGCCGCCCCGCGGGCGGCGCCTGACGGCAGCCGGCGCAGCCCCGCGCCGGTCGGCGACATCGACATAGAGGCGCCACTCGGCTCGGAAGGGCCGCAGGAATGCGATCCGCTTGCCGTCTCGGCGACCAGACCGGATAGATGTCCCGCGCACCGACGTGAGCCGGCGAAGGCCCTTGCCGTCCGCGGTCATGCGGAAGATCCCCGAGCCGAGCCGCGAGAAGACGAGCCGACCGGCCGTCGGGCGAGAACGTCCGGCTCGGTCGCCGACTTGCTGCCCGGTCGTGATCTGGCTGCAGCCCCGTGCCGTCGGTCCTGACGCGCATCAGCTGGATCGGGCCGGTGCGAGCCGTTCGGGTGCGCGGAGAAGACGATCCAGCGTGCCGGTGCCGGGGCGCCCGCTGCCGTCCGGCCCGCGACGGCCGCAACCAGCACGAGCGCGAACACTGATGCGACGAGGATCGGCCGGCGGCGCGAGTGCATCGCCGGAAGCAATATCACGGGGTAGCGCGACTAGTCGAACCGGATCACGCTGCGGATCCCGTCCTGCGCCTCCATCAGCTCGAAGCCCCGGTTGACCTCGTCGAGCGTGAGCGTGTGCGAGAGGAACGGGTCGAGTCGAGCTCGCCCGCGAGCCAGCGGTCGACGAGCTGCGGCACCTCGACGCGGCCCTTGATCCCGCCGAACGACGAGCCGGCGACGCGACGGCCGGTGATCAGGTAGCGCGGGACGATGTCGAGCGTCTCGCCCTTCCCGGCGACGCCCGCGATCGTGCAGAGGCCCCAGCCCATCCGCGCCGACTTCGACCGCCTGCCGCATCACGGCGACGTTGCCGGTCGCCTCGAAGGTGTAGTCGGCGCCGAGGCCGCCCGTCGCCTCGAGGATCCGCTCGACGGCGTCGGGGCCGCCGACTCATCGTCTCCGTCGCGCCCTGGCCGCGGGCGAGCTCGAGCCGCTCCTCGGAGAGGTCGACGCAGACGATCCGCTCCGCGCCCTGCAGGCGGCAGCCGGCGACCGCGCCGAGCCCCACCATGCCGGCGCCGAAGACGACGCAGGTCGAGCCCGGCTTCGACGGCCGCCGTCTTCATCGCCGCCCCGAGCCCGGTCGAGAGCCCGCAGGCGAAGAGCGCGGCGCCGTCGAGCGGCGCCTCCGGGTTCGACCTTCGCGAGCGCGATCTCGGGCATCACCGTGTACTCCGCGAACGTCGACGTGCCCATGAAGTGGCGGATCGGCTCGCCGTCGCGCGAGAGCCGCGTCGTCCCGTCCGGGAGGAAGCCCTTGCCCTGCTGCTCGCGGATCGCCATGACACAGGTTCGTCCGCGGCGAGCGGCAGTGCTCGCACTCGCCGCACTGCGGCGAGAACAGCGTGACGACGTGATCACCGGGCGCGACCGAGGCGACGCCCTCGCCGACGACGCTCGACCACGCCCGCGCCCTCGTGGCCGAGCACGGTCGGCGCGTAGCCCGACGGGTCGGCTCCGGACGCCGTATAGAGATCGGTGTGGCAGACGCCGCAGGCGACGAGCCGGACGAGCACCTCGCCCGCCTGCGGCTCGGCGAGCTCGAGCTCCTGCACCTGGAGTGGCGCGCCGAACTCCTCCAGCACCGCGGCGCGGATCTTCATCGGACCGCCCGCTCGGCGGCGTCGAAGCCGCGGACACGATGGGTCTTGTCGCAGAACGGCTTCGTCGCCGAGAGCCCGCAGCGGCAGAGCGCGACCGTCTCGCCCTCCGGAAGCGCGTACTCGTTGCCGTCGGCGTCGATCAGCTGGAACGGCCCCGTGACCCGGTACGGACCGTTCTCGCGCACCTTGATCGTGACCGCGGCCACGAGTTCGACTCTACACTCGGTGGCGTGAGAATCTGCCTGGTGACCCCGTTCGCGTGGTCACTGCCGCACGACGTCAACCAGCACGTCGCCGGGATCGCGAAGGAGCTGCGCGCGCTCGGCCACGTCGTCACCGTGCTCGCCCCGTCGGGCCGTCCGGCCGACCTCGCGGCGGGCAGACGTGCGCTCGCGCGCGGCGACGACGCCGAGACGATCGCGATCGGCACGGCCGTGCCGATCTCGCGCCGCTCCAGCCTCGGCGTGCCCGTCGGCGTGCGCGCGAACGTGCGCCTCGCGCTCGAGCAAGGCCGCTTCGACGTCGTCCACGGCTTCGAGCCCGGTCTGCCGAGCATCTCCTACCTCGCCCTCCGCGACTCCGAGGCGCTCGGAGTCGCGACCTTCTTCTCGCCCGACCGGCTCGGGTATCCGCCGCGCCGCGCCCTGCGCGAGAAGCTGTTGGCGCGGATCGACGCGCTGATCGCGACGTCGGACACGAGCTGCAGCAGCAGCGGCGGAGCGGTTCCCGGGCGACTACCGCATCATCTCGCCGGGCGTCGACACCGACCTCTTCAGGCCCGGCTCGAAACGGCGCCTCGCCGTGATCGAGCTCCACTCGGGCTCGCTGCCCGTCGCCCGCGCGGCGCTCCGCTCGCTGAAGGAGCTGCCCGGCTGGGAGGCGGTGCTGCTGCGGACGAAGCCGCTCTCGACGCGACCCGCGATCCCGCTCGGTCTGCGCGACCGCGTCCACGTTCGCTCCGGGCGCACACCCGAGGCGCGGGCAACCGTGCTCGCCGACGCGGCGATCGTCGTGCCCGCCCCGACCGGCTCCGCGCGGCTACGCCTCGAGGCCGCCGCCGCCGGTGCGGCGCTCGCCGACCCGCCGGGCGTGCTCGACCAGCCGGAGCTCGCCGCGGCGGCGCTCCAGCGACTGGCTGAGAGCGACGACGTCCGCGAGCGCAAGGGCCGGGAGGCTCGCGCCGCTGCCGAGTCGCAGAGCTTCGCCATTGTCGCGCGCGAGCTGGAGACGATCTACGGCGGCCTCGGCGGCCGCAAGCGCCCCCGGCGGCGCGATGCTGAGCCCCTTGCCGACCGCCCCTGGATCCTCGCCGACCTGCACATGCACACGTCGTGGTCGCACGACTGCTCGATCGAGGTCGACGAGCTGCTCGATCATGCCGAGGAGGAGGGGCTCGGAGCGATCGCGGTCACCGACCACAACGTCTTCGGCGGCGCGCGGGAGGCGGTCGAGAAGGCACGCGGCCGCAGCCTGATCGTGATCCCCGGCGAGGAGGTGAAGACGGACGACCAGGGCGAGGTGATCGGCCTCTTCCTCGAGGAGGAGATCCCGCGCGGGATGTCGTTCGCGGAGACCGTCGCCGCGATCCGCGAGCAGGAGGGGATCGTCTACCTCCCGCATCCCTTCGACCGCATGCACGCGATCCCGTTCCCGGCGACGCTGCACCGGCACCTGCACGAGATCGACGTGCTCGAGGTCTACAACGCACGGCTGCTGTTCGAGGGGTACAACGACGAGGCCGTCCGCTTCGCCCGCAAGTACGGGCTGCCGGCCGGCGCCGGCTCCGACGCGCACGTCCTCCAGGGCGTCGGCACCGGTGCGCTCCGGATGCGCGCGTTCGACGGCCCCGAGGAGTTCATGCTCGCCCTGCGCAGCGCCGAGGTCCTGCGCCGGCCGAAGTCGCTCGCCTACCTGCAGAGCCTCAAGTGGGTCGCGCAAGTCAAGGAGAAGGTGCGCTAGGAGCGAACCGAGGAGACGACCGTGAGCAGCGCCGTGCCTACCGACGAGATCTACGAGCGCTACCTGCAGAAGGCGATCTCCGAGATCAACGAGCTCGGGCACGAGATCGGCCGTGCGGGTGATGCGACGCACGTCCCGGTGCTCGGCTCCGGGCATCCGCTCGCGGACGTCTTCCTGCTGAAGCAGGCGCCGAAGCCGTCGGAGATCCAGGAGGGCGTCGCCTTCTTCGGCCGCGCCGGCGAGGCGCTGAAGAAGTCGCTGCAGCGGCTGCACGTCGACGCCATGGCCGTCTACGGCACCAACTGCCTCAAGTTCGGCGGCGAGACCTTCGACGAGGCGGCGCCGTGGCTGACCCGCGAGCTGCACATCGTCCAGCCGAAGCTGCTCGTGCTGATGGGCGAGCCGACGGTCGAGTTCGTCAACGCGCTCCGCTTCCCGCTCGCCGACGAGATCGACCCGGCCGTTGAGGGCCTGCAGCGGTTCACGGCCACGATCGAGGCGCTCGTGACCCCGGACATCGACTCGGCGCTCGACGAGGCTCCGGCGAAGACGGCCTTCTGGAACGCGTTCAAGGCAGTCGGCAGCTGGTACGCCGAGCTGCCGCCGTATTGAGCCGCGAGCGCTGGGCCGCGTTCGCGGGGCTGACCGCGGCGCTCGCCCTCTACACCGCGGGCGCCGCCCGGCTCTGGGAGGCCGGGCTGTGGCCCGACCTGCTCTTCCTCACGCTCGTCCTCTTCCCCGCCACCTTCGCGCTCGTGTGGCTGCTGCTGCCGCTGCGCGCGCACCGCGCGATGCTCCCGGCCGGGATCGTGCTGGGCGCGCTCGCCGTCGTGCTCCACCTCGTCGAGCTCGACGTCCTCAACAACCTGGCGAAGCTGTTCGCGCTCGTCTGCATCGGCTTCTGGTTCCTGTCCTGGTTCGAGAACGTGATGTGGGCGGCGCTGATCGCCGTGATCATCCCGTGGGTCGACGCGATCTCGGTGTGGCGCGGCCCGACGGAGTACGTCGTGGAGCAGCAGCCGCACGTCTTCGACACCGTCTCGATCGCGTTCCGCGTCCCCGGCGAGGACGCGACGGCGAACCTCGGCCCGCCGGACATCCTCTTCTTCGCCCTCTTCCTCGCCGCCGCCGACCGCTTCGCACTCCGAGTGACATGGACGTGGCTCTCGATGACGGCGCTGCTCGGGGCGACGCTGATCGTGACCGCGACCACGGACGTCAGCGGGCTGCCGGCGCTGCCGGCGATCTGCATCGGCTTCCTGCTCCCGAACGCCGACGTCCTGTGGACGGCGCTGCGTCGCGGCGGCCGCGCTCCCGGCCGGATCTACGGGCGCACCGACGAGCGCTTCTACGACCTCGACGCCGACGTGATCGAGCGGACGCCGTCGAAGGTGGTGCTGCTCACACGCGACCGGCCGCCGCTGACCGCGATCGTCGTGCCCCTCGACCCCGGGGACGCGTTCACGGTCGAGCCCGATCCCGGCTCGCCCGGCATCCGCTGCCGCCTGACGCTGGAGGGCGCCGACGAGGGGACGGCAGTCGTGCACGACCTCCCGAACGGGCTCGTGATCGTCCCCCAGGACGACGTCTCCTCGTACCTGCACGTCGTCCACCCGGAGCAGCTCGCAGCCGACGAGGACAAGGTCGAGCGCCTCAAGCGCGAACGGCGCTAGCGTTCCCCGGATGGGCGAGGACGTCGACGGCCTGATCAGGAAGGCGATGGGCGACTCCGGCCTCGAGCTGTCGCTCGAGTTCAGCCGCTCGCCGGCCGGCGCCAAGACGGGCGCGATCGTGTTCAAGGACGCCGCCGGCGCCGCGGTCGCCCGCGTGCCGCTCGAGAGCCCGGAGGCGATGAACGTCGCGCTCGCCCGCCTCGTCATGCTCGGCTTCGAGAGCGCCGGCGAGTCGATCCGGCTCGACCCGGCCGGGCCGGCTCAGGCGACGGGACGCGCGAAGGTCGACGCCAGCGTCCTCGTCGCGGGCGTCGACGGGTATCGCAAGGGCTGGGTCGCCGTCTCGCTCGATCCGAGCGGGGACGTCCAGGTCTCGACGCACGCGACGTTCGCGGAGGTGCTCTCGCTGCGGGCGGAGGTGATCGCGGTCGACATCCCGATCGACCCGACCGGACGCGGAGCGAGGCCGACCGACGCCGCCGCCCGAGCGTTCGTCGGCGGCGGCCGCGCGAGCAGCGTCTTCCCGGCGCCCCCGCGTGCGGCGCTCGAGGCGCGCACCTTCGCCGAGGCGAGCGAGATCGCGCGCACGATCACCGGCAAGGCGATCTCGCAGCAAGCGTTCGCGCTCGGCCGGAAGATCCTCGAGGTGCACGAGCTCGCGGAGGTCGACGAACGCGTGATCGAGATGCACCCGGAGGTCTCGTTCTGCGAGCTGGCCGACGACCACATCGTCGACTCGAAGCACACGCCGGAGGGGCTCGACCGGCGCCGTGCGCTCCTCGCCGACGTCGGGATCAGGCTCCCGGGCGCGGTTCCCGGCGTCCCCGAGGCCGACCTGCTCGACGCCGCCGCGGGTGCCTGGACGGCCGCCCGCTACGCCTCCGGCAAGGCGAAGCCGGTACCGCCCGAGCACGCCGGCCGGCTCGGCGCGATCTGGAGATAGTTGCTGACAGCAACGAAGTCCTCTTCGCGCCTCCTGCGGCGCGACCATGCGGATTGCGCGACCGGCGGGATAGTTGCTGACAGCAACTAGCTCCGTTCGAGCAGCGAGACCGTCTCGACGTGCGGCGTGTGCGGGAACATGTCGACCGGCCGCGTCCGCACGAGCTCGTAGCCGTACTGCTCCCGGAGCACCTTGACGTCGGATGCGAGCGTGGTCGGGTTGCAGGAGACGTAGACGAGGCGGGGCGCTCCGAGCTCGCCGGTGCGCTTGAGCGCCTTCCCCGCCAGGCCCGCGCGCGGCGGGTCGACGACGACGACGTCGGGCGGGCCGGCGCGCTCCGCCAGCTCCTCCAGCACCTGGCCGACGTTGCCGGCGAAGAAGGCCGCGTTGCCGATCTGGTTCAGGTCGAGGTTCTCGAGCGCGCACGCGATCGACTCCTCCGAGATGTCGACGCCCCACACCGAGAGCGCATGCCCGGCCAGCGAGAGCCCGATCGTGCCCGTGCCGCAGTAGAGGTCATACACCGTCTCGTTGCCGGTCAGCCCCGCATACTCGATCGCGAGTGCGTACAGCTGCTCCGCCATCTCGGTGTTCGTCTGCAGGAACGCGTTCGGGCGGATGCGGAAGCGGTGACCGAGGATCTCCTCCTCGATCGCGTCCTCGCCCCAGAGCAGCGTCGACGGGAGGTTCGTGACCTCGGACGGCTGGTCGTTGACGGCCCAGTGGATCGACTTCACCTCCGGGAAGCGCCGCAGCACCTCGACGAAGTACTCCCGCTCGAACTTCTCGCCCGGGGCGGTCACGAGCAGCACGAGCACCTGGCCGGTGTTCCGACCCTCGCGGTAGACGAGATGGCGTAGGTAGCCCGTGTGCTCGACCTGGTCGTACGCCTCCAGGTTCTCTTCCCGCGCCCAGTCGCGAACGGCGTTCCGGATCGCGTTGCCGAGGTCGGTCGTCAGCCAGCACTTCTCGATCTCGAGCACCTCGTCCCATCGGCCCGCCTTGTGGAAGCCGAGCGCGGGCCCGGACGGCGTCTGCGTGAACGAGTACTCGAGCTTGTTCCGGTAGAAGAACTGCGACGCCGCCGGGAGGATCGGCTCGACGGGAGCGTCCGCGATCCCGCCGATCCGCTGCAGCGCGTCTCGCACCTGCGCCTCCTTCGATGCCGCCTGCACCTCGTAGGCGAGATCCTGGAAGCGGCAGCCGCCGCAGGCGGGGTAGTGTGCGCACGGCGCCTCGACGCGGTTCGGCGAGGGCTCGAGCACGTCGACTGCGAGCGCCTCGGCGAAGCCCTCGCTTCACCTTCGTCACGCGGGCGCGGACCCGATCGCCGGGCAGCCCCCGCCGAACGAAGACGACGAAGCCGTTCAGGCGCGCGACACCGTTGCCGCCGTAGGCGAGCGAGTCGACCTGGAGCTCGATCTCCTCGTCCTTGCGTACCGGCGCGGCCATGCCGCTGAGCCTCAGGTGATGTCGCGGCGCCTCGTCCGCGCCAGACGCCGAGCGCGCCGAGCAGGCGAACCAGCCGAGCGTGACGGCGAGCGCCGGCCCGTAGCCGAGCAGGTCGTCGCCGCCCGTGCCGTCGGCGCCGTCCAGTGCGTGGAACGGCAGGTACTCGGCGAGGCCGTCGGCATCGACGAGCCCGGCGAGGCCGACCAGGAGGTTCTCGACGAGGAAGATCCAGACGAGCGTTCCCACGAGTGCCGTCACCTGGCTGTGCACGACCGAGCCGATCGCGACCCCCAGCAAGAACCAGAGCACGACGCCGAGCATGGTCGTGCCGACGCGTTCGGCGACGTCGCCGTCGAGCCAGCGCGAGCTCGCCGCCGTCCACCGAGGTCCAGAGCGTGGCGACGGCGACGATGATCAGGAACGCGAGCACGGCGAAGAGGACCGCGACGAGCACGCCCGCGACTGCCTTGCCGGCGAGCACTCGTTCGCGCCCGGGCGTCGCGAGCAGCGTGGGCGTGATCGTGCCGTGCCGGAACTCCGTCGTCACGATCGTGATCCCGAGGATGATCGCGAGCAAGGACGTGATCCCGATCAGGTCGACGAGCGCGAGCTGGAAGTCGAGACCGCTGCGCTCGTCCAGCGAGCGGGAGCCGACCTCGGCCGCCGTGCCGATCCCGACCAGGCCGACGAGCACGATCAGATACGCCCACCAGCCGCGCGTGGTCCGGATCTTCAGCAGCTCGGAGCGGACGAGGTCGGTCACTCCGTCGTCTCCCCGCCGGTCAGCTCGAGGAAGACCTCCTCCAGCGTCGCCTGCTCGACGGCGAGCTCGTGCAGGACGATCCCGTTCGCGGCCGCCAGCTCGCCGACCCGCTCGGGCGGCGACTCGACGAGGAGGGCGCCGTCCTCGGCCTCCGAGACGGTCGTGCCGCCGGCGCCGAGGAGGCTTCGCAGGCGCTCGGCGTCCGGCGTCCGCACCCGCGTCGACCCGCTCGCGCCGGCGAGCACGTCCGCCATCGCCGCCTGCTGCACGAGGCGGCCGCGGTGGATGATCACGACGCGGTCGGCGGTCTGGGCGACCTCGGAGAGGACGTGGCTGGAGACGAGGATCGTCCTGCCCTCGGAGGCAAGCGAGCGCAGGAAGTCGCGCAGCCAGCGGATCCCGGCCGGGTCGAGGCCGTTCGCCGGCTCGTCGAGCACGAACACCTCCGGATCGCCGAGGAGGGCGTTCGCGAGCCCCAGCCGCTGACGCATGCCCAGCGAGTAGCCCTTCACGCGCCGCCGCCCCGCGTTCGTCAGCTCGACGAGCGCAAGCACCTCGTCGACCCGGGAGAGCGGGAGCCCAGCAGCGGTCGCCTGGACGCGAAGGTGGTTGCGGCCGGACCGGCCGGGATGCACCTCGCTCGCCTCGAGCACCGCGCCGACCCGGTGGAGGGGCCGGTCGAGCTCGCCGTAGGGCACGCCGAGCACGGTCGCGCTGCCCGCGTCCGGATGCACCAGCCCGAGGAGCGAGCGGAGGGTCGTCGACTTGCCGGCACCGTTCGGGCCGAGGAAGCCGGTGACAGTCCCCGGCTCGACGCGGAAGCTCAGCCCGGCGACGGCCTGTGTCGTGCCGAAGCGCTTGCTGAGGCCCTCGACCTCGATCACGAAAGCGCCGTCACGTAGACGGAGCGCTCGCGGGGGCCGTCGAACTCGCAGAAGAAGATCCCCTGCCAGGTGCCGAGGGCGAGCTTCCCGTCACGGACGGGGATGAGGACGTCCGACCCCATGAACGCCGCCCGGATGTGCGTCGGCGCGTTCTCCTCTCCCTCCTCGATGTGCTGCCAGGGCCAGTCCTCGGAGACGATCCGCTCGAGCGCGGTCTCGAAGTCGCGGGCCACGGCGGGGTCGGCGTGCTCGTTGATCGTGACGCCTGCCGTCGTGTGCGGAACGTAGACGAGCGCGGCCGCGGCGCCGTCGAGCTCGCCGAGCGCCGCGCGCACGAGCTCGGTGATGTCCACGAGCTGGCTCCGCTTCTGCGTCGTCACGCTGAACTCGTGCACGGCGCGTATCCTAGGCAGCCGTGAACGGCGGCACCCCCAGTGAACGCGAGCTCGACGGCTACCGCGCCGGCGCCGACCGGTTCATCGCGGAGCTCGACGAGGAGTACTACCTCCATTACGCCGGGCTGAAGCCGGAGTTCGAGCTCCGTGCCATCTACGAGCGCCACGCCGACCTGACCGACCTCGAGCAGGTGCGCCGCATCGGCCAGGCGGTTGACGGCCGACAGAACCTCGAGCTCTTCCGCTTCGGCTGCGAGGGCTTCCTCGGCGAGCTCACCCGCGAGCACGCGGAGACGATCGCCGAGCGCGAGACGAAGCTGGAGACGCAGCACGACGGCCAGGCGGTGGGCTACCGGATGCTCCCGCCGACGATCGCGAACACCGCCGACCGCGACACGCGTGCGCGGCTGGAGGCGGCGCGTAACGAGCTCACCGACGAGCACCTGAACCCGGTCTACCTCGACGCCGTCCACACGACCCAGCGCGCCATCCCCGACCTGGGGGCACCCACCTACTTCCACCTCTACCGCGACCGCTTCCAGTACGACCTCGAAGGGCTCGCCGCCCAGTGCCGCGCTTTCCTCGACTCGACCGAACGGATCTACGAGGACTCGATGGACCGCGTCCTGCGCGAGCGCGTCGGCATCGGCCTCTCCGAGGCGGAGCGCTGGGACGTTCGCCGCTTCTTCCGCGGTTCGGGCTGGGACGACGCCTTCCCGGCCGACCGGATGCTGCCGGCGCTGCGCGGGACGCTCTCCGGGCTCGGAATCGACCTCGACGCCCAGCACAACGTCCACCTCGACGTCGAGGAGCGCCCGACCAAGAGCCCGCGGGCCTTCTGCGCCCCCATCGAGATCCCGGACAAGGTGATGCTCGTGATCCAGCCCCAGGGCGGCCCCGACGACTGGTACGCGCTCTTCCACGAGGCCGGTCACACGGAGCATTTCGCCTACACCGACCCGAACCTGCGGATGGAGGAGAAGCGACTCGGTGACAACGCGGTCACCGAGGGCTGGGCGATGCTCTTCGACCACCTGATCGACGACCGGGCCTGGCTCTCGAGCATGCTCAGCTTCCCGCGCCCCGACGTCTTCGCGGCCGAGGGCGCCGTGCAGCTCCTCTTCTACGTCCGGCGCTACTGCGCGAAGCTGCTCTACGAGATCGAGTTCCACGCGGCGCCGGACGTGACCCAGATGCGCAGCCGCTACGTCGAGATCCTCGGCGACGCGCTCAAGGTCGAGCCGAGCCCGACGGACTACCTGGCCGACATCGACTCGGGCTACTACGTCACGTCCTACCTGCGCGCCTGGGCGTTCGCGGCACAGATGACGAGCTTCATGCGCGAGGAGTTCGGCACCGACTGGTTCAAGCGCCGTGAGGCAGGCTCGCTGCTCGTCGAGCTGTGGGCGCTCGGTCAGAAGCCGAACGCCGACGAGCTGCTCCGCGACGTCACGGGCGCCGCGGTCGAGATGGAAGCCGTCGCCGAGCACGTGCGCTCGGCGATCCCGACTCCCGCCTAGGCGGGAGCCGGTCGCCGGGACGTCACGTCGTCAAGCTGATCGCGGCGTCGCAGAACGTGTCGGGGTCGTCGAAGCCGGGATGCGGCCCTCGGACCAACGTGTGCGTCTCCTCGATGAAGACAGCGCCGGGCTGGGCGTCACCGAGCGTGTCGAAGAGCGCCGTATGACGGATGTTGCCGCGGTCACGCACGATCACCCGCCCGGACGCGTCCTCGATCACGAACGGCTGCCCGCTCTCGTTCGCGGTGAACTCGTAGATCGTCCCGCTCACGTGCCGGTAGGCGATCTCGTGGAAGTTGACGATCCCGCGCAGGACGAACCACTTCCCGGTCGCGCGATTCGTGATCACGCTCCGGAACTGGAACGTGTCCCGGAGCAGGAACGCCTCGGGGTCCTTCGTCGCCCTGAGCATGTACTGGCCGGAGAACGTGATCACCTCGTCGAAGGTGATCCCGCCGCAGTCGACAAAGCTCGACGACTCGGTATCCGCGTAGTGGCCGCGTTCCGCGATCGTGCCGGCCGCCGGGCCGACCCAGATCGCGAGCAGCGCCACCGCCGCCGCTACCACCAACGCCCCCCGTCTCGTGCGCCGTCTGGCCTTCGCCACGTGCGCCTCCTTTCGGCTGCCGCAAGTAGGCAGGTGGATGGTGGCGCGACCCTACGCCCGGCTCACGAGGGGTGCAAGCCCGGGCTAGAGCGCGCCGCCGGCCGCCGGAGGGGCGCCGCTGTCCTCGCCCGCGTCGCCCACCGCCTCGCGCGCGAGGAAGTCCTCGATCACCATCACGTTGTCCTTCGAGCGCTCGCGACCGTGAGCAGCGCTCCCATCGACGAGACCTCCTCGCGCTGCTCCCGCAGGAACCAGTGCAGGAACTGCTCGCCGACGAGATCGCCCTCGGAGCGGGCGAGCTGCGCCAGCTCCTTGATCTGGTCGGTGACGCGCTTCTCCTGCTCGAGCGCGAGCCGCACCGGCTCGACGACGTCCGCGAACTCGGTCCGCGGCGCCTCGACGCCGGGGATCACGACCCGCTCGTCGGCATCGAGGAGGTACTGGACGATCATCATCGCGTGGTTCCGCTCCTCGACCGCCTGCCGGTAGAAATGGGCGGCGAGCCGAGGCAGGGTCTGCGCGTCGTAGTGGACGGCGATCGCGACGTACTGCTGCGACGCGGCGAACTCGTGCCCGACCTGTTCGTTCAAACCGTCCGGGAAACCGGCCATGCGGCGACTCTAACGCGACGGGCCGGCGTCCGGCCGGCCCGTCGCGAAGCTGCTCAGGATTCGGGGCCGGAGTCGATCGTCGCGTGGCCACCGCCGAGCTTGATCCGGCGGGGCTTCGGCGTCTCAGGCTTCGCGACCCGGACCTCGAGGACCCCGTCGCGGTAGTCGGCCTTGACACCGTCCTCCGTCACGCCGGCGGGGACGCCGACGGCGCGTGTGAACGTGCCGAAGCGGCGCTCGAAGCGGACGAAGCCGTCCTCGCTCCGCTCGGCGTTGCGCTCGCGCGTGGCGGTGACGGTGAGCGTGTCGTCGTGCAGCTCGACGGCGATCGCGTCTTCGGGCACCCCCGGCAGGTCGAATGCGTAGACGAGCTCGTGCTCGTTCTCCCACACGTCGACGGCGGGGACCCACTCCTGGACGGCGCGGCCGTTGCCCTCGAAGAGGCCGTTCATCAGACGGCTCATCTCCGTCTGCAGCGTCGCCAGCTCGCGAATCGGCTCCCAGCGAACCAGTGTTGCCACAGTCGTTCCTCCTTCGTGACTCGATGATTTGACTGCGTGGCCACTATATTATCTGAGTCATTCTCTGTCAAGTCCGTGAGCGTTAGCATCCGCGGCCATGCTGCCGCTCCGAGACAACGTGCCGACGCGGACGCGGCCGCTCGTCACCTACGCGCTGATCCTCGCGAACGTGCTGGTCTGGGTGCTCTACCAGCTGCCCGACCTGCAGGGATCGGTCGACGAGCTGGCGTTCCACCCCTGTGAGCTCGAGGACTCCTGCCCCACGGTCGGCGCAGGACTGGCCGCTGACCTCGATCACGTCGATGTTCATGCACGGGAGCTGGGCGCACCTGCTCGGCAACATGCTCTTCCTCTGGATCTTCGGCAACAACGTCGAGGACTCGCTGGGCAAGGTCCGCTACCTCCTCTTCTACCTTCTCGGCGGCCTCGCGGCGACGGGCGTGCAGAGCTTCGTGACGCTCATGTACGCGAGCGACGCCGACGCGATGATCCCGAACGTCGGGGCGAGCGGCGCCATCTCGGCCGTGCTCGGCGGCTACCTCGTGCTGCTCCCGCGCGCGCGGGTCCTGACGATCATCTTCTTCGTGCTCCGCGAGATCCCGGCTGCGTTCTTCCTGCTGGTCTGGTTCGGCTTCCAGCTGCTCGACGGCAGTGCCTCGCTCGCGCATCCTGAGCAGGGCGGCGGCGTCGCCTTCTTCGCGCACATCGGCGGCTTCGTCTTCGGCGCCGCGGCCGTGAAGCTGCTCCAGCAGCGGAGCCCGCTGACGCCGAGCGTACTGATGACGTTCGAGGAGCACGTGCGGGCCGCGCTCGACTCGCTGCCGCCGCATCTGGCCAAGGCGCTGGACAACGTCGCCGTCGTGATCGAGGAGCAGAACCGGGAGGAGCCGGACCTCTACGGGCTCTTCGACTGGCCGGAATACATGCCCGCGAAGATCTCGATCTACCGCCGTCCGCTCGTCGAGGACTTCGAGGACGCGGCCGAGCTCGAGGAGCAGATCCGCGTCACCGTGCTGCACGAGCTCGCCCACTACTTCGGCATGGACGAGGACCGGCTCGCCGACCTCGGCTACGACTAGGGAGCCGGGATCGTCGTCTGTTGCGTTTTCGTTCAGGCGGCTGTAGCGCTGGAATCTTCGGCGCCCCGATGTCGTTTTCACAGGCATGAGAACGATCCCTGAAATCCATGCGGAGATCGAGCGCCTGAGCGAGGTTCGGGGCGAGCTGTGGCACCAGCTCTCCTTCGGCCGCCAGCAGGCGATCGTGGACGAGATCAAGCAGATCGACGAGCAGCTGCTGACGCTCTGGGACGAGCACCGCGCCGAGCGTGCGCGCATTCGCTTCGGCGAGCGCGACGACATCGTGCGCCGGGCCCGCCAGGAAGAGCGTCTGGAGCGTGCGGCCTAGCTGAAGTACCATCCGGCCCGGTATGGGCCTCAAGGGCGGGCGCGGTCGTGGCGAGGAGCGCTCCGAGGAGTCGGAGCTCGAGGCGCTGCGCCGGCAGCGGCTCGAGGCGGCTAGCGAGCTGGCCTCGCTCAAGCGGACGCTCGCCGAACGCGTCGCGCAGGTTCAGCAGCGCGAGCGCGAGCTCGCCGAAACCCTGGCCCGGGTCGAGAAGCGCGAACAGAAGCTCGACGCGGCCGCAGAGCGAGGCTCACGACTCGATTCCGTCCGCCTCCGGCTCGCAGAGGCGAAGCAGGCGCGCGCCGCGCTCGACGAGCGCCGGCAGCAGCTGGACGCGAGGGAGCAGGCGCTCGCCGCCCGCGAGGCGTGCGGTCGAGGCGCGTGAAGGAGAAAGTGTTGCTTCAACACAAGCTCCTCCGGCACCGTCCGAACCCGCCCCGGTCGACACGCGCGACGAGGAACTGGAAGCTCGCGCGGCAGAGCTCGAGGAACAGGCAAACGCGCTTGCCGAGCGGGAATCCGCCCTCACCGAACGTGAGCAGGAGCTCGAGGCGCGGGCTGCCGAGCTGGCCGAGCGCGAGGAAGAGCTCGAGCGCGAACGAGCAAGTGTTGAAGCAACACAAGCTCCCGTCGAGCCCGAGCCCGAGGCGGAGCCGGAGCCGCACGCCGACGAGCTCGCTCGGATCGAGGAGAAGCTGGCCGAGCTGCGAGAGGCGGAGGCCTCCTTCGCGCGCACGCAGCACGAGCTCGCCGCCCGCAGTGAAGCGCTGACCGAGCACGAGGCGGAGCTGGCCGACGCGCGAGCGGGCGCTCGCAGAGCGCGAGTCGCCTCGGCCGGCGCCCGACCTCGAGTCCCTCGAAGCGCGGATCCGCCGGCTCGAGCAGGGCGGCCGCGCGAGCCGGACGGAGGAGCGTCCGACCTTCAGCGCCGGTCTCCGTGCTCTCCAGGAACGGGGCCTCCGCGGCAACCGCGAGCCGGACGAGCCTCTACACTAGAATTGCCGCGCAGGTCAGGATCTGCAGGCAGATACCTGACGCGCAAGACCCCTGAAGGGGCGGCTTCGCCGCCCGGAAGGCCCGGGGCGTTAGCTCAGCTGGGAGAGCGCCGCCTTTGCAAGGCGGAGGTCGCCGGTTCGATCCCGGCACGCTCCACTCTTGCGCAGGACGACGGATCCGCTCACGCGGATCCGTCGTCGCGAAAAACCCCTGAAGCGGCCTGCTTCGCGGGCCGGTTTCTGGTGGAGACACCGGAATCTTGTTTTCGGGCTTTTGCGTTGTGACTTCGAAGCCGGGTGTCAGCCTGGCCACTGCGCGCATGGAGTTCTTCGAGAAATACCGGTTGCAGAACGTCGGGACGACGCGTGCCCGGCTGGCCGAGCTGATCACGATCTTCGAGAACGAGCGTCAGACGATGACGATTCGCGAGCTCGAAGAGCTCCGCCTCGAGATGGACCAGCTGACCGAGAAGCTGCGGCTCGAGCGCGACGGCCTCTAGGCCGGCGGCTCGTCGCGCCGGTCCGATTCCGCGGCCCGTGCCTCGTCCTCGGGCGCCTCCAGCGTCCGCCGCACGTCCTCTCGTGGATCCACGTCGCGGACCGTGTCCTTCAGCTCCCTGACGCCACGTCCCAGCTGCCGGCCGATCTGCGGCACCTGCTTCGCACCGAACAGGAGCAGCAACACGAGCGCGAGCAGGATCAGCTCCCAGTGTCCGGGCATCCGGCGCAGCATAGACGCCGAGATCCGCCGGAAGGATGACGTCGAATCGTCGCCGCGGCCGATGCCCTCGGCCTGGCCCGCGCCGTACTCTCGACCCATGAGACGGAGACGCCTGAGCTTCCTGTTGCTGGCCCTGCTGCTGCTCGTGCTCGCCATCGGCGGGTGGGCGGTCCAGGGCGCCCGCTGGGCGCTCGTGGGTCGACGCGCCCGCATCGCCACGGCATGATGAGGAGCGTGGACGTGACGCTCGCCGACGAATCGCTGTCGGGCTCGTGGCTCTCGACGCGGCTTGGAGTCGGGACGCATCGGCTCGACGCCATGCGCCGCGCCGGTGAGCTGCTGGGCGTCCGCCGGCCCGGCGGCCACGACTACCTCTATCCCGGCTGGCAGTTCGCGCCCGACGGACAGCCGCGGCCTGTCGATCAAGCGGCTCGTGCAGACGGCCCGAGGCGTCGGGATGAGCGACGAGCGGCTCTACGAGGTGCTCGCCGCCCGCACCGGGATCTCCGGCGAGGCACGCCTCGCAGATGCGCTGCGTCAGGGCCGGGACGACTACGTGCTCTCGGTCATCCGCGCCTCCAGCTAGGCCCGTGGCCCTCGTCAGCCTCAACGCCGTCCGCAAGTCGTTCGGCAGCAGGACCGTGCTCGACGACCTCGACTTCGCGATCGAGCCGGGCGCGCGCGTCGGCGTGGTCGGCGCCAACGGCTCCGGCAAGTCGACGATGCTGAAGCTGATCGCCGGGATCGAGGAGCCCGACGCGGGCACGTCGGTCCGCCGACGCGGCCTCGTCGTCTCGTTCCTGCCGCAGCACCCGCTCGGCGACGAGCGCAGCGCGCTCGAGACCGTGCGCGCAGCGCGGCCCGACCTGGACGAGCTCGACCGCGACCTCCATCGCGTCGCCGAGCAGCTGGCCTCGCCCGAGCTCGCCGCCGACCTCGACAAGATGTCGCGCGTGCTCCGACGGCAGGAGGAGCTCGTCGAACGCTGGGAGGCAGCCGGCGGGCCGAGCATCGACGGACGCGCGCGCGCAATGCTGCTCGAGCTCGGGCTGGAAGAGGCCGACCTGACGCTGCCGACGAGCGCGCTCTCGGGCGGCCAGCGCAAGCTGATCGCACTCGCTGCCTGCCTCGCCCAGGATCCGGACGTGCTGCTCCTCGACGAGCCGGAGGCCCACCTCGACGCCGTCGGCCGCTCGCTGCTGGAGCGCCTGCTCGCGACCTTCGACGGCGCCGCCGTCGCCGTCTCCCACGACCGCTATCTCCTCGACGAGACGGTGAGTCAGATCGCCGAGCTGCACCGCGGCCGCATCAGGATGTGGCCGGGTAACTACTCGGCCTACACGCTCGCGCGCGAGCTCGAGCTGCAGCGCCAGCAGCAGCAGTTCGTGACGCAGCAGAAGGAGATCGAGCGGCTCGAGGCGGCGATCCGCCGCTTCAAGGACTGGGCGCACCGGGTCGTCGACGAGCGCCACATCAAGCAGGCGCGCAACAAGCAGCGGCAGATCGACCGGATGGAGAAGATCGAGCGGCCCGTGCTCGAGCGCCGGAAGATCGCGCTGCGGCTGCACCCGCACGAGCGGGGCGGCCAGCGCGTCTTCGAGCTCCGGCACGTCGGGATGCAGTTCGGCGACGACGTCGTGCTCGCGGACGTCGATCTGACCGTCGTCCACGGCGAGCGGGTCGGCTTCGTCGGCGACAACGGCGCCGGCAAGAGCGTGCTCCTGAAGACGGTCGTCGGCGAGCTCGACGCCGACGCGAGGGCGAGGTCTGGGTCGGCCCGTCGATCCGGATCGGCTACCTCGCGCAGGACCAGGAGACGCTCGATCCGGAGTCGAGCCCGCTCGAGACGGTACGGCTCGCGCATCCGCTGCTCCGAGGGCGAGGCCGTGTCGCTGCTGATGAAGTTCCTCTTCCCGTACGAGCAGGTTCGCCGTGCGAACAAGCTGCTCTCCGGCGGCGAGAAGACGCGCCTCCAGCTCCTGCTGCTGATGCTCGCTCGCGCCCGAATCTGCTCGTGCTCGACGAGCCGACGAACCACCTCGACATCGACTCGGTCGAGGCGCTCGAGGCGGCGCTGGAGGAGTTCGTCGGCACCGTGTGCGTGATCTCTCACGACCGCTACTTCCTCGACCGGATCGTCGACCGCATCGTCGAAGTCGGCGACGGTGAAGCCCGCTCCTACGAGGGCAGCTGGTCGGACTGGTACGAGCGCTCGCGCGCGTCCGCCGAGGTCGCCTAGGCGGATGCGCGAGGTCCTGGAGCTGCTCGAGGCCGGACCGGACGAGAGCCTCCTCGTCGGTCTCGCCTGGCTCGCGGGGCAGGAGCTCGAGCACGACGAGGACGAGCTGAAGGCCGCGGTGCGACGCGCACAGCTGCTGCTCGCGACCGGCGGCGACCCGCGCCGCGAGCTCGAGCTCGACGGGCGCGCCGTGGAGTCGGTCGCCGAGGACCTCGACGACCCGGAGACGCGTGACCGGTTCGAGGATGCGCTCGCCCGTCTCACCGCCGACTCGGAGGGGTTGGCGGCGGTGAGAGACGGGCTCGCGCGGCTGCGTGCGCAGCCGGACCTCGCGTGGCGGAGCTACGCGGGGGCGCTGCTCGCCGAGGCGATCGGCGAGGACTGAGGCTCAAGCGGCTCGAGCTCGGACATCCGACCGACCGAGCGGACGGGCGAGAGCAGGATCGGGAGGATCGCGAGCACTCCGCCGACGGCACCGACGATCATCGTCTCACGGAGGCCGATCGTCGATGCGAGCGCCGCCGCCCGTGAAGCCGCCGAGCGGGACGACGCCCCAGACGACGAAGCGCCGCGAGGCGTTCGCGCGACCGAGCATCCGGTCGGGCGTGATCGCCTGGATCAGGCTGATCGCGGTGACGTTGTAGAGGATGCCGCCGAAGCCGATCACCATCATGCTCGCGACGATGAACGGCATGGCGTACTCCTGCGGAGCGAAGGCGATCAGCAGCGTGCCCGGGCCGAAGAGGCACGATGCGAGCAGGATCGTCCGGCCGACGCCGAGCCGCTCGCCGATCCGCTTGGCGGTCGAGCGCCGACGCGAGCGTGCCGAGATTGCCGATCGCGAGCGACGATTCCGATCGTGGCCGCCGACAGGCCGAGCTCGCGCACCGCGTAGACGAGCAGGATCGAGAACACGACCTGCCCGAAGAAGTTCGAGAGGCCGTCGCCGCGACCATCCCGCGCTGATAGGGGTGCGTGAAGACGTAGCGCAGGCCCTCGACCAGCTCGGCCCGGATCGAGCGGCGCTCCGTCGCGCGCGCGGCGCCTCCTCGGGCTTGCGGATCCCGCAGCAGGAGCAGCGCGGAGATCGCGAAGCTGACGGCGTCGACGAGCACGGCGACCGGGGCGGTCAGCGCGGCGACGAGGCCGCCCGCCATGCCCGGGCCGCCGATGTTCGCGGCCGCACGGCTGACCTCGAGCTTCGCGTTCGCCTCGACGACGTCCGTCCGCCCGACGAGGGCCGGGACGTACGACTGGTAGGCGACGTCGAAGAACACCGTGCAGACGCCGACGGACGAAGCCGACGGCGTACAGCTGCCAGATCGTCAGCGACGCCGACCCAGTGCGCGACCGGCACCGAGAGCAAGGCCACCGCCGCGGCCGACGTTGCCGAGCACGAGGATCGGCTTCCGCCGGAGCCGGTCGACCCAGACCCCGGCGGGAAGCGTGAACAGGAGGAAGGGCAGGAACTCGATGCTCGTCAGCGAGGCCACGTTGAAGGCGCTCTCCTCGAGCACGAGGATCGCGACGAGCGGCAGCGCCAGGAACGAGACCTGCGAGCCGAACTGGCTGATCGTCTCCGCGCCCCAGAGGGAGAGGAAGTCGCGGTGCCGCCAGAGCCCTCCGGGACGCCGCATCTACGCGACCGCTTCCGCCGCGCGGGTGATCCGCACGTCGCCGCTGACGGTGCGGACGCGCAGCGTCGCCTCCGGGCCGTCGTTGCGCGTGGGCGCGTCGCTGACGTCCAGCTCCGAGCCGACCGAGCCGCTGACGGAGTTGACGTCGAGCCGGAGGCGGAGGCCGCGACGCATCGCCACGACCACGTCGCCGGACACCGCCTTCAGGCCGACGTCACCCGGGCCGGCGGCCCGCACCATCAGGTCGCCCGAGACGGTCCCCGCGTTGAGGTCGCCGTAGACCTCGCCGAGGACGGCGTCGCCGGAGACGGAGTTGACGGCAAGGCCGTTCATCGCGGTGCGGATCTGGACGTCGCCGGAGACCGTGTTCACGGTCGCGCGGCCCTCGACGTGCTCGACCTGGAGGTCCCCGCTCGCGGACTTGGCCTCGAGCTGGCCCTGGACGCGGTCGAGCCGGAGGTCGCCGGAGGCGGTCCGGATTCGGGCGTCGCCGAGGCTGCCGGTGACCCGGACGTCGGCCGAGGCGGTGTCGCACTCGAGGTCCGAGCCGTTGGGGCACGTGATCCGGACACTGACCTTGGCCGAGCCGATGCCCCAGCTGCCGATCGTGATCGACCAGCCGCGGCCGCCCTCGAGCTCGACGGTCACGTCGTCGCCGCGGGCGGTGACGGTGGCCTTCTCGATCGCCTCGCGCGTCGCATCCGAGTCGTTCAGCGGCACGAGCTCGACGGTGGTCTCGGCGACGTCCGAGGTCTCGACCTTGACGTCGCCGGCGGGGTTGCGCACCTTCAGCCGTGCGCGCTCGGTCGGGAACCTATGCATCGCGCTTGCTCCGGCGCCGCCGGGTCGGAATCACGATCCGCTCGTCGTGGACGGGGACCTGCGGGGCGCAGTAGTCGGGCACGAGCAGGACGCCTGCGCCGTAGGGGATCGGATGGAGGCGGGACATGTGAGCTCCTTTCAGCTCTCTGCGTAGCCGGTCAGACGCCGGCCGGCGCGGACGGAACGGGACTCGAGACCGCGCGCGAGCGCGCGCACGATCCACGAGTTGACGGAGAGGCTCTCGCGCGCGGCGGCGAGCTCCACCTGGGCCTTCAGCGAGTCGGAGATGCGGAGCGTGATCCTGGCGGTGAGCGCGTCGTCGGCGGGAGCGGCGGCCGGCTCGGCCTCCTCGTCCTCGACGTAGACGAGCTCGGGCTCGCGGCCGGCGAGACGAACCTCGACCCGACCGGGAACCTGGGAGTTGAGCGACAGCGCGATCTCGCTGAGGAGATCGAGCAGCCGCAGCTGGAGGGACGGCTCGAGTGCCTGGGCGAGCCGGCGTCCGGCTTCCTGGGCAGCCTCGCCGCCCGCCAGCGAGGCGGCGTTGGCGAGGTCCTCCTGGAGGGCTTGAACGTACGGTGCCATCTGCATGACCGCACTGTGACATCATTTTGATGTCGTGTCAAGTCGAAACGACATCACCTCTCCGTCACGGCGATGTCAGGCCGTTTCGCGCTGGTATCGTCAGAGATCTGTCCCGCGTCGCCCCGGAGGAGACGCGAAAGCGGTGGCCCTGAGGCCGCGCGCCTGGACGCGAACCGCTCATGGACCACGTCGACCCAACTGATCTCGCCCTCCGCCCGACGCTGCGGCGCCTGCTGCCCCTCTGGTGGGAGCAGCGCCGGCTGGTCGGGTCTGGGCCTCGCCTGCGCGCTCGCCTTCACCACGCTCTCGATCACGATCCCGATCCTGATCAAGCGCGTGGTCGACGAGGCGATCGTCGGCTCGCAGAGCCACCGCCTGCTCCCGTACCTCGGCCTGATCGTCGTGCTCGCGGCGCTCCGCTTCGCCGTCAACTTCACGCGCCGGTTCGCGACCGCGCGGGTCGGGATCGCCGTCGAGGCGCGGCTGCGCGGGATGCTCTACCACGCGTACCTGACCTATCCGCGGGCCTTCTTCGACCGGCACGCGACGGGCGAGGTGATCTCGCGCGCCACGAACGACGTCTACCCCGTCCGCTACTTCATCGGCTGGGGCGTCGTCCAGGGGATCCAGAGCGCGATGATGATCGTCGGCGCGGCGATCGTGCTCGTCAACGTCAACGCGAAGCTCGCGCTCTACGCGGCGCTGGCGATGCCCCCGATCGCGCTGCTCGCCTGGTTCTTCGCGCACCGGCTCTTCCCGATCTCGCGGCTCGTACAGGCGCGCAAGGGCAACCTCGCCGAGGCGACGGACGAGGCGGTCGTCGGGATCGAGATGGTGCAGGCGTTCGGTCGCGAGGACGACGTGCGCACGCGCTTCCTCGGCCGGGCCGAGGCGGTGCGGCACGAGACGATGCGGGCCGCCTCGGTCGAGGCGCACTTCCTGCCCGGCCTGCTCTTCCTCCCCTCGCTCGGGATCGCCGCCGTCCTCCTCTTCGGCGGGCGCGAGGTGATCGCGGGCGAGCTGACGATCGGCGAGTTCATGCTCTTCATCAGCCTCCTGCTCCAGCTCGTCTGGCCGCTCGAGGCGCTCGGCTGGATCATCAACCTCGGCCAGCGGGCGGTCGCCTCCGCCGGGCGGAGCTTCGCCTGGCTCGAGGGGATCGCACCGCTGCAGCGAGCCGGCCGAGCCGGAGCAGCTCCCGGACGGGCCGCTTCGCGATCCGCTTCGACGACGTCCACTTCGCCTACGGGACCGAGGCGGAGGTGCTACGCGGCGTCGACCTCGACGTCGAGCCGGGCGAGATCGTCGCCGTCTGCGGCCCGACCGGCGCGGGCAAGACGACGCTGCTCAACCTGCTCCCCCGCTTCTACGACCCGACCGCCGGAACCGTCCGGCTCGGCGGCGTCGACACCCGCGACATCCGTCTCGTCGAGCTGCGGCGGGCGGTCGCGCTCGTGACCCAGAAGCCCGTCCTCTTCTCCGTGCTCCTGCGCGAGAACCTGCTCTCGGCGCGGCCGGATGCGGACTGGGAGGACGTGCTCGCCGCGTGCGACGCGGCCGGCGTCTCCGCCTTCGTCGACGACCTGCCGGAGGGCTACGACACCCTGATCGGCGAGCGTGGCGTCAACCTCTCCGGCGGCCAGCGCCAGCGCGTCGCGCTCGCGCGCGCACTCCTCGCGGGCGCGCGCGTGCTCGTGCTCGACGACCCGATGTCGGCCGTCGACACGGAGACCGAGCGGCTCCTCGTCGAGAACCTCCGCCCTGCCGTGGCGGGCCGCACCGTCCTCGTTGCGACGCAGCGGCTGTCGACGATCGGCGTCGCCGACCGCGCAGTCGTGCTCGACGAGGGGCGAATCGTCGAGCAGGGGCGGCCCGCGGCGCTGCTCGCGGCCGGCGGCCTCTTCACCGCCCTCTTCGGAGACGAGTCCCTTGCCGCGTAAGCAACGCACCGGGCTCTCGCGCCTGCTCCCCTACGCCGCCGAGCGCAAGGGGCAGATGGCGCTGATCGCGCTGCTCGCGGCGCTCTCGGCGGCGGCGCCGGTGGCCGGCTGGCTGCTGGTCGAGGACGCGACCAACAACGGGATCCGCGACGCGGACGAGCACCGGCTGCTGCTGGCCGTGCTCGCCTACGTCGGCGTCAGCGCGGCGGCGTGGGTGCTCGGGACGCTGACCTGGCTCGGCCTCGCGAGCGTCGGCCAGCGGATCGTGCTCGAGCTGCGGCGCGACCTCTTCCACCACCTGACCTCGCTCTCGCTCCGCTACTTCTCGCAGCAGAAGGCGGGCTGGATCATCTCGCGCCTGAACAGCGACGTCGACGCGCTCTCGGACGTGCTCAACCAGGGGCTGACGACGCTCGTCGTCAACACGCTGACGCTGCTCGCCGCGGTCGGCGGGCTCTTCCTGCTCGACTGGCGGCTCGGCCTGGTCGCGCTCTGCATCCTCCCGCCGGGGATCCTCGTCACGCGCTGGTTCCAGCGGGTCTCGCACGTCGCGGCCGCCGACGTGCGGACGCGGATCGCGATCGTCACGGCGCAGCTGGCCGAGTCGGTCGCGGGCATGGCGGTGATCCAGGCCTTCAACCGCGAGCGCGCCTTCCAGGACGAGTTCGACGGGCTGAACGAGGAGAACCGGCTCGCCAACGTCCGCGTCCAGAAGATCTACTCCGTCTTCTTCCCGGCGATCGAGCTCCTCGGCGCGATCGCGACTGCGGCGGTCCTCTACGCGGGCGCGCACTTCATCGGCGCCGGCTCGATGGAGATCGGGACGCTGATCGCCGCCGTCGGCCTGCTCGCGCTCGTCTTCCAGCCGCTGCAGGAGCTCTCCGAGCTCTACGGTCAGGTGCAGGCGGCGAGCGCGGCGATGGACAAGATCAGCTCGGTCCTCGATGCCGAGACCGACATCGCCGACCGCCCCGGCGCCCGCCCGCTCGGCCGGATCGACGGCGCGCTCGAGCTCGACCGCGTCACCTTCGCGTACGGCAAGGAGCCCGTGCTGCACGAGATCGAGATCAGCGTGCCTGCGGGCGGCTGCATCGCGCTCGTCGGCGAGTCCGGCGGCGGCAAGTCGACGACGGCGAAGCTGATCGCGCGCTTCTACGACCCCGACCAGGGCACGGTCCGCGTCGACGGCACCGATCTCCGCGACGTCGAGCTCGTCGGCTACCGGCGCCAGCTCGGGGTCGTCCTCCAGGATCCGTTCCTCTTCAGCGGCACGATCGCGGACAACATCCGCTTCGCGAAGCCGGACGCCTCCGACGAAGAGGTGCGCGCGACGGCGGCCGCGGTCGGCGTCGACCGGGTCGCCGCGCGTCTCGACCACGGCCTCGACCACATCGTCCGCGAGGGCGGCGCCGGCCTCTCGGCGGGCGAACGTCAGCTGATCTCGATCGCGCGGGCGCTGCTCGCCGACCCGCGGATCCTGATCCTCGACGAGGCGACCTCGAACATCGACCGGCCGACGGAGATCGTGATCGAGAAGGCGTTCGACCGGCTGCTCGCCGGGCGGACGTCGATCATCATCGCGCACCGGCTCGCGACCGTCCGCCGCGCCGACGAGATCCTGGTGCTCGAGCACGGCCGGATCGTCCAGCGCGGCAGCGAGCGCGAGCTGATGAGCCAGGACGGTCCCTTCCGCCGCCTGGCCCACCAGCTCGTCGAGGACTCGCTGCCTGCCGCCTAGACCTTCTCGAGGTACGTCAGCTCGGAGCCGCGGCACATCATCTTGACGCGGTCGCCGACCGCGAAGCGGCCCGCCACCTTCTCGGCGAAGCCGGCCGGGACGGAGCAGCTCATCGACCCCGCTTCGCCCTGGACCGTCACCGACGTCCGCGACAGCGCCGAGATGACGCCGTACATCCGCGCCTCCTCGCCGGCCGGCTTCGGCTTCGTCAGCCGGCTCGTAGCGCTCGAGCCCGGCGAGCACGCCGTCGGCGCACACGATCTTCACCTTGTCGCCCAGCTTCAGACCGTCGAGCTTGGCCTGCTTCTCCTCGGGGACGCGGCACGCGAGCCGGCCTTCGGAGGACTGGACCACGATCCCATCCCTCGCCGAGCTCGACGATCGGGCCTGCCGCCGCTTGCTTCTCGGCCGCCGGCTTCTCGGGCCGCTTGCCGCGGTCGCCGAGCCGCTCGAGCTTGACGAGCTGGGCACGGCGTCCGCGGAAGCGCACGCAGAGCATCCGCACCTTGTCGCCGGCCTCGAACGCGGCCACCTTCTCGGAGAGCCGCTCCGACACGGCACACGTCAGCACGGCGTCGCCGACGGCGTTCTCGACCGAGACCGCCGTTGTCGGACACACGCACGATCGGGCCGGAGATCTTCAGCTCCAGTCCCTTCGCGCGCCCTTCGCCCGCCTGCGCGGGGGCCGCAACCGCCAGCGCGACGACGCACGTCATCAACATCTTCCGCATATGTCCGCTTCCTTCCTTGACAACAGGAGTGACGTGTTCTCATCGCCTGTCGTGACGTTCGGGGCGATCCCCCGCGCGAGTGAAGGGCGGCGGAGCGGGTAGAAACGCCGACGTGACCGAGACCGGCACGGCCGCCGACTACCTTCCACCGCGGCTCTCGCTGAAGGGCTTGCGGGAGGCGGCGAGGGGGTGCCGCGCCTGCCCGCTCTGGCGCACGGGCACGCAGACCGTGTTCGGCGAGGGACGCAAGGCAGCGCGGCTGCTCTTCGTCGGCGAGCAGCCGGGCGACCGCGAGGACCGGGCGGGGCGACCCTTCGTCGGCCCGGCCGGCCAGCTGTTCGAGGAGTGCCTCGCCGACGCGGGGATCGACCGCGCCGACGCCTACGTCACGAACGCCGTCAAGCACTTCAAGTGGGAGCCGCGTGGCAAGCGGCGCATCCACCAGAAGCCGAATGCGAGCGAGCTCGCTGCCTGCCGGCCCTGGCTGGAGGCGGAGCTGGCCGTCGTGCGCCCCGAGGTGCTCGTCTGCCTGGGGGCGACCGCAGCGCAGGCGCTGCTCGGCCGCGGCATCCGCGTCACGCGCGACCGCGGCCGGCCGGTGGAGTCGGCCTACGCACGGATCGCCATCGCGACCGTGCACCCGTCCTCGATCCTGCGCGCGCCTGACGCGGAGTCGCGGCGGCGCGAGCGCGCTCGATTCGTCGACGACCTCAGGGCCGTCGCTGCAGCGCTCGCGCGCTAGGCTCGGCTAGTCGCCCCAGTCGAAGTCACGGGACTTCGACCAGAGGCCGGAGTCCTCGGACGTCTCGGCGGTGACGTGCTCGAGCGACTCCTCGCCGGGCCAGGTCAACGGAATCGACTCGAGCGACACGGCCTGCTCCTCGCCGTCCATCGTCTCCTCGAGACGGGCCTGCTCCTCGGTCTTGAAGAGCGGATGGTTGTTGAACGGGTCGTCGATGCGGTAGCCGTTCAGCGGCATTGCGGGCTCGAGCTCGGCGTTGCGGCGCTTCAGCTCGAGGTGGTCCTGAATCACACGGGCGAACAAGGAAGGCGTCTCAACCGGCATAGGGGTCTCCGTAGTGGGGGACAGAAACGGGTGCTGCAACGTCGAACGGTCTTTCGAGGGTCGCAGTCTAGCGCACGACCCGGAGAAATCACCTGCTCTCGACGCTTTTGCTACAAACGGGTTACCGGATCCGTCCCGGCGTAAACACGATCCTTGCCGGCGCGCTTCGCGCGGTAGAGCGCTTCGTCGGCCGCCTCGACGAGCTGCTGCACGGTCGACGTCGCGGTCGAGGTCGCGACGCCGAAGCTGGCTGTGACATGCAGCGGGGCTCCGTCGACGGAGAGGATCTCGCGCTCGGCGAGCGCGACCCGGATCCGCTCGGCCACCTGAGCCGCCCCTTCGAGGTCGGTGCCCGGGAGGATGACGGCGAACTCCTCGCCGCCCCAGCGCGCCGCGGTGTCGATCTCGCGCACGTTCTCGCGCAGGGCGTCCGCGAGGTCGCGGAGGACGACGTCTCCCGTCGGGTGGCCGAAGCGGTCGTTGACGGCCTTGAAGTCGTCGACGTCGGCGAGGATCAGGCCGACCGGGCCGCCCAGCCGCTCGGTGCGGGCGATCTCGCTCGCGAGGGCCTCGTCGGCCTGGCGGCGGTTCGCGAGGCCGGTGAGCCCGTCGACGAGCGCCTGCCGCTCGACCATCCGGTGAAGCCTCGCGTTCTCGAGCGCGACGACGGCCTGCCCGGCCAGTGACGCCGCCGTCATCCGCTCCTCGTCGTCGAAGTCGGCCGCCGACGAGCAGCGAGGCGGCCGAAGCTGCGGCGCCCGCTCGTCAGCTCGAAGTCGAGCCGCTCGCCGCCGGTGCCGACGTCGCCGGTCTCGACGTAGGAGCCGTCGTCGGCGATGACGACGCCGCCGTCGGCCTGCGTCGCCTCGACCGCGGACTCGACGATGACGCGGCGGAGCTGCTCGGGGTCGAGCGACGACGCCAGCGCGTCGCCGAAGCGTGCGTTCGCCTCGCGCAGCCGCCGCCGTTCGTCTTCGAGGTCCTCGAGCCGTCCTTCGAGCTGGGACGCCATCTGGTTGAACGCCCGGCCGAGCTGTGCGAACTCGTCGCGGCCTCGCACGGAGACGCGCTCCCCGAGCCGGCCGTCGGCGATCGAGCGCGCTGCGTCGGCAAGCCGGCCGAGCGCGCCGACGATCGAGCGGCCGGCCAGATACGCGACGCAGGCGATCAGCAGCAGCGAGCCGATCAGCCCGAGCAGGAGCCGTCCGAGCACGTTCTGCTTCTCGGAGTCGATCACCGAGCTCGGCGTCACGGCCGCCAGCATCGCTGTGCTGTCCGGCACGAGCCTGGTCCCGATCGCGCGATAGTCCCGGTCGCCGATCGACGTCGTCTCCACGCGCCCCGGCACGAGCCGAGTCGAGCCGGCGAGCTCGGGATCGGACGCGCCGCCGACCAGCCGGTCCTCGTCGACGAAGACGATCTGGTCGGGATCCGTGAGCCCCGACCGCGCGTGCAGTCGGTCGGCCAGAGCCTCCGTCAGCGGCACCGAGGCGATGATCGTCGCCGAGCGGAAGCCGGGTCCGACCAGCGAGGTGGTCGACTCGACGGCGCTCGCGGGCACGCGTCCGACCGAGAGGCCGTCCGGCGTCTCCACTCGCAGCGGGGGCGATACCGGCAGCAGCTTCCTGAGCGCCTCCCGGTCGCCGGCGATCAGCGCCGCCTGAAAGGCGGGATCGTGGCCGAGCCGCTCGGCGGCCAGGATCGGCGCTCTCACGCTGATCGTCGAACGCCGCGAGCGCGGCGTTGAGACCTGCCTCGAGGCGGTCGTCGACGCTGCCCGTGACGCTGCGCTCGGCGACGGCGCTGAAACCCCAGAACGCAGCGGCCAGCGGCACGACTGAGAGCGCCAGAAACGTACCGACCAGCTTGATCTTGAAGCTCCCCAGCATTTGGCCCTTCAGTTCCCCGCTCCCGTGCCGATAAGTCCGGTGGGAGTGTTTTCGGCAGTGAGGGGGAGTTGCATGAGACTGATGTTTGCGCGCGGGCTCACCGTAGCGCTCGCAGTTGTCGGCGGGGCCGGGGCGATGGCTCTTCCGAAGCTGTTCGTCGACAGGGCGATCCGGGAGCGGGAGACCTCGGTGATCGCCGCGCCCGTGCTTCCCGCCGACGCCCCGGTGATCCGGGTCCCGCAGCTTCCGATCGCGGAGCCGCGCGCACCGCGCCGGCCCGCACCGTCGCGCCCGACCGCTGCGAAGCCGCCGGTCGTCGCTCAGCCGATCGCCGTGCGCACCCCCGTCGCCCCGACCGCGCGGCGGCCTGCTCCCGCACTCCCTACCTCCACCCCCACCCCGCGGCCCGCCGCGCCTGCGCCCGCGCCGGCACCCGCTCCCGCTCCGGCCCGAAGCCGACCCCGACTCCCGCTCCGGCACCGGTTCCGACCCCCACCCCCACCCCCACCCCCACCCCCCCGCCGTCCCCGGCCCCCGGGCCGGCGACGGTCCCCACCGCGACTCCGGCACCGGCCGCCGACCCGACCCGGACGCTCCTCTCCACCGACGAGCAGAAGAAGCCGAAGCCGCCCAGGAAGCCGAAGAAGCACGAGCGGCCGCACCTCGACCGGGAGCCCGACGGGAACGGACCGTTCTTCGGTCAGCCTCCTGCAACGCCGCCGGTCGTCGTCGAGCAGACCCCCGCCCCGGTTTCTGCCCCGCCCGTCCCGGTTCCGCCGGCCGCGCCGCCCCTGCCCGCGCCGGCACCTCCGCCGGCTGCGCCGCCCGCGGGCGTTCCGGGCGAGACGCCGCCGCTCGGCGCCCTGTTCGGCTAGAAGCGCGAACGCGACGGCTCCCGGCCTGCGTGTGCGAACATGCGCGCGATGCCGCGGTTCCGTCCTACCAGCCCGCTCGGTCTCGCCTTCGGCGCCTTTCACCTCTGGCGCCGGCTGCCGCCCGCGCAGCGCAAACGCGTGATGCATGCCGCCCGCACGCACGGCCCCAAGGTCGCCGCCGCCGTCCTCGCGCGGCGGAAGCCCAAGCGCTAGCGGTCTAGGCGGTCCCGAGCGGCGTCGTCCCGAGCGCCTCGCGGACGATCCGGTCCTGCTCGACTCGGTGCGCGGTCGGATAGCCCTCGCTCGGGCTCGCCCGCCACGGCCGTCCGGCGTAGCGAACCGGCACGCCGTCGGGAGCCGCTCCTTCGAGGCGGTGGCGGATCGTGCGCCAGGCACCCATGTTCTGCGGCTCCTCCTGCGCCCAGACGAGCTCGCGCAGATTGGGGTACGACGCCGTCAGCGCCGCCGCCGGCTCGACCGGGAAGGGATAGAGCTGCTCGATCCGCGCGACCGCAACCGACCCGGCATGCGGCCGGTCCTCGTGGCCCTGGATGTCGTAGTAGAGCTTGCCGGAGGTGAGCACGAGCCTCGTGACCGCGTTCCGGTCGACGCCGGGATCGTCCAGGACGGGCTCGAACCGGCCCTCCACCAGGTCGGCCAGCGTCGAGCTCGCCTGCTTCAGCCGCAGTAGCCCCTTCGGCGTCAACACCACGAGCGGGCGGGCGGTGGCGTCAAGCGCCTGGCGGCGGAGAAGGTGGAAGTACTGGGCCGCCGTCGTCACGTTCGCGACGCGGATGTTCTCCTGCGCCGCCAGCTGCAGGAACCGCTCCGGCTTCGCGCTCGAGTGCTCGGGCCCGTTGCCCTCGTAGCCGTGCGGCAGCAGCAGCGTCAGCCGCGAGGTCTGGCCCCACTTGGAGAGGCCGGCGACGAGGAACTGGTCGATCACGATCTGGGCACCGTTGACGAAGTCGCCGTACTGCGCCTCCCAGAGCACGAGCGCGTCGGGCGCGGCAACTGCGTAGCCGTACTCGAAGCCGAGGCACGCGTACTCGGACAGCGGTGAGTTGTAGATCTCGAGCGAGGCCTTCGCGTCGGGCAGGCTCTGGAGCGGGGTGTGGGTCTCCCCCGTGCGCTGGTCGTGCAGGACGGCGTGGCGATGCGAGAACGTCCCCCGCTCCGTGTCCTGGCCCGAAACGCGAATCGGGATCCCCTCGGTGAGCAGGCTCGCGAACGCGAGCGCCTCTGCCTGGCCCCAGTCGATCCCGCCCTCCTGCATCCGCTCGCGCCGGCGCTCGAGCTGCTTGGCGAGCTTCTCGTTCTCGGTGAACCCCTCCGGTACCGCCAGCAGCTGCTCGTTCAACGCGTGGAGGCGCTCGGCCGCGACCGCCGTGACTACGGCGCTGCCGGTGTCGGCGGGGATCCGTCCCTCCCTCGGCGCGCGCGGCTCCGCGATCTCCTCCTTCAGGCGGTCGTGCGCATCGCGCAGCGTCTGCTGCGTCTCGGCGAAGAGGGCCTTCGCCTCCTCCTCGCTGAGCACGCCCTCGGCGACGAGCTGGGCGGCGTAGAGCTGCCCGACCGGCGGCTGCTCGGCGATCTGCGCGACCATCAGCGGCTGCGTGTACGCGGCCTCGTCCTGCTCGTTGTGGCCGAAACGGCGGTAGCCGACGAGGTCGACGACGATGTCGTGGCCGAACTCCTGCCGGTACGCGAGCGCGAGCCGCACGGCCGCGATCGCCGCCTCGGGGTCGTTCGCGTTGACGTGGACGATCGGGATGTCGAAGCCCTTGGCAAGGTCGCTCGAGTAGCGAGTCGAACGGCCCTCGTTGGGGTTCGTCGTGAAGCCGACCTGGTTGTTCGCGATCAGGTGCAGCGTCCCGCCGGTGGTGTAGCCGTCCAGGCTGGAGAGGTTGAGCGTCTCGGCGACGATGCCCTGCCCCGCGAACGACGCGTCGCCGTGGATCAGGATCGGGAGCGCGACCGAGGGGTCGTGGATCCCGCCGGCGCTCGAGCGGTCGGTCTGCTCCGCGCGCGTCCAGCCTTCGACGACTGGATCGACCGCCTCGAGGTGGCTGGGGTTCGGCGCGAGCGTGATCGTCACCTCGCCCGAGGGCGTCTTGCGCGTCCCGGTCGCGGAGAGGTGGTACTTGACGTCGCCGGTGCCGCCCTCGTCGTTGACGACGACGGCCTCGATCGTGCGCTCGCCCTCGAACTCGCGCAGGATCGACGAGTACGGGCGGCCCACCGTGTGCACGAGCACGTTCAGACGGCCGCGGTGCGCCATCCCGATCACGACCTCGTGCGCCCCGGCGTCGGCCGCGAGCTCGATCGACTCGTCGAGCATCGGCATCATCGCGTCGAGGCCCTCGAGCGAGAACTGCTTCTGGCCGAGGAACGAACGCCGCAGGTACTGCTCGAACCCCTCGGCGCGTGCGAGCGACTGCAGCAGGCGGATCCGCTCCTCGGGCGCGAGCGGCTGCCGATAGCGGCTGGACTCGATCGCCTGCCGGAGCCAGACGCGCTCGGCGTGGTCGGACAGGTGCTCGATCTCGTACGCCATCGTGCCGCAGTAGACGGCGCGCAGATTCGGGAGCGCCTCCTCGAGCGTCTCGCCGGGGACGTGGACGCGCAGGAGCTGGGCGGGGATGCGCGCCTGCAGCTCGGGGGTCAACGGCGGGATCAGTCGCGTCTCGTCGAGCGCGGGGTCGCCGAGCGGCTCCGAGCCGAGCGGATCGAGCCGCGCCGACAGGTGCCCGTGCATGCGGTGGGCCTTGACGAGCGCCATCGCGGCGGCGACGCCGCCGAGGAGCTCCTCGTCGATCGCCGCCGCGTCCGGCGTCTCCGCGGGCCTGGGCGGGGCTGCGTCGGGGGCAGGAGCCGGAGCAGGCGGCGCGGCGTCTGCGACCGACGCCGGAGCGGCGGCCTCTGCGTGCGCGGCGCCGCCGTTGCCGCGCTCGAGCGTCTCGAGCAGGCGGAGCAGCCCGGGATGCGCGGCGACGAGCTCGCTGTCGCCGCTCTCGAACAGCGAGCGCCACTCGGCAGGGACGGCGTCCGGATTCTCGAGATAGTCCTCGAGCAGCAGCCGGGCGTAGCCGGCGTTCGGCCCGTCGACGTCGTGTGCGCTCACAGCGTGTGTTGTAGCAGCGGCGGCACCCGCCGAACCCTCCTAGTAGAGGGGATTCTCGGTGATGACGGCGAACGCCATCCCCGCCGTCCAGCAGACGACGCAGGCGACCACGGCGATCAGGGCGATGCGCTCGTTGCGGGCGGACATCCGGCCGGCGATCAGAGCGACGATCACGGCGAACGGGATCAGCCGGACCGGCCGCCAGACGAGCCCGATCGCGCTGGCGAAGATCGACAGGGTCGCGAGGAAGCCTGCGACGGTGTCGGCGGTCGACCAGCGGTGCGGGTCGGGAGTCTCGTACGTGCTCTCGTAGGCGCTCACGGCGCCAGCCTACCGC
Organism: uncultured Gaiellaceae bacterium; assembly: GCA_963827015.1. Taxonomy (GTDB): domain Bacteria; phylum Actinomycetota; class Thermoleophilia; order Gaiellales; family Gaiellaceae; genus Gaiellasilicea. The sequence continues at coordinate 325,903 of CAWGZI010000006.1, read as the reverse complement.
GGGCGTACGCGGTGCGTCCGGGCGTGCCGGCACGGCCGCCGCCGCGCGGCAGCGGGCCGCGGCGCAGGAGCGCCGCGCGCCGCCGGCGCCAGCCGCAGTCCGGCGCCTGCGGCACCACCGGAATCGGCACCAGCCTTCCGGCGCCGTCCGGAGGCTGCGGCTCGGAGCGCACCGCCCACCAGACCACCCAGCACAGGTAGACGACCGGGATCTTGAGGATCACGAGCATGAACACGAGCTCCCAGATCACCCCGCCAGTCTAGCCGCGCCCGGTCGCGTCAGCCCGTCTCCGTGCCGATCGGGTCCTCGGACCGCGGGATCAGCACCGGGTTCAGATGCGGGTTCTTGCCGTGCCCGCAGCGCCAGACGAGATCGCGGCCGCCGGCCGCCGCACGTTCCTCGCGAAGCTGGTCGGGAGTCTGCGTCGGCGGGCCGAGAAGCTGTTCCTTGCGCACCTTCAGCGTGCGACCGTTGGCGCAGACCACCTTCTTGCCGTCGGGCCCGGAGACCTCGAACTGATCCGGCGCCTTCGACAGGTCGACGCTGCCGTCGGCGGCGACCCACGGCGGGGCGTCGGGCCGGTCGTCGCCGGCGACGGCGAGCACCGCGCCTGCTCCGACGAGAATGACGACGGCCGCAACGGCCGAGACGTAGCGTTTCATCGCAAACCTCCTCCTAGGCCGGCAGCCAGTGGTAGTCGGACCACGCTCCACCACCGCTCCAGCCGCCGACGTTCTGCCAGACGAAGCCGTTCCCCATCGTCCCGTAGTACCGGTCGCCGCAGATCGCGGTCTGGAACGTCCGTTGGTGGTAGACCTGGGCCGTTCGCGTCGTGTTGTAGACCCAGCCGGAGTCGTTGCAGACGACCCAGCTCGACGTCTCCCAGCGGTACAGCTGACGGCGCAGAGCGATCCAATACGGATCCCGAGGCTTGTCGCCACTGCAGCCGAGATACGGCGCGTTCGACACGGACATGACGTCCGCGCCCGAGTCGATCACCGCCGACCCGTGCTGGATGTGCGCGGAGCCGAAGACGCACAGGTCCGCGTCCTTGAATGTGGTCCCGTACGACAGCAGCGTGTGCCCGTAGGCGGATCCGGCGGCGGCCACGGCTGCAGCCACAGCGGTCAAGACAGCGAATCGTTTCAACCGTCCCACCTTCCTTCCTCGACGACACGACCCACGCTAGGGCCGCGTCTCGAACGGGTGGGAAACGAAAACGTGCCACCTTCGTGACGATTGCAGGGCGGTCGTGGCGCGCCTAGATGTCCTTTTCGGACACCGGGTTTCGGACACCGGTTTCGGAGACCGGGTTAGGCTTCCGGCACGCCGGGGATGAAAGAGGTCGATGAGTCGCGAGACCCTCGCACCCATGCTCGACGCGGGCGAAGAGGCCGGCTGCCTCAACCTGTCCGAGTTCAGCGCCGCGGTGCAGGACCTGGAGCTCGAGGACGAGGAGCTCGAGACGCTCTACCAGGAGCTCGAGGAGCGCGGGATCAGCCTCTCCGACGACTGCGGACGCGCGTCCGCCGCCGAGGCGACGTACGTGAACGGCGACCTCGCCGCCGCGACGACCGACTCGCTGCAGCTCTTCCTGAACGAGGCCGGCCGCTATGCGCTGCTGACGGCGGCGGAGGAGGTCGAGCTCGCCAAGCGGATCGAGCGCGGCGACGTCGAGGCGAAGAACCGGATGATCAACTCGAATCTCCGCCTCGTCGTCTCGATCGCGAAGAAGTACCAGGGCCACGGCCTCTCGCTCCTCGACCTGATCCAGGAAGGCGTGATCGGGCTGATCAGGGCGGTGGAGAAGTTCGACTGGCGCCGCGGGTACAAGTTCTCGACCTACGCGACCTGGTGGATCCGGCAGGCGGTGCAGCGCGGCGTCGCGAACAAGTCGCGCACGATCCGGATCCCCGTCCACATCGCCGACCGCGAGCAGAAGATCGGCCGCGCCGAGCGCGAGCTGATGGCGAAGCTCGGGCGGCCGCCGACCGACGAGGAGATCTCGGCGGCCTCGAAGATCTCCCTGAAGCACCTGAAGGAGGTGCGGCAGGCCGCGCGGGCGGTGACGAGCCTCGACAAGCCGCTCGGCGAGGACAACGACGCGTCGATCGGCGATCTCGTCGGCGTGGCCGAGGGCGGCGTCGAGGAGGAGGTCGAGGTCAGCTTGACGGAGACGACCCTCCACAAGGCACTGGAAGGCCTGCCCGACCGCGAGCGCACGGTGCTGACCCTGCGCTACGGCCTCGAGCGCGAGGAGCCCCAGTCGCTGGAGGAGATCGGCCGCCGGCTCGGGATCACCCGCGAGCGGGTGCGCCAGATCGAGGCGACGGCGCTCGAGCGGCTGGCGGTCTCACGCGAGATCGACGCGCTCCGCACGGCCGCCTGAACGCAGAAACACGCCGAAAGCCGAGCTAACACCGTCCTCACACGGTGCCGCTACCCTTGGCAAGCCATATCATTTGCAAAGGAGAATGCCCGTGAGACGAGTGACGCAGCTCCTCCTCGTCGCGGCCCTTGCAGCACTGCTGTCACCGGCGGTCGCAAGCTCGGCGCCGCGGATGTACGTCGGTTTCCACGATGACGTCGCCTTCCGTTGGAACGCGAACCGGACCGAGGTCCTCGATCAGGCTCGGGGTGCCAACGCGACGATCGTCCGCACACTGGTCGACTGGTCGAAGACGGCGCCCACCAGGCCCGCCAACGCGACCAACTCGTTCGACCCCGCCTATCGCTTCTCCGACGTGGACGAGCTCGTCCGCAACGCGCAAGAGCGCGGCCTGGAAGTGGTGATCACGATCTGGGGCACGCCGAAATGGGCGAACGGCGGCAAGACGCCGAACAACGTCCCTACGCGGGTCGCCGACCTGCAGAAGTTCTCCCAGGCGATCGCCTCGCGCTACTCCGGGCGTTTCGCGCAGTTCCCCTATGTGGGCCGCTACTCGATCTGGAACGAGTCCAACCTGCAGCTCTTCCTCTCGCCGCAGTTCGACGCGAAGGGCCGCTCGGTCGGCCCGCGGCTCTACGCGAAGATGTACGCGGCCGCCTACGCCGGGATCAAGGCCGGCAACAGGAAGGCCCAGGTCGCGATCGGCTCGACGTCCTCGCACGGGCGGGACAAGAAGCTGAACGGCAAGTCGGACACGCACTCGCCGGGCCGCTTCGCCCAGCTCGTCGCGGCCGCGAACCCGCGCCTCAAGTTCGACGCCTGGGCGCAGCATCCGTATCCGACGCCGCAGAACCTGAAGCCGACGCAGAAGGTGAAGTGGCCGAACGTGACGCTCTCCTCGCTCGCCCGCTTCGAGCAGTCGCTCGACACGTGGTTCAAGCGCAAGGGCATCCGGATCTGGATCACCGAGTTCGGGTACGAGACGAAGCCCGACGGCGAGCCGAAGGGCGTCTCCCGCGCGCAGCAGGCGGCGTACGCGACGCAGGCGATCTCGCTCGCGAAGAAGGACCCCCGAGTGGACATGTTCGTCTGGTTCATCTTCCGCGACGACGAGACGAGCGTCTGGCAGAGCGGTCTGCAGACGCGGAGCGGTGCCGCCAAGCCGGCGCTCGCCCGCTTCCGCACCGCCGCGAAGTCGGTGGACGCGCGCAACCCGCTCGTGAAGGTGCGCGGCGGCATCACGGCGCCGACCGTCGCGGTGCCGCTCCGCGAGCTGGCCAGCAACGCGCGGGCCGGGGACACGGTCGGGATCAACTTCCGCGTCTTCCTGGGCGGCAAGGTCGTCGCGACCGGACAGCCGGCCACGAGGCTCGGCGCCGACGCGGTCGCGCGGTTCCGGCTCACCGGCTTCAGGCCGGCGAAGAAGAAGACGTACGTCGTCCGGCTCGAGGCGAACACGGCGAACGGCGGCCGTGCGACGCGCGAGCTGACGATCGTCGCCAGCTAGAGGGCACAGCGGCGCTCGTCCCGCGGTCTACGATCGCGGGATGAGCGCCACCGTCCGCGTCGGCACGTGCTCCTGGGCGGACGAGACGCTGACGAAGGTCTGGTACCCGAAGCGCGTCCGCTCGGGCGAGGCCCGGATCAGGCACTACGCCGAGCGCTTCGACACGGTCGAGGCGAACTCGACCTACTACCGCCTCCCCGATGCGGAGCTCGTGGGCAACTGGGCCGAGCGCGTGCCGGACGGATTCACGATGCACGTGAAGGCGTTCGGGCTGATGACCCGGCACCCCGTCAAGCTCGAGTCGCTGCCCGAGGACCTGCGGGACGTGATGCCGGTCGACGACCGCGGCCGGGTCGACCGCCCTCCCCGCGAGCTGCGGGCCGAGGTCTTCCGGCGCTTCCACCGCGCGCTCGAGCCGCTGCGCGAGCGCGGCAAGCTCGGCGGCATCCTGCTCCAGTTTCCGTCCTACGTCGTCTTCAAGCCGGTCTCCCTCGACTATCTCGCCTGGGCCGTCGAGCAGCTGGACGGTGACGAGCCGCTGGTCGAGTTCCGTCACCGCAGCTGGCTCGACGAGGAGCACCGGGCCGAGACACTGGCCTTCCTCGAGTCGATCGGCGCGACGAACGTGATCGTCGACGCGCCGCGCGACCGACGCGAAGAACCTCGTCCCCACCGTGGTCGCCACGACGAGCCCGACCGCGTACGTCCGCTTCCACGGCCGCAACGCCGGGACCTGGAACAAGCGGACGGGAAGCGCGGCGGAGCGCTTCGACCACCTCTACTCGGAGGAGGAGCTGGCCGAGTGGGTCGAGCCCCTCCGCGAGCTGGCCGGCGAGTCCGAGTCCGTCTACGCGATGTTCAACAACAACGGCCGCTCGCAGATGCCGGCGACCGGGCTCGAGGGCCTCGACCCGGAGGAGGTGGCCGGCGACCCGGAGCAGGGCCTCGTCGCGCAGGCGCCCGCGAACGCGCTCATGCTCCGCCGCGCCCTCCAGGCGGCCGGCGTCCCCGTCTCGTAGCCCGCGCCCGCCCGCGGGCGTGTCCGCCGCGGACATGCCGGGACCAGGGGCCCACATGGCCGGCGCAGACAGTGCCCCATGCTCGTGTCAGCGGATTTTGACGAGCGCCTTACCGCGGTTCTCGCCGCGGAGCATCCCCATGAAGGCAGCGGGCGCGTTCTCGAGGCCCTCGGTCACGTCCTCGCGGTAGGTGAGCCTCCCCTCGGCGAGCCAGCGGCCGAGCCGCCGCAGGCCCTCCGGGAAGCGGTGGGCGTAGTCGTTGATCAGGAAGCCCTCGAGCCGGGCACGGAAGACGATCAGGAAGCCGAGGTTGCGCGGCGCCAGCTCGGGCTCGGCGAGGTTGTACTGCGAGACCTGTCCACAGACTGGGATGCGGGCGCCGAGCGCGAGCCGACGGAAGACCGTCTCCGAGAGCGCTCCCCCGACGTTGTCGAAGTAGACGTCGACGCCGTTCGGGCACGCCTCCTTCAGCGCCGCGTTGACGTCGTCGCGCTTGTAGTCGATCCCGACGTCGTACCCGTAGCGGTCGGTCAGGTCGGCGACCTTCTCGGCCGACCCGGCGAGCCCGACGACCGGGCGGCAGCCCGCGATCTTCGCGAGCTGGCCGACGATCTGCCCGACGGCCCCGGACGCGGCCGAGACGACCACCGTGTCACCCGGCTTCGGCTTGCCGACGTCGAAGAGGCCGAAGTAGGCGGTGAGACCCGTGCCGCCGAGCACGTGCAAGGCCGTCTGGGGCGGAGCGAGCGCCGGATCGATCTTCCGAAGCGTGCCGCCGCGCGCGACCGCGTAGTCCTGCCAGCCGAGTTGCCCGACGACGGTGTCGCCGGGCGCGAACCGCAAGTCGTTGCTTTCGACGACCTCGCCGACGACCTGGCCGGTCATCGGCTCGCCGAGCTCGGTCGGCTTCGCGTACGACCGCGCCGTGCTCATGCGCCCGCGCATGTAGGGATCGACGGAGAGCCAGCTCGAGCGGACGAGCACCTCCCCCGGCCCGGCCGACGGGACGGGCGACTCGACGAGCGCGAAGTCCGACTCCTTCGGGAACCCCTCCGGCCGCGCCGCCAGCGTGATCTGCCGATTCATGACGAGAGAGAGCCTCTCACACAGCTCCCGGCACTGAACCAGGGAGCGAAGCGACCCTTCAGGGGTTTGCGCGTCATCGGATCTGCTTCCGCAGATCTGATGACCTGCGCCGAAAATGGAGCCAGCCGGGCTCGAACCGGCGACCTTCTGGCTGCCAGCCAGACGCTCTCCCAGCTGAGCTATGGCCCCTGGGTCTCGGAGATTGTAGCTAGGCCGTCGCCGCTTCGACGTCGACCGCGGGCACATCGCCCCAGAGATCCTCGAGCCGGTAGAAGGCCCGTGTCTCGGGCGTGAAGACGTGCAGGACGACGTCGAGATAGTCGGCGATGATCCACTCCGCCTCTGCTGCGCCGTCGACGGCGCGCGGGAGCAGCTTCGCGTCCTGCTTCAGCTGCCCGTGCACCTCGTCGAAGATCGCCTTCGTCTGCCGAGGGTTGCGGCCGGTCGCGAGCACGAAGAAATCCGTGTAGACGCACACGGGCCTCATGTCGAGAATGACGACGTCTTCTGCCAGCTTCTCGCTCGCGAGAGCGGCGATCCGGCGTGCTTGTTCGAGCGAAGTCAGAGCCTTCAGTGTAGCCGGGAAACCCGGACGTCAACCGCCGCTGTACAGGCCGTGCTCGGCGATGTACGCGGCGACCTCGGGGGCGACGAGGCCCTCGATCGGCTCTCCGTTGCGCACCCGCTCGCGGATCTCGGAGGAGGAAACCGGATGCGGCTCCAGCTCGAAGGTCCGAATGCGCGGCGAGGTGGTCGTCGGCGCGTAACCCGGGCGTGTGGCGACCCCGAGCCGCGCGAGCTCGAGCACCCGCTCGGGCTGCTTCCAGGTCGGGAACGCGACGAGCTCGTCGGCGCCGATCAGGAAGATCGGGTCGTCGTAGCCGGCCGCTTCCAGCGCGTCGACCGTGTAGCGGTGCTGCTCCAGCTCGACCTCGGCGTCGAGCTCGGCGAACGCGAGCGCCGCCATCGCGAGCCGGTCGCCGGCAGAGGCCTCGGACGGCTTGTGGGCGGCGTCGGCGACGACGGTGACGTGCAGCTCGTCGATGCCGAAGTGATCCACGGCCGTCCTCGCGAGTGCGGCGTGGCCGAGGTGGGGCGGGTCGAAGCGGCCGCCCAGGATCCCGATCACTGCCACTCGAGCACCTCCTCGCCGATCTCGATCTCCTGGCCCTTCCGGGCTCCTGCCGCCTTCAGCACCGCTTCGAGCTCGTCGCCCGCCGGCGCCTCGCCGACGATCCGGAAGCCGCGGTCGGTGCGGTAGATCCGGTACGCGCGGCGCGCGGGCGGCTGCGGGCGGTACTCGAGGAACTCCGGCAGCTCCGGCGCCTCCTCGAAGACCGGCTCCGGCGCGGCGGGGCAGAGCCGGAAGAGCGCGAGCCTGAGCTGCTCGATCCCCGCCCCGGTCGCGCACGAGACGGGGAACACGCCGACCACCCGCTCGTCCTCGATCGGGAACTCCGGCGGCTCCGGAAGGAGGTCGATCTTGTTCAGCACGATCGCCTGCGGCCGCTCGTCGAGACCGGCGCCGTAGAGGGCGAGCTCGGTGTCGATCGTGCGGAAACGCTCCTCGACGTCCTCCTCTGACGCGTCGATCACGTGCAGGAGCAGCCGCGCGCGCTCGAGGTGCGCGAGGAACTCGTGGCCGAGCCCGACGCCCTCGCTGGCGCCCTCGATCAGCCCGGGGACGTCGGCGACCGTCAACTGCGCGCCGTCCGGGGACTCGACCGTCCCGAGCACGGGCGCCAGGGTCGTGAACGGGTAGTCCGCGACCTTCGGCTTCGCGTTCGAGATGCGGCGGAGCAGCGACGACTTGCCGGCGTTCGGAAGCCCTGCCATCGCCGCGTCGGCGAGCAGCTTCAGCCGCAGCTCGACCTCGGTCTCCTCCGGCGGCTCCCCCACCTCCGCGAAGCGCGGCGTCTGCCGGACCGCCGTCGCGAAGCGGGCGTTGCCGCGGCCGCCCTGACCGCCGCGGGCGAGCACGATCCTCGCGTCCGGGCGCGCCAGGTCGGCGATCAGCTCGCCCTCGACGCCGTAGGCCTGCGTGCCGACCGGGACGGCGAGCTCGATCGTGGCGCCGTCTGCGCCGTGCTTGCGGGCGCCCCGCCCTGGCTCGCCGCGGCCGGCCTTGAACCTCGTCTTCGCGCGGAAGGACGACAGGTCGCGCAGGCTCGCGTCCGCGACGAGGACGACGTCGCCGCCCTTGCCGCCGTCACCCCCGTCGGGACCACCCTTGGGCACGTGTTTCTCGCGCCGGAAGCTCAGGCCTCCGTCGCCGCCGCGGCCCGCCGCCACCTCGATGGAGGCGCGATCGTGGAACAAGGGCTTCTAGCTCTGGTCGGTGTCGGTCTCGGCGACCGAGATGAAGCGCTTCTCGCCCGACGTGCGGAACTCGACGGTGCCCTCGCGCTTGGCGAAGATCGTGTCGTCGCGGCCGATGCCGGTGCCGACGCCGGGGCGGAACCGCGTCCCGCGCTGGCGGACGAGGATCATGCCGGCCTTCACCTTCTGCCCGGCGAAGATCTTGACGCCGAGGCGCTTCGCGTTCGAGTCGCGGCCGTTCCGGGAGGACCCGAGGCCTTTCTTGTGAGCCATTAGTCGCTCTCCTTCTCTGCCAGGGCCGACTCGAGCGCGGCGAGCGCGCCTTTGCGCTTGCCGTGCGCCTGCTCGTACTCGAGCGCCGCCTCGAGCATCGGGCGGTTCCAGTCGGACGACTGCTCCTTGATCTGCGCGACGGTCAGGTCCTCGTAGCCGGACGGCATGCCCTTGACGCGGTCGTCGGCTGCAGGAGCCGCGGCCTCGGCCTTCTTCGCCGGCGCGGGCTCGCTCTTCTTCGCAGCCGCCTTCTTGGCGCCGCCGATCGACTGGATCTCGATCTGCGACAGGCTGGCGCGGAAGCCGGTGTGCTTCTTGTAGCCGTTCTTCGGCCGGTACTTCCCGATCCGGATCTTGTCGCCGCGCACGTCCGCGACGACCTTCGCGGTCACCGTCGCGCTGGGCGAGAGGTCGGGGCCGCCGTCGCCGCCTCCGACGAGGAGCACGGTCGGCTGGAAGGTCTTCCCGGCGCCGTGCGCGAGCCGGTCGACGAGCAGCGTCTCGCCCTCGCGGACGCGGTACTGCTTGCCACCGACTGAGATGATCGCGTAGGTATCCATAAGCGCAGAAAAACGCGGGTTGGCCCCGCGAACCGGTGCAGTGTAGCGACTAGGCGTCGAGGTCGTCGAGCCACTCCGACATCGGCACGTACTCGTCCGATGCGGGCTCGCCGCCGTTCGCGGACGACTCGGCCTGCGGCTCGGACACCCGTTCCGCCGGCTCGGCGCCGTTCTCGCCTGAGACCGCGGCCGGCTTCTTGCGGTTGCGGCCGCCCCGGGAGCCGCGACGCGTCTTCTTCTTGGGCTTGGCCGCGGCCTCGCCCTCGGCGTCGTCGGTCTCCTCGGCGACGGCGACCGCGACCTGCTCGGCCGCCTCGCCCTCACCCTCGTCGGCGCTGCGGCCGATCGTCGGGTGCAGCAGCCTTCGGCGTCCGCTTCCGCGGCTGCTTCGGCTTCTCGTCGAGCTCGAGGTCGGGCACGTGGATGCGCGGCGCGGCGGGCGCCTCCGCGTCGACGGTCTCCTCCGCGGCCTCCGCCTCGGTCTCGGACGGCTGCTCGTCGGGCTCGCTCCCGTCGGTGGCCGCGGCCGGCTTCTTCTTGCGGTTGCGGCCGCCGCGCGACCCGCGGCGGGTCTTCTTCTTCGCCGGAGCAGCGCCTCCGTCGTCGAGCCTCGACCGTCTCCTCCGCCTCCGCGTCGGCCTCCATCTGGTCGTCGTCCGCCACGTCCACGGGCTCGGCGTCGGCCTCGCCGATCTCGAGCTCCGGCGTCTCCGCCTCCGTCTCGGTCTCCGCCTTCTTTGCGCGGCTGGGCGCGCGTGTCGGCTTCTCGGCCTCGCTCTCGAACGTGATCGGCTCGACCGGCGCCTCGACGCCGTTCAGCGCCGTCGCGTAGGCGACGCCGTCGAGCACGCGCTCGATCCGCACCTTCGCCTTCTTGCCGACGAGCTTCGCGGCGCCGCCGACGACGACGTCGACGCCGTCGAGCTTGCCGACCGCGGAGCCGGCGTCGTGCTTGTCGAGCTCGACGAGCTTCAGGTCGACCTCGGTGCCCTCGGCGATCGGCGCCGGCGGCTGCAGGTCGGCGAGCTTGCCCTCGGCGAGCACGGCGGCGTGGTCGGCGTGGGCGCCTTCCTTCGGCACGAGGAAGAAGCGCTTCTTCGACGCCTCCTCGATCTCCGCGAGTCGCGTCCCGCCCGTGCCGAGCAGCAGCGACATCGTCTTCGGGTTGACCTCGATCTGGAATGCCTGCGCGCGGGAGCCGGAAGCGAGCGTGCGCAATCGCCGCTCCACCTCGAGCGCGGCCGACGCCTCCGAGACGACGATGCCGTCGCCTGCGCAGGTCGGGCACTTCTTGGTCAGGATCTCGCGCGGGCCGTCGGTCACGTTCTGACGCGTCATCTCGACGAGCCCGAGCGGCGAGATCTCGACGACGTAGGTCTTCGTCCGGTCGCGCTCGAGCTCGGTGCGGAGTGCCTCCTCGACGGTGGCGCGGTTCTTCGGGTTCGCCATGTCGATGAAGTCGATGACGATGATCCCGCCGATGTCGCGCAGCCGCAGCTGGCGCACGACCTCCTTGACCGCCTCGAGGTTGTTCTTCGTGATCGTGTCCTCGAGCCTGCCGGTCGAGTTCTTCGAGCGCGAGCCGACGAACCGGCCGGTGTTGACGTCGACGACCGTGAACGCCTCGGCATAGTCGAAGATCAGGTAGCCGCCGGACGGGAGATCGACGCGGCGGTTCAGCGTCGAACGGATCTCGGCGTCGACGCCCGTGCCCTCGAAGAGCGGCGTCTTCTCCTTGTAGCGGTGGACGCGCTCGAGCATGTGCGGCGACGTCTTCTTCAGATAGCCGACGATGCGCTTGTACGTCCGCTCGTGGTCGATCTGGGCGCTGACGAAGTCGCCCGCGAAGAGGTCGCGGACGATCCGGAGCGGCAGCTCGGCCTCCTGGTAGACGAGCGCCGGCGCCTTCGCCGACTTCGCGCGGGCCTGGATCGTCTTCCAGAGCCGCTGCAGGAAGACGAGGTCGCGCTCGACGTCCTCGGCCGAGGCGCCCTCGGCGGCGGTGCGGACGATGACGCCGCCCTCCTTGACGTCGAGCTTCTTGATGATGTCCTTCAGACGCGTGCGCTCGGCGTCGTCGAGCCGGCGCGAGACGCCGAGGCCCTCGCCCTGCGGGACGAAGACGAGGAAGCGACCGGGGAGCGAGATCTCCATCGTCAGGCGGGCGCCCTTCGTCTTCATCGGGTCCTTGACCGCCTGCACCATCACCTGCTGCCCGCGGGCGATCAGGTCGGTGATCTTCTTGCCGTGGCGGCTGCCCTCGAGCTCGGGCCGGACGATCTCGTCGACGTAGAGGAAGCCGTTCTTCTCGAGGCCGATCTCGACGAAGGCCGCCTCCATGCCGGGCAGGACGTTGTCGACCGTGCCGAGGTAGATGTTGCCGGCGATCGAGCGGCGCTCGGGCCGCTCGAGGTAGACCTCGGCGACGCGGTCGTCCTCGACGATCGCGACGCGTTGCTCGCCGATGTCGATCGAGATCAGCAGCTCGCGCTTGGCCTTCGGCAGCGGCGCCCGCTTCTGCGGCACGCGGCGGCGGTTGCCCTGCTGGTTCGCGCGCCGCTCCTGGCGCTGACTGCGCTCCGTGGGCTTCCGCTCACGGCGCTGCTGCGCCGGCTTCTGGTCGGGCTTCTCGGCCTTCTCCGGTGCATCCGCGGTCGCGGTCGCTCCGGTGCCGGGCTTCTTGCGCCCGCGCCCGCCACGGGTGCCGCGGCGGCGCTTCTTCTGCTCGGTTGTCGCGTCGGCCGGGGCCGTCGCGGTCGTCTGCTCAGCCGGCTCTGGCTGCGGAGCGGGCGCGACTGCCGCCTGCGCCTGCTGCTCCGAGCTGTCCTGCTCTTGCTGCTTCTTCTTCCTGCGGAACCAGGGTGACAAATGCTTCTCCTAGAGTGGGCGCGCGCAAAGACACGGCCGCGAATGCGGCCGGTCGCGCGCTGCGTGTGTGTGTGAAAACCGTAGGCATAGCCTGCCGAACCAGGGTATCAGCAGGGTCGGAGCGGCTGCGGTGGCGCGGTTACGCGGCGGCCGGCCGCAGGCGGGCGCGGCGGGCGCGGACGGCGCGCAGCCGCTGGGAGAGGCGGGCCCAGGCCCACGGCTCGAGCTCGGCGTAGCGCGTCTCGTTCTGCGCCCGCGTGGCCTCGAGGTACTCGAACCAGGCGTCCGCTTCCTCGATCTGAAGCAGCTCTTCCGCGTGCTCGGAACCGACCATCTCGCCTCCCTCCCGTCGTTTCCGGAACCATAGGACCTGGACCGGACGGAGAGGCCGGCGGTGCTAGCGCGCCGGCGCGGGCGCCGGTTGCGCGACGCTCTCGAAGTAGCGCATCGCCGCCTCGCCGAGGGCGCGCGTGCCGCCGTACGCGATGCCGCCCTTGACGAGCCAGCCCGCCACCGGGATCGCGCCCAGCACCTGCCGTGCGACGGCACGGAAGCCGAGCCCGGCCGCGACCGTCGCGAGGACTTCGGGCAGCCGCTGCTGGTCGACCTCGACGCCGTGGGCGGCGGCGATCCGGAGCACGAGCCGGATCTGGTTCAGCGTCAGCACCGGGAAGTCGGCGCCGGGGACGAAGATTGCGACCGCGAGCACGCCGTTCTTGCGGGAGAAGGACTCGATCAGCCCGCGGCAGAGCGGCTCTCGGAGCACGGGCAGGCGCGCGGCGAGGCCGGTTCCGGCCTCGCCGAGGCGGGCGGCGACCGCGTTCGCGATCTCCTCGACCGGGAAGCCTTGGCCGGGATGGCACGTGACGACGTCGGTCGCGAGCACGTAGGGGACGTCGAAGTCCTCCGTGCCGGTCTGGACGGCGACAACTGGGATTTTGGCCCGCTTCGCCGCCTTCAGCTCGGCCTCGTCCTCCTTCGTCGGAGCGCCGGCGAGGACCCGGATCAGGCAGTCGGCGTCCTCGACGCGGCCGCCGACGCGGACGCCGCCCGGAGCCGCGTCACGGGAAAGCTCCTTCGCGAGCTGCTCTGCGAGCGGGCCGCTGACGACGAGCGGCTTCGTGTCGTCGGCCGCGATCTTGAGCTCGCGGAGGAGACCCCACACCGCGAACGGGCTGAGCGTCTTCGCCATCAGCGCGCCCTGCGCCGGCCGAGGTTGCCGCGGGCGTAGATCGCCTGGAGGACGCCGACCGCGACGATGTTCATCACCATCGACGAGCCGCCCACGGTCACGAACGGGAGCGGGATCCCGGTCACGGGCGCGATTCCCATCGTCATGCCGACGTTGACGAAGATCTGGAACAGGAACGCGATCACGATCCCGCCCGCGACGATCGCCGAGAACGCATCGCGGGCGACCGTGATCACGCGCAGGCCGCGCCAGACGACGAGCAGGTAGAGGCCGAGCAGGAGCGCGGCGCCGAAGAACCCGCGCTGCTCGGCGAGCGCGGCGAAGACGAAGTCGGTGTGGTGCTCGGGGAGATAGTCGAGCCGGGTCTGGGTCGCCCCTTCGACGCCGCGGCCGTCGAGGCCGCCGGAGCCGACGGCCGTGATCGACTGCGTCTGGTTGTACGCCGTCCCGCCCGGGTCTTCCTCCAGGTTGGTGAAGTTGAGCCGTGCCGCCTGGTAGGGCTCGAGCACCTCGACGCCCGCGGCCGGGAGGAACCAGATCACGCTCGAGGCGAGCAGCGCGACCGTCCCGACGAGCAGCGCCAGGTGGCTCCAGCGGATGCCGGCGATGAAGAGGCAGGCGATCAGCGCGGCGCCGTAGACGAGCGCCGTGCCGAGGTCGGGCTGCTTGAAGACGAGCGCGATCGGGATCGCAGCGAGCCCGATCGCCTGCAGCACCACGCGCGGCTCGTGCAACCGGCGCGCCCGGTCGGCGAGGAAGCCCGCCAGCGCGAGGACGAAGAGGAGCTTGCCGAACTCCGAGGGCTGGAACTGGAAGGGGCCGATCTCGAACCACCGCTTCGAGCCGCGCGTCGCGTCGGCGAGCGGGAAGACGAGCAGCATCCCGACGAGCGTGACGGCGAAGATCGTCCTCTGGGCGCGTCGATAGCGGTCGGGGTCGATCACCAGCGCGCCGAGGAAGCCGACGAACCCGACTCCGACGGCGATCGCCTGCCGGACGACGTAGTAGTTCTCGTTTCCCTCGACGTCGAAGCGAGTGATCCCCGCGACCGCCCAGAGGCCGTAGGCGACGATCGCGCCCACGCCGAGCAGGAGGATCCAGTCGAGCCGGCGGACGAAGCCGACGACGTCGACGTGGTCGCGCGCGACGGGACGCGGCCGCGAGGAGGCGTACTCAATCACTCGCGACGACCCCCTGGACGCCCGCGTGCTCGCGGAACCAGTACTCGAAGATCTTCAGCGCCGCGGGCGCGGCGACCGAGCCGCCGTGACCGCCGTTCTCGACCACGGCGCAGACGACGATCGGCGTGCGGCTCGCCCCGCGCGAGGTGATGTAGTCGCCGCCGTCGAACGGCCCCCAGCCACACCACCAGGCCTGATCCTCGAGATGGCCGATCGGGTAGCCCGGCAGGTTGACGACCTTCTCGGCAGTGCCCGTCTTGCCGGCGACCGGGACGGGGAAGCTGCCGAAGATCCCGGAGGAGGTGCCGTTCGCGTCGTGCGTCGCCTCGTAGAGGCCGTCACGAACGACCTGCAGGGCCTCCGCGTCGACGCCGATCTCCTTCGGCGGCGGCGCGGGGAACGTCCGGATCGGCACCGGCGGCTCACCCTCCGCGGCCGGGCGCTCGGCGGCCTCGACGAGATGCGGCGTCACGAGCTTGCCCCCGTTCGCAAGCGCGGCGTAGAACCGCGCCATCTGCAGCGGCGTCACGGTGATGTCCTTCTGGCCGATCGCCATCTGGATCATGTCGCCCGGGTTCCAGGCGCGGTCGATCCCCTTGTAGGTCTCGCGCCGCCAGGCCGGCGTCGGCAGCAGGCCGGTCGCCTCGCCGCCGATGTCGAGCCCGGACGCCTGGCCGAAGCCGAACTTCTTCGCCCAGGCCTGCATCTTCGTCCAGTAGGCCCGCTCCCGCTCGCCGCGCTCGAAGTAGCGGTTGCCGACGTCGTAGAAGTACGTGTCGCAGGACTGCGAGAGCGCGGTCGTCAGCGACATCGGCATGTTCGTGTACGGGTTCCAGTTCTTGAACACCTGCTCGTCGAGGCCGTAGGTCGCCTGAGGCGAGCACTGGATGTACTCGTGCGGCGAGAGCATCCCGTCGGAGATCGCGGCGAGCGCCGTCAGCGGCTTGAACGTCGAGCCCGGCGGATAGACGCCGGCGATCGTGCGGTTGATCCCCGGGTAGTTGCGCTCCTTCGCGACCTTCTCGTTCGTCAGCGGCTCGAGCTTCTTCGGGTCGACGCGGCCGACGTAGACCGAGGGCTTGTAGGTCGGGTTCGACGCGAGCGCGAGCACCGCACCGTCTCGGGGATCGAGGACGACGATCGCGCCGCCGTTCGCGTTCCACTGCTCCTGCTCGTAGGCGAGGTCGATGCTGTCGCGGAGCGCACGCTCGGCGACCCGCTGGAGACCGATGTCGAGCGTGAGCCGGACGTTGTAGCCGGCGACGGCGGGACGCCGCGTCTCGAAGGGGCCGAGCGGCTGGCCGAGCGAGTCGACGCGGAGCTGCGCCGTACCCGGGGTGCCGCGGAGGTAGCCGTCGAACGCGGCCTCGACGCCGGTCTTGCCGATCTTCTCGCCGCCGCGGATGTCGCGGTCCTTCGTCTGCTCGAGCGCCTTCAGCTCCTCGGGGGAGACCTCGCCGACGTAGCCGAGCAACTGCGCGGCGAGCGCCTTGTGCTCGTAGTCGCGCAGATACGTGCTCGTGATCTCGACGCCGGGGAACTCCGCGCGGTGCTCGAGCAGCGTCGCCACCTGGTCCTCGTGCACCGCCGTCTTGACGAGGATCGGGGTCAGCGGGTCGCCCTTGTTCTCCTCGAGCGCGTTCGTCAGCCTCGGCATCGGCACGCGCAGGATCTTGGAGAGGCGCTTGAACATCGCGTAGCGGCCCTCCTCCGGCAAGTCCGCGGTCCAGATCCGGACGGCCGTGCCGGGAACGTTGGAGACGATCGTGCGGCCGGCGCGGTCGACGATCGTGCCGCGCTGGGCCTCGACCCGGATCGTCCGCAGCTGGTTGTTCTGGGCCGCGTTCAGGTAGCGGTCGCCGGAGAGGACTTGCAGCGCCCACAGCCGCAGGAAGAGGATCGCGAAGACGATCAGGGCGAGGCCGGCGAGCACACCGACCCGGAGCGCCAGCTGGGGCGTGAACCGGTACGGCTCGGCGGTGCGGGGGTCCGGCGGCAGGAAGCGGCCGGACGGCGAGCGGCGCTCGGGGTAGGAGCTAGCCAAGCAGCTTCACCTCGGTGACGCGGTCGCCGACGGCGGAGCGGCCGAGCGCGCTGCGGCAGAGCGCGAAGACGGGCCTCGCGACGGCGAGGTTCAGCACCAGGGTCGGCAGCAGCGTCTCGAAGAGCGCGCGCCGCGCCGAGAGCTCCTCGCCGAGGAGGAAGTGGAGCCCGTAGCCGGCGTAGGCGATCGCGATCGTGGCGACGAGGACGGTGAGCAGGGGTGCGTGTGAGCGGTCGCGGCCCGTCGTCTCGCCGTAGCGGCCGGCCCAGTAGCCCGCCAGGGCGTAGAGGAGCGCGGTGACGCCGAGCGTGTCGAGCGTGAGCACGTCCACGAGCAGGCCGCCGAGGAAGCCGGCGACGGTGCCGACGACCGCTCCGCGCAGGAGCGCGATCGAGAGCAGGGCCAGCAGGAGCACGTCGGCCGCTCCGCCGGCGACGTCGAGCGACGCGAACAGCGTCACCTGGAGGAGGGCCGCCACGAAGACGAGGGCGGCGACGAGCGCGCTCTCCGAGAAGCTCACGGCAGCTCGGGGTTCGGTCGCTTCGGCACGAGCACGAGCACCGAGTCGAGGGCGGAGAAGTCGACGTCGGACTCGATCAGCACCTGCTGCCAGAGATCGGTGTTGAGCCCGCCGACGAAGGAGACGCGGCCGATCGGGATCCCCTTCGGGTAGAGCGACCCGAGCCCGTTGGCGCGCCAGCCGGCGGTGACGATCTCGTCGCCGACGTGGACGACCTCGCGCTTCGAGACGCGCTCGAGCACGAGCGAGTCGCCGGACTGGCCGTGCATGACGACCCCGGACGCGCGCGTGCGGAGATCGACGGACGAGACGGCGCTCGACTCGTCGGTGAGCAGGCGGACGCGCGCGGCGCCGTCGGTCACCTTCGTGACGGTGCCGACGAACCCGTCCGCGGTGACGACGGCGGCGTTGACGCGGACGCCGTCCTTCGTGCCGGCGGTGACGACGATCTCCTGCTCGAACGCGGAGGACGGCCGGGCGATCACCTCCGCCGCGACCCCCTCGTAGTCGGCCGGGAAGGAGGGCGAGTCGCGGTAGTCGAGCAGCTGCCGCAGGAGCGACGTTCTGCTGCAGCGCCGACTCGTTCTGGATCACCTGCTGCTGGAGCAGCTCGTTCTCCTCGCGCAGGGTCTCGTTCTCGGAGCGCGCGTTGAAGAGGTCCTTCGTCCAGCCGTAGGCGTCGCGGAACGGCCGCGCGACGCGCTCGACCGCCACCTCGAGCGGCTGCAGCGCGCTGGCGACGGCGCCCTGCGCGCCGTGGAGCGGGCCGTCCTCCTGCTCGCGGAACGAGACGGTGATCAGGGCGAGCGCGACCACGACCAGCAGCCCCAGCACGATCCGGCGCCTGAGGGCACTGGTGCTGCGGGAGGAAAGCGGACGCGGGGCGGGTCGCCGGACGGGGAGGCCCAGCACCGCCGATCTTGCGGTGCGGTTGCGTGGCACGGAACGGCTCATGGTAGCGGCCTCCCCGGAGGCGCTCAGGCCGGAAAGGGCCTAGTACCGGCCGCGGCCGTTGCGCCGGTTGCGGGCGCGGGCCGAGCGGTGGATCGCCTCGAACTCCTCCAGGCTGCGGCCGGAACCGACCGCGACGCACGTGAGCGGGCTCTCCGCGAGATGCACGGGCATCTGCGTCTCGTGGCGGAGCCGCTCGTCGAGCCCGGTCAGCAGCGCGCCGCCGCCCGCGAGCACGATCCCGCGGTCCATGATGTCCGCCGCCAGCTCGGGAGGCGTCTTGTCCAGGGTGGAGCGGATCGCGTCGATGATCTGCGCGACCGGCTCCTCGAGCGCGCGCCGCACCTCCTCGGAGGAGAGGATCACCGTCTTCGGCAGGCCGGTGAGCATGTCGCGGCCGCGGACCTCCGCCTGCACCTCCTCGCGCATCCGGTAGGCGGAGCCGACCTCGAGCTTGATCTCCTCGGCGGTCTGCTGGCCGATCAGGAGCTTGTACTCCTTCTTGATGTGGTTGACGATCGCGTCGTCCATCTCGTCGCCGCCGACGCGCAGGCTCTGCGAGACCACGATCCCGCCGAGCGAGATCACGGCGACCTCGGTCGTGCCGCCGCCGATGTCGACGATCATGTTCCCGGTCGGCTCGGCGACCGGGAGGCCGGCGCCGATCGCAGCGGCCATCGGCTCCTCGATCAGGTACGCCTGGCGCGCGCCCGCCGAGAGCGTCGCCTCCTCGACGGCGCGCTTCTCGACGCCCGTCACGCCCGAGGGGACGCAGACGACGACGCGCGGATGCGCGAAGCGGTGCTGGTGGACCTTCTGGATGAAGTGACGCAGCATCTGCTCGGTGACGTCGAAGTCGGCGATGACGCCGTCCTTGAGCGGGCGGATCGCCGCGATCGTCCCCGGGGTGCGGCCGAGCATCCGCTTCGCCTCGACACCGACCGCGTGCACCTCGCCGGTGCGCTGGTCGATCGCGACGACGGACGGCTCGCTCAGGACGATGCCGCGACCGCGGACGTACACGAGCGTGTTCGCGGTCCCGAGGTCCACGGCCATGTCGCGGCCGCCGAAGCCGCTCATCGAGCGAAAGATGCTCATCCCGCGGTCGAGTCTAGCCGCGTTCCGGCTATCCCCAGCCGTAGGCGCCGGGGAAACGCTCGGCCAGGATCCGCACGAGCAGGGCTGCGGGCAGGCCGACGACGTTGAGGTAGTCGCCCTCGATCCGCTCGACGAGCGCGGCGCCGCGACCCTGGATCGCGTAGGCGCCGGCGCGGCCGTCCCACTCCCCGTACGCCAGGTTGTGGGCGAGCTCCCGCGGCGTCAGCTCACGGAAGGACACGTGGGTCTCGGCGTGCTCGACGACCTCCCAGCCCGCCGTCAGCAGGCAGAGGCCCGAGACGACGGTGTGCGTCTCGCCGGAGAGCCGCCCGAGCATCTCCTGCGCCTCGGCCAGGTTCGCGGGCTTGCCGAGGATGGCGCCGTCGATCGCGACGGCGGTGTCCACCCCGAGGACCGGCCGGTGCGGGCCACCGAGGTGCGCGACGGAGCGCGCCTTGCCGCGCGCGTGCTCGCGGACGAGGTCGTGGACGTCGGCGTCCGGCGGGTCGTGCTCGACGTACTCCGGCGCCACGACGTCGAAGGGGAGGTCGAGCTGCTCGAGGATGATCCGGCGCTGCGGGCTCGTCGAGGCGAGCAGGATCGGGTCGACGACGTGCGAGCTCACCGCTTGCGCGCTCTCCAGATCTCCTCCCACGGCCAGCGCTTTCCCCACTCGGGGTCCGAGTGGTAGTACTCGGCCTTCGTCGCGTCGGGCGGCGCGTACAGCTCCTTGACGTCGAGGACGTCGAATCCCGCCGTGCGGAGCACGGCGAAGAGCTCCGCGAGCGGCAGGTGGAACTCGCTCGTCCCGTCGTCCTCCCAGTCGATCCGGTCGAGCCCACGCTGCGGCCGCTGCAGCGTCTCGTGCCAGCCGTCGAGCGCAGCGCAGAGCATCGAGAGGGTCGAGTTGCGCAGGAACACCAGCTCGCCGCCCGGCCGCAGCAGCCGCGCCGCCTCGGGGATCCAGCGCCGGGCGTCGCACCAGATCGAGGCGCCGTACTCGGAGAGCGCGAGGTCGAACGAGGCGCCCGGCAGTGGGACTTCCTCCGCGTTCGCCTCGAGCAGGGGGAACTCGATCCCGGTCTCCGCCTGCAGCCGCCGCGCCGTCTCCAGCTGCGCCGGCGTGACGTCGACGCCGACGGGTCGGGCACCGCGGCGGGCGAGCCAGGCGGAGAAGTACGCGGTGCCGCAGCCGAGCTCGACGACGTCCTTGCCGGCCACGTCCGGGAGGACGCTCAGCTCGGACTCGGGAATCCCCCAGAGCCCCCAGCTGATCTCCTCCGCGCTCCACGCTCGGATCCCGTGCTCGTGCGAGTACTCCGCATTCGTTCGCGTCCACCGGTCGCGGTTGCGAACCGCGTACTCGGGCAGCTCAGACGAGCTCATCGTCGGCGAACCAGAGCGAGATCTCGCGCTCGGCCGACTCGGGTGAGTCGGAGCCGTGGATGAGGTTGTTCGGCATCGACGTGGCGAAGTCGCCGCGAATCGTGCCGGGCTCGGCGTCGGCCGGGTTCGTCGCACCGATCGTCTTCCGCATCGTCGCGATCGCCCCCTCGCCCTCGACGACGAGCGCCCACGTCGGCGCCGAGGTGATGAAGGTGACGAGCTCGCCGAAGAACGGCTTCTCGCTGTGCTCGGCGTAGTGCTCCTTGCCGAGCTCCGCGTCGACGCGAAGGAGCTTGCCGCCGACGACGGTGAAGCCGCGCCGCTCGATCCGGGCGAGAATCTGGCCGGCCAGCGCGCGCTCGGTCGCGTCCGGCTTGATCAGGATCAGGGTGCGCTCGACGGCCATCGGCCGCGCAGTCTAGTCAGACTCTGCGGCGCGCTTTCGGGGAGCCGTCCAGCTGTCGGCGATCGTGTCCTCGATCGCCGGCAGGCTCGGTGTCGCGACAGGCGTGGCGCAGTGCGGACAGATCTGCCAGAGCGCCTCGAGCGGCGCGTTGCACTTCGCGCACGCCTGCTTCAGCCGGGTCGTGCAGACCGGGCAGACGAGGAACGTCGACTCCACCGCAGCACGGCAGACGGGGCAGTGGAGGTCGCGGCGCGACAGCCGCTCCTCCATCGCCCGGATCTCGAGCTCGCGCTCGCGCACGTCCTCGATGTACTCCGGCGGGCGGAAGAAGAGGTAGATGATCGGCCCGACGAACGGCGGGACCAGTCCGAGCACCGTCGCCATCGCGACGAGCCACGGATCCTCGATCCGGCGGCGGGCGTCCTTGTAGACCCAGTACGCGGTCGCCAGCCAGAAGACGGCGACGAAGAAGATCGTCAGGTTGCGGATCACCATCCACGCGCCCGAGTCGAAGAAGTCGTTGACTCCGCCGAGCAGGTCGTCGTTGGTGGTGGTGGCGGCGAGGATCACAACAGGAGTCTTCCCACGAGATAGCCGATTCCGAACGCGGAGCCGATGATGAACCCGAGCACCGCCAGCGCGAACGCGAGCACGGTGACTCGTTCGCGCATCTTCGTCATATCACGCCTCGTTCCTCGCCAAAGCCGCAAGAAGGTACAGCGAGCCCGTGACGAGGACGGGTGGGTGCTCGCGCGCCCGGGCGAGCGCGGCGGCCGGGTCGGGCTCGATCTCGACCTCGGCGAAGTGGTGCGAGGCGAGGTCGGCGAGCTCGCTCGCCGAGAGCGCGCGGTCGTTGTCCGACTGCGTGGCGACGAAACGACGTCCCCTCGTCGCCAGCGCCGAGAGCATCCCGAGCGTGTCCTTGTCGCGCAGGATCGAGGCGACGATCGTGTAGTCGTCGCGGTCGAGCCGCGGGACGAGCCAGCGAACGCCGTCGGCGTTGTGGGCGCCGTCCCAGACCTCGTCGCCGCGCCGCTCCAGCCGGCCCGGGAGCTCGACCTCGACCGCGCGGTCGACGCTGCGGCCGAGAAAGGCAGCGGCCGCCTCGCGCGGCGCCCCCGACGACGACGTTCGTCCCCGCGAGGTGCGCGAACTCCTCGTCCGGCAGCACCGCGACCGTTCCCTCCTGGACGACGGCGAGCTTCTCGGCCGCGATCTCCTCGCGCGTCCCCCCGAGGACGTCGGTGTGCTCGAGCCCGACGTTCGTGAGCAGGACGACGTGGCTGCGGAGAACGTTCGTCGCGTCGAGGCGGCCGCCGAGCCCCGCCTCGACGACGGCGACGTCGATGCCGCGCGAGGCGAACTCGGCGAAGGCGGCGGCGCAGAGCGTCTCGAACTGCGTCGCCCCCTGCGCCTCCGCCTCGGGGCGGACGCGTGCGATCGCCGCCTCGAAGTCGACCTCCTCCCCGCCGACCGTGATCCGCTCCGACCAGGAGCGCACGTGCGGGGAGACGGTCGCGCCGACGGCGAGCCCTTCGGCCAGCAGGAGCGCCTCGATCGTCCGCGTCGCCGTCGACTTCCCGTTCGTGCCGACGACGTGCACCGCCGGGTAGGCGAGCTGCGGGTCGCCGAGCGCCGCCAGCAGCGTGCGCATCCGCCCGAGCCCGAACTCCTTCGGCCAGGGGCTGAGCGACTCGAGCCAGGCGGTGTGCTCAGCCGGAGAGGGCATCGAGCTCGCGCCGGTAGCGGGCAAGCTTCTCGCGCTCGGCCTCGACGACCTCGGGCTTCGCGTTCGTGACGAACTTCTCGTTCGCGAGCATCCGCTCGCCCCGCTCGACCTCCTTGCGCAGCCGCTCCACCTCGGCGGCGGCGTTCCCGTTCACCTTCGCCCGCTCCGGCCGGACGACGGCGTCGAAGATTCGCTTCTCGTCGCCGGCGAGCTCGACGAGGACGCCGCTGCGCCGGAACATCGCGGCTGCCTCCTGCACCGGCCGGAGGGCGTCGGCGTCTGCGGCGGACACGTCGTCCGGCTCGGGCCAGGCCGAGACGATCAGCCGGCTGTCGTGGAACTGCGACCAGATCTCCTCCGTCACGTGCGGCATCACCGGGTGCAGGAGCGCAAGCAGCCGCTCGAGCGCGGCGAGCGCGGTGGCCGCCGCGTCCTCGTCGCCCTCGCGCAGCCGCGGCTTGATCGCCTCGGCGTACCAGTCGCAGAAGTCGTCGAACGTGAGCCGGTAGAGCGCCTGCACCGAGTGCGAGAAGTCGAACGAGCCCCAGGCCTGCTCGAGCTCCGCCCGCGTCGCGTCGAGCCGCGCCAGGATCCAGCGCTCCTCCACCTCGCGGGGCCGCGCGTCCGGCTCGACCCGGTTCTGCAGCAGCAGCCGCGAGACGTTCCAGAGCTTGTTCGCGAGCTTGCGGCCCTCCTCGAGCGGCCCTTCGGTGAAGCGGACGTCCTGGGTCGAGGACATCTTCAGCAGCCCGTAGCGGGTCGCGTCGGCGCCGTGCTTCGCGATCAGGTCGAGCGGGTCGACGCCGGTGCCGAGGCTCTTCGACATCCGCCGTCCGTCCGAGGCGAGGATCGTCGAGTGGACGATCACGTCCGTGAACGGGATCTCGCCCATCAGCTCCAGCCCCGTCCAGATCATCCGGTTCTCCCAGAGGCGGATGATCTCCCGTGCAGTCGAGTTGACGTCGCCCGGGTAGTACCGGTCGAGCTCGGGCGTCCGCTCGGGCCAGCCGAGCGTCGCGTACGGCCAGAGGGCCGACGAGAACCAGGTGTCGAGGACGTCGGGATCGCGCTCGAGCTCGGCGGAGCCGCAGTCGGCGCACGCGTCCGGCGGCGGCCAGGTGCAGGTGACGTGGCCGTCCGGGCAGTACCAGAGCGGCTGCTGGTGCCCCCACCAGAGCTGGCGCGAGACGTTCCAGTCGGGGATCTCCTCGAGCGAGCGGATCGCGAACTGGTGTTGTGACTCCGGGTGGTAGCGGACGCGGCGCTCGCGGACCGCTTCGAGCGCCGGCTTGCGCGGCTCCTCCATCGCCACCCACCACTGCAGAGAGACGAGCGGCTCGATCCGCGAGTGACAGCGCTCGCAGGTGCCGACGGCGTGCCGGTAGTGCTCGCGCTTCTCGAGCCGGTCGCGCTCCTTGAGCCAGGCGACGACCGCCTCGTCGGCCTCCTGCTGCGTCTTCCCGGCCAGGTCGCCGGCCTCGTCGTTCATGCGTCCGTCCGGGCCGATCACGGTGACGATCGGCAGCTCGTGCGTCCGCCCGATCTCGAAGTCGGTGGGGTCGTGGCCGGGCGTGATCTTGAGCGCGCCGGTGCCGAACTCCGGCTCGACGCGGTCGTCCGCGACGACCGGCACCGTCCGCTCGACGTACGGGACGACGACCTCCTTGCCGATCGCGTCTCGGTAGCGCTCGTCGTCCGGGTGCACCGCGACGGCGACGTCGGCGAGGATCGTCGCGGGCCGGACGGTGGCGATCGTGATCGAGCCGGAGCCGTCGGCGAACGGGTAGCGCGCGTAGGTGAGCGTGTCGTCCATGTCCTCGTGCACGACCTCGAGGTCGGAGATCGCCGTCTCGTGGTGCGGGCACCAGTTGACGATCCGCTCGGCGCGGTAGATCCAGCCGCGGTCCCAGAGGTGGACGAAGAAGCGCATGACCGCCTCGACGTACGCGTCGTCCATCGTGAAGCGCTCGCGCGAGTAGTCGAGCGACGCGCCGAGGCGGCGGTACTGGCCCATGATCGCGCGCCCGGTCTCCTCGAGGTGGCGCCAGACGCGCTCGACGAACGCCTCGCGGCCGAGCTCCTTCCGCGACGCGCCCTCCTGCGCGAGCTGCTTCTCGACGACGTTCTGCGTCGCGATGCCCGCGTGGTCGTACCCCGGCTGCCAGAGCGTGTCGAAGCCGCGCATCCGGTGCCAGCGGATCAGCACGTCCTGCAGCGAGCCGTTGAGCGCGTGCCCCATGTGCAGCGCGCCGGTGACGTTCGGCGGCGGCACGCAGATCACGAACGTCTCGTCGCGGCGCGCGCCCGCGCCGGCCCGGTAGAGGCCCTCGGCCTCCCACGTCTGCTGCCAGCGCTCCTCGACGCCTTCCGGCCTGTACAGCGGCTCCATCGAGCCATTGTAGGAGCCGTTACGCGGCGATCGGCTCCTTGGTCTCCTTGCGCGCGGTGTCGTAGATCAGCCAGCTCGACGAGGCGTGAGCGAAGAGCGTTCCCTCCTCGTCGACGAGCTTCGCGTCCGCGGTAGCGACGCGGGAGCCGGGGTGGACGATGCTTCCTTCGGCCCGCAGCGGGCCCGACGCCAGCGTCACGGGGCGGACGAAGCTCGTCTTCAGCTCGATCGTCACCGGCGCGATGCCGGCCTCCAGCGTCGAGTGGACCGCGCAGCCCATCACGGTGTCGAGCACGGTCGTGACGATGCCGCCGTGGACGGCGCCGAGCGTGTTGTAGTGCTCCTCGCGCGGCTCGTACGCGAAGACGACGTAGCCCGGGGTGACGAAGATCGGGTGGAAGCCGACGAGGTCGGCGACGGGCGGCGGGGGCAGGAGCCCGTTCCCGATCCGGTGCAGGGCCTCGAGGCCGGTGAGCCCGTCCGCCTGCCTGGCGGCGTCGGCGGGGTCGTGCCAACTGATCGTGCGCGTGCGGGACATGACGCCTCCAGTCGGTTTCGATTCGCTACCGACTCTAGACGAGTGCGTTTCGAAATGCAACTATGTCGTCGTGACCGAGGACTGGAGCCGCGACAACTGCGCGGTCGGCAACACGCTGAGCGCGATCGGCGAGCGCTGGACGCTCCTCGTCCTACGGGAGGCATTCCTCGGCGTCCGCCGTTTCGAGCAGCTCCAGCGCCATACGGGCATGGCCCGGAACATCCTCAGCGACCGCCTGAACACGCTGGTCGCGCACGGGATCCTGCGCCGGGAGCTCTACCAGGAGCGGCCGCAGCGCTACGAGTACCGGCTCACCGAGGCGGGCCTCGACCTCTACCCGGTCCTCCTCTCCCTGATGGACTGGGGCGCCAAGCACGCGGGCGGCAAGGCGATGACGCTGACGCACAAGGCCTGCGGCGCCGAGGTGATGCCGCACCTCGCCTGCCCCGAGTGCGGCGAGCACGTCGAGGCGCGCGACATGCGGGCGCAGCCGCGCGAGGCGCTGCGCGAGTCGGCCTAGGCGCTAGCCGAAGTCGAGGAACTCTTCGAGGAAGCCGCCGCGCTTCTTCTTGTGCGGCTTTGCGTGCCCGACCTCGTGACCGCGCTCCGGCTTCCCACGAATCTCCTGCTCGAAGTCGTCGAGGTTGGAGCGCTCGCGCTCGACGATCTTGTCGAGCTCGCCGCGGTCGAGCCAAACGCCCCGGCAGGTGGGGCATGCGTCCACGTGGACGCCGCTGCGCTCGATCCGGCGTAACGCTGTTCCGTCGGTGGGACAGAGGAGCTCGCTCACGGGCTTCAGCCTAGCGCCCGACTGCGTACCCCTGCATGCCCCGCGGGTTCGCTCCGGCCTTCAGCAGGCCGTCCTCCTCGCGTGCGACCGCGGTGACGCGGCCGAGCGTCCACGGCCCGGAGACGTCCACCTCGTGGTTGCGCCGCCGTAGGTCGTCGGCCACCTCGTCGCCGAACCGCTCCTCGATCGTGACCGAGCGGCGCGCGAAGCCGCGCGGGTGGAAGGACGAGATCAGATGGTCCATGTGGAACTCGGGCGCGTCGATCGCCTCCTGCAGGTTCAGGCCGAGCGCGACGTGCCGGACGAAGACGTGCAGCGCCCACTGCTCCTGCTGGTCGCCGCCGGGCGTCCCCCAGGCGAGGTACGGGGTGCCGTCGCCGCGGAGCGCGAGACCCGGGCAGAGCGTCGTCCGCGGACGCGTGCCCGGCCGCAGCGAGGACGCCAGCCCCTCCTCGAGCCAGAACATCTGCGCGCGCGTCCCGAGCGGCCAGCCGAGCGACGGGATCACCGGCGAGCTCTGCAGCCAGCCGCCGCTCGGGGTCGCGGAGAACATGTTCCCGTGCCGGTCGACGACGTCGAGGTGGACGGTGTCGCCACGGGTCGGCTCGCCGGCGCCGGCGGTCACGGCCGCCTCGACGAGACGCGGCAGCCGCCCGATCCCCGGCCGGTACTCGTCCGATGCCTCCTCGCCGACGAGCGCGCGACGCTCGTCGTTGTACGCCTTCGAGAGCAGCGTCTCGAGCGGCACCTCCTCGGCGTCGCCGTAGAGGGCGTCCCGGTCGGCGAACGCGAGCTTGGCGCACTCGGTGACGACGTGCACGAACTCGGCCGGCGAGAGCTCTGCGAGGTCGAAGCCGTCGAGCAGCGCGAGCTGCTGGAGCCCGACGGGGCCTGCCGCCCAGGGCAGGGTCTTGCAGACCGTCAGCCCCTGGTACTCGAGCTTCGCGACCGGCTCGAGGGTCGCCCGCCAGCGGGACATGTCCTCGCCCGTGAGCAGCCCGGCCTCGGCGGTGACGAAGCGGTCGATCTCCTCGGCGACGAAGCCCTCGTACCACGCGCGCCGCGCCTGCTCGATCTCCTGCTCGCGGGAGCCGCCGCGGGACTCCTCGACGATCCGCCGGTAGGTCGCCGCGAGCGCCGGATTGCGGAAGAGCGCGCCGACCTCCGGCGCCGGCAGGTACAGGTCGCGCGAGCCCGGCCAGTCGCGGAGCAGCTCCTCGGTTCGGTCGATCGTCCCGCGGATTCCGGCGACGACCGGGAACCCCTCCTCCGCGTAGCCGATCGCGAACTCGAGCACGTCGGCGAGCCGCCAGGTGCCGAACTGCTCGAGCAGGAGCAGCCAGCCGCCGAACGCGCCGGGCACGCAGGCGGCGAGCACGCCCGTGCCCGGCACGAGCTCGTGGCCGAGCTCGTGATAGCGCTCGATCGTCGCGGCGCCGGGCGCGACGCCCTGGCCGCAGAGGGCGATCGGCTCGCCCCTGTCGACGGGGAAGAGAAGTGCGGGCACCTCGCCGCCGGGGCCGTTCAGGTGCGGCTCCACGACCTGGAGCGTCAGGCCGGTCGCAACGGCCGCGTCGAAGGCGTTGCCGCCCCGCTCGAGCACCGACATCCCCGCGGCCGAGGC
This sequence comes from uncultured Gaiellaceae bacterium, assembly GCA_963827015.1. Classification (GTDB taxonomy): domain Bacteria; phylum Actinomycetota; class Thermoleophilia; order Gaiellales; family Gaiellaceae; genus Gaiellasilicea. The sequence goes on along the minus strand of CAWGZI010000006.1, from coordinate 298,034 downwards.
GAGCCAGTGCGTGGACGCGACCATGCCGAACGTGCCGCGCAGCTCCGGGCGGGTGGTGAAGCTCAACGGAAGATCAGGCAGGTCGTCGTCCCGTGCGCGAGCAGCTTCCCGTCGGCGTCCGTCAGCCTCCCCTCCGCGGTGGCGATGCGCGAGCCCTGGTGGAGCACCGTCCCCTCGCAGCGGATCAACCCGGTCTCGGCCGTGATCGGGCGGACGAAGTTCGTCTTCACCTCGAGCGTCGTGTAGCCGACGCCGGCATCGAGGGTGGTGTGCACGGCGCAGCCCATCGCCGAGTCGAGCAGCGTCAGCGCGATCCCGCCGTGGACGGAGCCGATCGGGTTGTAGTGCTGCGGCCCTGGCGTCATCTCGAAGACCGCTCTGCCCGGCTCGGCCGAGACCCCGCGGAACCCCATCAGCTCGGAGATCGGAGGTGCCGGCAGCTCGCCGCTGAAGATCGCCTGGATGTAGTCCATCCCGGAGAGCTGGAGGCCGCGCTCGGCGACCTCCCGGGGATGCGTGGCGTCGACGTCGGCCATGCCTTGACCCTAACGACAGGAGGGCGGATCCGTCGCCTCAGGGGCGCCAGGCGAGGCCGCGCGGCGCTCGGAGCGAATCGACTGCATGAGCCGGGCCGATCTCGCCCGACGCTGCGCGGCGCGATCAGGGCACGACGCTATGCGAGAATCGGCCACATGTCCGACGTCCTCGATCGCGTCGCCGCGGGGCGATCGGCCATCAGCGCGCGGCGGTGGCGCGAGGGGTACGACCTGCTCGCAGCGGCCGCCGCGAGCGCCGAGCTCCCGCCGGAGGATCTCGAGCTGCTCGCGTGGAGCGCGTACCTCACGGACGAGATCGTCCAGGTCGTGCCGATCCTCGAGCGCGCGTACGCGGGATACGTCGCCGCGGGGAACAAGGCGCGCGCGGCAGTCGTCGCCGTCCAGCTCGCGCACGAATACGGCAGCGTCCGACTGCAGAAGGCGGTCGGCAGCGGCTGGCTCGCGCGGGCAGAGCGACTGCTCGAAGGCGAGCCGGAGGGGATCGCGCACGGCTACCTCGCGCTCGAGCGCGGGCTCGATGCGGTGAGGGCGCACGACTACGAATCGGCGCGGGAGCTCGGCGCCACGGCCGAGCGGGTCGGCAGCGAGCACGGCGACATGGGGCTCGAGCTGCGCGGCCGGCAGCGGCGCGCAGTCTCCCTCATCCACCTCGGCGAGATCGACGAGGGACGCCTGCTCCTGAACGAGGTGAACGCGGCCGCGTACGGCGGGACCCTTCAGCCGTACGACACCGTCGTCCTCTACTGCAACGCGATCGGCACGTGCCGCGACGTGGCGGCGTTCGACGAGGCGTCGCAGTGGACCGAGCGCGCCGAGCTCTTCTGCGACGAGAACGCGATCTCTGCCTTCCCGGGGGTCTGCCGGATCAACCGGGCAGAGCTGATGCGGTACGAGGGGAAGCTCGAGGACGCGGAGAAGGCCGCCTCCGAGGCCACGCAGATGCTCGCCACGTGGGCGCCTCGCATCGCCGCCGCCGGGTATGCAGAGGTCGGCGAGGTGCGGCTGCGGCTGGGCGACCTCGCGAAGGCGGAGGAGGCCTTCGACCAGGCGGACGAGCTCGGTCACGACCCCGAGCCCGGCCGCTCGCTGCTCCTGCTCGCGCGGGAGAAGCGCGTCGCCGCGCTCGCATCGATCCGCCGCGCTCTGGGCGACGACCTGCCGCCGCTGGCGCGAGCCCGGCTCCTCCCGGCCTTCGTCGAGATCGCGACTGCGGCCGACGCGGTCGACGACGCGGCGACCGCCGCAGACGAGCTCATGGAGACGGCGGAGCGGTACGCGGCGCCGGCGCTGCGCGCAGCCGCCGAGGTGGCGGCGGGATCCGTCGCACTTGCGCGTGGCGACGCGCAGAGCGCCGTGCGCCCGCTGCGCCGGGCGCTGCGGCTCTGGCAGCAGACGAACGCGCGCTACGAGGCGGCGCGCACGCGCGTCCTGCTCGCGCGTGCATACGCAGCGACCGACGACCCGGAGGGTGCGATGCACGAGCTGGCGCAGGCCGGGTCGGTCTTCGACCAGCTCGCAGCGCGCCTCGACGCCGCGAAGGTGGACACGCTCCTGGGCCGCGACGCCGGCACCCGGGTGAGGATGACCTTCGTCTTCACCGACATCGTCGACTCGACTCGCCACGTCGAGCACCACGGCGACGCCAACTGGCACAAGCTGCTCCGCCGGCACGACGACCTCGTCCGCCGCGTCACAGCGGCCGAGGGCGGCACGGTCGTCGACCACACCGGCGACGGGTTCTTCCTCGCCTTCCCGACCGCCGACCGTGCCGTCGCCGCGGCCGTCGGGATCCAGCGGGAGGCGGCCGGCGACCTTCCCTTCGAGATCCGCATCGGCGTGCACACCGCGGAGGCGACGAGCCTCGGCGAGAACTACCGCGGCAAGGGCGTGCACGTCGCCGCCCGCGTCGCGGCGCTCGGACGCGGCGAGGAGATCGTCGCGAGCCGGGAGACCGTCGCCGCCGTCGCCGCCCTCCGCACGAGCGAGCCGAGGAGCGAGCGGCTGAAGGGAATCTCCGAGCCGGTCGAGGTGGTCTCGATCGACTGGCGCGGCGACAGCTAGGCGCTAAGCGGACTCTTCGGCGAGCGCCGGCGCGTCGTCGATGCCGTCGGCGCTCGTGACGAGCGTCGGCTTCAGGCCCTTCGAGATCGTCTCCTTCGTGATCACGCACTTGGAGACGTCCTTGCGCGACGGCAGCTCGAACATGACGTCGAGGAGCGCGTTCTCGATGATCGAGCGGAGGCCCCGGGCGCCGGTCTCGCGGGCGAGCGCCTTGTCGGCGATCTCCCAGAGCGCGTCGTCGCGGAACTCCAGCTCGATCGAGTCGTAGCCGAAGAAGCGCTGGTACTGCCGCGTGAGCGCGTTCTTGGGCTCGGTCAGGATCTGGACGAGATCCTCGCGCCGGAGCTGGTGCACCGCCGAGATCACGGGCAGGCGGCCGATGAACTCCGGGATCAGGCCGAAGTTGAGCAGGTCCTCGGGCATCACGTCGACGAGCAGCTCGGCGCTCTCCTCGCCCTTCCGCGAGCGGACGTCGGCGCCGAAGCCGACCGAGTTCTTGCCGATCCGCCGGCCGATGATCTTGTCGAGCCCGGCGAACGCGCCGCCGCAGATGAAGAGGATGTTCGTCGTGTCGATCGAGAGGAACTCCTGGTGCGGGTGCTTGCGCCCGCCCTGCGGCGGCACCGACGCCACGGTCCCCTCCAGGATCTTCAGCAGCGCCTGCTGGACTCCCTCACCCGACACGTCGCGCGTGATCGACGGGTTGTCCGCCTTGCGCGCGATCTTGTCGACCTCGTCGATGTAGATGATCCCGGTCTCGGCCTTCTTGATGTCGAAGTCCGCGGCCTGGATCAGCTTCAGGAGGATGTTCTCGACGTCCTCGCCGACGTAGCCCGCCTCGGTCAGGGCGGTCGCGTCCGCGATCGCGAACGGCACGTTCAGGATCCGCGCCAGCGTCTGCGCCAGCAGGGTCTTCCCGCAGCCCGTCGGTCCGAGCAGGAGGATATTCGACTTCTGCAGCTCGACGTCGCCGTCCTCCTGGCCCATCCGGACGCGCTTGTAGTGGTTGTAGACCGCGACGGCCAGCGTCCGCTTCGCCTCCTCCTGGCTGACGACGTAGTCGTTCAGCACCGAGTAGATGTCGAGCGGGCGCGGCAGGTTGTCGAGGTCGAGCTGGGTCGGTGTCGTCAGCTCCTCGTCGATGATCTCGTTGCACAGATCGATGCACTCGTCGCAGATGTAGACACCTGGGCCCGCGATCAGCTTCTTGACCTGTCGCTGGCTCTTGCCGCAGAAGCTGCAGAGCAGCTGCTCGTTACCTTCGGATGCGCGGGCCATGTCTCTCTTGTACTCCAGTTTCGGGGGAACCGCTAGGTCAGGGTCGAGTCCAGGGTTCTCTCAGCGATGCTCGATCACTCTGTCAATGATTCCGTACTCGTTGGCTTCTTGCGCCGTCAGGAAGTAGTCGCGCTCCATGTCCTTGGAGACCTTCTCGATGTCCTGACCTGAATGTTGGCTGATGATCTCCTCGAGGCGTCGCTTCAGCGCGATCGTCTCGCGCGCGGCAATTTCGATGTCGGTCGCCTGTCCCTGGAATCCGCCCGACACCTGGTGGATCAGAATCTTTGCGTTCGGCAGGGCCATCCGCTTCCCTGCAGCGCCGCCCGCGAGCAGGAGCGCGCCCATGCTCATCGCGATCCCGACGCAGATCGTCTGGATGTCCGGCTTGACGAACTGCATCGTGTCGTAGATCGCGAGGCCGGCGTAGACGGAGCCCCCGGGCGAGTTGATGTAGAGCGAGATGTCCTTGTCCGGGTCCTCGGACTCGAGGTGCAGCAGCTGCGCCACGATCAGGTTGGCGATCTGGTCGTCCACCGGGGTGCCGAGGAAGATGATCCGCTCGTTCAGCAAGCGGGAGTAGATGTCGAACGAGCGCTCGCCGCGCGACGTCTGCTCGATCACCATCGGGATCAACGGGCTCATGCAGTCTCCTTGCGTGCAGTCAGGTGCCTGGGGTCCACAACTTTGTCTCTTGCTGCTGGGTTTCCTTGTCGGGAGTCCAGATCGCGTCACGCGCCTGGGCCTGGTCGAGCGGGATCGGCTTCACCTCGGCGGCGACCCGGTCGAGCGCGGCGCGGAGGCGCAGGTCCTCGCGCAAGTCCTCCTGGCGGCCGTGGTGCCACAGGTCCTCGATGACGCTGTCGGCGTCCTCCCCGGCCGCCTCGGCCTGCTCGCGGACGAGCGCCTTGACCTCGTCGTCGGAGACCTCGATCCCGAGCTTGTCGGCGACGGCCTCGAGCGCCAGCTCCCGCGCGACGGACAGCGCCGCCTCCATCTGCATCGAGCGCGTCAGCTCCTCCGCCGAGCGGCCCGTCAGCTGCAGGTAGGTCTCCGGCGCGATCCCGCGCCGCTCGAGCGAGCGGATGAAGCCGGTGAGCAGCTCGCGCGTCCGCGACTCGACGAGCGGGCCGGCCGGCGACACCTTCGAGGCGGCGACGAGCGCGTCGACCGCGTTGGCGCGGAACGCGTTCTCGATCTCGGCGTCGACGGCCTCGCGTAAACGCTGCTCGATGTCGGCGCGCAGCTCGGCGAAGGTGTCGAACTCGCTCGCCGAGCGCGCGAGCTCGTCGTCGAGCTCGGGCAGGACCTTCTCGCTGATCTCCTTGACGGTCACCTCGACGGACGAGCTCGACTCGTCGGCGAGCTCGTACGTGACGCGCTTCGTCTCGCCGGCGGTGGCGCCGAGCAGGGAGGCCTCGACCTCGTCGACGAGGCGGCCGGACCCGAGCTCGACGACGGTGTCGCGCTGGACCTCGCCCTCGGGCGAGGTGATGTCGACGACGAGCGTGTCGCCCTCGCGGGCAGCGCGGTCGCCGGCGGGGACCAGCTCCGCGACCGACTCCCGGAGCGCCTCGAGCTCCTGGGTGACGAGCTCCTCGGGCACCTCGGCCTCGGGCTTGCCGACCTCGAGCTCCGTCCAGTCGACGACGTCGACCTTGGGCTGCACCGGCACGGTCGCCGTGAACTGCCAGTCCGTGTCATCTGCGGTCGGCAGCTCGTAGTCGTACTGCGGCTGCGCCACGGGCCGGATCCGCGCCCGCGCCGCCGCGTTCCAGAACCAGCCGCCGATGTGGCTGTCGACCGCCTCGCGGTAGATGCGCTCGTTGCCCAGGCGCTGCTTGAGCACGGGGATCGGCACCTTGCCGGGGCGGAAGCCGGGGATCTTCACCGACTCGGCGAGATCGGAGGTCGCGTGCTCGACCGCGTGATGGACGTCGTGGGCCGGAACCTCGACTTTCAGGCGGACGGTGTCGCCGCCGAGCTCCTCGACCTGCGCCGTCATTGGACTATTCAAGCAGAGGCCGCGCGGCCCGAGTCGAGCTCCCGGGCCAGCGTGTCCACGCGCCGGCGGATCTCGTCCCGCAGCTCGCGCACCCGCTCGAGCGACTTCCCCGCCGGATCCTCGAGGCCCCAGTCGGCGTAGCTCGTGCCCGGGAGCACCGGGCAGACGTCGCCGCAGCCCATCGTCACCACCACGTCCGCCCAGGCCGTGTCGGACTCCGGCTCGAGCTGCCGCGGCGTCCGGCCGGCGAGGTCGTAGCCGATCTCGCCCATCGCCTCCACGACCTCCGGGTGAAGGCGGTCCTCGGCGCGGCTCCCTGCCGAGCGCACGTCGTGATCCCCGAGCCGCTCCAGGAACGCGTGCGCCATCTGGGAGCGGCCAGCGTTGCCGATACAGACGAAGAGCACTTTCGCCACTGGCATAGGGTAGACCGTCGATGCGCGTGTTCATCCTCGTCCGGCACGGCCAGTCGGAGCTGAACGCCTCGCGGCGGATCAACGGCGACCCGTCCGTGCCCGTGGCCCTGACCGAGCAGGGACGCCACGAGGCCAACGCCCTTGCCGCTCAGCTCGCCGGGTTGCCGCTCGACCTCTGCGTCCACACGCGGTTCGGCCGCACACGCCAGACGGCGGAGATCGCGCTGGCCGGACGCGGCGTGCCCTTCGAGGTCGAGTCGTCGCTCGACGACATCGACATCGGCGAGCTCGAGGGCCGGACGATCGAGGACTATCGGGCCTGGAAGCACCGGCACACGCGCGCGGACGCATTCCCGGGCGGCGAGAGTCTCGATGCCGCGGCGCTCCGCTACGCGGACGCCCTCGAGTCGCTGCTCGGGCGCGACGAGCAACGAATGCTCGTGGTCTGTCACGAGATTCCCGTCCGCTACGCCGTCAACGCAGCGGCGGGCTCCGACGACCTCGACGGGCCGGCGCACGAGATCCGCAACTGCGTCCCGTACCTCTTCGACGAGGCCGGGATCGGGCGCGCGGTCGCCGGGATCCGGCGGCTCGCGCCCGGCGCCTGAGCCCGGCCTACTTCTTCTTGCCCTTCCCCTTGTCCTTGTCCTGCCCGGGCGGGCCGGTGTGCTCGTGGTTCTCGTCGCCGTGACCCCAGCCGGGGCGCTGCTCGAGCGGCTGCGAGGGCGAGGTCGGGGGAGTCGCCGGAGGGGGCGTCGGGGGGTTCGGTGTCGGCGTCGGGGTCGGTGCCGGGGTCGGGGTGGGCTTCGGAGCCGGAACCGGGGCGGGCTTCGGCGTCGACGGGGTCGGCGTCGGCTGGGTCCCCGGGTTCTGAGCGCCGCCGCTTGGCGTCGGATTGGCGGTCGGCGTCGGTGCCGGGGTCGGAGCCGGGGTGGGAGCCGGAGTGGGCTTCGGGGCCGGAGCCGGGGTGGGCTTCGGGGTCGGCTTGGGCGTCGGCTTCGGCGTCGGCTTCGGCGTCGGCTTCGGCGTCGGGGCCGCCGGCTCCGCCGGCCGTGCCGGTGCGGGCGTGTTGGCCGGCGTCGCCCGAGGCGTGGTCGCGCGCCGGCCGACGGTGCGGGGCCGGTTGGTCGCAGCGCGCCGCGTCGTCGGCCGCGCCGGTGCGCCGCCACGACCGGCTCGCGGCCGGTTCTCGGTCGCCGTGCGGCTCGGCGCAGGCGGCTTCGGCTCCGGCACGTAGATCACCGGCGGGTCGCGCCGCTCGGAGAACGCCTTCGGCGGCAGCAGCCGACTGACCGCGTCCGGCTCGCCGACGAGGGCGTCGCGCCACAGGTAGCCGGCCAGCACGGCGACGGCCAGCAGGCTCGAGACACGGAGGAAGGCCCAGGGGAATCTCATCGCGGCCCGGAGTATCCCCGCTTCGGCGGATGCCCCTCGGGGCGAAGGAAGAAGGGGTGGCGAACGGGACTCGAACCCGCGACCACCGGGACCACAACCCGGGGCTCTACCAACTGAGCTACCGCCACCTCGCCGTGCACAGGATAGCGGCGAACGGTGGGGCATACTGACCGCGCGCGGCCCCGTAGCTCAGTGGATAGAGCGGCAGGCTTCGAACCTGCGTGCGGAGGTTCAATTCCTCCCGGGGCCATGACCGCCGGGCCGACTCGATCTTCTGACGTTCCCCCCACCCCGGTGCACCCCCTTGCTCTCGTTATAGGCGGGATCGGGGCGCCGTGGGGAAAAACTGACCGTCCGGCCGACTATGCTGTTCGTTCAGGCGGGCGTGGCGGAACTGGCAGACGCGCCGGGTTTAGGTCCCGGTGGGCTCCGGCCCTTGGAGGTTCAAGTCCTCTCGCCCGCATGTTCCTTTCCGTCGCATGACCCGCGATCCGCGGGAGCGGACAGCTGCTCGAGGACATCGGGGAGGTTCGGCTCCGGCGGGATCGACTCGGGCGACGCGGCGCCGAGCGGCGTCGTCGCGAGCTGCGCGTAGACGGTCGCCATCGCCTCGAACAGCTCGGCCGGCAAGCCGGCGCCGGCTTGGGTCGCCGCGATCTCGCGCATCTCGCCGACGTAGCGCTCCGCCTTCGTCGTCGAGACGGCGAGCAGACTGGCGGCGCCGTCGATCTGGCGCGGGAACGAGTCGTGCAGGTCGTCGAGCACCTGCTCGAGGACGCCGTGGGCCTGCGCCGTCGCGAGCGCCTGTGCGAGCAGCGCCGTGTAGCCCTTGTAGACCGAGGCGGTGCACATCTTCACCGCGGACGCGAGCCCCGTCCTGCCGCCGACGATGCGCAGGTCGAGCCAGGCCGGCCCGTCGGCTGCGAGCTCGGCCGCCCGCTCGCCCGAGAGATAGACCCGCGTCCGGTAGTCGGCGCGCGGCGGCCCGCCGGAGATCGACCCGTCGACGAGCTCGAGCCCGCCGGCGGCGAGGGTGCGCTCGAGCTCGTGAACGGTGTCGGGCGAGACCGCATTCCAGTCCGAGACGAGCGGCCGGGCTCCCGTGCGCGCCGCGGCGGCAACGAGTTCCGCTCCGATCGCGAGCGACTGGTCGGGCGGCGCGATCGAGAGCACGAGATCGGAGTCCGAGACGACCGCGTCGAGGTCCGGCAGCAGCTCGAGCCCCGCCGCCGTCGCGAGCCCTCGCGTCCGCTCGCTCCTCCCCCCGACCGTCGCGACGACCCGTCGCCCCGCATCGCGGAAGGCGGCGCCGACCGCGCTCCCCATGGCGCCCGGGCTGACGATCCCGACGGTCTGCACGGTCGGACCATAGAGGTCTGCGACCCTCGATCAGCTACGGATGACGACCGTATGCGCTGCCCGGTCGCCAAGGCGCTGGCGACGCGGCGACCTCAGGGCGAAGATCGCACCCACGAGGTAGAAGCAGAGGCCGTCGACGATCCGAAGGACGTTCCGGCCGACTGCGGCGCCCAGGGACGGGTGCCGACCCTGCTCGTCGACGACACGGATCCGCATCATCCGCTTGCCGAGCGTCGCTCCGGTCAGCGCCTCGCCGAAGGCAAAGTAGGTGATCGCCATCGCCGTGAACAGGACATACGCTTTTCCCGTCACGTCCACGCCCACCCGCGCGTATCCGTCACCGCGTTCGGCGTAGCCCCCGCCCATCATCAGTCCCACGAAGATCGAGAGCGGGAACAGCACGATCAGCGAGTCGAGCATCAGCGCGAGGAATCTCCGCGGCACACCGGCGTAGTCGAGGCTGCCGACCACGTGCTCGCGCTCCGCCTCCCGCACGCGCTGGGCGAACGACGGTGACGGGAGCTCCCGGCGAACGGACCCGACGATCGCGGCCGCCTCCGTTCGCGGCACACCCAGCTGGCGGCTCATCAGATCGGCGAGGTCGGGGCGGTCCCAGCTCTCGATCGTCGCCGCCGTCACGCGGCCCCCTGCGTCGAACCGAGAGGCGGAGATCATCCGATCGTCGCCATAGAGGTGCACCTCGACCGTGCCGACGGAGGTCGGGAAGACCTGCTTCATCGGACTCCAGTGCCGGTCGAGCTCGCGGTGCGCATGCGGCCTCCTCGAAGCTGCTTCCGCCCGCGAAGACGAAGAGTCACCCCAGCACCACCGACGCGCATCCCCAGATCGGGGGACGAGGAGCGGCGCGAAGCAGGCCTTCAGGGATCTGCGCGCGACGGAAGAGCATGCGCCCGGGAGGATTCGAACCTCCGACCAACGGATTAGAAGTCCGTCGCTCTGTCCACTGAGCTACGGGCGCTCGGGGACAGCCTAGCCCCGCGCCGCGACCGCGCTAGGAGCGAATTCCGAAGTCGGTCGTGATGATGACGACGTCGCGGCCGCCGAAGACGCCCGGAGCCGAGCGCACCGAGACGGCGGAGATGCCGATCTCGCGCCAGTCGGGCGTGAGGATGTTCTTCCGGTGCCCGGGGCTCTTCATCCAGAGCGAGAGCGCCGTCGGCGCGGTCAGCGATCCGGACGACCAGAGCAGGTTCTCGCCGACCGACCACGTGTGGTAGCCGCGCGGGCCGTAGAAGCGCTGGACGCGCTTCCAGAACGCGGAGCCGTCGCGCGAGTCGTGCGCGAAGAAGCCGTAGGTGCCCATCGCGCGCGAGTGGGAGTCGGCGGCGGCCGAGAGAGGCTTCGACAGCTTCAGCGGCGCGAGGCCGCTGCTGCGCCGGATGTGGTTCAGCTCGGCGAGGACCTTCTGCTCGAGCCCGTCCGCCGCGGCGAGCGTGCGGGAAGGCGTCGTGGCCGCACCGGACGAGCCCGCGAAGACGGCGAGGGCCGACAGCGCCAGCGCGAGCACCGAAACCCTGATCACGTTCCCCACACCCAGTGCATCGGCGCCCCGGGAACGCGTCTGATCGTCCGAACGGGTTATCTTTTGAAAGGAAGAATCGTCAGCCGGTGGTCGGCTCGCCGGGCGGCGCCCGTCTGAGGCGCCGGTGGGTGAGCCAGTCGACGAGAATGACCTGGATCGCGCCGGCGACGGGGATCGCGGCGAGGGCGCCGATGACGCCTGCCAGCTCGGCGCCGATCAGGACGGCGATCAGCACCGCGAGCGGCGAGAGCTGCACGGTGCGGCCGTAGACGACCGGCTGCAGGACGTGGTTTTCGAGCTGCTGGTAGACGATGAAGAAGACCAGGACGATGATCCCCGACTGGATCGAGTCCAGGAACGCCACGGTCGAGACGGCGACGGCCGCGATCGTGGCGCCGGCAAGCGGGATCAGGTCGAGGATGGCGACGAGGAGCCCGAGCGCGACCGCGTACGGCACGCCCACGATCGAGAGCACCGCAGTCGAGACGATCCCGGCGATCACGCTGATCGTCAGGTTGCCGGTGACGTAGCCGCCGACGGTGCGGTAGATCTGCTCGCCGATGGCGCGCACCCGCGGCTGCTTCTCCTCCGGGATCAGGCCGTAGAAGCGTTCGACCCACTTCGGTCCCTCGAGGAGCATGAAGAGGGTGAGGAAGGCGATCGTCACGGTCGCGATCACCGCGGTGATCACGCTCTTCGTCACGGCGAGGGCCGTGCCGGAGAGGCCGAGCAGCTTGGAGGCGCCGCCCTCCTAGATCGCGTCCCGCACCCGCTCGGTGATGTGGTACTCCGTCTCCAGGAACCCGAGCTTCCCGCGGCCCTCGGTCAGGTCCTCGACGTAGTCCGGGACCGCGTCGACGAACTCGTTCACCTGGTCGATGAGCGTCGGGACGACGGTGGCGGCCAGGCCGGCGATCGCGAGGATCGTCCCGAAGAAGGTGATCGCGACGGCGAGCCCGCGCCGCTTGATCCCGTGCGCCAGCAGCCATTCGACGGCCGGGTTCAGCGCCAGGGCGAGGAAGAGGGCGACGCCGATCCAGATCAGGATCCCCTGCGCGGCCTGGACGATCTCGGATCATCACGAACGCGGCCAGGATGATCCCGAGCACGACGAAGACCGTGCGCGGGCGGAACCGGACGAGCCGCTCCTCGAGCATCAGGCCGAGCGTATGGGCAGTGGCGGACGGTGCCTTACTTCGCGCGGAAGACGAACGGGCCGCATGCCCCGCCCGTCTCCTCGTGCACGAGCTTCCCCGCCATGTCCTTCGGCGTCACGGTGATCGCGGCGCCGGTGACCTTCACCTCGGCGTAGCTGTAGACGTCGGCGCTCGCGCAGGCCATGCCGACGCCGCGCGGCGGCTTCGGCTTGTAGAAGAGCGCGGTGATCGCCGAGCCCATGCCGGGGCGTCCCAGCGTTTCGTCGACCTCCTTGTTCTGCGTGTTCGTCGCGACAGGACCGGTGACGACCTCCCAGATCCCCGTGCCGACCGGGCCGTTCGGCCCGAACGTGCTCAGCCGCACCTCGTTGACGAAGTTGGCGTGCGTGTCGGTGGTGAGGAAGAGGACGTTCCTCACGTTCGCCTGCAGGAAGCGGAGCAGGCGCTCGCGCTCGGCGGGGTACCCCTCCCACCGGTCGTAGGGAAGCGCGAAGTACTGCTGGATCGGGACCTCGTTGACGATCACCTTCCACGTCGCGGTCGACGCCCTGATCGCCTTCGTGAACGCCGCGTACTGGCGGGCGCCGAGCATCGTCCGGGACGGGTTCGCGAGCGCGTCGAGACAGGCCTGCGGGACCGGGTTCGCGAGCGACGGCACGAGCGCCGCGAACGCGTCCCGCACGGCCTGCGGCGCCGTCGGCGCGAGGTCGTTGCCGCAGGTCGTGCGTACCTTGGCCGACCGGAACGACCGCTCGTCGAGGAAGAAGAGCTCGAGATGCCTCCCCCAGCGGAAGCTGCGGTAGAGGCCGTTCCGCCCGGTGTACGTGACGGGCGCGTAGTCCATGAACGCGACCGCGCCGGCGCGATAGATCGCCTTGCGGTGCTCCGGCAGCGAGAAGTCGTTGATGAACTCGTGGTCGTCCCAGTGGCTGTAGAGACCGGTACCGCGGCGGAGGTTGCGCAGGTGGGCGTAGCCGAGGTTCTCCTTGTACTTCGCCCACTTCGCCGGGATCGTCAGCGCCGGCGGGACGCCGCTCGACCTCGCTGTCGGAGTAGATCGTGTCGCCGAGGTTGATGTTGAAGTGATTCCGTTCTGCGGCCATCCGGCCGTAGACCTGGAAGAGGTTGTAGGCGGGCTTGCGCGTCCTGGGATTGCGCGCGCCGTCGGCGTCCCCGCTGATCGCGAACCGCACGGTGACGGACGCACGCGGCGACGGGGCCGTCCAGAACGTGCCGCCGGCCGCGATCTCGGTCTTCCGGTAGGGCGTCGAGAAGAGATAGGTGTAGCGCGTGCCCGGCTTCAGCCCGTGGACGCGGCGCTGGATCACGCGGTCGCGCGCCGTTCGACGGCTTCAGCCTCAGCTGGACGAACGGCATCCCCTTGCGCGGCGCGGGCCAGACGAAGAGGCGCACGGCGCCGAGCTCGTTCGAACGGGTCCACAGCACGGCGCTCGTCGAGGTCATCTCGCCGGCGGCGACGCCGTAGCGGAATCCCGGCGCCGCGCCGGCGGCGGGAGCGAGCGCGAGCGCGGCGACACCGAGCACGAGGAGGCGGCGCATCGCCGCCACCCTAGCGCTCGCGGGTGCGGGGATCGAGCGCCGCGAGCGCGAGGTCGACGAGCAGGTTCGCGACGATGACGAAGAAGGTGAAGACGACGGTCATTCCCATCAGCAGCGGGTAGTCGCTCGCGGTCGTCGCCGAGACGTAGTGGCGCGCGAGCCCCGGGACGGCGAAGACGACCTCGACCGCGAAGAGCGTCGTCACGAGCGCGCCGATCAGCGGGCCGACGGCGCTGAGCACGGGCACGAGGGAGTTGCGCAGGACGTGCTGCACGATCACACGCGCCTGCCGCAGGCCCTTCGCGCGGGCAGTCCGGACGTACTCCTCACGCAGCGTCTCGAGCACCGCCCCGCGCGTCAGCCGCGCGCAGTACGCGAGCGGGACGAGCCCGAGCGTCACCGAGGGCAGGATCTTCGCCCGCCAGCCCTCCCACCCCGCCGTCGGCAACAGGTTCTGGCGGACGGAGAAGGCGTAGATGAGCAGCGTGCCGACGAGGAAGGCCGGCAGCGCCAGCGCGAGCGACGAGACGAAGCCCTCGACCCGCGCCAGAGGCGACCGCGCGGCGAGGGCGCTGACGAGCCCGATCGGGATGCCGAGCGCGAGCGCAAAGGCGAGCGCGAACAGCGAGAGCTCGAGCGTCACCGGCCCCTGCGTCGTGATGATCTCCTCGACGGTCCGGTTGCGGTAGGAGAGCGACGGGCCGAGGCTGAAGGTGGCGACCCCCGTGAGGTAGTTGCCGTACTGCTCGTACCAGGGCAGGTCGAGGCCGTAGCGGCGGCGCATGTTGTCCCGGATCGACTTCGGCTGGTAATCGCCGTACTTCTGCCAGCCGCCCTGCGCGGTCAGCCCGACGAGGGGGCCGTGCCGGAACGGGTCGCCGCCGATCGAGCGGACCAGGAAGAAGGTGAGCGTGATCGCGACGAAGACCACGGGGATCGTCCAGACGATCCTGGCGACGGCGTAGCGAAGCATCCTCGGCGGAGCGTGCCTGCGTTCAGCGCTGCGGCGCTGGCCCGAACCCGGTCAGGTCCGTGAACGAGACGGCGTACGGCTGGGTCTCCTGCACCTCGACGCTCACCGTCGCCGTGATCCGGTCGCGCAGCTGCAGGCGCGCGATCCGGCTCCGCTCGGCCACCTGCTCGTCGGCCCAGAACGTGATCACGTGGGTCGTTCCGGTCTCCTCGTTGCTCAGCATCAGCAGCCCCTCGTAGCCGTCGAGGCCGCGCAGCCAGGGCGCCATGCTCTCGCCGACCATCGTCGCGACGGCGAGCATGTCGTCGGTCGTTCCCCGTGTCGTCGTCACCGATGCGTGCATCCGAGAGCGGGTGGAGGGAATCGAACCCTCGTAACTAGCTTGGAAGGCTAGGGCTCTACCATTGAGCTACACCCGCAGGCGTGACGTAGCGTAGCCGCGTGGATCCGTATGCGTGGTCGTGGAATCCCGAGGCGCTCCTCCTGGTTCCGGCCATGACTGCGGGGTACGTCTGGGTGCTGCGGCGGCATCCGACGCCGCCCTGGCGGGTCGCCTGCTGGTTCGCGTCGATGGCGCTGATCTGGGCCGTCTCGATCACGCCGATCGAGACGATCTCGCTCCACTACCTCCTGTCGGTGCACCTGATCCAGAACGTCGTCCTCGCCGAGTGGGCGCCGCTCCTCTTCGTGCTCGCGATCCCGCCGTCGCTCGCCGCGACGCTGCCGCGGGTGCCGCCGCTGCCCGCGCTCGCGCTCTGGGTCGTGAACTACGGCGTCTGGCATCTGCCGTGGGTCTACGACGCCGCGCTGCGGCACCAGCACACGCTGCTCCATCTCGAGCACGCCCTCTACTTCGTAACCGGCGTGCTCCTCTGGTGGCCGATCGTCCACGGCTCGCTGAGGGCCGGCGCCAAGGCCGCGTACGTGTTCGCCGCGTTCCTGCTCGCCAGCCCGATCGGGCTGATGATGGCGCTCGTGCCCGAGCCGATCTACGACTTCTACGAGCAGGCGCCGCGGCTCTGGGGGCTGTCGCCGATCCTCGACCAGCAGATCGCGGGCGTCTCGATGGCCGCGGCGGAGGCCGTCGTCTTCTTCGCGGTCTTCGCCCTCTTCTTCGCGCGTTTCCTCGCCGAGCAGGACGCAGACACCTGACCGCGAACGTCAGCGGCATGAACGCGCTCCGCAAGTGGCTCGGATCGCTGTTCGGCACCGGCTCAGAGCCGGGCTCGAGTCCGGATCAGGACCGCCGCACCGGCAGCGACCGCCGCGCCGGCGAGGACCGCCGCTCCGAGCCTCGGCCGAGCCCCGCTCGGCGGCCGACGAGCGCCGCGACGGCGCCGACCGCCGCTCCGGCCGCGACCGCCGCTCGAGCTAGCCCGACGTTCGCGAGTACGATCCCCGGTAGGCAGCGGGGCGTGGCGCAGCCTGGTAGCGCGCTCGCTTTGGGAGCGAGAGGCCGCCGGTTCGAATCCGGCCGCCCCGACCTGAATCTCGTACGCTCGGGAGCCGACCGGAGGGCCGGCTCCCGAGGTCGATCGGTCACAGGTTCGAGAAGAGCAGGTGCGCGTTCGCGCTGCGGGCGTCGGTGACGATGTTCTTCGTCGTCAGCGCGAAGAGCCCGTCGCGGACCTGCTGCGGCGTCGAGCCCGGCGCGCCCTGGAGGTAGAGCGCGGCGGCGCCGGCGACGTGCGGGCTCGCCATCGAGGTGCCGCTCATCGTCGCCGTGCCGGTGTCGGTGAGGTACGACGCCGAGGTGATGTTCGAGCCGGGCGCGAAGAAGTCGACGCAGGGCCCGAAGTCGCTGAAGCTCGAGCGCGCGTCCGTGTTCGTCGTCGAGCCGACCGTGATCGCGGCCGGCAGGCCGGACGGCGAGCCCGTGCAGGCGTCCTCGGTCTCGTTGCCGGCGGCGACCGCGTAGGTGACGCCGTCGGCGATCGACGCGCGCGACCGCCTGCTCGAGCGCCCGGACTTGCCGCCGCCGAGGCTCATGTTCGCCACGGCCGGGCGCCGGCGGGTGGTTGCCGGTGACCCAGTCGACGCCGGCGATGACGCCGGAGTTGAGCCCGGTGCCGGCGCACGTGAGCACGCGCACGGCGACGAGGCGCACGCCTTGGCGACGCCGTAGGTCGCACCGCCGATCGTGCCGGCGACGTGCGTGCCGTGGCCGTGGCAGTCGTCCGACGTGACGCCGATCGGGCGTCGTCGTGTCGGCGCCGTGCACGGCGCGGCCGCCGAACTCGGTGTGCGTCTTGCGGATGCCGGTGTCGATCACGTACGCGGTCGACGCCCGCGCCGGTCGCCGTGTAGGTGTAGGTGCCGGAGAGCGGCAGCGCACGCTGGTCGATCCGGTCGATCCCCCAGGTGGCGCCGGTCTGGGTCGTGATCGCATGGACGGTCGAGTCGCGCTCGACGTAGGCGACGCGGGCGTCGGCGCGGAGCGCGTCGAGCGCGTCTGCCGGGACGACGGCCGAGTAGCCCTTGAGGGCGTGCCGGTAGACGAAGCCGACGTCGACGCCGTAGCGCGCCGCATGGTCGGCCGCGACGGCGGCCGGGTTCGTGCCGTCCTTCAGCACGACGATTGTCCCGAGCTGCCCGGCGCTGCCGGCCGTCGCAGCCGGTATCAGCGCGAGGACGAGCACGCTCAGGACGACGATGAGACGCTGCATGTGCAGACTCCTTGTTCGGATGTACGCCGCAGGGGCCCGTCTGCGCTACCCGGATCGCTCGTTTCTATTCGTTCAAACTCATATTTTCGGATGGCGTACGCGTGCGACACGAAAAGCAGATCGAGATCCGCTGGCGCGACCTCGATCCCTACGGCCACGTCAACCAGGCCGTCTACCTCACGTTCGCCGAGGAGGTGCTCGACGACTGGTTCCAGGCGAAGCTCGGCCGCCGGCCCGGGCACGATCTGGGACTACGTCGCCCGCCGGACGACGATCGACTACCGCGGCGAGCTGCGGCTCGACGACCGCGTCGCCGTCGGCTCGGCGGAGCTCGTCAAGCTCGGCACGACGAGCGTCACGCCAGCGTGACGCTGAGCGCGCCGGACGGACGAGTCGCGACGGAGCTCGAGCTCGTCGTCGTCGTCATCGACGGCAAAGGCGGCGCCGCACGGCCGCTCACCGAGCCGAGCGCTCCGCGCTGTCGTCCTAGTGGGCAGGAATCGCGGCGGCGGAGCGTTACAACGTCCCATGAACGATCTCGCCCGCCGGATCCAGCGCACGTATCTGACGCTGCTGCTCGGCAACACGCTGGCGGCGTCGTTCATCTGGGGCATCAACACCCTCTTCCTGCTCGACGCCGGGCTGTCGAACCTGGAGGCGTTCGCGGCGAACGCGTTCTTCACCGGCGGGCATGATGCTCTTCGAGATCCCGACCGGCGTCGTCGCCGACACCTGGGGTCGCCGCGCGTCGTACCTGCTCGGGACGCTCACGCTCGCGGCCTCGACGTTCTCTACTACCTGCTCTGGGTGATGGACGCGCCGTTCTGGCAGTGGGCGGTCGTCTCGATGCTGCTCGGCCTCGGCTTCACCTTCTTCTCCGGCGCGGTCGAGGCATGGCTCGTCGACGCGCTCCACCACGCCGGCTACGACGGCGGCCTCGAGGCCGTGCTCGGACGCGGCCAGATGGTCGGCGGGATCGCGATGCTCGGCGGCTCGGTCGCCGGCGGCGTGATCGCGCAGGCGACCTCGCTCGGCGTGCCCTTCCTGCTCCGCGTCGGCGTCCTGCTGGTCATGTTCGTGGTCGCGTGGCGGCTGATGCACGACCTCGGCTTCACGCCGGCGCCGTCGGAGAACCCGCTGCAGGCGACGCAGGCCGTCTTCGACGCCTCGCTCGAGTACGGGCTGAAGAACCCGCCGGTGCGCTGGATGATGCTGGCGGCGCCGTTCACCGCCGGCGTCGGCATCTACACCTTCTACGCGCTGCAGCCCTACCTGCTCGAGCTCTACGGCGACCCGAACGCCTACTCGGTCGCCGGGCTCGCGGCGGCGATCGTCGCCGGCTCGCAGATCCTCGGCGGCTACGCCGCTCCGAAGATCCGCGCGCTGTTCGAGAAGCGGACGACCGTCGCTGATCCTCGGCGCGCGTCGACGAGCGCCGCCATGCTCGGCCTGCTCGCGCTCGTCGACTCCTTCTGGGTCGCGCTCGCGCTGCTCGTCGTCTGGGGCCTCGTCTTCGCGGCGAACATGCCGATCCGGCAGGCGTACCTGAACGACATGATCCCCTCGCAGCAGCGGGCGACGGTGCTGTCGTTCGACTCGCTGATGGGCTCGAGCGGCGGCGTCGTGATCCAGCCGGTGCTCGGCAAGACGGCCGACGTCTACGAGCTACGGCACCTCGTTGGCCGTTCGGCGCGCTCTTCCAGCTGCTCGCCGTGCCCTTCCTCTTCCGCAGCCGGCGCGAGGGTGCGGCCGCCGACCGCGCGGTCCACCTCGACGAGCCGACGGAGCCGTCCGCGACGGCCGCGGTCCCGTAGTTACTCGACCGCGAGCAGGTCGACGACGAAGACGAGCGGCTCGTGCGGCGCGATCACGCCGCCGGCCCCGCGGGCTCCATAGGCCATCGCCGACGGGATCGTCAGCTTGCGGCGTCCGCCGACCCGCATCCCCTGCACGCCCGCGTCCCAACCGGGAATCACCTGCCCCTTGCCGAGCTTGAACTCGAACGGCTGCCCGCGGTTCCACGAGGCGTCGAACTCCTCGCCCGACCTGAACGCGACACCGACGTAGTGGACCGCCACCTTCTTCCCCGCGGTCGCCTCGTCGCCTTCGCCGACCGTGAGGTCCTCGACCCCGAGCTCGAACGGGATGTCTCCGTCGGGCTTCTCGATCGTGGGGCGCTCGAGCTCCATCCTCCGGAACCTACCGGTCCAATCACTCTAGGACGCGGAAGCGGGCGGCGCCCGGTGGCGCCGCCCGCTTCACCCACGCACCTACGTCGTCGCCGGCGCCGGCTCGGGAAGCGCGTCCCGCGTGACGGGCGACGGCTCGACGCGCAGCAGGCGCGCCGCCCAGACCGGGAGCCACCAGTTCCAGCGGCCGAGGAGCGCGACGGCGGCCGGCGCGAGGACGCCGCGGATGATCGTCGCGTCGATCAGGATCCCGCCGCCGAGCGCGGTGGCGAAGATCTTCGCCTCGGTGCCCGGGCTGGCGCTGAAGGCGACGAACGCGAGGCCGAGGATCAGCGCGGCGCTCGTCACGAGCCGGCCGGTGCGGCCGATGCCCTCGACGACGGCGGTCTCGGTCGAGCCGGTGCGGTCGTAGGCCTCCCGCATGCGGCTGATGATGAACACCTGGTAGTCCATCGAGATGCCGAACAGGAAGGCGAAGATCGACGATCGGCATCTCGACGTTGATCGCCTGCGTCGCCTCGATGCCCCAGATCGCCTCCGAGCCGAAGCCGTGCTGGAAGACGAGCACGATCAGGCCCCAGGCGGCGGCGACGGAGAGCAGGTTCAGCAGGACGGCCTTCAGCGGCAGGACCAGCGAGCGGAAGGCGCGCGCCAGCAGGACGAACGTCAGCACGCGAGATCAGCGCGATCATCAGCGGGAAGTTGCCGTAGACGGCGTCGAGGAAGTCGGCGCTCTGCGCCGCCTCGCCGCCGACCGTCACGTCGCCGGGCAGCGCGCGTGGCGCGGATGCGGTCGAGCGTCGCGCGGCCGGCGGCGGAGTTGCCGTCCGCGGTCGGGATGACGGTGACGAGCGCCGTCCCGTCGCGGCGCCAGTCGGCGGGCGCGGCCGCGCTGCGGACGCCGTCGACCTCCGGCGAGCGCCGTCGCGACGGCGCCGGCGTCGCCCGAGCGGACGAGCGCGTCGAACGGCGACAGCGGGCCGGTGCCGATGCCGGAGTCCTCCAGCTGCTCGAGGCCGGCGCGGGCGGGCCCGCCCTTGGCGAGCGAGTCGGCGCGCGGGTTGCCGAGCTGGATCGACGAGGCGGCGACGACGAGCGCGGCCAGCACGGCGGTCGACGTCGACGGCGGCGGCCCAGCGGTGGCGGACGACGAGGCGCGCCCAGGCCGACCAGCCGCGGCTGGCGCGGGCCTCGCGGCGGTTGCGCGGCCAGTCGAGCCTCGGGCCGACCGTCGCCAGGACGACCGGCAGCAGCGTGATCGCGACGGCGACGCTGACGAGCGCGATCAGCAGGCCGGCGATGCCGATGCTGCGCAGGAACGGCACCGGCAGGACGACGAGCGCGAGCAGCGAGATCGCGACGGTCGTGCCGCTGAAGACGACGGCGGAGCCGGCGTGCTGCATCGCGTTGCGCACCGCCGTCTCGTTCGTCACGTTCGGCTGCTGGCGCTCCTCGCGCCAGCGGACGACGACGAGCAGCGCGTAGTCGATCGCGATCCCGAGCCCGATCAGCGCGACGAGGAACTGGACGATCACCGAGACGTCGGTGACGGCTGGCGAGCGGCCAGATCAGCAGGAAGGTCGTCGGGATCGCGACGAGCGCCATCAGCAGCGGCACGAGCGCCATGAACGAGCGGAAGACGAAGACGAGGACGAGCAGCGCGCCGAGCGCCGCCAGCAGGGTCCCGACCAGCACGCCGGTGCCGTCGCCCTCGTTCTCGCCGGCGGAGGCGCGCAGCGCGTCGAGCCCCGTCACCTCGACGGCGGCGCCGCCGACGGTGACGCCCGCGAGCGCGGCCTGCGCCGCCGCGCCTCGGCCTGGCCGGGGTCGACGCCGCCCTTGGCCGGGATGTAGACGAGCGCGAAGGTCGTGCGGCCGTCGTCGGAGACGAACGCGCGGTCGCCGGTCGAGGCGTACGAGGCGATCCGCGCGTCCGGCAGCGCCGCCTCGACCTTCGCGAGCGCCGCGTCGAGTTCGCCGGCGACGCCGGGCGAGTCGACCGTCGTGCCCTGCGGGAGCGTCACGACGGGGACGAGCGGCGCGATGTCGCCGCCGTTGCCGTAGATCTCGGCGAGCTCCTGGTTCGTCTCGAAGCCCTCGCGGCCGGGCATGCTGAACTGCTGCGAGAGCGCGTTGCCGGCCGGCCCGATGGCCGCGAAGGCGGCGACCGTGACCACGAGCCAGAAGCCGACGACGAGCCGCTTGTGGTGGAGGACGAAACGGGTGAGGGGCTCATGGCACGTCTCCTTCCGAGAGGGTTCGTACGGTGTACGAGAACGTACTCGTACGCTGTACGAGGGGAAGGGGGTAAACCGTACTCCTGCGGGCTAGCGCGTCCGGACGAGGACGAGCTCGTCGACGCCCGGCTCCGCCCCCAGACCTCCCCGGAGCGGCCCAGGTCGCGAGCCCGGCAACACCTCTACGCGCTGGCAACGTGCGTGCCGAACCAGTTCACCATCCGGCGGTACGCGGCCGCGGCCGCGGCCGGATCGTGTCGTGCGCCGGTCGGGTTGAAGAACGCGTGGTCGACTCCCGGGAAGGTGACGATCTGGTGCCGGAGCCCGGCCCGGCGGAGCGCCGCCGCGCCGCCGCCCGGCTGGCGTTGACCCTCGAGTCGAGCTCGGCGTAGATCCCGAGCACCGCAGCCTTGGCGCCCGCGAGGTTCCCGCCCTCGGGGAAGGGGCCGTAGAAGGGAACGGCAGCCGCCAGGCGAGGCTCCTTCGAGGCGAGCAGCAGCCACACCATTCCGCCACCGAAGCAAAACCCGGTCGCCGCGACCTTCTTCCCGGGAGCCGCCGGCGGAGCTCCGTCACCCCCGCCTTCATGTCTGCCACGAACCGCGAGGGAGGAGCCGCTCCGAGCGCTGCCATCGCCTCGAACTCGTCCACGAACGATCCCGTCCCGCCCTCCTCCGACAGCAGGTCGATCGCCAACGAGGAGTAGCCGCTCGCCGCCAGGCGGCCCGCCACAGAGCGGATCGAGTCGGTGAGCCCTCGGTTCTCGTGGATCACGAGCACGCCGCCACGAGGCCGAGTCGCCGCTGCCCACGCGCCCATGAGCTTCCGGCCGCCGGGGCCACGAAAGACGATCTCGCGCGTCGGCCGCGCGGCGATCTCGACGTCCGCCGCTCTCGGACCCGCACGGCTCCGCGCCTCGGTACGGCACGCATCCTCGCCCTGGCCTCGTCCGCGAGGAACGCCGCGAGCATCGACGCCGCCGTCGCGCCCCCAACCCGAGCAGCCCCAACCGCCGGAGCGCCTCGCGGCGAGAGACGAGCCCGTCGGCATGGTCCTCGGCGACCTCCTCGGCGAGATACCGCTGCAACTCAGTCATGACCCGACCTCCCCTCGTTTCTCCGAGCTACGCCACGTCGCCGTCGACGGATTGGTTCCCCAGCAGCTGCTCGGTCGCCTCGTCGGCCACCCCACCGTAATACCGCTCGAGCACCTCCTGGAAGAGCCCGCTCTCGGGAGCCGCGCGCGCGAAGAGCGTCATCGACGACCGGAGCTTCATCGCATCGACGGAGCCGAGGAGCTCGCGCGCGCTCGGCCCGTCCAGCTCGAGCAGCGCGCGGGCGCACTCCTCGAGCCTTTGCCCGAGGATCGGGTGCGCGCGGTACCGACGTGCCTCCTCCAGCGACGAGATCGCGTACCGCTGTGAGATCGAGCTGATCCCGAGCCCGGCGATCTGCGGGAAGACGAACCACATCCAGTGGCCGGCCTTGCGGCCCGCCCGCAGCTCGGCGAGGGCCGACGCGTACGTGTCCGCCAGCATCCTGGGCGAGCACGAACCGCTCGAGCTCGTGCGGATCGCTCGGCGTCACGGTTCGAGCACGAGCGTCATGAAGGCGTTGTTCGGCGTCGACTCGTAGTCGCCGAAGGGGCCGCACGGCTCGAATCCCGCCGCGGCGTACATCGCCCGCGCCGCCGCGAACTCCTCGCCGGCGCCGGTCTCGAGGCTGACGCGCCGGACGCCGCGCGCGGCGGCGACCGCGAGGAGATGGTCGAGGATGGCTCGTCCGACCCCGCGCCGCCTCGCGGCGAGCACCGTGTGCATCGACTTCAGCTCCGCGTGCTCCGGGTCGAGCTGCTTGATCGCGCCGATCCCGAGCAGCCCGCGGTCGACCCGCAGGCTGAAGAGGGTCATGTTCGGTTCGAGCAGATCGTCGGGCGCGAGCGCGTGCACGTCGTCGAGCGACGGCATCACGCCGGTCGCGAACGTCAGGTGGTGCTCGAGCAGCCGCCGGACGTCCTCGCGGCGCGGATCGTCGACTGCGATTACGAAGCCCGTCATCGGCGCGCGGAGTGCCGCGTCTCCCCCGTCAGGCTGCGATCCTCGCCAGCACCGCGTCGATGCGGGCGAAGCCCGACTTCGCGCCCTGCTCGACGCCGTACTGCATCGTCGTGTCCCGCAGCTCGGTCGTCTCGAAGCGCATCGTCTGCGTCAGCTTCGTCTGCGAACCGAGATCCTCGAACTCGAGCGTCTGCAGGTGGTTCTGGAACGTCTGCACGAGGCGCTCGGGCGGCTCGACCTCGCGGAACTCACCCTCGACGACTCCATAGGCGGTGCGGAACCGGTAGGTGCCGCCGGGACGGACGTCCATCGCCTCGACGACGGTGCCGTCGCCCCACCACTCCGGGATCAGCGCCGGATCGGTCCAGACGGAGAAGACGTGCGCGCGCGGTGCGTCGAAGACTCGCTCGACGCGGATCTCGAGCTCGCTCGGGGTCGTGACGGTGGTCTCGCCCACTCAGCTCACCGCCCGTTTCACGAGCTTCGCGAGCTTGGCCTCGTCGGCTTTGGTCAGCTTCGTGAGGGCGAACGCGACGGGCCACAGAGAGCCCTCGTCGAGCTTCGCGCTGTCGTTGAAGCCGAACATCGCGTACCGCTCCTTGAACTTCGCCGCGTCCCGGAAGAAGCAGACGACCTTGCCTTCCCTGTTGGCATACGCGGGCATCCCGTACCACGTTTTCGGCGTGAGCTCCGGGGCGGCCTTTCCGACGATCGCGTGGATCCGCGTGCCGAGGGCTCGATCGGCAGGCGTCATGGAGGCAAGCGCCTCCTGCACTGCGCTCTCCCCGTCCGCGGCCGCCTTCAGCTCCTTCGCACGCGCTCGCATCGCCGCCTTTTCCTCGGCGGAGAATCCTTCCTTCGTCTTGCTCGGGCTCATCGTGCTCCTTTCGTGCGTTCGACGACCTGCGCGAAGCGGTCGAGCCGCTGTAGCCACGTGCTGATGCCCTCGAAGGCATACGGCACGAGCATGCACTTGCGGACGCGGCCGATCTTCTCGGTCGTGACGAGCTGCGCCTCTTCGAGCAGCCGGATGTGCTTCCTCATCCCGGTCAGCGACATGGCGAAGGGGTCGGCGAGCTCGCTGATCGTGGCGCTGCCGGCGCCGAGCCGCTCGAGCACGGCACGGCGGGTCGGGTCGGCGAGGGCTGCGAATGCGCGGTCGACGCTGGTCGGATAGTGAACCATTCAGTTCACTATAGCAGATCGTCGAGCGGCGCTGACACGATGGATCCCGAGATGGCGAAGCTGATCTACTTGATGCTCGCGTCGCTCGACGGCTACATGGAGGACGAGCACGGCAGGTTCGACTGGGCCCGGCCGGACGAGGAGGTGCACGCCTTCGTCAACGAGCTCCAGCGGCCGATCGCGACGTATCTCTACGGCCGCCGGATGTACGAGACGATGGCGGCGTGGGAGACGCTGGGCGCGGCCGGGGACGAGCCCGTGCTGCGCGAGTTCGGCGAGGTCTGGCGGGCTGCGCACAAGGTCGTCTACTCGACGGGGCTCGAGTCCGTCTCGACTGCGAGGACGCGGATCGAGCGCCGGTTCGATCCCGCGGCCGTCAGGGAGCTGAAGCAAGCAGCTGGCGGAGATCTCGCCGTCGGCGGGGCGGCTCTCGCCGCCACGGCCTTCGAGGCCGGCCTCGTCGACGAGCTGCACCTGTTCCTCTTCCCCGTGCTGGTCGGAGGGGGCAAGCACGCCCTTCCCGACGGCGTCCGCCTCGGGCTCGAGCACGAGGACGAGCGATCGTTCGCGAGCGGCGTCGTCTACCTGCGGTACCGGAGCAGCCCGACCGCCGCTACTTGATCAGCGTCAGCAGCTTGAACATCGGCAGGTACATGCTGATGATCACGACGCCGACCATGATCCCGACGCCGAGCATCATGATCGGCTCGACGATCGAGGTCAGCGACTGGATCGAGGCGTCGACCTCGTCCTCGTAGAAGTCGGCGATCTTCCCGAGCATCTTCTCGAGCTCTCCCGTCTCCTCGCCGATCTTCACCATCTGGCTGACCATCGCCGGGAAGACGGGGTTCTCGATCAGCGGCTGCGCGATCGGTACGCCCTCGCCCACCTTCTGCCGGACGCCGGCGAGCGCATCCTCGACGACCCAGTTGCCGGCGGTCTGGCCGGTGATCTCGAGCGCCTTGATGATGTCGACGCCGGCGGCGACGAGCGTCGAGAGCGTGCGCGAGAAGCGCGCCATCGTCACCTTGCGGACGACGTCGCCGATCTTCATCGGCAGGCGCAGCTTCATCCGGTCCCAGCGGCGGCGGCCCATCTCGGTCTTCAGGAACCGCTTGACGCCGAAGACGCTCGCGATCGCGCCCGGGAAGAGGACGAACCAGGTCGCCTTGATGAAGTTCGAGCAGGCGAGGACGGCCTTGGTCAGCGTCGGCAGGTCGCCGCCGAGCTGGGCGAAGATGTTGACGAAGACCGGGACGAGGAAGAGCAGCATCCCGACGAGGACGAGGGTGGCGAAGATCAGCACCATCGTCGGGTAGATCATCGCGCCCTTGACGCGGCGCTTGATCTTCGTCTCCTTCTCGATCTGGTACGCGACGCGGTCGAGGACCGTGTCGAGGATGCCGGCCGCCTCTCCCGCCTCGACCATCGAGACGTACAGGCGGTTGAAGACCTTCGGGTGGCGGGCCATCGCCTGCGAGAGCAGCATGCCGCCCTCGACGTCGGCGCGGAGCTCGCGGATGACGGCGCCGAGGTACTTGTCGTCGGTCTGGTGCTCGAGGATCACGAGCGCGCTGACGACGTTCAGGCCCGCCTCGATCATCGTCGCGAACTGGCGCGAGAAGATCTGCAGCGACTTCGGCTTGATCTTCTTGAACGCGGTCCGCGCCGACTCCTCGCCGGCCGACGGCAGCTCGCGGAGCTCCGTCGCCAGCAGGCCGCGGACGCGCAGCTGCTCGCGCGCCGACGACGGGTCGGGCGCGTGGACCTCGCCGAGGGACTCGACGCCGAGCGAGTTGATCGCGTTGTACGCGTAGGCCGCCATACCTCAGGTCGTATCGGCAGAGGGATGCGCCCGCTTGAGGTTCAGGGCCGACTTGCCGATGAACCGGGAGTGGAGAAACTGCGGTCCGAGGAGGGCTTCGGCCTGATCGAGCTCCTGGTCTCGATGATGATGCTGAACATCGGCATCCTCGCGATCGTGGCTGCCTTCAACTCCGG
Organism: uncultured Gaiellaceae bacterium; assembly: GCA_963827015.1. Lineage (GTDB taxonomy): Bacteria > Actinomycetota > Thermoleophilia > Gaiellales > Gaiellaceae > Gaiellasilicea. The sequence continues at coordinate 271,396 of CAWGZI010000006.1, read as the reverse complement.
CGCGATCGCGCTCAGGAGCGCCGGCGAGGTCTCGACGGCGTCCGTGCTCGGCGACAAGCAGATGGAGCTGTACCGGGCGCTGAAGTACACCGAGATCGCGCTCGACACGACCGCGGTCGGCACGGCGAACGGGGACACGAACTATCAATGCGACGCCGCGAACAAGGTCGATCCCGCCGGCTCGTGCGGCGGCGCGAACCAGCAGACGCAGCAGCAGAAGACGTGCGGGACGATGACGCCCCAGTGCAACCCGCGCCAGACGGTGACCGGGCCCGACCAGCGCTCCTATCGCGTCGACACGTACGTCGTCTCGCAGACGCCGCCGACGGGACGAACGGTCAAGCTCGTCACGATCGTCGTCCGCCGGACCTCCGACCTGCGTGTGCTCGCACGCGTGTCGTCCTCGTTCGACCAGTCCAGCGGCGTCTAGACGCCGAGCGATACTTGGCCGCGATGCACGCGGCCGAGCCGATCGAGATCCGCCGACTCGACGCGGCGCAGGCGCGCACGGAGCTGGACGCGCTCGCCGCCGTGCTCTTCGACTGCGTCGACGGTGGCGCCTCCGTCAGCTACATGGCGCCGTTCCCGCAGGCGGACGCGCGCGACGCCTTCGGCGGCTTCGTCGACGAGGTCGAGCAGCGGGCGCCGGCTGCTGCTCGCCGCGTACGACGGCGGCCGGCTCGTCGGCACCGTGCAGGTGATCCTGGCGCTGCCGCCGAACCAACCCCATCGGGGCGAGATCGCGAAGCTGCTCGTCCACCGTGCCGCCCGCAAGCGGGGGATCGCAGCGCGGCTGATGGACGCCGCCGAGGCGGAGGCGCGCGCCGAGGGCAAGACACTGCTCGTGCTGGACACCGTCACCGGCGACGCCGCCGAGCGCCTCTACGAGCGGCTCGGCTGGACGAGGGTCGGCGTCATCCCGGGCTACGCCCTCTACCCGGACGGGCGGCCATGCGCGACGACCGTGTTCTGGAAGCGGATCTAGCCGAGCCAGTCGTCGCGGTAGCGCGCAGGCTGCCGCCGCGTCAGATGCGCGTACGCCTCGGTGGCCTCGGTCGTCTCCTCGCTGACGGAGGCGCCGTACCGGCCCGCCGTCTCGTCGACCGTGTAGCCGCCCCAGTCGGGGCTGTCGACGGAGCGGTCGCGCGCGCCGACGGCGACGACGACGCACGGCCCGCTGCCCGCGCCGACGATCGTGTGCTTCGCGTTCGGCGGGCAGTGCACGAAGTCCCACTGCCGCAACGGCCGCTCCTCGCCCTCGACGATCAGCACCGCCTCGCCGGCGACGACGAGGAAAGTCCTCCTGGTCGGCCTCCCAGTGGTACATCGCCATCGGCTGGCCCGGGCCGAGCACGCTGATGTTGATCCCGAGCTGCTCGAAGTCGATGTCGCCTTCGAAGTCGCAGAACGCCGAGCGCCCCTCGACGTGGTACCAACGCGCGTCACGGGCGTTCAGGACGTACCAGCCGTCCGTCTTCGCGACGAGACCCTCCGCGGTCTGCTCGAGCTGCGCCTCCGGAGCCACGCGGAGAGCGTAACGCCCCCGCAGCAGCCCTACTGCTTCTGCTTCGGGACCGGCTCGCCCTGGATCGTCAGCAGCTCGAGCTCGTAGCGGCTGCCGTCGGCGGTGTTCTGGAGCGTCAGCTTCTTGCCGAGGGCGAGCGTGATCGTCTCGCCGCCGCTCGCGTACTCGCCGCCTGCGATCCCGATCTCCACCGACTTGCCGTTCTTCGCGATCTTGACGAGCACGAACGTCGGCTCGTCCTTCGGGAAGGAGCCTTCGACTGCGACGTCCTCGGCGACGCCGTTGACGGAGATCGAGGTCGCTGCCGCGATCTCGGCGCGCCTCGGGCGTCGAGCCTCCGGTCGTGAAGCCGCCGTCCGTGCTTCTTCGCCGGCGCCGGCATCGGCCGAGCCGGCGTTCTGCGTGCCGTCGTTGGTCGTGTCCGCGGGCGTCGTCTCGGTGCCGTCCTTCGGATCCGAGACTCGCGGCGGCGCGGCCGCGACGGGCTCGGCCTGCTGGGCGAAGGGATCCTTGCTCGCGAAGCGCTCGAACGTCGCCAGCTGGCCCTGCTCGGCCTCGGGCGAGAGATCGGAGTCGGCGACGGCGGAGAGCTCCGGCGCGGGCGCGGCCGGAACCTCGCCCGCGGCGGTGCCGCCGGTGGCCGGCGTGGTCGCGCCGGGCGTCGTGGTCGCGGGCGCGGTCGACGTCGGCGACGTCGACGGGCTGCGGCCCCTGGAGCATCTTCAGCGTCTTCGGGCCCTGGAACCCGAGCAGCGCCAGGAGCAGGACTGCGCCGCCGATGGCGATCTTCTTCTGCTTCGCCTCCTTGGCCTTCAGCGGATCGACCCTCTTCGCAGCCATCTAGCCCGTCGCCTCCGATCCGGTTGCCTCGCTGCCTGCGGGCGGCGGAACCTCCGCGCCCTCCGTCGTCGTCGCCGGCGGCGTCTCCGCAGGAGGCGGAACCGCACTCGGCGCCGTGTTGAGCCCGTACACGTACGCGTTCAGCTTCAGCGTCGCCGACAGCATCGGAAAACCGCGGTCGGACTCGGAGAAGTCGACGCTCGCGACCGAGAACAGCCGCCCGCCGGCGTGCAGCTCGCCGCGGCGCACCGTCACGAGCGTGCGCAGGCGGAAGAGGAAGTCGGAGAGCGCGTAGAAGGAGCCGTCGAAGGCGACGTCGATCGGGACGACCTGATAGGCCGCGACCGGGAGCGCGGACTGGGGCGTGATCGACTTGAAGCGGATGCCCGTCTCGTCCGCGATCCGCTGCAGCTCGAGCAGGATCCCGGGCATGTCGGGCGTGCTCGGCATCGCCATCGAGAGCCGGAAGATGTCGGCGACGGCGATCGGCTGCGTGTCGTCCTGCGCCGCGGTCGCGGCGAGCGCTGCGCGTCAGGTCGGCCTGCGTCGACACGATCTCCTCGTCGAGCCGCACGGCCTCGCTCTTCTTCGGGCTGACGACCATGAAGTAGCCGGCGGCGGCGTAGACGAGGATGACCACGCCGACGATGACGCCGAGCGTGCGGGTGTTCAGCTTGCGCTTCACGAGGGCGGCACCGTGGCGGCGGTCGGGACGGTCGCTGCGGCGGCGGCACCGGGTGCGCGGACGTCGGCGAGGATCGTGAACTGGACGAGCTCTCGCTCGTTCAGCAACTGGCTCTGGCTCGACTGCAGGCGCACGTTCGCGAGGTCGGGGATGACCGCGAGCCGGGAGAGGAAGCGGGCGACGCCGTTCTGCGAGTAGGTGGCGCCGGTGAGCGTGAAGCCCGAGCCGCCGGCGCGCCGCCTGCGTCGCATCGGGGGCGACGGCCGAGAGGTTGGTCAGCCAGACGTCCTCCGGGAGCACGAGCGAGACCTGGCGCAGCACGCGGTCCCAGGCGAGCCGGCCGGAGAGCGCGGCCGAGAGCGCGCCGACGCGGGCGCCCTTCTCGGCGGCCAGCGCGTCCTCGCGTGGAGGTGTCGACGACGGGGGCGGCCGGGATGGCCGCGATCTGGGCGCGGAGCGCGTCGAGCTCGTCCTGCTTCGCGTTCGACCGAGCCGCCGGCGCTCATCATCATCGATCCGAGCACGACGGTCGCGAGCGCCGTGCCGGCGACGCCGCCGAAGACGACGCCGCGCTTGGCCTCGAAGCTGCGCTTCGCCTCGTCGCGGGGGAGAAGGTTGACCGCGCGCATGCCCTAGTCCTCGATCCCGAGCCCGATCGCGACGGCGAGCGAGCCGACCTGCTCGCGCTCGCGCACCTTCTTCGAGACCTTGACGCGGCCGAGCGGGATCGATCACCCGGACGGGCACGCCGATCAGCCGCTCGAGCTCGGCGCCGAGGCCGGGCAGGTGCGCGGTGCCGCCCGTGAGGGCGATCTCGCCGATGCCCAGGGATCCGGGCTGGTTCTGGTAGAACTGGAGCGAGGAGACGAGCTCCCGCGCGAACGTCTGCAGCTGCCGCCGAGCGGCCTCGCGCGCGGTCGCGAGCTGATCCTCGGTGAAGCCCTCCGGCACCTCCTCGGCGCCTGCGAACGAGAGCGCCCGCTTGACCGACTCGACCTCGCTCGGGGACATGTCGAGCGCGCGGGCGATGGCGACGTTGAGCGCCCAGCCGCCCCACTCGAGCACGCGGGTGAACTCGCAGACGCGGCCGTCGGAGACGGCGAAGGTGGAGCGGTCGTGGCCGACCGAGACGGCGACGAGGGCGCCGCGCTCGGAGGTCGCGCCCGCGGCATGGGGCGCCGCGACCGCGCGCAGCAGCGCGAACGCCTCGAGGTCGATCCCGACGATCTGCAGGCCGGCCTTGCGGCAGGCGAAGACGTAGCGGTCGACGAGCTCGCGGTAGGCGACGACGAGGAGCACGCGCCGGAGCGGCTTGCCGTCCTCGGTCACGCCCTCGGACGAGCACCTGGTAGTCGAGCACCGCCTCCTCGAGCGGGATCGGCAGCACCTCCTGGGCGCGGAAGCGGATCGCGTTCGCGAGCTGCTTCGGGTCGTCGATGCCGGTCACCTCGAAGGTGCGGACGCCGATCCGGTTGTTCGCGATCCCGAGCCGGACGCCGCGCTTCGGCAGCTTGTGCTCGGCGAAGAAGGCCTTGAGGGCGAGCGCGAGCGCCTCGGGGTCGCGCAGCTCGCCGTTGACGACGATGCCGTGGTCGAGCCCGACCCGCGCGGCCTGCATGAGCTCGGGCGACTCGCCGTTGCGGACGCGCGCGGCGGCGATCTGGGAGCCGCCGATCTTGAGGCCGACGAGCTGCTTGCCACCGCCGCCACCGCGCGAGAGGGACGGCAGCGTCGGCAGCTGCAGCGACGGGCGGCGCCGCTTCGGCTTCGGCGCCGGCTCGTCGACGAGCCCCTCGCCGGCGTCCCATTCCTTCGGGCCGCGCTTGAACGAGAGGTCGCGCTTGTAGAACGGCACCCTGCCGCCCGCCGGCTTCTCCTGCTTCTCCTTCTTCGGGCGCTCGGCCTTCGGCTGCTTCGGCTGCTTCGGCTCCTTCGCCGGCTTCTCGGCCTTGCGGCGCGCGCTTGAACGAGAGCTCCTTCTTGTAGAACGGCACCTTCGCCGCCGGCTCCTCTGGGCGACCGGCGCGGCGTGCAGCCTCGAGCTCGGGTGCGAGCTCGGGCTCGGCCGGCCAGGCGGGCTCGACCGGGAGCTCGGGCAGGACTGCGGTCGGCAGATCGAGGTCGAGCTCCAGCTCGGGCTCCGGGACCGGGAGCGGCTCCAGCACGGGCTCGGGCGACGGGATCGGGGCGATCGGGATCCGGCGCGACCGGCGGCTCGACGGCGCGGGCACGAGCTCGACCGGCGACGACGGCTCGGCCGGCGGATCGGAGACCTCCTCGAGCGGCTGCGTCAGCCAGTCGTGCTCGATCGGCGGAGCGACGGGCTCGGCCGGGGGAGCTGCGGGCTCCGCCGGCAGCCGGCTCGGAGCGCCAGCGCGGCGATCGCGGCGTCGACGTCGATGTCGGCGGCCGGGGCCGCGGCGACGACTCGGCCTCGGGCTCCGGCTCGGGCTCGTGCTCCGCGGCCTGCTTGCGGAGCGAGATCTCCTTCTTCCAGATCGAGCTCGCGCCGGACTCCGCGGGAGCGTCGGCGACGCTCTCGTCCGGCTTGCGCCGGAACGAGATCTCCTTCTTCCAGATCGAGGTGGGCTTCTCGTCGTCGGCCATCGTCAGCTTCCGGCGAGCCTCAGGTTCGCGTGCAGCGGCGCCTCCTCGGCGGTCTCGTCCTCGAAGCCGGCGCGCTCGAGCAGCCCGTCGAGCTGCTCGACGCGGCTCGTCACCGCGAGCGCGGCCTCGCGCGTGATCACGCGGCGCAGGACGAGGTTCGCGAGCGACTGCTCCATCGTCATCATCCCGCGGCCGGTGGAGGTCTGCATGATCGAGTAGATCTGCTCGACCTTCCCCTGGCGGATCAGGTTCCTGGTCGCGTCGTCGGGCAGCAGGATCTCGAGCGCGGCGACGCGGCCCTGGTGGTCGGCGGTCGGGATCAGCGCCTGCGTGATGATCCCCTGCAGCGAGCCGGCGAGCATGATCCGCACCTGCTCCTGCTGCTCGGCCGGGAAGACGTCGATGATCCGGTCGACCGTGCCGGGGGCGCTCTGCGTGTGCAGCGTCCCGAGGACGAGGTGGCCGGTCTCGGCCGCGGTCAGCGCGGTGCCGATCGTCTCGAGGTCGCGCATCTCGCCGACGAGGATCACGTCGGGGTCCTGGCGGAGCGCGGCGCGGAGGGCCTCGCCGAAGCTGATCGCGTCGACGCCGATCTCGCGCTGGTTGACGATGCAGCGCTTGTGGCGGTGCACGAACTCGATCGGGTCCTCGATCGTGAGGATGTGGTCGGTGCGGTTGCGGTTGACCTCGTCGATCATCGCGGCGAGCGTCGTCGACTTACCCGAGCCGGTCGGGCCGGTGACGAGGACGAGCCCGCGCGGCTGCATCGCCAGCTCGGCGAGCGAGCCCGGCAGGTTCAGCTCCTCGAGCGTCTTCAGCTCCTCGGGGATGACGCGGAACGCCGCGCCGAGCGCCTCGCGCTGGAAGTAGACGTTGACGCGGAAGCGGGCGAGGCCGGGGACGGCGTGCGAGGTGTCGATCTGCCGCTTGATCTCGAGCTGCTTCTGCTGCTCGGTCGAGAGGACGCGGTAGAGCAGCTGCTGCGTGTCCTCCGGGCGTCAGCACCGGAGCGCCTTCGAGGCGCTCGAGCTCGCCGCGGATGCGGATCGCAGGAGGCGTCCCCACCGACAGGTGGAGGTCGGAGGCGCCGCGCGCGACCATCGCCTCGAGGAGGTCGTCGATCGATCGAACCGCAGCGCGGCGCAGAAGGCGTGATCCCGGTCACGAGTTCGGGCTATCGGCAGGGGCGCGGGGTAACTTGAGTGAGGGATCGGCGGCCTCGCGCGTGCGCGCGATCCTCTCTCTTCCTGCCGGAACCTGACTCACCCACCGTGGGGGATGCCGTGGGTGATCGTTCACCCGTTCGAGGGGTCTACCGGAGGGCCGCGGCCGCCGATGTCCGGTCAGCCACGCAGTAACAGACCGTCCCTTCGGAAGGAGACACCCCAATGCTTACAGCGCTTCGCAAGCGCCTGGACGCCAAGAGCGAGAAGGGCTTCACCCTGATCGAGCTCCTGGTCGTCATCATCATCATCGGCATCCTGCTCGCGATTGCCGTGCCGTCGTACCTCGGCTTCCGCGACCGCGCCACGCGGGCGGCCAACCAGGCCAACCTCCGCGCCGCGATCCCGGCGATCGAGACGTACTCGGCGGACAACGTCGGCTCCTCGTCGGACGCCGACCTGACGCTGGCCACGACCGGCTACCAGGGCATGGTGCTCGGCGAGCTGGACGACATCGACGCCGGTATCTCGCCGAACCTCCGCATCACGAACCTCGCGGTCGGCGCCTACTGCGTCGAGACCGGCGCCGACGGCACCGGCTTCGAGTACTACTACGCGCTCGGCCTGGCGGCCCCCACCGTCAACGGTGTGGTCACGCAGGGCACCTGCCCGTAACGGCTGAGCTCGACTGAACGACCCTCGGAGGGCGCGGGAGACCGCGCCCTCCGTCTTTTCTCGCCGGCAGACCTTCAGACCGCCACGCGCCGCTGCCGATAAGGAGACTGAGATGGAGAAGATCAGCCTGCCCGTCCGCATCTTCGCGGTCGTGATCGTCCTCGTCGGCCTCGCCGGCATGCTGGCGATGCGGACGATGGGCCCCAGCGACGAGCCGATCGCGATCCCGGCCCCGGTCAAGACTCCGGCCACGTCGCCCGCAGCGTCGCCGGCGAAGAGCCCGGCGCAGCCCGCCAAGGCCGCCGCGAGCGCACCGACGCCCGCGAAGCCGAAGCCCGCCGGTCAACCCCGTCGTCCCGCCGACCGGCTTTCCCGCTCGTCGTCGACAAGGCGCTCCGGCAGCACGAGGTCGTCGTCGTCTCGCTCGTCGTCCCCGGCGCGCGCGTCGACGAGCTCGCCGCGGCCGAGGCCGAGGCCGGCGCGAAGCTCGGCGGCGCCGGCTTCCTGGCGCTCAACGTCCTCAACGAGGGCGTCGCCCGCGTCGCTGCTCGCCAAGCTGACCACCGTCCAGGATCCGAGCGTGATCGTCGTCAAGCGCTCCGGCGAGGTCGCGCTCGAGCTGGCGGGCTTCGTCGATCGCGAGACGGTCGCCCAGGCCGCCGCGAACGCCTCGTCGTGAGCGCAGCGGCCAAGGCCGGCGAGCGCGAGCTCTTCGTCCGGCACGCACGCAAGGACGGCCGCTCGGTCGCGGTGCTGCGCGCGATCGACCACGGCGACTCGTGCGTGGTCGAGACCGAGGTCTATCCCGCCGGCGCCACGAACGGCGCGGATCCCGTCCGCCCCGGCCCGTACAACTTCGCGAATGCCGCGCAGGCGACGCAGTTCGTCACCGAGGCGGTCGAGGCGCTGATGGTCCTCGGCTGCGACGTCCAGGCCCAGTAGGCGCACCCGTGGACGTCGGCGCGCCGCTCATCCGCTCGGCGGCTCTGCCCCGCGTGACGGCCGGCACGCGCCGTCGCGCGCGATCGTCGCCGTCTCGAGCCTGGTGCAGACGCTGCTCGCCTGGCAGCGCCCCACGCCCGGCTACTTCCCCGACGAGTACATGTACGCGGAGCTCGGCCGCTCGCTGGCCGAGGGCGGCACGCCGCTCGTCCGCGGGGAGAGCGCGCACTTTCTCTCCCTTCTCTATCCGCTGCTGACCGCCCCGCGTGGCTCCTGGACGACGTCGCGCAGGCGTATCGCACGGTTCAGACCGTCAACGCCGTGCGATGTCGCTCGCCGCCATCCCCGTCTTCCTGCTCGCGCGCCGCCTGCGCGTCGGCGACCGGCTCGCGGTCACGGCGGCGGCACTCGCCGTGCTCCTGCCCGAGCTCCTCTACTCCTCCTCGGTGCTGGCGGAGACGCTCGCGTATCCGCTCGCGCTCGGCGACCGCTGCCGTCGTCGTGGCCGCGGTCGAGCGGCCGACGCTGCGGCTGCAGCTCGCGGTGCTCGGCTTCTCCGGGCTCGCGACGCTGACGCGGCTGCAGCTCGCGGTCCTGCCGCTCTGCTACCTCGCTGCCGTGATCGCCGTCGGCCTGCGCGACCGGCGGCTCCGCGCGACGCTCCGCGAGCACCGGCTCGCGGCCGGCGCGATCGTGCTCGGCGTGGCGCTCGGTCTCGGCGCGGCGCTCGCGGGCACGGTCGGCATCTACGGCGACGTGACCGCGTATCGCGTCGCACCGCTCGCTGCGGTCGAAGGCTTCGGCGCGACTGCGTTCGTGCTGGGCTACGCGGTCGGTTGGGTGATCGTCCCGGGCGCTCTGCTCGGGCTCGCTCTCGCCCTCGCCCGCCCGCGCAGCCGCGGCGAGCTCGCGTTCGGCGTCTTCCTCGTCGCCGAGCTCCTGCTGCTCCTGGCGCAGGCCGCCGTCGTCGGCGACGCGGGACGTGTGCAGGAGCGCTACGCGATGTACGTCCTGCCGCTCGTCGTGGTCTCGTTCGTCCTCTACGCGAGCCGCGGCTGGCCCCACCTGCGCGCGCACGCGCTGCTGGCGGCGGTGGCCGCGACGGCAGCTGCAGCTCTCCCCCTCTCCGGCTACGCCGCCGGCGGCGGCACGAGCCAGTCGGTCCTCCTTTCCGCGCTCGACGAGCTCGGGCGCCGGTTCGGCGACGTCGGGCTGGCGTCGCTGGCGTTCGCCGTCGCGGCCACCGCGCTCTCGGCGGTCGTCGTCGGCGTCGCACACTGGCGACCGAGCCTGCGGACGCCCGTTGCGGTCGGCGTGACGGCGCTCGGCGTACTCGCCGTCACCGGCGGCGCGTTCCTGGCTCAGGACGGCTCCAGGGAGTCGCTTCGGACCACGTTCCTCCCCGCCGACGCGTCGTGGGTCGACGCGACGGATGCGGGACCGGTGACGCTGCTCGTCGCGCCGCGCTCGACGCGCGCCGATCTCCTCAGCACGCTCTTCTGGAACCGCTCCGTTCGGCGGCTGGCCCTGCTCGACGGCGCCGACAAGCCCGACGCGTTCGCCGTGCTCGAACCGGCGGTCGACGGCGCGGGCCGGCTCGATCTGCCTGCCGGCCCCCTGCTGACGGACGTGCACGGCTCGACGGTGCTCCTGCGCGACGCCGACCGCGTCGCAGCCGGCCCGACGAAGACGCTCTGGCGCACCGGCAGCGCCGCCGCAGCTGCAGCTCGTGCTCGCCGGCCGGTACTTCAGCGGCCTGCTCGCGTCCGACGGTGGCATCCGCGTCTGGCCGGCCGAGCCCGGCGGCCGGCTTTCGGCCTGGCTCGAGCTCGAGCTCGCCGGGGCCGGCACCACTCCCGTGCCCCTCGAGGTCGCGCTTCCGAACGGGCGCACGTTCGCGGTGACGGCGCCGCCCCGCAGGCCCAAGCTCGTCCGGATCCCCGTCTGCGGCCGCGGCGTCTGGACCGCCGGCTACACGAGCGGCAGCGTCGGCATCGCCCACGGCACCCGCGTCGGCCTGCGCTCGTCCGAGCCGCGGCTCGTCGAGGACGCGTCCGCGTGCGCCTAGGGCGGCCGAAACGCCTTGTGTTCCTGTAACACAAGCTCTTCGGCCCGCTTGATCTCTCGCAGTCGCTCGAGCACGAGCAGCGCGCTCGGGACGCGGCCCGCCGCCAGCGTCGTGGCGGCCCGACCGAGCACCGCGCGGCCACGTGCCTCGAGCTGACGCCGGCGCCGCTCGATCCGGACGAGCCGGCGGACGTGCTGGTAGCTCGGACGCCGCATTCCGAGCCGTTCTGCAGCGGTTCCGACCTCACGCCAGGTCTGTGCGATCGCGACGTCCTCCGAATCGAGCTCGGCGACGAGCACCGCGATGCGAGGGTCGTTTGGAGAGACCGCGAACCGCATGCTTCCAGCGTGCCGAGCCGCCGCCGCTCGTTTGTGCCGATTTCGTCGCGAGGGACGAGAGCTTGTGTTACAGGAACACAAGCTCCTCTCGCGCCTCAGACGAGGACGCGGGCGAGCTCTTCCACCGACGTCAGGCCGGCGGCGACCTTCGACAGGCCGTCGTCCCAGAGCGAGCGCATGCCGGCCTCCATCGCGGCGCGCTCGACCTCCTCGCGGCTGGCGCGGGCGACGGCGAGCTGGGCGATCGTCTCGGTCATCGTCAGCAGCTGGTAGACGCCGACCCGGCCCTTGTAGCCGGTCTGGTTGCAGCGGGGGCAGCCGCGCTTGCGGTAGAAGGCCATCCCGTCGCTCGCGAGCGCGACGTCGGGGGCGACGCGGGACTGGAGCAGCTCGTCGACCGACGGCTGGTACATCTCGCAGCAGTGGGAGCAGAGCTTCCGCGCGAGCCGCTGGGCGAGCACGCCGGTGACGGCGGCGCCGGTGAGGAACGGCTCGACCCCCATCTCGTTCAGGCGCGTGATCGCGCTCGGCGCGTCGTTCGTGTGCAGCGTCGAGAGGACGAAGTGACCGGTCAGCGCCGCCTCGATCGAGATCTTGGCGGTCTCGCCGTCCCGGATCTCGCCGACCATGACGACGTCGGGGTCGGAGCGCAGGATCGAGCGGAGCGCCGAGGCGAACGTCAGCCCGGCGCGGTTGTTGATCTGCACCTGGTTCACGCCGGCGAGCCGGTACTCGACCGGGTCCTCGACGGTGATGATGTTGATCTCCGGCCGGTTGATCGTCGTCAGCCCGGCGTAGAGCGTCGTCGACTTACCGGAGCCGGTCGGCCCGGTGACGAGGAGCGCGCCGGTCGGCCGGGCGATGATCTCCGCCAGCCGCGCGCGCATGTCGTCGGAGAGCCCGAGCTCCTCGAGCGTCGGGGCGCGCCGCGACTTGTCGAGCAGACGCATGACGACCTTCTCGCCCTCGACCGTCGGCAGCGTCGCGACGCGGATGTCGAGCATGCGGCCGGCCGCGGCCGCGTTGAGCGAGATGCGGCCGTCCTGCGGCTTGCGCCGCTCGGCGATGTCGAGCTTCGCGAGCACCTTCAGGCGCGTCGTCACGCCGGGCGTCATCCGCTTCGGGATCCGCTGCACCTCCTGGAGCACGCCGTCGACGCGGAAGCGCACGGCGAGCGCGTCCTCCTGCGGCTCGAAGTGGACGTCGGAGGCGCCGTCCTCGGCGGCCTGGAAGATGACCGAGTTGACGAGCCGGACGAGCGGCGCGTCGGAGACGCCGTCCTCGACCTCGAGGTCGTCGGCCTCCTCCTCCTCGGCGGTGCCGAGCTCCTCGTCGACCTCGTCGAGGACGGCGCGCGCGCCGAAGGCCTCGGAGGCGCGGGCCATCCGGCGCAGCTCGGCGAGGATGTCCTCGCTCGAGGCGACGCCGAGGTCGAGCGGGTAGCGCGTCGCGAGCCGGAGCTCGTCGATGCCGTGCAGGTTGCCGGGGTCGGCGACGGCGATCCGGAGCGTGCCGTTCTCGAGCGCGTACGGGATCGCGGCGACGCGCTCCAGCACGTGCAGCGGAATCTGCTCTGCGGCCTCCTTGTCGACGCCGGTGAGGGCGAGATCGACGAGCGCGACCTGATAGCGGACGGCGAGTGAGCGGGCGATCCCCTCCGGCGGCGCGACCCCCTCGTCGACGATCGCCTGCGCGAGCGAGCCCTGGCCGGCGCGCCCGCGCACCATCGCGAGCTTGTCCTCGGGGACGAGCCCGGTGGCGGAGAGCAGGTCGACGACGAGCTCGGCCATCGCGTTCACGCCCATCCCGGACGTGAGCGGCTCGGCGCCGGACGTGCCGACGTCCCCGGCGGTGCCGGGTGTGCGGAGCTTCGGTGGGCGTTCGCCTGCCATATCCCTCGTTCGAGTTATCGGCAGCCGACGCGGGCGCTAAAGCGCCCGTTCGGCTAGAAGAAGCCGAGGTACGCGTCGAGCAGCGCGTCGCCGAAGAAGAGCCCGACGACGCCGCCGAAGGCGAGGAACGGACGCGAACGGGATCATCATCTTCCGCGCCGCCATCCCGTGCCGGGCGAAGAGCACGATCGACGGGACGAGCGCGGCGAGCATGCCGATCATCAGCGCGACGGGCACGACGCGGCCGAGCATCGCGCCGAGCAGCAGCGCCAGCTTGACGTCGCCCATGCCCATGCCCTTCGGATAGGCGAGGGCGGCGAGGAAGAGGAAGAGCGAGGCGCCGAAGGCGCCGAGCGCCCACTCCGCGCTCGGGTGCAGCGCCGTCATCGCGACCAGCACGACGGCGGTCGCCGGCAGGACGACGACGTTCGGGACGATCCGGTGCGAGAGGTCGGTCGCGGAGACGGTGACGAGCGTCGCGCAGAAGAACGCGGCGACGAAGGACGTCCCCGACCAGCCGAACGCGAAGAACGAGCGCGGCGATCAGGAGCGCCGTCAGCAGCTCGACGGCCGGATAGACGACGCCGATCCGGCTCGCCGCAGCCCTTGCACTTGCCGCGCAGGGCGAGCCAGGAGACGACGGGGATGTTCTCGTGCCAGGCGAGCTCGTGCCCGCAGCTCATGCACGCCGAGCCGGGGCTGACGATCGACCGCTTGCGCGGCACCCGCGCGGCGACGACGTTGAGGAAGCTCCCGATCGCGAGCCCGGGGACGAAGGCGACGGCGGAGAGGGCGACGTCCATCTAGCCCCAGCTTCCGGGCTCGTTGGTGATCGTGACGACGTCCTCGTAGCTGGCGGGCATGCCGGGCATCAGGGTTCCAATCGGCACGTAGTGGTTCACGCTTGAGTTCGCGAGCGAGACGCGCCGCGCGATGATCGGCCCCCAGAACGGTCGAGTTGTTCGTACTCCGTGTAGTCGTTGACGGCGTAGATCGCTCCCTGGAAGCCGGTCAGGTTGCCCGATCGCGATGTTGCCGCCGGACACGAACGCGAGCAGGTTCTGCTGCGGGTCCCAGTCCGCGTCGCACTCCGGGTCGCCGCACACCGTCGTCTGGTTCGCGAAGGTGATGTCGCCGGCCGCGTAGATCGTCGCCCGCCCGGAGTAGATCGCGCGTTGTTGTACTGTCTGAACGTGATCGGGCCGTCGAAGTAGATCGTCCCGGCGAGCGTCAGCGCCTGGGTGCGACGGGTTCCAGGAGATCTGGCCGACGAGCGCACCGGCGGCGTCGTAGACGCGGCAGTCGTAGGCGGTGCGCGGGCGTCAGGTTGACCGTGCCGCGGCTGTTGTTCGGGGTCGAGTCGTTGTCGAAGCCGCCGGGGAAGCTGCCGCTCGTGCAGGGATGGCGCGGGCCCGGCTCGGAGTTGAAGTACCACCCGTTCAGGTCGACGGGCGGCTTCGAGAACGTTGGTCGGCGTCGAGTCGGAGATCGTCGCGTGGACGCGCTGCGCGGCTCCGCACGGCTTCGTGAAGGAGCCGCTGCTGCCGAGCCGGCAGCCGCCGGCCGACGTGCACCTCGTGCATCGGAGCGCCGGCGGTCGCCGACGTGCGCGGTGTTGTTGAGCTCGAGCGTGCCCCATCACCTGGAGCGCGTAGCGCGGACACCTGCGCGCTGTTCGACAGCACGAGGTTGCCGCGCACGTAGAGCGGGATGTTGACGTCGACCGAGTTGCCGAGGCTCGTCGTGAAGGTCGGGTCGTCGACGTAGACGTAGTTCCAGACGGCGTTGTTCGTCGGTGCCGCGGCGGGCGGAGCCGAGCGCTGGCCCGGCCGCTGACGGTGCGCACGACGGGCTCGCTTCCCGGCCCGGTCGGGTTGCGCACGGTGCCGATCCCGACGAGCTTCCAGGTGCTGCCGGTGAGCGTCCCGTAGTAGCTCGCGTCGCCCGTCGTGAGCGTGATCGTGCGCGACGGGACGGCGTTCGCCCATCGTCGGCGTGCCGGAGTTGTAGAGCGTCGAGAAGGCGTAGTTGAGCCCGGCCTCCGCGAGCGCGAGCGCCTGCGAGTCGGCGTCGCTGCGCTTGCGTCGAGCCGTAGTTCCAGCTCGAGTACGCGATCGCGCTCGTCGCGAGCGCGCCGGTGACGAGCATCGTCATCAGCGCGAACGGCAGCGCGAAGCCGGCCGTCGCCGCGCACGCGCGCGCAGAGCCTGCGAACCCGTGATGACGATGCCCTCGTTCCACTGCGACCTCTTCCTCGTCATCGACGTACAGCCGCAGCAGCTGAAGAACTCTCCCTCACTAAAGCGATGCGCCGAGCGCCGAGCATCCCCCGCCGGGGTGAGCCCGCCCTACCCCGAATAGTTCTGCGGCGGCTGCGGTTCCGCGTAGACCGTCGGGTTGCCCGGCCAGCCGACCGGCACCGAGGTGATCGTCGGGAACTCGTGCGTGACGATGTTGTTCGCGAGCTTGAAGGTGCCCGCGACCATCGGGCCGTCGTACTGGGCGAAGTTGCTCGAGTCGACGGCGTTGCGGTCGCGTAGAGGCTGCCCTGGAGCGCGGCGAGTTCTGCCATGCACGATGCTGTTGCCGGAGCCGTCGTTGCCGTTGGCGATGATGCCGAGGTTGTCGGTGTTCGGATCCCAGGCGGTGAAGTCGCAGTTGCCCGGCGGCGACGCCGCCGCAGAGCTGCGCGTTGCCGTCGATCCGGAACGTGCCGGAGAGGTAGAGCGTCGCCAGGCCGTCGTACTCGTTGACGGCGTTGTTCGAGATCGTACGGCCGAGCCGTCGATGTAGATCGCGCCCCTGACCGTCAGCTTCTTCGTCGTGTTGTTCCACGAGAGCTCGCCGAGCAGCTCCGGCGGGCTGAGCAGGTTGTCGGTAGAACTTGCAGGTGTAGCTCGAGTTCGGCGTCAGGTTGATCGTGCCGGCGTTGTTGTTCATCCCGCCGGCCGGCGTGCCCTCGAAGGCCGGCGGAGTCGCCCGTCGTCGTCGTTGCAGGCCTGGTTCGGGCCCGGCTTCGCGTTCGTGTACCAGAAGGCGAAGTCGGCGACGGGGCCGCTGCCGGGCAGGGTTCCGCTCAGGATCGTGGTCGCGTTGACGCGGGTGGCCGAACTGCACGGGCGTCGTCCAGGCACCGCTCGTGCCGACCCGGCAGCCGAGCCCGACCTGGGCCTGGTTGATCTTGTTCGCCGCCGTGCCGACGCTGCCGGAGCCGCCGAACTGGATGTGCTCGCCGACGTAGATGTTCGTGATGTCCGGCGCCGCCGCCTTGACGACCGACGGAGGAGTTCTCGAAGCAGAGGTCGCCCATGATGAAGAGCGACGTGTCGACCGCTGACGCTGTTCGAGAGCGTGACGTCGCAGGCGTTCGCGGTGTCCTTCGCGAACATGAAGTTCCAGGCGTTCGAGTTCAGCTCCTGCTTCAGCGACGGCATGATCTTGATCGTCGACGTCGCTTCGCGCCGGACGACCTGCGTGCGCCCGCTCGGGTCGGTGACGTATCCCGACGCCGTGCATGATCCACTGGTGGCCGGTGAGGACGCCCCACCACTTCACCTTGCCGCCCTCGTACTGCGAGATGTAGTTCGCGTGGGCCGGGTTCGTGTCGCTCGGCTCGCTGCTCGGCAGCACGTTCGGGTCGAGGGCGTTGTTCGAGGGCTTCGAGAGCACCGCGGCGCCGTTCGCGAGGCCCGCCTCGGCGAGCGAGTACGCGATCTGGTCGGCCTTCGAGCGCGTCGAGCTGGCGCGAGTTCGAGGTCGTGAACTGGATCGCCGCCGTCAGCGTGACGGTGGTGACGAGCAGCGTCAGCAGCGTGAAGACGAGGCTGAAGCCGCCCTCGTCGCGCAGGCGCGAGCCGGCTCACGAGCGGGTGCTGTTCCGCAGCACGATGTCGTCCTGGAGGTTGTAGAGGAAGCGCGGCTCGGTCGGCTTGATGTTGACCGGCAGCCGGACGTTGAGGAAGGCGAGCTTGTCGACCGTCTGGCCGGTGTAGGTGAAGATCGACGACGCGGTCAGGTAGTCGGCGTAGCGCTTGCCGGTGCCGCTGCACGACGCGCCGGGGTAGCGCCAGAGGCCCCACCGGTTCGTCCCGTTCGCGACCGTGCACCAGGTGATCGACGTGTTGCCGCCCGCCGTCGGGCAGGTAGCCGGGATCGTCAGCGTCACCGACGCCGATGCTCCCGCGGGCGACGACGGACATCGCGCAGTGCACCTCGCGGCGCATCAGGTCGAGCCCGAGCCGTGCCTGCGTCTGTGCCTGGAAGCGCCGGTTCATGTCGACCTCCGAGTTCGTTGCGCTGACGAGCAGGGCGCTGACGGAAGCCATCACGCGCGCCGAGGATGCTCATCGAGACGAGTAGCTCCATCAGGCTGTAGCCCCGCTGCTCGCGGAGAAGCCGGACGAGCAGCCGCCTCAATGCGACCTCGCCTCGACCTCGGCGAGGGCGTGACGGGCCACCTGTTCGCTCTGCTTGCCGACTCCCCAGAGCTTCTGGACGCGCCGGTCGACCGCGATCAGCGTCTGCAGCGCCTGCGGCGCCGTCGGCCCAGCCGAAGCGCGCGCCGGTGACGATCCAGTTGTGCTGGTAGAGCCAGTGGTTCACCGCTCGCGCGCGAGCGCCGCGGATGCTTCTCGACCCAGGCCGCGAGCTGCTTCGCCCGCGCGCTGAGCAGGATCTCGTCGAGCGGCTCCGCCGGGGCGCCGGCGACGGTGAAGGCGGGCTTGCGTGCACGGGCGCTCGGCTTGGCCTTGGCGGGCTTCGTCGCCGGCTTCGCTGCGGCCGGCTTCGGCGCCGCCGCGGCGGCCGTCGCCTGAACGGGCTTCCGCGTCGGCTTGGACGACACCGAGCCGACGAGCCGCGCCGGCTTGCCTGCGTACGGCGAGACGTTCTCGGGGATGCCCTTCTGCTCGTAGGAGCCGTTCCGGCTCAGCTGGAGAACGACGATCGGGGCGCCGTCGGCGATCACGCGCGAGCCGGGGGCCGGCGACTGCGAGACGACGACGTTCGCGGCGAAGCCGGGGACGGAGCCCTCGACGCGCCAGGCGAAGCCGTCCTGCTCGAGCGTTCCCTTGGCGAACACGTACGCCTGCTTGCGCACGTCGGGAACGACGAGCGGCTCGGGCTCCGCGGCGACGGGGGCGGCCGCCGGGGCAGCGGGGGTGGACAGCGTCGAGCGACGCCGCGAAGGCGATCGTGCCGGTGACGAGGGCGATCGCGATCACGATCACGCCGACGCGCGGCAAACGGCCGAAGACTCCCGCAGTCATACCGTCTCTTTCGGCAGGAACGGGCGCAAACTCAACCCCTCGCGAGCGTGAATTCGACGACGTCGTCGGCGGGCTCGCCGGGCGGCACGAGCGCGAACACCGGCGTCGTCCGGGCGACCGGCTCGGCGGGCGCGTCCTGCCACGTGAAGGCGATGCCGGCGAACTCCTGGAACCACGGCATCTCCTGCGGATAGCGAGCCGGCCGGAGCCCGAGATGGAGGTGCGGGCCGGTCGAATGCCCCGTCGAGCCGACGAGGCCAACCCACTGTCCGGCGGTCAGAAGCGACCCCGCGGCAAGCCCCGGGTCGCGGTAGGAGAGGTGGCAGTAGACCCACTCGAGCCCGTCGAGCGTCCGGAGCACGAGACCGGTGCCGCAGCGGCCGTCGTCGACGACCGAGAGCACGAGCCCGTCCGCGAGCGCATAGAGCGGCGCGCCCAGCGGCGCGGCGATGTCGGCGGCCGGGTAGTCGTGATGGACGTGGCCGACCGAGACGACGGTCGGCCCGCCGCCGACGGGGAAGACGTAGCCGTCGGCGCGGGTCGGCATCCGGAGGACGTCGGCCGCCGCAGGCGTGAACGACGCCGCGTGAGCGCCGCTCTGCACCGTTTCGAGCGCGGCCTGCGCCTGCTCGAGCTCGGTGCGCAGCCTGGCCGATCTCGGCCGAGGCCGCAGCCAGCTCCTGCCCGGCCTGGAAGGCGTCCTTCTGCGCGAGTGCCCGGTCGGAGACGAGCAGCTCGAGGTCGTCCGCGACGCCGGCGAGGCGTTCCGCCTTCGACGCCGACTCGGCCTCGAGCGCCTCGGCGGCGGCGAGCTGCTCGGAGAGCTCCGCCACCTGCTCCTGCGCCTCCTCGAGCGCGATCGCCATCCGGTCGAGCGAGAAGACGGCGTCGGCGCCCGCGAGCTCGCCGCCGAACATCGCGGCCAGCTGGAGCACGTCGTCGACGTACCACTGCGCATGGTTGTAGGCGAAGATCGCGCGCGAGATGTCGGTTCGGCCGTTCGGCGGCGGCCAGGTAGCGGGCGGCCGAGAAGACGCCGTCCTCCGGGCTCCACGGGTCGGCGAGCCCGTCGCCGTTCCCGTCCGTGCCCCAGCGGAGCCACGTGTCGGGCATGAACTGCATCCAGCCGACTGCGCCCGCGGAGCTCGGCCCCATGTTGCGGCCGAAGTTGGACTCGATCTTGTTGATCGCGGCGAGCACCTGCCACGGGATCCCGTAGGCCGCGCCTGCCCGGAGCCAGAGCTGCTGGAGCTCCTCGTAGGAGAGCTCACGGACGGGGAGGAACGGTGCCTCCCAGGCCCCGGGCGGCAGCAGGATCGCGCCGGTTGCGTTGGGCACCTCGGCGCTCGGCAGCACGAGCTTCGCGGGCGCCGGAGCTGCGTCCTCGGGGACGACGGCGAACGTGTCGGCCGCTGCGGATCCCGTCCCGAGCGCGAGAACGACGAGCAGCGACCGCGGCGAGCCGGCGCATCAGGCGTCCGCGTGACGGACGACGCGAAGAGCAGGAACGTCGTCGTCCTCCTCCTCGGCTGCTGCCGCCGCCTCTTCCTGGGCGACCTCGACCGTCTGCACCTTGAGCGCATGGTCGAGCGCGACCTCGAAGTCGTGCACGTTCGTGGCGGCGTTGGCTGCGACCTCGCGCTCGACCTTCCCGGCGAGGACGAGCTCGATCAGGGCCTGCTCGAAGGTCTGCATGTCGAAGAAGGCGCCCTCCGCGACCGCGTCCTCGATCTCCTCGGTGCGCTGCTCGCGGATCAGGTCGGCGATGCGCGCGTTCATCACCATCACCTCGACGGCGGCGACGCGACCGCCGCCGAGCCGCGGCAGGAGCCGCTGGCTGATCACGCCGCGAAGCACGCCGGCGAGGACGGAGCGGATCTGCTGCTGCTTGCCGGGCGGGAAGAACTCGATCATCCGGCCGACGCTCTCGGCGGCGTCGATCGTGTGCAGGGTCGAGAAGACGAGGTGGCCGGACTCGGCCGCCTGGAGCGCGGTCTGCGCGGTCTCGGCGTCGCGGAGCTCGCCGATCAGGATCGTGTCCGGGATCCTGGCGCAGCACGCGCCGGAGCGCCTGGCCGAAGCTCTCGGTGTCGAGGCCGACCTCGCGCTGGTTGACGATCGAGCTGTGGTCGGAGTGGAGGATCTCGATCGGATCCTCGATCGTGACGATGTGCTGGCTCCGCGTCCGGTTGATGTGGTCGAGCATCGCCGCGAGCGTCGTCGTCTTGCCCGAGCCGGTGGCGCCGGTGACGAGGATCAGGCCGCGGTGCTCGTCGCGAGCCGCGCGACGCCGGCGGGCATGCTCAGCTGCTCGAAGCTGGGGACGTCGCGAGGGATGACGCGGAAGGCGAACGAGATCGCGCCGCGCTGGCGGAAGGCGTTGACGCGGAAGCGCGGCAGGCCCTCGGCCGTGTAGGCGATGTCGAGGTCGCCGGTCTCGTGGAACTGGCGCATGCCGCTCGGGTGCCACGCGGGTGACGGCCTCGAGCGCGGCGAGCAGGTTCTGCTCGTTCAGCGCCGGGCACTCGGGGAGCGGCGCGATCGAGCCGTCGGTCCGCAGCATCGGCGGCTGGTCGACCTTGAGGTGGATGTCGCTCGCGCCGAGCTCGACGGCGATGCGGAGGATGGCATTCAGGTCCATGGCGTCGAGGTGAGGAATCGGCAGGTTCGGTGCTGCGCTTTAGAGGCGCGCCAGCAAGCGCAGCGGCGGCCGCGCCAGGCCCCGAGCATCACTCGGGTGAGTGACGTCGCCGGTGAGGAGGCCGGCGATCACGTTCCAGACCGCAGGGAGCCTGCGCGATCTCGAACGCCGCACGCGGATGCCGGTCGAGCACGAGCTTCGCCTTCCAGGAGGTGGCGGCGAAGCGGCCGAGCGCGGCGGCGAGCTCGGTCCTCGTAGCGCGCGATGTCCCCTGCGACGATCGCCTCCGCCGCGAGCCGTGCCGAGACGAGCGCCTCGTAGATCCCGTCACCCGAGAGCGGGTCGACGAGGCCGGCGGCGTCGCCGACGAGCAGGACGGGGCCACGGACGGCGTTCGACGTCCGCCGGATCGGCAGCCGACGGCCGTGCAGGTCGGTGAGCGCCGCGTCGTCGACACCGTGAACGGCGCAGAGCCGGCGGAGATGCGCGCGCAGGCGCGGTCCCTCGGCCGCCCAGCCGCCGACCCCGTAGTTCGCGTGACCCTCCTTCGGGAAGACCCAGCCGTACCCGCCCGGGACGACGCCGAGCTCCACGGTCGCGCGGCCCGACCTGCTCCGCCCGCAGCGGCCCGTTTCCCTCGAGCGCGATCCCGTACAGGATCCCGCCGCCGAGCCCGGCGTCGCGGGCGATCCGGCCGTTGACGCCGTCGGCGCCGACGAGCACGCGGCCGTGCACCGCGACCCCTCCGACCCGCAGCGTGGCTCCGTCCGGTCCGACCGTTACACCTTCGACCGTGACGCCGTCGCGAAAGACCGCTCCCGCCTCCGCCGCCTGCTCGACCAGGAAGGCGTCGAGCCGCCGCCGCTGGGTCATCAGGACGAGCGGCACGTCGCTGCGGCGCTCGAAGCGCTTCCGGTAGCCGAGCCGCACCTCGAACGTCCGCACGACGTCCTCGACCACGGGCGTCACGTCCACCGGCAGCTCCTTCACGGCGCGGCCCGTGAGTCCGCCGCCGCACGGCTTGTCGCGCGGGAAGCGCGCGCGGTCGGCGAGCAGGACGCTGGCGCCCGCGCGCGCGAGGCGGATCGCCGTCGCCGATCCCGCCGGCCCGGCCCCGACGACGACCGCGTCGAACCGCTCCACGCGTCGACGATAGTCGCCCGAGGCCCTCGCGTCGACGGCGCGCGGCTGAGCGTGCGCGGCCGGAGGGGATCGTGCGACGACACAGACCCGGAGAGCCGCGTGCGCTCAGACGCGCGAGGCTGGCGGAGCCGGGCTCCGGCCGGCGGCGCGAGGGAGGCTACAATGGCCAACCTCGCAGGGGTGCCCGAGCGGCCAAAGGGAGCGGGCTGTAAACCCGCCGGCTCAGCCTACGAAGGTTCGAATCCTTCCCCCTGCATTGATCGGACCGTGGCGCAATCATGGATCGGGATCTGCGGGAGCAGATCCCGATCCGCGCCAAGACCCCTGAAGGTCGCTTCGCTCCCTCCTATTGCGCTTCGACGCTGTAGAGGAAGTCGCGGACGGTGCGGAGGTAGCGCTCCGTCTCCTCGAGGACGGGGGTGTGCGAGCTGTCGCCGAAGACGACCTCGCGGGCGTGTGGGATCCCGTCGGTGAGCGTCTTCGAGATCGCCGCCGTGGAGAGGTCGTGCTCGCCGCGCAGGATCAGCGTCGGCATCCGCAGCTCGCCGAGCCGCGGCCGGACGTCCCAGCCGGCGAGCGCTCCCGTCATCGTCCACTCGTTTCGTCCCCACATCGCCTCGTAGACCGCCCCGTTCCTCTCCTCGCGCATGCGGACGAGCTCGAGCGGCTCCGCCGCGCCGCGGAAGAAGTGACGACGCTCGAACTCCTCCATCACTGCGTCGTCGTCGTCACCGTCGATCGCGTCGCGGAGCCGCTTCACCTCGACCACCCACTCGTCCGCACAGGCGAGCGTCGAGCTGAGCACGAGGCTGCGGACCGACCGGGGCTCAGCGAGCGCATGCTCGAGCGCGAGCATCCCGCCCCACGAGGTCCCGAGCAGGTGGATCCGGTCGAGCCCGAGCTGTTCCCGGAGCTGGCGCAGCTCGTCGGTGAAGACCGCGAGGCTCCACTGCACGTCGTCCGGCCGGTCCGAGCGCCCGCAGCCGAGCTGGTCGTAGAGCACGACGGGCCGCTCGTCGGCGAGCCGCTCGAGCGGGCGGAAGTAGTTGTGCGTCGAGCCCGGCCCGCCGTGCAGGCAGACGAGCGGCGTGCGCCCTCCGTCCCCCGTGATGCGGTACCACGTCCGCCCGACCGGCCGTTCGAGGAATCCCTCCACGGCACGAGCCTACGAAACTGCCTTGGTACCCTGTGGCCGCTGCCCTCTTAGCTCAGTTGGTAGAGCACCTCCATGGTAAGGAGGGGGTCGACGGTTCGAGTCCGTCAGAGGGCTTCACGAGTCACCGCTGCATCCTCGGATCGTGGGTCGGGTCGGCGTACATGGGTGGGCAGCCCTGACCGCGCGCCTCGGGGCGCAGCTCGTAGTGCCAGGGTTCGTTGCCGTAGATCTGGCACAGCCCGTACGCCGCGCCGTGCTCGGAGAGCCACGCCGTGGCCTCGCTGGGCCCGACGTCGACCGCGTCTCCCGACACGTGCGCCGAGGTCTCCGCCGTGGCCACCCACCGGGCGGCTTCCTCCTCGGATCCGTACTCGGAGACCGCCTCACGAAGCAGCTGACGTTGATACTCCGGAGAGCGCCAGCCACTGTCGACCAGGATCTCGGCCCCGTCGTTCGCGGCATCCGTGGCAGCCCTGCGCAGCGCACCGACCAGATCGTTGTCGAGGTTGGCGACAGCCGGAATCGCGGCGTCGAAGACCGTCGTGCCGTCGGGGACGGCACCGCCGGCCTCGCCGAGCGCACCACGGTGCCCAGGGCGGAGGCCACGGCCCTCGCTGCGAGGGATGTCGACGGGTGCTGCGCCCGTCGAGGACGAGGAGGCCGGCAAGTGGGAGCCGAAGGCCGCGACGACCGCCGCGACGACGACGAGCAGCGCGGCGACACGGGTCTTGCGAATCCGAATTCGCCGGGGCGGTGTTCGGGCTCGAGTGCCGGAGGTCATGCCGCCATTCAAGGCAGCGGCCTGTTGCCGGCTCGTATGTGCTTTTCGATATGCCGACGACATGCGCCAGCTCGTAGCATCGGAGCATGCGTGTGCTGCTCGTCGAGGACGAGCCCTACCTGGCTGAAGCCATCCGCGACGGCCTACGCCTGGAAGCGATCGCGGCAGACATCGCAGGCGACGGCGAGACGGCGCTCGAGCTGCTGAGCGTCAACGCCTACGACCTCGCCGTCCTCGACCGAGACGTTCCCGGGCCCACCGGTGACGAGATCGCCAAGAGCATCGTCGCCTCCGGCAGCGGCATGCCGATCCTCATGCTCACCGCTGCCGACCGTCTCGACGACAAGGCCACCGGGTTCGAGCTCGGCGCCGACGACTACCTGACGAAGCCGTTCGAGCTGCGGGAGCTCGTGCTTCGCCTCAGAGCGCTCGACCGCAGGCGCGCCCACAACAGGCCGCCCGTGCGAGAGATCGGAGGCCTGCGGCTGGATCCGTTCCGCCGAGAGGTCTACCGCGACGACCGCTACGTCGCGCTCACCCGGAAGCAGTTCGCGGTGCTCGAAGTCCTCGTCGCCGCCGAAGGCGGTATCGTCAGCGCCGAGGAGCTCCTGGAGCGGGCGTGGGATCGGAATGCAGACCCGTTCACCAACGCCGTGCGGATCACGGTCTCGGGGCTGCGCAAACGCCTTGGCGAGCCCGGGATCATCGCCACCGTGGCCGGCGTCGGGTACCGCATCGACACTCAACGAGACACCGAACGTGATGGAGGAGAGCGTGGATAGGGCGCCCGGTTTGAGCGTTCGTTTCAAACTCACTCTCAGCTACGCCGGGTTCCTCATGCTCGCAGGTGTCTTGATGCTCGCCGCCGCGTGGCTCGCCGGCCAACCCGGGCGATCGTTCGATTCCCTCCTGCAGTACGTCCCCGACGGTGTGATCAGCGCCGCCGGCGGCTTGGTGCCCGGAAACGACTCCTTTCTCCTGCGCGCGTTCGCTCCGGCTGCTGCCGTCGTGCTGGCGTTCCTGCTGGTGTTCGGCCTCCTCGGAGGATGGCTTCTCGCCGGCCGGATGCTCGCCCCGCTGACTCGCATCACCGATGCGACACGCCTCGCGGCGAGCGGATCGCTCGCCCACCGAATCGGGCTCGCGGGCCGCAGAGACGAGTTCCGCGAGCTCGCCGACAGCTTCGACACCATGCTCGCACGGCTCGAAGCACACGTCGCCGAGCAGCGGAGATTCGCGGCCAACGCCTCCCACGAGCTGCGCACGCCGCTGGCGACCACGCAGACGCTGCTCGAGGTCGCCCGCCACGACCCCGACCGTGACAACCTCGAGCTCGTCGACCGCCTCCACGCGGTCAACAGCCGAGCGATCGACCTCACCGAAGCGTTGCTCCTGCTCAGTCGCGCCGACCAACGGTCATTCGCCCGGGAACCCGTCGACCTGTCCCTCGTCGCGGAAGAGACCACGGAGACGCTCCTCCCCCTCGCGGAGAAACGCGGCGTCACCCTCGAGACCGCCGGCGACATGACCCCCACCGTCGGCTCGCACGCGCTCCTGCTGCAGCTGAGCACGAACCTCGTCCACAACGCGATCGTCCACAACCTGCCCGAACAGGGCAGCGTGTGGGTCACCACCAGCATGCACCCCAAGTGCGCGGTGCTCACCGTCGAGAACACGGGCGAGAATCACACCCCGCAGGTCGTTGCCAGGCTTGCGGAGCCCTTTCTTCGCGGCACCGAGCGCACTCGCAGCGACCACGCAGGTGTCGGCCTCGGCCTGGCAATCGTCAAGAGCATCACCCAGGCACACGACGGAACGCTCACCCTCACGCCCCGGGCCGCCGGCGGGCTCCGTGTCACAGTGCAGCTCCCCGCCGCGCCACCCCACACCCGCAGCTGACTGCATCGGCGCGGTGAGGCGCACCGCAATCGATGAGTCCGGCGCCTCCGAAGGGTCTCCACCCATGAACGACAGACGAAGGGAGACGACCATGAAGCTGACCGTGACCGAGAACGTCTCGCTCGACGGAGTCATGCAGGGGCTCGGCGGGCCCGACGAGGACCACCGCGGAGGATTCGAGCGCGGCGGCTGGGCGCTCCCGCTCGTGGACGAGGAGGTCGGCGCCTTCCTCGACGAGATCTACGCGCGCGCCGACGCGTTCCTGTTCGGACGGCGGACGTACGAGATCTTCGCCGGCTCCTGGGGCACCATGAAGGATCCGAGCCAGAGCGCGATCGGGCGAGCGCTGAACTCGAGGCGCAAGTACGTCGCCTCGTCCACGCTCACCGAGCCGGGCTGGGCGGATACGACCATCATCGCCGGGGAGGTCTCAGCGGTCAGCGAGCTGAAGGCCTTGCCGGGCAGCGAGCTGCAGGTGCACGGCAGCGGCTCCCTCGTGCGCTGGCTGCTGGAAAACGAGCTCGTCGACGAGATCACCCTGCTGACCTACCCCGTGGTCATCGGCCAGGGCACGCGCCTGTTCGCCGAGTCCGGCCCGGACGCAGGGCTCGATCTGGTCGACACCCGGACGACGGCGAACGGGGTGACGCTCCAGGTCTTCCGGCTCAGCGGGCGACCGAAGTACGCAACGTCCACCGCGAACGCGAGCTGGCGGCAAAACTAGACCAGGCGAAGGAGGAGAACGATGTCACTCACGCGCGTCCAGCACTTCTCGATCTCACTCGACGGCTTCGGCACCGGCGAGCCTCAGAGCCTCGACGCACCGTTCGGCCATGCCGGCGAACGCCTGCACGAGTGGATGTTCGTCACGCGCTGGTGGCACGAGCTGACCGGCCGGCCCGGCGGCAACGGGGGCATCGACGACGCCGTCGTCCGGCTGCACGACTCTGGGATCGGTGCCGAGATCATGGGTGCGAACAAGTTCGGACCGCCCGGATGGCACGAGGACCCGGAGTGGAAGGGCTGGTGGGGTGACAACCCGCCGTTCCACACACCGGTCTTCGTCCTCACCCACCACACGCGCCCTTCGATCGAGATGGAAGGCGGCACGACGTTCCACTTCATCGACGCCTCGCCGGCCGAGGCGCTCGAGACGGCCCGCGAGGCTGCGGGCGGTCAGGACGTACGCCTCGGCGGCGGCGCCACGACGATCCGCGACTTCCTCGTTGCGGGGCTCGTCGACCACATGCACGTGGTGGTGGTCCCGATCCTGCTCGGCCGAGGCGTACGCCTCTGGGACGGGCTGGAGGGGCTCGAGCAGGACTACGAGGTCGAGGCCACCTCCTCGCCCAGGGGAGTCACGCACGTGACGTTCACGCGCGCCGGTAGCTGAAGCATGACCTCAGTCGTCGAACGCTCGGTCTGCCGTGCGCTGGAACTCCCTCATCAGCTTCGGCGCCGCGCCAGGACGGCGGAGCACCTCCTGCAGAGTCCGCCCGAGGTCATCGCCGAGCGACCCCGGCAGCAGGTCGGAGCCGTCGAAGCGGACGACCTTCGCGGTCGTCACCTGGCGCGCAGCAGCACGCACGAGCTCGTTCGGATACGCGCTCAGCGGAACGAGCTTGTTCGGCGACACGACCGCTCTCGCAGGACGGGGGGCAGCTCCTGTTCGGGCGGGCCCCCGGGCCCGAAGGCGGCAGCGACATCTACGTCGCGACGCGGTAACGCAGCCCATCAGGCGAGGGGGTCGTCGAGCCCCCTCGCCTGAACAGCACGTCGTTCGAGCGGGGCCCTGGCATCAGGCGCTCGCAGAGAAGAGCGCCACCGCGCCCACGACCTCGATCCGGACGTCCTCGAACGCGGACGCCAGTCCCCGCTCCAGCCCGCGCTCGTCGTCCTCGGCGTTCGAGAAGATCCCCTTCCTGTTGTAGATGCGCAGCAGCCGCCGGCCCAAGCTCGTGTGCTCGACACCGCGGCCGAGGATCGTGCTCCCGAAGAGCACGCCGCCGGGCTCGAGGAAGGGGCGCACGTTTCCGGCGAGCGTCGCCGCCTTCGACTCGATCCGCCCGGGCAGGCAGTGAAGGAGATAGCTCGCCGCGGCAGACTCGAAACTGGCATCCCCGAGCGGGAGCGCAGCCAGCACGTTCGCCCGCACCGTCCGCGGTGCATACCGGCGAAGGCGCCTGGCGCCGAGCGACAACGAGTTCTCGTTCAGATCCAGCAGCGTGAGCTCCGGCCGCTCGACCGGCCACGTGCAGTGGTCGAGGTACCAGCCCGTCCCGACGCCGAGATCGAGGTGACGTCCGCCGGCCTCGCGGTCGTACTGCTCGAGCATCCTTGCGCTCGGACAGCGCCAGGCGAACCGGTTCGAGAACCCGAGGACCAGGAGGTCGTAGAGGCGGAGCACGAGCGGGGTGTACACCCGCTGCCCGCGCTCGACGTCGACAGGGATGGTCGGTGCCACACCTTCACCTCCGATTCGTCGCGTCCTCGACACGAGGCCGTTCCAGACGAGGATCGAATTCACGCCGGAGTCGCGGGCGACCTCGGCCTGCACGGGCGACTTCCTCACGAGGCTGCCTGCTCCGACACCGGGGCGAGCGAGCCGGCGGGCGCGTGTGCTCTCGCGCGCCGCGCGATGTGCTTCGCGACTCGCTCGGCGTCCCTGCCCGTTCCCGCGATGAGCATCGACGCGAACGAATGCAGGAAGAGCATGCCCACGAAATAGAGCCCCGGCGAGGACGCCACGACGCCGCGGTACTGGACCGGGTAGCCGTCGTCGCCGACCTCGTACGGGATCTTGATCCACGAGAAGTCCCGCCGGAACCCGGTGCACCAGATCACGTTCTGGACGTCGAGGACGCGACCGTCCTCGAGCACGGGCAGCCCGTCCTGGACACCGACCATGCGCGCGTGTACGCGCTCGACCCCGGCGGCGAGCAGCTCCTTCCTGCGGTAGCGCAGCAGCGGCGCGCCGCCATGCCGGATGTGGGGCCGCATCTTGCGGCCGACCGGGGTGTCCATGGTGAGGAGGTGCGTGCCGAGGAAGAACAGCACGCGAAAGCCGGCGCGCCCTCGCCGGGTCTCGACCGACGCCGGGATCTGACCGGGATCCGGCCCCGACAGGATGGTCGTGTGCTCGGCGGCCGACTCGTAGGCGATGTCGGCTCCCGAATGGCTTGCCCCGACCACGAGGACGGCGCCCTCCTGCAGCTGCGACGGGTTGCGGTAGTCGTTCGAGTGAAGCTGCCTGATCCGCGGGTCGAGCTCCGGCGCGAAGCTCGGCACGTGGGGCTCCTGCATCACGCCCGAGGCGACGACGGCGTTGTCCGCCTCGTACGTCTCGGCCCCCGCGGTGACGACGTAACGGTCCCCGTCCTTCCAGAGGGCGTCCACAGCGGTGCTCGTTCGGACGGGAAGCTCGAGGCGGTCGGCGTACGCCTCGAGGTAGTCGCCCATCTCGTGCGCGGTCGGAAAGGACGCGCGCGGCGCGGG
The DNA here is from genome assembly GCA_963827015.1 of uncultured Gaiellaceae bacterium. GTDB lineage: Bacteria > Actinomycetota > Thermoleophilia > Gaiellales > Gaiellaceae > Gaiellasilicea. The sequence goes on along the minus strand of CAWGZI010000006.1, from coordinate 242,279 downwards.
AAAGGGCATCCCCGGAAGTCCGTCGTACTTCGCGGGTGAATACAGCCTCAACGAGTCCCAACGCCGCCGCCAGGGGTCTCCGATCCGCTCGCTCGCGTCCAGGATCACGAAGGAGCGTCCCTGCCTGGCCAGGTGGTATCCGGTCGCAAGCCCGGCCTGGCCGCCGCCGATGATCACGGTTTCGAATCTCTCCGTCTGAGCTGCCATCTCGCCCTCCTCGTCGCTTGTGTCTCGACGGTAGGACGGGAGGCAAGTGCGCAGCATCGTGCGGATCCACCAACCTGCGTCAGCACGATCGTGGCCATTTCTGACCACGCGCGCCCTCAGACGAGGTCGTGCTCGAACGCGAACGCGGTGGCCGCCGCGCGGGAGGAGAGCCGCAGCTTCGCGAAGATGTTCTGGACGTGCCGCGCGACCGTGTGCTCGCTGATCACGAGCTCGGCCGCGATGTCACGGTTGCTCTTCCCCGCCGCGACGAGTCGCAGCACCTCGAGCTCACGGCGCGAGAGGCCGTGCGTGTCGCCCACGCCCGTCCCCAGCCGCGCCAGATCGGGCTTCGCACCGAGGCGCTCGAAGATGCTGCGCGCCCCCTCGAGCTCCAGCGCCGCGGCCTCGTCGTCACCGAGCGCGCGGCAGGCCTCGCCGATCAGGACGCGTGTCCGTGCGGTCTCGTAGGGAGCTTCCAGCGCCTGCCAGAGGTCACGGGCGCGCCGAAGCGCGACGAGGGCCGCCTGCGGGTCTCCCCCCGCCACGTGCACGGCGCCCTGCGCATGCGCGACCAAGGCCGCCAGCATCGCGCTCTCGAAGCCCTGCGCGAGCACCTCGAGCTCGCTGCACGCGCGACGCGCCGCCTCGTTCTCGCCCGTTGCGAGCATGATCTCGACGAAGGCCGGCAGGAGGCGCGCCCGCTCGAGCAGGACAGAGGTCGCCGCCTCCGCCCGGCGGATCGCTGCGACGGCCGCGTCGGAGCGTCCCTGCGCAAGACGCAGCTGGGCGAGTCCAGGTTGCGGCTCCCAGCCGAACCCACTCGCCTCCTTGTAGGCCCGCTCCGCGGCGGCGAACTCGCCCTGCAGGCGGAGGAGCTCGCCCTGGCGATACCGCGCGAGACCCGCGGCCGGGTTCCTCGTCTCCACGAAGCGGTCGCCGGCTCGTCGCGCTTCCGCCAGCGCGTCGGGCCAGGAGCCGTCCAGCTGAAGGATCTCGGCCCGGTGGACGAGGCAGCGACCGGTGAAGGCGACCAGCTCCGGCTGCAGTGCCCACCAGTCCGACAAGGCTCTCGTCCACTCTCGCGCGCGGCGCACCTCGTACACCTCCTGGCAGGCGAGGATGACGCCGCAGTACACGATCCCGGTCACGATCGGCGAGAGCTCCTCGGCGGTGACGGCCACCATGGCCTCGTCGAGGAGCGCGAGACCTTCCCGCACGCGGCCGTCCTTGACCAGCATGTGACCCTCCCCGTGCATCGCGAGCGCAAAGAGATCCCGGTCGCCGAAGCGCTCGCCGATGAGGACGGCTTCGTGAGCGGCGTCCGCGGCCGAGGCGAAGTCGCCCGTCGCCTCGTGCTGGAACATCGCGGGCAACAGCAGGTAGCCGCGCTCGGCACACTCACCCTCGCTGTCGAGCAGCCGCTGTGCCCGGCCGAGCCAGCCGGTCGCCGGGCCGATCTGGCCGTGGGAGGCGAGGTTCAAGCCGATCCACACCGCGCAGTGGACGGCGCCGAGGGTGTCCGCGCCTTCGAGGTGCCGCTGATGCGCCCGCTCGAGCCACGCGATCGACTCGTCGTCGCGACCGAGCATGAAGGCGCACGTCGCGAGCAGCTCGGCGTCGGGCGCGGCGAGCGCGGCGTCCAGCTCCGAGACGCTCAGCGACTCGTACGCCTCGAGCCACGCCCGCCTCGCGTAGGCGCCGCGGCCCCGAGTGAGCGCAGGAGCTGCCTCCATCGCGCCATTGTCGATCACGGCCGGTTACGGCGCGATGTTCTGGTTGAGCCGAAAGACGTTGTCAGGATCCCAGGCGCGCTTGAGTGCCACCAGCCGGTCGTACTTCGCGTCGCCGTAGATCATCCGCGCGACGTCGCGGCCGACCTCGGTGACGTCGTTGACGTAGCGGCCGGCCGAGGCATGGGGCGCCGCCGACTCGACCGCGGTCCGCGCCCAGGAGCGGCAGGCATCGTCGAGCGCGCCGTCGTTCCAGGCGATCTCGGCGCCGGCCCAGAAGGCGGCGTCGCGACCCGTGAACGCCGTGCCCTCGTCGGGGACGGCGGCGATCGCGCGGCCCCAGGCCCAGACGGAGAAGCCGCCCTCGGCTCCTTCGGGCACGCGCGAGACCTGGTCGGCCCAGTCGCGCACGAGCGCCGCCGGGAGCGAGTCGAGAAACGAGCTCTTCATCGAGAAGCGCTGCCCCCACTCCATCGGCGCGTCGAAGAGGCGCTGCGCCACCAGGTACGACTTCGACTCGATCGAGTCGTCCAGCGGATCGCCGAGCGCACGGAGCCCCGCAAGGTCGCGCTCCGCGTCGGCAGGCGACCCGCTGTGCAGCACGGAGACGGTGGCGACCGGCCCGGGAGCTTCCCCACCGGCGGCCATGCCGAAGGACGTCCACAGCTCGTCGGGCCCCTCCGCCACGAGCTCGCGGAAGCGGTCGGCCAGCTCCTCGGCCCGCTCGATCGGATGCGTGACCGTGCCGTGCGTGACCAGCCCGTCGAAGGGGTGGAGGTCGAACTCGAACGACGTCACGATCCCGAAGTTCGCGCCCGCCCCTCGCATGCCCCAGAAGAGCTCGGGATGCTCGTCCTCGCTCGCCCGCACGACGTGACCGTCCGCAGTCACGACCTCGACCGCACGCAGGCTGTCGATCGTCAGCCCGAGCTTGCGCTGGAGCCGACCCATGCCGCCGCCGAGGGTGAGGCCGGCGACGCCCGTGTGGGAGACGACGCCGACCGGGCAGACGAGCGCGTGCGCCTGCGCCGCGTCGTCGAGCTCGGCGAGCAGCGAGCCGCCGCCGACGCGCGCGATGCGCCGCTCCGGATCGACCTCTGCGCCACGGATCCGCGAGAGGTCGATCACGATGCCGTCGTCGCACGTCGAGAAGCCGGGGATGCTGTGGCCGCCGCACCGGACGGCGACGACGAGCTCCTGCTCCCGGGCGAAACGGAGCGCGACGACGACATCCTCGTTCCCCGTCGGCCGCACGATCAGGGCCGGCCGCCGATCGATCATGCTGTTCCAGACCGTGCGCGCAGCGTCGTAGCCCGTGTCCTCGGGGCGGACGATCTCGCCCGCGAACCCGAGCTGCTCAAGGGGTGTCATCGTCACCTCCGTCTCGTTGTGGCGTGTAGACCTCGCCATCCTCGCGAACTCATCGATCGAGCGGGCTTGACTTCTCCGCTCCTTTTTGGTCAAATGACTAAGTCATCTGACCAAGAAGGAGGGGATCATGGCCACCATCGAGCAGCAACCGGCTCTCGACGAGCGGAAGCTGATGGACTTCGTCTTCAAAGCCGTCGACGAAGTCGGCGCGACGCTGAATGCGGCGCTCGTCGTCATGGGCGACAAGCTCGGCCTCTACCGGGGGCTCGCAGGCGCCGGGCCGCTCACACCCGGCGAGCTGGCGGCGAAGACCGACACGGCCGAACGCTACGTCCGGGAGTGGCTGAACGCACAGGCCGCCGGAGGCTACGTCGAGTACGACCCGGAGAGCGGCCGCTACACGCTCCCGCCCGAGCAGACGGTGGCGCTCACCGACGCGGAGAGCCCCGCCTACCTCCCCGGTTTCTTCCAGATCGCGCTCGGCTCGGTGATCGACTCGCCGCGGATCGCGGACGCCGCCCGGCGCGGCGACGGCTTCGGCTGGCACGAGCACGTGCACGACGTGCACGAAGGCTGCGAGCGGTTCTTCCGGCCGGGCTACAACGCGAACCTCGTCGCCGCGTGGCTTCCGGCGCTCGACGGCGTCGTCGCGAAGCTCGAGCGCGGCGCCCGCGTCGCGGACGTCGGCTGCGGCCACGGCGCCTCGACGATCCTCATGGCTCAGGCGTACCCGCGGTCGACGTTCGTCGGCTCCGACTACCACGAGGGCTCGATCGAGACGGCCAGGATCCGCGCCGAGGAGACGGGAGTCGCCGATCGCACCACCTTCGAGGCGGCGCCGGCCGCGGATCATCCCGGCGGCGGCTACGACCTGGTGACGATGTTCGACTGCCTGCACGACATGGGCGATCCGGTCGGCGCCGCGCGCAAGGTCCTCCAGATGCTCGCCGCCGACGGCACGTGGATGATCGTCGAGCCCGCTGCCGGCGACAGCGTCGAGGAGAACCTCAACCCCGTTGGCCGCGCGTACTACGGCTTTTCGACGCTGCTCTGCACACCGGCCTCGCTCTCGCAGGAGGTCGGGCTCGCGCTCGGCGCCCAGGCGGGCGAGGCGAGGATCCGCGACGTCGTCGAGACGGCCGGCTTCAGCCGCTTCCGTCGCGTCGCCGAGACCCCGTTCAACCTGGTCTTCGAGGCACGGCCATGAAGCGGCTCGCCATCACTCTCGTGCTGCTCGCGGCATCGGCGGCGACGGTCGCCGTGGCGCTCGCCTCGCAGCCGGCCGCGGGCAGCGCGGCGCCCACGGCCGCGCACCATCCCGGCCATGTCCCAGCGACGAAGCAGCAGGGGAAGCAGGAACGCTTCCTCTACGTGACCACGCTCTCGAAGAGCGCGCGCGATCCCGACTTCATCGCCGTGATCGGCGCAGACCCGCGTCGGGCCGACTTCGGCCGGATCGTGCGCCGCGTCGACATGCCGAAGGCCGGCGACGAGCTCCACCACTTCGGCTACTCGCCCGATCAGCGACGCCTGATCGTGCCCGGCCTGTTCTCCAACCGCGTCCACGTCTTCGACGTGAAGGCGGGCGGGAAGGAGCTGCGCTTGCGCGCGGTGAACGAGGATCTCGTCGCGGACAGCGGGTTCGTCGTCCCGCACGGCGTCATGGCCATGCACGGGAAGGTGCTCGCCCCGATGATCGGGGCCGCGACCGACTCGACGGCGCCGGGCGGCATCGTCGAGCTCGACGACAAGTCCGGCGCGTTCGAGCGCTACTTCGGCCCCGGGCCGTCGCGCACGCCGGGCGGCCTGGAGCCGAAGTACATGTACGACTTCGCGATGGTGCCGGGCGCGAACCGAGGCATCAGCACGACGTTCGGGCCGCCGGCGTTGTGCGGCGGGGGCATCGACCCGACGTGCCTGGGCGACGAGGTCGCCGTGTGGGACTTCGAGCGGGAGAAGGTGATCCAGACGGCCGACCTGGGCGCGAACAACGGCGCGCTCATGGTCCGCTTCGTCACCGCGCGTGGCGTCCGACGGGCGTTCATCAACACGCCCGGGACGAACGCGGTCTGGCTCGCCGACGACGACGACCACGATGGCGTCTTCGACTTCCAGCAGGTGCTCGGGCCCGACGACGGCCTGCTGATCCCGGCCGATCTCCTGCTCTCCTACGACGGCCGCTACATGTACGTGACGAACTGGTTCGCGGACACGGTGCAGCAGTACGACATCACCGACCCCTTCGAGCCGAAGCTCACTGCGACCGTCTCGCTGCCGCACCCGAACATGCTCCGGCTGAGCAGGGACAACCGAAGGCTCTACGTCACCAACTCGCTGCTCTCGACCTGGGACGACGACACGCGGTTCGGGCCTGCCCGGAACGACGAGTACGGCCTGTGGCGGTTCGACGTCGATCCGGCGACCGGGAAGCTGACGTCGTTCACGCCGGACGGGAGCTCCTGGGTCAGCTTCGAGAACGTGAAGAAGAAGACCACGACCGGCCCGGCCGGCGCGCACATGATGCTCTTCGACCCGTCCGTGCGCCTGGACCCGGGCGAGCACTGATGAGGCAGCGCATCGGCGTGCTGTCGGTGGTCGCCCTCGCGGCAGCGGTCACGGGCGGAGCCGCGAATACGAGCGGGAGGGCACACGCCCTCCCGCTTGACGGAGCAGCCGCGGTCTGCGAACTTAGTCGCATGACTAATCACCCGCCCGTCGGCTCGCCGAAGTGAGCGAGCCCGCAACGAAGACCACGGCCCGCTCCGCCGCGGAGGAGGCGCTCCTCGACGCGGCCGAGCGCCTGCTCGTGGACGTCGGCTATGCGGCGATCACGACGCGGAAGCTCGCGGAGGAGGCCGGCGTCAACCACGGCCTCGTCCACTACTACTTCGGCTCGAACGAGAGCTTGCTCGTGCGCGCCCTGGAGCGGTTCACCGAGCGGCTGATCGAGCGGCAGCGAGAGCTCTACGCGGCCGACATGCCCTTCGTCGAGAAGTGGCGCACCGCGATGCGCTACCTCGTCGCCGAGGACCGCACGTACGAGAAGGTGTGGCTCGAGCTGCAGGCGATGGCCTGGAACGACGCCGGGCTGCGCGAGCGGCTCGCGCGCGTCAATGCCGAGTGGCGCTCCGTCCTGACCGACGCCTTCCGCGAGCCGCACCGCGAGCTCGGGATCGACATGCCGCTCGAGGCGCTCGTCGCGCTCGTGATCACCTTCAACGTCGGGATCATGGTGGAGCGGCTGGGCGGCATCGACACCGGCCACACCGAGCTCCTGGAATGGATCGACGGATGGCTGTCACGGTGATCCCGGAAGCCACGCGCGCGGCGATCGTCGCGACGGCCCTCGATTACTTCGAGGGCTGGTTCGACGGCGACGCGGCGCGGATGGACCGCGCCCTTCATCCGGAGCTCGCGAAGCGCGGGCCGACGCTGCGGACGACCACCAAAGGCCAGATGGTCGAGTGGACGGCCGAGGGCAAGGGGAAGGCCGAGGACCCGGGCCTGGGCCGCCGCATCGACGTCACGGTGGCCGACGTCCACGGGAACATCGCCAGCGCCGTCGTCGACTCGGACGTGTACCGCGAGTACCTCCATCTCGTTCGAACCGACGACGGCTGGAAGATCGTCAACGCGCTATGGCAGTCCACGTAGCACCGGCGCCCGAGCAAACGCGGGCCCGCTACCCGGACGAATCCGGGTACGTCGAGCGCGACGGGGTCCGCGTCTTCTACGAGGTCTACGGCGCGGGCGAGCCGACCTTCCTGCTGCTGCCGACGTGGTCGATCATCCACTCGCGGCAGTGGAAGGCGCAGATCCCGTTCCTCGCGCGCGAGCACAGGGTCGTCACCTTCGACGGCCGGGGCAACGGGCGCTCCGACCGGCCGACCGAGCCCCAGGCGTACGACGAGCGGGAGTTCGCGCTCGACGCGGTCGCCGTGCTCGACGCGACTGCAACCGACCGGGCGGTCGTCGTCGGGTACTCGCTGGGCGCGCCGCGCGGTCTGATCCTCGCGACCGAGCAGCCGGACCGCGTCACCGGCGCGATCTTCATCGGCCCGGCCTACTCGGGCGGCGGCGAGCCGCTGCCGGAGCGGGTGATGCCGTGGGAGGACGAGCTCGACACCGACGAAGGATGGGCGAAGTACAACCGCCACTACTGGCTGCGGGACTACCGCGGCTTCCTCGACTTCTTCTTCGGGAAGCTCTTCCGGGAGCCGCACTCGACGAAGCAGATCGAGGACTGCGTCGGCTGGGGGCTCGAGACGACGCCCGAGGCGCTCATCGCCGCGCACCACGGCGCGAAGCCGGATCCCGAAGAGGCGCAGGAGCTCGCCCGCCGCGTGCGCTGCCCGGTGCTCGTGCTCCACGGCACCGCCGACGCGATCGCGTCGCACACGCGCGGGCGCGCGCTGGCCGAGCACACGGGCGGCGAGCTCGTCCTCGTCGAGGGTGGCGGGCACGCGCCACATGCGCGGGATCCCGTCTTCTTCAACCTCCTGCTGCGCGACTTCGCCCGGAGGCTCACGTGAGCGTCCTTGCGCACGGGCGCGAGCAGAGCCGCGCCCGCTACCCCGACGAGGAGGGTTACGTCGAGCGGGACGGCATCCGGCTCTTCTACGAGGTCTACGGCTCCGGCGAGCCGACGATCCTGCTGCTGCCGACGTGGGCGCTCATCCACTCGCGCCACTGGAAGCTGCAGGTCCCGTGCCTGGCACGGCACTGCCGTGTCGTCACGTTCGACGGGCGTGGGAACGGCCGCTCCGACCGCCCGCAGGGCGCCGAGGCGTACGCGATCCGCGAGTTCGCCGCCGACACGCTCGCGGTGATGGACGCGACCGCGACGGAGCGAGCCGTCGTGGTCGGGGTGTCGTGCGCGGCACTCTGGGGCGTCGTGCTCGCCGCGGAGCATCCGGAGCGCATCGCCGGCGCCGCGTTCATCGGGCCTGCCGTCCCGCTGGCGCCCCCGCTGCCCGAGCGGACCGTCCATCCTTTCGACGAGCCGCTGGAGACCGACGACGGGTGGGCGAAGTACAACATCCACCACTGGCTCCGGGACTATCGGGACTTCCTCGAGTTCTTCATCGGCAAGTGCTTCACGGAGCCGCACTCGACGAAGCCGATCGAGGACGCCATCGGCTGGGCGCTCGAGACGACCCCCGACGTGCTCGCAGACCACGACGCCGGCATCGACCTGCCGATCGGCGGCGACTTCGGGGAGCTCTGCGGGCGCGTTCGCTGTCCGGTGCTCGTCATTCACGGCGACGAGGACGCGCTCCACTCGCACGCGCGCGGCCTCGCGCTCGCCGAAGCGACGGGCGGCCAGCTCGTCACGCTCCGGGGCTCGGGGCACTTTCCGCAGGCGCGAGATCCAGTGGCCGTCAACCGGCTCGTCCAAGAGTTCGTGGAGCGGCTGCCGTGATCCTCGACACCGCACGCCGCGAGCAGAGCCGCGCCGTCTATCCCGATCAGGAGGGCTACGTCGAGCGGGACGGCGTCCGCGTCTTCTGGGAGGCCTACGGCGACGCGGAGACGACGTTCCTGCTCTTTCCGCCCTCGCCGATCTCGCACTCGCGGCTGTGGAAGGGGCAGATCCCGTACCTCTCCCGCCACTTCCGCACCGTCGTCTTCGATCCGCGCGGCAACGGCCGCTCGGATCGGCCCACGGATGCAACGGCGTACTCGTGGTGGGAGTACGTCGCCGACGGCCGCGCCGTCCTCGAGGCGAGCGGGGCGCAGGACGCTCTGGTCGGCGGCGTCTGCGACGGCAGCGGCTGGGCGCTCATGCTCGCCGCGACCGACCCTGCGGCCGTGCTCGGCGTGGCGGCGATCGCTCCGTACGTGCCCAGGATCCCGCCCTCGCACCCGAACTACCAGCTCTACCCCGCCCTGGAGCCGCTCGACACGGACGAGGGCTGGGCGAAGTGCAACGCCCACTACTGGCGGCGGGACTACCGCGGCTTCCTCGAGTTCTTCTTCGCACAGCAGATCCCGGAGCCGCACTCGACGAAGCAGATCGAGGACGCGGTTGCGTGGGGGCTCGAAGGGGGCCCGGAGCCGCTGATCCTCGCGGATCTGGAGGCATCGCCGCCGTGGGCGACCGAGGAGGAGGCGCGCGCTCTGTGCGAGCGCGTCCGCTGCCCGGTGCTCGTGATCCACGGCGACCTCGACAACTGCCAGACGCGCGAGCGGGCGACCGCGGTCGCGGAGCTGACGGGCGGGACGCTCGTGACGCTCGAGGGCGCAGGGCACATCCCGCAAGCACGGCATCCCGTGAAGGTGAACGGCCTCCTGAAGGACTTCGCCGACTCGGTCGTCCCCCCGGCGCCGAAGGTGAAGACGTGGACGCGGGCGCTCAGCCGCCGCCGCCGCGCGCTCTACGTCTCGTCGCCGATCGGCCTCGGGCACGCACGCCGCGACGTCGCGATCGCAAAGGAGCTGCGCGCGCTCCACCCCGACCTCGAGATCGACTGGCTCGCGCAGCACCCGGTGACGGCGGTGCTCGAGGCCGAGGGGGAGCGGATCCACCCGGCGAGCGCGCAGCTCGCGAACGAGTCGGCCCACGTCGAGAGCGAGTCCGCCGAGCACGACCTGCACGCGTTCCAGGCGATCCGCCGCATGGACGAGATCCTCGTCGCGAACTTCATGCTCTTCCTCGACGTCGTCCGCGACGAGCAGTACGACGTCTGGATCGGCGACGAGGCCTGGGAGATCGACTACTTCCTGCACGAGAACCCGGAGCTGAAGACCGCCGCCTACGTCTGGCTGACCGACTTCGTCGGCTGGCTGCCGATGGAGGACGGCGGCGACCACGAGGCCTACCTGACGACCGACTACAACGCCGAGATGATCGAGCACATCGCCCGCTTCCCGCGGATCCGAGACCGTGCCGTCTTCGTCGGCAACCCCGACGACGTCGTGCCGGACGCCTTCGGCAAGGGCCTGCCGGGGATCCGCGACTGGACGGAACAGCACTACGACTTCGCCGGCTACGTGACCGGGTTCGAGCCCGTGGCCGACCGCGAGAAGCTCCGCCACGAGCTCGGGTACGCACCGGGCGAGCAGGTCTGCATCGTCACGGTGGGTGGCTCGGGCGTCGGCGGTCACCTGCTCCGGCGGGTGATCGAGGCCTTCCCGGAGGCGAAGCAGCGGGTTCCGAGCCTACGGATGATCGTCGTCGCAGGCCCGCGCATCGACCCGGCGACGCTGCCCCAGCTGCCGGGCCTCGAGATCCACGCCTACGTCCACGAGCTCTACCGCCACCTCGCAGCGTGCGACCTCGCCGTCGTCCAGGGCGGGCTGACGACCTCGATGGAGCTGACCGCGAACGGGCGCCCGTTCCTCTACTTCCCGCTCCGGCACCACTTCGAGCAGAACTTCCACGTCCATCACCGGCTCGAGCGGTACGGCGCCGGGCGCCGGATGGACTTCGAGACCGACGGCCCGGCCGAGATCGCTGCGGCGATCGCCGAGGAGATCGGCCGCGAGACCGAGTATCGGCCGGTGGAGACGGACGGCGCCGCGCGCGCCGCGAAGCTGATCGGCGAGCTGCTCTAGCCCGCGACGGCGACCACGACCTTGCCGCGGGCGTGCCCCTGCTCGAGGTAGCGGATCGCCTCGGCGGTCTCGGCGAGCGGGTAGGTGCGATCGATCACCGGCGTCAGCTTGCCGGCCTCGATCAGCTCCTTCACGAGCAGCAGATCGTCACGGTTCCGCTCGGTCAGGAAGGTCAGCACCTCCTGGCTGGCGAAGCGCCGGCCGAGCATCGCGCGGACGAAGCGCAGCATCGGACGGCCCCCGCTCCGGCCCTTGGCCGCTCCGACCAGGACGATCGCGCCGTCCTCGTTCGCCGCGCGGCGGAGCGCCCCGAGCGACCGGTTCATCACGGTGTCGACGACGAGGTCGTAGCGCCTGCCCCGCTTCGTGAAGTCCTCCCGCGTGTAGTCGACGACCTCGTCCGCGCCCAGCGAGCGCACGAGCTCGGCGTTCCGGGTGCTGCACACCGCGGTCACCTCTGCACCGAGCGCCTTCGCGATCTGGACGGCGAAGGTGCCGACACCACCGGAGGCGCCGTTGACGAGAACGCTGCGACCCGGCTCGAGCGTGCCTGGACGACGGAGCGCCTGCGCGGCCGTCAGGGCCGCGAGCGGCACGGCAGCCGCCTGCTCGAACGTGAGGCTCGCCGGCTTCGCGACGAGCCCGTCGGCGGCGACCGCGGCGTACTCGGCCAGCGTCCGGATGCTCATCCCGAAAACCTCGTCTCCCGTCCGGAGCGCCGTGACGTCCCCTCCCACCTGCTCGACCGTCCCGCTCAGGTCCGCGCCGAGGCCGGTGTTCCTGGGGCGCCGGAAGCCCTCCGAGCCGCGGACGAAGAGGGGCTCGCCGCGCAGTCGATGCCAGTCGATCGGGTTGACCGATGCGGCGTGGACCCGCACCAGCACCTGGTCGTCCTTCGGCTGCGGCGTGTCGAGCTCCCGCAGCTCGAGCACGTCCGGCCCGCCGTAGCGGTCGAACACGATCGCCTTCATCTCGCCTCCTCGCTAAGCTTACGGCGTAAGGTATAACCGTACACCGTAAGGCTGTCAACCGTGAGCGAAGCGCGCCGACCCGCACTGACCCGAGACCGCGTGCTCCACGCGGCGGTCGAGCTCGCCGATCGCGGCGGGCTCGAGTCGGTGTCGATGCGCAGGGTGGCGGCCGCGCTCGGCGTCGAGGCGATGTCGCTCTACCACCACGTGGACGGCAAGGACGACCTCCTCGGTGGCATGGTCGACGTCGTCGTCGGCGAGATGGCCGTCGCCTCCGGAGACGGCGACTGGAAGGAAGCCCTCCGCCGAAGCGCGATCTCGGCGCACGAGGTGCTCGTCCGGCACCGCTGGGCGGCGGCGCTGATGATGTCGGCGGGCTCTGGCACCTCGCGACTCGACTTCATGGAGGGCCTGCTCGCGACCCTGCGTCGGTCGGGGTTCTCCGCCGAGCTGACGCACCACGCCTACCACGCACTCGACAGCCACATCGTCGGCTTCACGCTCTGGCAGGTGAGCCTGCCACCGTCCGAGGACCTCAAGGGTCTCGCGGCCGGCTTTCTCGAGCAGCTCGACGTGCGCGCCTATCCCTACTTCGCCGAGCACGTCGAGCAGCATCTCGGCGACACGGCGGCGAGCGGCGCGGAGGAGTTCGCCTTCGGGCTCGACCTGCTCCTCGACGGGCTCGAGCGGCTGCGCGACGGCGGCTAGGCCCGCTTCGCGTACTCGTCGGCGACCCGCTTGGGCACGACGAACGCCCACGCGTCGACGACGAGGTCGCGCAGCTCCGGCTCGTCGATCGCGGCCAGCCGGACGACCACCCAGTTGTAACGGAGGTCGGAGGCGCGCGGGAGCAGGAACTTCTCCGGCTCGGACTCGACGAGCGGCTCGCGCCACTCCTTCGGAAAGGCGAAGCCCATCAGGGTCTCGTCGCGCGCGAACGCGAGATACACGATGCGGCCGACACGGAACTTCACGCGACCGCGGACGAACGCCTCGTAGCTGCGCGGCAGCCGGGCTGCGACGGCGCGCGCCTGCTCCAGCGTGGCCATGGCTCCAGGCTACGCCTCGCAGATAGGTACGGGCGCTTCCGTAGATGGGTAGCCGCCCCCGATGTGCAGGCGCCTGCACCGGCCTAGCGTGGCCGGTGTCAACGACTGAAGGAGCACCGCAATGACGAACACCATCGATTCCGCCGCCCCCGACCTGGCAGCGGTGAAGCAGCGGCAACAGCAGGCCTGGGCGAGCGGCGACTTCGCCGTCGTCGCGTCACGGATCGTGCTGGTCGCCGAGCAGCTCTGCGACACCGCCGACCTGCACGCCGGCTGGCGCGTGCTCGACGTCGCGACGGGCAGCGGCAACGCCGCCATCGCGGCCGCGCGGCACGGCTGCTCGGCGATCGGCGTCGACTACGTTCCCGCCCTCCTGGAGGCGGGCCGCATGCGCGTCGCCGCCGAGGGTCTCGATGTCGAGCTGCTCGAGGGCGACGCAGAGGCGCTTCCCTTCCCGGACGGCTCCTTCGACGCCGTCACCTCCGTCTTCGGCGCCATGTTCGCGCCCGACCACGCGCAGGCCGCCTCGGAGCTGATCCGCGTCGCCAGGCCGGGCGGCACGATCGCTCTGGCGAGCTGGACGCCGGACGGCTTCATCGGTGAGCTCTTCCGCACGGTCGCCAAGCACGTGGCCCCGCCGGCAGGCGTGCAGTCGCCGATGCTCTGGGGGACCGAGTCCCACCTGCGCGCGCTGTTCGGCGAGCGGATCTGCTCGCTCGAGACCGCGGAGCGGACCTTCACGTTCAGGTTCCGGTCGGCCGAGGAGTTCGTCGACTTCTTCCGCACCTGGTACGGGCCGACGCTGAAGGCGTTCTCAGCGCTCGAGGACGACGCACGCGACGGGCTCGAGCAGGATCTGGTCGCCCTCGCCCGGCGGAGCGACCGGCTCGGCGCCGCGGGCGCGATCGCGATCCCGGCGACGTACCTCGAAGCCGTGGCGGTGACCCGGTGAGCCTGCCCCAGGCGGACGCGTCGGCGCTCGTCGACCGCGCCGAGCTCGAGCGGCACGTCCGAATGGTCTACGGCGACGTCGCCGAGGATCCCCTGACGCCGCGCCACTTCGAGACCGGCCGGCCGCTCGCAGCGCGTCTGGGCTACCCGGAGGAGCTGCTGGAGGCGACGCCGTACCGCGCCCTGCACTCGTTCGCAGGGGTGGGGTATCACCTCGATCTCGCCGAGCTGCAGCCGGGCGACAGCGTCCTCGACCTCGGCTCCGGTTCCGGCACGGACGTCTTCGCCGCGAGCGTCGGCGTCGGCCGGCGCGGCTGGGTCGTCGGCGTCGACTTCACCGAAGGCCAGCTCGGCGTGGCGACCGCGCTCGCGCGACAGCACGGGATCACGAACGTCCGCTTCGTGAAGGCGAGCGTCGACCACCTGCCGTTCGCGGACGCCAGCTTCGACGTCGTCATCTCGAACGGCGTCGTCAACCTCTCGCCGGTCAAGCACCTCGTGTTCGCCGAGGCGGCCCGCGTGCTGAAGCCGGGCGGCCGGCTGGCGATCTCCGACCTCGTCAGCACGTCGCCCCTCCGGGAGATCACCAGGCGCAACACGGAGCTGTGGGCTTCGTGCATCGCCGGCGCGATCCCCGCCACCCACTACGTCGACGCACTCGTCGGGGCCGGCTTCGAGATCACCGGCAGGCGCGTCAATGACTACCGGTTCCTGACCCGACGAGCCCTCGACGCCGCGCGCACGTACGGCGTCGAGAGCGTGAGCATCGCAGCCCGACGCCAAGGAGAAACGCCATGAACTTCGACCTCGAACACCACCACGCGTACGTCCTCGACCGGCAGCAGCGGCTGCGGCAGGAGAGCGTCGCGCGGCGGCTTCTCACCACACCGCTCGACCACACCAACGCACAACACCTCACTGCACGAAAGGACGGATCCATCATGTTCCGACTGATCTCCGCACTTCGCATCGGCCTGGCGGCGGCCATCGCCGCAGCGGCAGTGGCCCTCGTCCCGGCCGCGAGCGCCGCGGCGTCCGACGGCGGGTCCGGCTACATCCCGTTCGTGACCGACTTCCCGCAGTCGGGGCCGGTGACGACGACGCGCCGATGGCCCCGGCCTCGGGTGACGCCATCGACGTCGGCTGGCTCGAGGTGGTCGCCGGCGGCATCGCCTTCGCGGCGGTCGCCGTCTTGCTCCTGGCACCGGCGCTGCTCGTCACCCGCCGCACCAGGCTCGCCCGCGGCTGACCCCATCGGTCAGCGGCGACGACGACGTCACGATCGACCCCGGCGCCGAACGAGTGACGGCGTCCGTCAGCGGCGCGCCTCGAGCCCGAGCTCCGAGGCGCGCCGCGCGGCGTCGCGGCGCGTCGACGCGCCCAGCTTGGTCATCACCGCGGCGACGTGGTGCTCGGCCGTTCGCGGCGAGACGACGAGCCGGTCGGCGATCTCGGCGTTCGTCAAGCCTTCCGCGAGCAGGCTCAGGACCTCGAGCTGACGCGGCGTCAGCCCAGCCGGATTCGCCCGGGTCGCGCCCCGCGGCCCCTGCGGGATGCGGGCGCCGAGATCGCGCAGCCGGGTCGCGGCCCGGTGGGCGAGCGGCTCCGCTCCGAGCTCCCGCGCGAGCTCCAGCGACTCGAGCAGCGCCTCCTCGTCGTCGAGCAGCGAGAGCATCAGCGCGCGGTCGTAGCTCCACCCGACGTCGCCGAACGCGTTCGCTGCGCCCTCCCAGTCGCGGCGCAGCATCGCGGCGTACGGCTCCGACCGCGGTGGCTCGAGCTCGACGGAGATCCCGGCCACGACGGCCCAGGCGGCGACCCGCACCGCGCCCCAACCGATCAGACCGTTCGACTTCGGCAGCCCGTCGAGCAGAGCCTCGAAACGCTCGACCGGCATGGGCGCGCCCGTCGTCAGCGCCCACTCCGTCTCGAGCTCGACGAGCGGAGCGAGCCGCTGCGGCTCGCTCGCGCGGAGAGCCTGGGCCGAGAGGTCGGCAAGGCGGTCGGCCGCGTCGGGGTCGCCGCGCCGCACGGCGAGCTCCGTGAGCACGGTCCTCGCCACGAGCTGCGTCACGCTGAGGCTCTTGTCGATCTCGGCGCGGGTGACGGCCTCGGCCTCGTCCCACTCGCCCGCCCGCAGGCGCAGCCACGCGAGCGTGACCGCTTTGTAGGACGCGAGGTTGTAGACCTCGTTCTGCTCCGCGTACTCGAGCGCCCGACGCGCATAGCGGACGGCGGGCTCGGGCTGCGCCCACGACATCAGGGCGTACCCCAGGTTCCCGAGCGCGCGCGCCGCCTCGTGCTTGTTCCCGACCCCGTGCGCGAACTCGTGCGCCTCCAGCAGCGCCGGCGCCTGCTCCGGGTCGACGTCGACCCGGACGCTGGCGAGGTTGACGAGGACGTGCGCCTGCGTGCGCTCGTCGCCGAGCTTCGTCGCCAGGTCGAGCGCCCGCTCACCCCACTCCAGCGCCTGGTCGTTGAACTCGGCGAGGTTCTTCAGCTGACCCAGGCCGCTGTATGCGCGGGCGAGCTCGACGGACTCCCCCAGCGGCTCCAGGATCTCGATCGCCTCGAGCGCGGTCGCGCGAGCAGCGTCGCCGTCGCCCGTGTGCCAGTGACATCTCGAAAGCAGCTGGATGCAGCGGCCGACCGCGGCGTCGTCTCCGACCTTCTTCCATTCTGTGATTGCGCGTTCGATCGCCTCGACCGCGTCGTCGAGGCGGTAGACGGCGTAGGCCGAGGCCGCGAGCTCCTCGTGGAGCATCGCGCGCTCGCGGCCGGCGAGCCTGTCGGCGAAGATCACCGCGCGCCGATAGTGCGAGAACGCCTCGCGGTTCGAGTCGAGCGCGGCGGCGAGGCGCGCCGCAACGAGGGCGTAATCGGCGACGACGTCCTCGGCGCCGGCCGCCTCGGCGTGGTGGACGATGTCCGCCGGGTCGGCGTCCGCCGCGAGCAGTGCCTCCAGGATCTCGGCGTGCAGCTTCCGGCGCGCGGCGATCGGGATGCTCGACCGGACCGCGTTGCGGGCCAGCTCGTGCCGGAAGCGGACCCAGCGGGGCTCGACCTCGAGCAACTGCCGCCGCTCCGGCTCCTCCGCCGACGCGTGCCAGTCGGGGAAGACGTCGTCGAGAACCGAGGTGGCGACGCGGTTCGGCACGACCGAGACCAGCTCGACCAGCCGCCGTTCGTCGTCCGCCAGCCGCGACACGCGCCCACGCACGGCGTTCGCGATCGAGCGGGGCAGCTCCTCGTCGCTGCGCGAGGCGAGCAGCTCCGTGACGTAGAACGGGTTCCCACCGGTGACGGCGTAGACGTCACCGGCATCGCCGCAGAGCGACGCGACCGCGCCCGCCGACAGGGGCGCGAGCTCGAGGAACGAGGAGTCGTGCGTGAGCGTCGCGGCGACGGCTGCGTAGACGGGATGCCCGGGCGGCGCCTCCCCGTCGCGGCACGTGAGCACGAGCAGCACGGGCAGCGAGCGGATCCGGCGCGCGAGCAGCGTGACGACGTCCAGCGTCGCCTCGTCGGCCCAGTGCACGTCCTCGATCACGAGCACGGTCGGCTGCGGTGGCAGCGACAGCTCGGCCAGCAGCAGCCGGTGGATCTCGTACGGCTCGGCGCCGGCGGCGAGGGCGTCCTCGAGTGCGGGCGACAACGTGCCGACGAGATCGTGGATCGCGCCGAGCGGCCGCGGGATCGAGAGGTCGTCGCAGGCGCCGACGAACGCGCGGGCGCCGGGCTCGAGCCCGGCGACGAAGCTGGACACCAGAGCCGTCTTGCCGATCCCCGGCTCGCCGACGACGACCACGACGCGTCCTTCTCCCTGCGCCGCGGCGTCTCGCGCTTCAGCCAGCTGTGCCAGTGCGGTGTCGCGCTCGAGCAGTTCCACGGCTCAACGATAGACCCGCCCGCGGCTCCCGAACACTCGGCTTTCGGTCAGCGCGAGAGGTGCAGCGACTTCGCTGGCACGCGCGCCGGACGGAAGAGCAGCACGCCGTCGCGCCAGATCCGGACGCGGAAGGCCGGCTTGCCCGCGACGCGCTCGATGTTGAGGAGATAGCGCTTCTTGCCGTCGGTCCCGTTCAGCCAGACCGCGCGAGCATCCGAGCGAAGGCCGAGTGCGGTCAGGCGGACGACCTTCTTCGGGCCGCGGCCGGTGAGGACGAGCGTTCCCCGGGTCTTGCGCCCGTCGGAGCGAGCGCTCACCTCCGCCCTGGCGGCAGGGCCGACCCGAATCGCGCCCACCGAGCTGACGCGACCCTTCGAGTTGACGACCCGGACACCCACCTGGAGGCCCGACGCGAGGTTGACGGGGTCGCCGCTGAAGCGAACGCCGACGCGGTAGCGCCCCGGCTTCGGCGGCGGCATCGGCGCGACCGAGGCGGTTCCGGCTCGATCGGTGACGCCGACGTACGCGGTGCCGCCGAGCAGGAAGAGGAGCTGCTTGCCCGCAAGCCCGTTCTTGCTCGCGGTCACGCCCAGCGTCAGCTGCGCACGCGGCTGCAGGAAGCCGTACGGCACCACCTTGCCGCTGCGGTAGCTGACCTTGGTCAGCGCGCGGGCGGCTGCGGGCGCCGCCGCGGACTTCGCCGTCACGGCCGAGCCGGGGATCCCGGGGGCTCCCTTGAGCTCGCTGCAGTCGACGCGCCGCTCGTTCACCTCGCGCACGATCGAGCGGAACGCGTCGTAGGAGTCCTTGCGCGTGCCGTCGGCCCAGAGCAGCCCCGACTGCCAGCCCTCGAGATCCGCCTCGTCGCGCAGCAGGAAGTTGAAGACCGCCGCGATCGCGGGCTGGCAATAGGTCATGCGGAGGCTGTCCGCGAGCTGCGTCGCCTGATCGGGCGCCGGGCTGTCGTCCGGCGGCTTCGCCTGCGCCGCCCCCGGGACCCGGTCGGGGAGCGACCCGGGCCAGTTCTCGACCCCGCGGTAGAGGCTCTGCTTCGCGTCGTCGATCTGGGTCTGGTAGCCGGTCTCGAGGTACCAGATCGGGAGGCCGTCGTCGGTCGTCCGCTGGCCCGTCCCCCGAACGCCTCGCGCAGCGCGCCGAGCAGCCGGTCGATGTCCCCGAGCGAGATCACCTTTTCGTCGCTGTGCGTGGCCCACGGACGCTCGTCCGAGCGCGCCGGGTACGGGTGGTGCGCGTAGGTGTCGAACAGCGGCAGCGTCCGCCCGCTCGCCCGATAGGCGGCGCCCATGCCCTTGATGAAGACGGCAGGCGAGTGCGAGACGTTCGAGAAGGCGTTCGGGTTGTCGTTCCCCCAGGCGGACGTGCCCGGCGCGACGACGTTGACGGAGGGCCGGATGCCGTGGAGCACGTCCCAGCAGCGCGCGAGCAGCTCCTGGTAGCGGGCCGGCGCCTCGGTTGCCCCCGCGGTGTCGTACTGCGGCCGCCAGAAGAAGCGAAGGTTCGGCTCGTTCCAGATCACGACGTCGTTGACCTGCGGGAAGCGCGTGAGCACACGGCCGACGTACGTGCAGTACTCGTCACGGGCGAGCTGGTCGAGCGGCGCCTGGCCCTGGTTGAAGACGGAGACGACGACGCGCATCCCGCTCGACTGCACGACCGCCTGGTTCATGAGCATCTGATCGAGGGGGCCGAGGTCGATCTGGCCGGGCGTCCACCCGATCGTGACTCCGAGTGCGCCGAGGCCGAGGTCGCGAGCGGCGGCGACGGTCGCAGCAGTCGACCACTTGAGCCCGTCGTCCCTGGCCCCGACCAGCATGCCGGGCGCAGCCCCGGCTGGTCCGACGAAGACCAGAACGGCGGCCGCGACGACGATCACCCGCAGAACCCCGAGTCGCATTCGCCCGACCCAGGGTATGCCGTTTTCAACTCGGTTTCTAGGCCGGGCCGAAAACCCACCCGACCCCACCCGTCCTACGGCTCGCGCGCGCGGGTGCCGATGCTGTCCGGATGAGCGTCCGGCTCGGCTACCGGCCTGACGTCGACGGCCTCCGCGCCGTCGCGATCGCGGCTGTCGTCGTCTACCACGCCTTCCCGGCGGCGGTGCGCGGCGGCTTCACCGGCGTCGACGTCTTCTTCGTCATCTCCGGCTACCTGATCTCGCGGATCATCTGGCGCGGCCTCGACGAGCGGAGCTTCACGCTCGCGTGGTTCTACGGACGTCGCGTCCTCCGCCTCTTCCCCGCGCTCGTGCTCGTGCTCGGCGCCACGCTGGCCGCCGGCCGCTGGCTCTTCCTCCCAGACGCGTATGCGACGCTCGGCAAGGACATCGCGGGCGCCGCCATGTTCGCGTCGAACCTCGTCCTCTGGCAGGACGCGGGCTACTTCACCGAGAACGCGGCGCTGCGGCCGCTGACGCACCTCTGGTCGCTCGCCGTCGAGGAGCAGTTCTACCTCGTCTTCCCCCTGCTCCTGATCGTCGCGCACCGCTCGTGGCGGCTCACCGGTGCGCTCCTCGGCGGCCTCGCCGCGGCCTCCTTCGCCTGGAACGTCGGCACAGCGTCGGCGCCGATCCGGCGGCCGCGTTCTACCTGCTGCCGTCACGGTTCTGGGAGCTCGCGCTCGGGGCGCTGCTCGCCTACGTGCAGCTGAGTCGCTCGCCGGCGCTGCCCCGGCGGCTGCGCGACGCGGCGTCGCTCGTCGGCCTCGGACTGCTCCTGCTCGCGGCGTTCGGCCCGACGCTCGAGCAGCCTCTTCCCCGGCTGGTGGGCGCTGGCGCCCACCGTCGCCGCCGTCCTGCTGATCGGCGCCGGCCCGGATGCGCTCCTCAACCGCCGCGTGCTCGCGAGCGGGCCGTTCGTGCTCCTCGGGCGGATCAGCTACCCGCTCTACCTCTGGCACTTTCCCGCTGCTCGTGCTGGCGCGCGTCCAGTGGGGGCCGTCGCTCTCCGTCGGCGTCACGACCGCGGTCGTGGCGGCGAGCGTCGGCCTCGCCTACGGCACCTACCGCCTCGTCGAGCTCCCCGTCCGGCGGCTCGCGAGGGGCGGCGCCAGGCGACCCGCGGTGCTGGTGCGCCCCGCTGGCCGCGGTCGGCTGCGCCGGCCTCGCGATCTTCTTCTCCGCGGGGCTGCCGGGCCGGCTCCCGGTCGAGCTGCAGCAGCTGAGCACGGTCGCGTTCGACTACAAGCACGCCTACCGCGAGAGCCGCTGCTTCCTCCAGCCGTGGCAGGGCGCGCGGGCCTTCCGGCCGGACTGCGTCGACCCGGGCACCGGCAAGCTGCTCCTGCTCTGGGGCGACTCGCACGCGGCGCACCTCTACCCCGGTCTCGTGCCCGCAGGCGCGCGAGCGGAGCGTCCGGATCGCCCAGCGGACCGCGAGCGCATGCCCGCCGCTGCTCGACTACCGCTCGAGCAAGCGGCCGAAGTGCCACGAGATCAACGTGGCGGCGCTGGCGACCGCGCAGGAGCTGCGCCCGACGACGGTCGTGCTCTCGGCGCAGTGGGAGACGTATCCGAGCCTCGACGGCCTGCGCGAGACGGTGGCGGCGCTCCGAGGGCTCGGCGTCCCGGAGATCGTCGTCGTCGGGCCCTCGCCGAACTGGCCCAACGGCGTCGCACAGGCGCTCTTCCGCGAGGTGAAGCGCGGCGGCCTCGACCGCTTCCCGACGCGGCTGAAGCGCGAGCTCTCGGCCGCGCCGGCACGCGCCGACCGGCGGCTGCGGCCGCTGGCGCACGATCTCGGCGTCACCTACATCGCGCCCCTCGACGTCCTCTGCAACCACGACGGCTGCCTCGCCCGCGTCGAGGATCGCGCCGACCAGCTCGCCTTCTGGGATCCGAGCCACTTCACCGCCGCCGGCTCGACCTGGTTCGTCGAGGCCGTCGCCGGCGACCTCTTCCGCGGCGTTTCCTAGCCTGCGGGCTCGGCCGCCGCGTGCCGCACGCGGTCACGGGCGTCGGCGAAGCGGATCGCCTCGTAGGCGATCAGGCCGACGGCCAGCAGCGCGACGAGCGCGAGCGTGACGAGGGCGGCGATCTGGACGCCGAGCGGGATCAGCGCCACCAGGGCGATCGCGACGACGAGGCGCTGGCGGTTGAGCGAGCCGACGTTGCGGAGGCGGAAGAGGATGTGGGCCACGAGATAGAGCGCGAGCCCGCCGCAGAGCGTGACCGCCGGGACGACCTTCAGGGGCTCGCCGATGTCGCCGAGCGTCTTCTTGACGCCGACGGCGAAGAGGATGATCCCGACGACCATCGGCAGGTGCAGGTAGCTGTAGGAGTCGCGCGCCATCGCCAGCTGCGCCTCGCCGTGAGTCTCCTTCAGGCGCCGCTCCGCGACGATCGCGACGACGTCGAAGTACGCCCACCACATCGCCGCGGCGACCGCGAGGCCGAGCAGCGCCGCCACGATCTCCCCGGGGCCGAGCTTGTGGGTCGCACCGACGCCGAGCGCGATGATCGACTCACCGAGCGCGATGATCACGATCAAGGCGTGGCGCTCGGCGAAGTGCCCGGCCGAGAGCCGCCAGCCGCGCCCGCCGCCCACGTACGCGCCGAGCAGGTCGAGCAGGAGCGCGAGCGCCCAGATCCCGACCTGCAGGCGGCCGTCGAGACCGGCGGCCACGAAGAGCAGCCCGACGCCGATCGCGGTCCCGACGCCGAGCCGGGCGATCGCGGCGAGCAGGTCGCGGTCGCCCCAGCCCGCGATCGCGTAGAGGACGAGATGAGCGGTCCGGACGAACGCGTAGGCGCAGGCGAAGAGGAGCGCGTCGTCGCCGAAGACGTCCGGCACGGCGAGGGATGCGATCAGCATCGCGCCCATGGCGGCGAACATCGCGATCCGGACTGCGCCCTCCTCCGGATTGATCGTGTTCGTCAGCCAGGCGTAGGCGGCCCAGGCCCACCAGAGCACGCCGAGGACGACGATTCCCCTCGTCAACCCGGCCCACGTCGGGTCGTCGACGACGATCCCGGTCACCTGCGTGATCGCGAAGACGAAGATGAGGTCGAAGAAGAGCTCGAGCGGCGTGACCCGCTCCTCGGCGCTCTCCTCCCGTCGCGCCTGAACAGTCACGCGTCCAAGCCTATCCTTCGGTCTTGCGCGTCCTTCGAGCCGCCCTGTACGCAGCAGCGCTGAGCGGGATTCCCTCGAGCGTGCATGCGCTCGCGACGGGTCGCGACCCACTCGAGGCCGCGTACGCTGCCGGCACGATCGTGCTGCCAGGTGAGAGCTCGCGCTCGAAGCTGCTCGCCGCCGCCCTCCCGCTGCACCTCACGCTCTCGCTCACGTGGACGCTCGTGCTCGACCGGGCCGGGGCGCGCAGCGCGCCCCGCGGCGCCGTCGCCGGCGTCGCCATCGCAGCATTGGATCTCGGCGTCGTCGGCAGGCGTTTTCCGCGTGTGCAAGCGCTTCCACTCATCCCGCAGCTCGCCGATCATGTGACGTTCGGCGCAATCGCAGGGCATTTGCTCGGGCCTCCGATTAGGTCTTGCCGAGGCGGGTAGGCCATAGGTAACCCACAGAGGAGGGACGGATGGACAGCCAGCGACCGCAGTCGACAACCGACATGTGGACGTTCCGCGAGTCGAACCTCGATGCGGCGAGCCTGACCGGCTTCTCGGTCGAGGCCACAGACGGCGGGATCGGCAAGATCGACGAGGCGACCGGCGAAGCGGGCCGGAGCCAGCTGATCGTCGACACCGGGCCGTGGATCTTCGGCAAGAAGGTCCTGCTCCCGGCCGGGGTCGTGGAGCGCGTCGACCTGGACACCGAGACGCTCTTCGTCTCGCTGACGAAGGACCAGATCAAGAACGCGCCGGAGTTCGATGCGGATCTGAACCGCGACGACGACGACTATCGCAATCGTCTCGGCGGTTACTACGAGGGCGTCTAGCCCGACGCTTTCCCGGGGCGCCGCTGGGGCGGCGCTCCGGGCCCTCTCAGACCCGCTGCGGTCGGAGCACGAGCCGGACGGCGCCGCGCGTCGCGCCTGGGCGCGGCACGTAGCGGGTGAAGAGCAGCTCGTGGTTCGCCGCCACCACGCGCAGGTGGATGTGCGGCGGCCGGCCCTCGTATGAGACGGGGCGCGGCCCCTGGAACCGGAAACGTCCGGCGCGATCCGTGACGACGGTTGCGCTGCCCGAGCGGAGGTACTCGCCGCGGCGGTTGGCCTGCCAGAGGTGCACGCGCGCGCCCGAGAGTGGTCGGCAGTCGACCGAGGAGAGGACGGTCCCCGTGAGCACGTGGCCGCTGCCGATCTTGCTGCGCCGTGGCGGCGCGCCTCGGCCGAAGGGCCCGGAGCCGTCGTCGAGCGTCGGCGGGCAGCCCGGCGCCGCAGGAGCAGGTGCCACTCCGCCGCCTGCCAGGACGGCCAGGGCGAGCACGACGGCGCAAGCGAGCAGCCTCACGCTGCCTGGTCTAGCAGATGGGTGGTCCCGTGGCCAGCTACGAAACGGCAGTCTCGCCCGGGCGCGGCTCGTCGACGCCCGAGGCGGGCGTGCCCACGACGGGCAGCCGGTCGGCGCGGAGGTAGAGCCAGTCGTACGCGAGCCCCGCGACGGCGGCGCCGATCGCCGGTCCGACGAGATAGATCCAGAAGTCGTCCCAGATGTTCTGGACGAGCTCGGGGCCGAGCGACCGCGCCGGGTTCATCGCCGCGCCCGTGAGCGGACCGGCGGCGAGGATGTCGATCGTGATCGTCAGGCCGATCGCGAGGCCGGCGATCGACTTGAACGCCCCGCCCGGATCGACCGCGGTCGCGAAGATCACCCAGACGAGGAAGAAGGTCAGCAGCGCCTCGAGCCCGAGGCCGGCGCCGACGCTGATCGTCTCGTTGACGACGGGGACGCCCTGGTCGAGGTTGGCCTCGTCCGGGAAGAGCCCGCGCAGGGCGAGCGCGCCGAGCACGCCGCCCGCGAGCTGCGCGAGCCAGTAGACGACCGCGAGCGACGGCACGATCCGGCGGGTGACGAGGAAGGCGAACGTCACGGCCGGGTTGAAGTGGCCGCCCGAGATGTGGCCGACGGCGGAGGCCATGATCGCGATCGTCAGGCCGTGCGCGAAGGCGACGCCGAAGAGGCCGGAGCTCTGGATGAAGACGATCGAGCCCATGCCGACGAAGATGAGCGCGAACGTGCCGACGAACTCGGCGACTCCGCGGCGGAGGGCGTCGTACTCCACGCGGCGACGATACGGGGCGGGTCGGACGCGCCCGCCGCGCCGCCCGTCCCCGGGCGGCGCGCAGGCGGAACGCTCAGGCGGGCCGGTCGCCCCCGTCGTCGCGCTCGGCGGCCGCTCCGCGCCGCAGAGCCCTGACGTCGTCGCGGACGTCCGTGTCGCCCTCGACGACGACCGAGTACACGAGCCAGGCCAGGACGGCGCCGAGCAGCGGCCCGACGAAGTAGATCCAGATGCCGTCCCACTCGCCGCCGATCAACGCGGGGCCGAACGTCCGCGCCGGGTTCACGGACGAGCCGCTGAACGGCACCGCCGCGAAGTGGATCGCAACGAGCGTGAGCGGGATCGCGATCAGCGCACTGCCGCCGAACCGCGAGCTCTTCGAGGACTGCAGGATCACAGAGACGAAGATCGCGGTGAGCACCAGCTCCATGACGAAGGCCGTCCCGTCTCCGTCCGCGCCCGGGACGGTGGCCGTCGAGGCGACGTCGTCGTCGGAGGTCGCGAGCAAAAGGACGACCGCAGCGGCGATGCCGCCGAGGATCTGCGAGACCCAGTAGCCGAGCAGGTCGGTGAGCGACAGCCGCCGGTCGAGGAACAGGCCGAGCGA
Source organism: uncultured Gaiellaceae bacterium (assembly GCA_963827015.1). Taxonomy (GTDB): domain Bacteria; phylum Actinomycetota; class Thermoleophilia; order Gaiellales; family Gaiellaceae; genus Gaiellasilicea. The sequence continues at coordinate 216,751 of CAWGZI010000006.1, read as the reverse complement.
GACCGCCGGGTTGTAATGGCCGCCCGAGACCTCGGCAAAGGCGTAGAGGCCGGCGAGGAGCGCCAGCCCGAACGCGAACGGCGCCACGAGCAGCGGTGACACGTCCGACCGAACGGCGCCGACGACTGCGACCGTCCCGATGAAGACGAGAACGAACGTCCCGAAGAACTCAGCGAGGTACTTCTGCCACGGCTTCATGACCGGCTCCCTTCCTGGTGAGCAGCGCTTGCGCGAAACGCCACGAGGAGTTCGCGGGCCTCCGGCCGTTCCCTTCCCGTCGGGCTGAGCCACGCGCGCGCCGCCGGGGTTCGCTACCGTCAGCACATGGCCGCTGATTTGACATCGGATCTTGCGAAGACGGCCAGCTGCCCGCACTGCCACAAGCCGTTCTCGGCGGAGCTGATCGCCGGCGGCCCCGAGCGCCACCGCGGCTTCAAGTGCCCGCACTGCAAGCTGTTCGTCCCGGAGAGCCGCACGGAAGACGTGCCGCTCACCCGGGACGACAGCCGCTAGCTCACATGCAGTTCTTGAGCGCCTGAGCCTCGGGGAGGCCCTCGAGCTTCTTCAGGGTGTTGTTCTCGATCTGACGGATCCGCTCACGGGTCACACCGAACGCCCGGCCGACCTCCTCGAGCGTGTACGGCTGCGCCCCGGAGAGGCCGAAGCGGAGCTCGATCACCTTGCGCTCGCGCTCGGGCAGCGCCATCAGCGCGTGCTCGACGTCCTCCCGCCGCAGCGACAGCGACGCCGTGTCGAACGGCGACTCGGCCGAGTCGTCGGGGACGAAGTCACCGAGCGAGCTCTCCTCCTCCTCGCCGATCGGCTTCTCGAGCGAGACCGGCAGCTGCGCCATCCGCAGGATCTCGCGGACCTCGTCGGTCGTGATCTCGAGCTCCTCGGCGATCTCCTCCGGCTTCGGCTCGCGGCCGAGCCGCTGGACGAGCTGGCGCTCGATGTGCACGACCTTGTTCAGCTTCTCGACCATGTGCACCGGGATCCGGATCGTGCGCGCCTTGTCGGCGATCGCCCGCGTGACGGCCTGGCGGATCCACCACGTCGCATAGGTCGAGAACTTGAAGCCCTTGCGGTAGTCGAACTTCTCGACCGCGCGGATCAGCCCGAGCGAGCCCTCCTGGATCAGGTCGAGAAAGGAGAGGCCGCGGCCGAGGTAGCCCTTGGCGATCGAGACGACGAGGCGCAGGTTCGCCTCCGTCATCTGCGTCTTCGCGGCCATGTCGCCGCGTTCGATCCGCTTCGCCAGGTAGATCTCCTGGTCGGCGGTCAGCAGCGGCACCTTGCCGATCTCACGAAGGTAGAGCCGCAGCGAGTCGAGCGAGGGCTCGACGGTGAGATCCAGCTTCGGCGCAGATTTCTCGTCCTCGGCGAGCGCCGGCTGCTCGTGCGGCGGTGACTTGTACTGCTCTCCCTCGACCAGCTCGATCGAGTGGTCGATCAGATAGGTGTAGAAGTCCTCGATCTGCTCCTTCGTCAGGTCGACCTCTTCGAGGCCGGTGACGATCTCGTCGTACGTGAGGAAGCCCTTCTCCTGACCGTGCTGGACGAGCTTCTGGAGCTCTTCGACCTCTGGAAGCGCGATATCGACGGTGAGCATGGACCTCGCTTTCCTCGCGGCGGACGGGGGCTGGGACCTGCCGGGCAAACAAAGAGCCGGGTCGCGGGGGCGCCGGCTCTGACCATCGAGGGCTGGATCCTATAACGGACCAGCCGGTGTCGTGTTAGCGAAATTTCAACGGCGGTTTCACCCGTCGGCGACCACCTCCCCGACGACCTCGCCTCGCGAGTTCGCGACCGGCACGATCCCGAGCTCGCCCGTCTCGAGCCCGAGGCGACGGAGGAACTCGGCGAGCGCCGGCCGGATCGGGCGCATGCCGCCGTCCTCCGACTTGAGCGCGATCCCGAGGCCGTCGGGGCCGGCGGCGCAGAGCAGACCCTCGGCTCCACCCTTCGCCGTCCAGCCCTCGAGCTCGCGCATCAGCAGCGAGTCGGCCGCCATCGGGCCGCGGATCAGGTCGGGATGCTCGCGCATCGCGGCGGCGACCCGGGCGCCGCCGTCGACCTGCTCGAGGCGCGAGAACATCAGCGCCATCCGCTCGAGCGGGAGAGCGAAGGTGACGACGCCGCAGCCGTCGACGGCCGTCGGCATCTCGTCGATCTCGACGTCTGCGGCGGCCGCGATCACGTCGCGGCACGCATGCTGGACCGGGTGCGTGTCGAGCCGGTAGCCGCCGCTCGCCCAGCCGTGGGCGCGGCAGAGCGCGAGCATGCCGGCGTGCTTGCCGGAGCAGTTGTGCTGAAGCGGCGTCGGCTCGGGGCCGCACTCGAGCTCCGTCTCGTCGGCCGGCGCCTTCGCGAGCAGGCTGCGGACGGCGTCGAGCTGCTCGGGCGAGGCGAGGTGCGATGCCGAGGCGATCGCGATCTCCTCGGAGGTCAGGTCGTCGCGGGCGAGCACCACCGGGATCGCCTGGAACGGCTTCGCCGAGGAGCGCAGATACGCGACGAGCCCGGCTTCGCCGGCGTGCTCGACGACCGCCCCGTCGCGGACGGCGACCGCGTGGACGACGTGATCCGCCTCCTCGACCACGCCACGACGGACGACTATCCGCAGCGGATCCATCGCGGCACCCTACGCAACGCTTCCCGTTTGCGAACGGCACCCGGAGTTCGTAGGGTTCCGCGATCGACAGCGCGCGGCCTACCCAGGGCCGCGCCAGGGGGAAGGAGCACTAGATGAACGTGTGTCCCACGGGACGCGTCGGCCGCTCGGCCCGCGTCCTCCTCGTCCTCGTAGCCGGAGCGATCGCACTGGCGCTCGTGCCCGGCAGCGCAGGCGCGGCGCCACCGGCCGCCTGCGCGAACCGCACGAACAACACGTACGCGAAGCTGCTCGAGTGTGTGACGGTCGAGGGTGTCCGCGCGCACCAGGCCGCACTCCAGGCGATCGCGGATGCGAACGGCGGCAACCGCGCCGCCGGCACGTCCGGGTACGACGCGAGCGTCGAGTACGTGATCGACACGATGGAAGCGGCCGGCTGGACGGTCACCACCCACCAGTTCGACTTCACGGTCGCGCAGCCGATCCGACAGCTGACGCCGGTCGTCGCCACGCACGCATCGGGCGGCGTCACGGGCAGCGCCCTCGGGACCGTGACCAACACGGTCACCCCCATCGACATCAACCTGACGCCACCGCGTGCCAACACGAGCGGGTGCGACGGTGCCTTCACGGAGGCAGCAGTCGGAGCGCCGCTCACGGCCCACCCGGGCGGTGTCGACGACTTCGCGGGCTTCGTCGCCGGGCGGATCGCACTGATCCAGCGCGGCGGCTGCAGCTTCGCCCTCAAGATCGCAAACGCCCAGGCCGCGGGCGCGGCCGCAGTCATCCTGTTCAACCAGGGCGACACGCCCGCCCGGAGCGTCACGCTCACGAACATCACTGCGGTGCCGCCGGCCAACTCGGCCTCCCCGGCGATCGGCATCCCTGTGGTGGGCACGAGCTTCGACGCCGGCACGTCGCTCGCCCAGGCGGGGACGACCGCGACGGTCGCAGTGGTGAACGATCCGCAGTCCAACGTGATCGCCGAGCTCCCCGGGCGGACGAGCGACAACGTCGTCATGGCCGGGGCGCACCTCGACTCCGTCCCGGCAGGGCCCGGGATCAACGACAACGGCAGCGGCTCCGCCGCGCTGCTGGAGATCGCCGAGCAGCTCGCGAAGCTGAAGCCGGAGAACACGCTGCGCTTCGCGTGGTGGGGCGGCGAGGAATCGGGGCTGATCGGCTCGACGGCCTACGTGGACGACCTCAGTGCGGCCGAGAAGGAACGGATCGCCCTCTACATGAACTTCGACATGATCGGGTCGCCGAACTACATCTTCATGGTCTACGACGCCGACGAGTCGTCGTTCGAGGCGCCGGTGCCGATCCCGCCGGGCTCGACCGCGATCGAGGACGTCTTCGAGTCGTTCTACACCCAGGTGGGCGAGCCGTACGACGACACGGAGTTCAGCGGGAGGAGCGATTACCAGGCGTTCATCGAGAACGGGATCCCGTCCGGTGGCCTCTTCACCGGCGCGGAGGAGATCAAGACCGAGGAGCAGGAGGAGATCTGGGGCGGTACCGCGGGCCAGCAGTTCGACCCCTGCTACCACCTCGCCTGTGACACGTACGCCAACGTGAACGAGCACGCGCTCGACGTCAACAGCGACGCGATCGCGTTCGCCACGCTGCTCTTCTCCTACTCGACGGAGAGCGTGAACGGCGTCCGCGGCAGGCTGCCGTTCGGCTGGCCGCGGCTGGTCACGCCTGCAGGACCCGAAGGGACGTTCGTCCCGTAGAGCCCTTGCGAACGGTCGATGGCTGTCGTATCTTCCGACGGCCATCGACCGTTCGCTCAACCTGCCCCAGCCCGACTACGACGCGGACGACATCCTCGTCGTCTCCGACACGGAGCAGCTGCGGGCGCTCGCCGACGACGTCCGGCGACAGATCGTCGCGATCCTCCGCGAGCGGGCGTCGACGACGACGGAGCTGGCCGAGGCGGTCGGGCTTGCCAAGGGCACGGTCGCGCACCACCTGAAGGTGCTCGAGGCGGCCCGGCTCGTCCGCGTCGTCCGCACCCGGCGTGTGCGCGCCCTGACGGAGAGCTTCTACGGCCGCGTGGCACGGCTGTACGTGATCAAGAGCACCGACGAGCTCTCGCATTCCCGCATCCGCCTCTCGCTCACGGATGCGCAGGCGTTCCAGCTCCGGCTCGAGGAGCTTGTGCGCGACGTCCACGCCGCCGCGTCGCCGAAGGGCGAGGAGTACGAGCTGATGGCCACCCTCTACCCCACCGGAGAACTGACATGAAGCTGAAGCGTCCAGGCGGTCTGTGGCTCCATCGCGACTTCCGCAACCTCTGGGCGGCCGAGACGATCAGCGTCTTCGGATCCCAGATCGGCGGGTTCGCGCTCCCGCTCGTCGCGATCATCACGCTCGACGCGTCGCCATTCGCCGTTTCGGCGCTCGTCGTCGTGGAGTTCGCTCCCTTCCTCCTCATCTCGCTGCCGGCGGGGGTTCTCGTCGACCGGATGGCGCGCAAACCGATCCTGGTGCTCGGCGACCTCGGCCGCTTCGCCGCGCTGCTGACGATCCCACTCGCCTACTGGCTCGATGTGCTGACGATCTGGCAGCTGTTCGGCGTCGGCTTTTTCTTCGGCATCTGCACGGTCTTCTTCGACGTCGCCTACCAGTCCTATCTCCCCTCGCTAGTCGACCGGACTCAACTGGTCGAGGGGAACTCGAAGCTCGAGGTCAGCCGATCTGCGTCCGGGCTGGCCGGTCCGGCCCTGGCGGGCGTGCTCGTCGACCTGCTCCGAGCACCGGTTGCAATCCTCTTCGACGCGATCAGCTTCCTCGCCTCGGCGCTCTTCCTGTTCGGGATCCGGAAGAAGGAGCAGAACGTGCCCACCCGCGAGCAGCGGCGCGAGGCGAAGTCGTCGATGAGGACGGAGCTGCGCGAGGGGCTCGCCTGGGTGCTCGGGAACCCATACCTGCGCACGGTCTCCAGCTCGACGGCCACATTCAACCTCTTCGGCTCGATGTTCTTCACGATCCTGACCATCTACATCGTCCGCGAGCTGGAGATGTCCGTCGCGGTGATGGGCCTCATCTTCGCAATCGGGCAAGTCGGCTACATGCTCGGCGCCGTCTTCGCCAACCGGATCGCGAAGCGCGTCGGCGTGGGCCGTTCGATCCTGCTCGGGGCAGCGCTCGGGATCGCGAACCTGCTGGTCCCGCTGGCCCCGCAGGACGCGAACCAGGCGATTCCTTTCCTCGTCGCGGCGCTGCTCGCGTCCAGCTTCGGCGTCGTCCTCTACAACGTCACGCAGCTGTCGATGCGGCAGGCCATCACCCCTGAACGGCTGCAAGGGCGGATGAACTCGACGATCAGGTTCATCGTCTGGGGCGTGATGCCGATCGGCCAGCTCATCGGCGGCGCGCTGGCGACATGGTTTGGGCTCCGCACGGCGATCTGGGTGGGAACGCTCGGGATCTCGCTCGCGTGGGTGCCGCTCGTGTTCGGGCCGCTGCTGTCGTTGAAGGAGATGCCGGAGCCGTATCGGGAGCCGCCCGCACCCGACACGCTCGACGCGGACGCCGACGCGCTCACGCCGGGGCCGTTCCCAACCCCGACGCCCGAGGAGGCGTGACCGGGAGCTAGGCTCGTTGCATGCCCGAGCTACCCGAGGTCGAGGCGTGGGTGCGCGAGCTCGATCCGCTCGTCTCGGCGTCGCCGGTGCTCCAGGCCGGGCCGGCGCACATCGCGACGCTGAAGACGTTCGACCCGCCGCTGCGGGAGCTGGAGGCGCGCCGCTTCGCAGGCGCGGGCCGCCGCGGCAAGTGGCTCCTCTTCCCGACCGCGGACGGCGCTCTGCAGCTGCGCGTGCACCTGATGAGCGCCGGCCGGATCCGTCACCTCGCCCCCGGCGCGAAGGGGCCGAAGACGCCGGCCTTCCGGATGCGCTTCGAGGACGGCGGCGAGGTCGTGCTGACCGAGGCCGGGTCGAAGAAGCGCGCCGGCGTCTGGCTCGAGTCGCCCGAGCAGACCGAGGCCGAGCTCGCTCACCTCGGGCCGGAGGCGCTCGGGCTCGGGGTCGACGAGGTGCGGGCGATCCTCGCCGGCGACAACCGCCGGCTGCACTCGCTCCTCCGCGACCAGCGGGCGCTCGCCGGCATCGGCCGGGCACACGCGAACGAGATCCTCCATCGGGCGCAGCTGTCGCCGTTCGCGCTCTCGAGCAAGCTCGGCGACGAGGAGATCGAACGCCTCGCCGCGGCGATCGAGGAGGACCTGGCCAGAGCGCTCGAGCTGCGGCTCGCCGGCAAGGGCGACAAGGACGTGTACCTCGTCCACCGGCGGCTCGGCGAGCCGTGCCCACGCTGCGGCGAACCGCTGCGGCAGGTCGACTACGACGAGCACACCGTCTTCTACTGCGCGGCGTGCCAGACCGGCGGCCGGATCCTCAAGGACCGGCGCATGTCCCGGCTGCTGCGCTAGACGGTCTACTCGGGCAGCGTCACGGTCAGGCGCTCGCCGTCGAGCACCACCTCGCCACCGAGCGAGCGCACGAGACGGACGGCGACCACGGCGCCGAGATCCTTGACGTCCTCGCCGAGAACGACCTGAGCCGCCTCCGCGGTCACCGGCTCGAACGAGACGCGCGGGCCGTCGACCGCAACCGCGACCTCGACGCCGCCGTGGCGAGACGCTGCGCGCTGGATCGAGGCGAGCGCCCGCTCGACCGGCTCCGGGTCGACGCGGACGACGGCACCGCTGCCGGAGGCGCCCTCCGGCGCGAGCGAGAGCGAGTCGGCCTCGCGCACGACCGGCTCGTACCGGCCGCCCTCGATCCGGGCGGCGAGCGAGAGCAGGTCGAGCAGCGAGACGAGCTCGTCGGCCGAGCTGTCGATCAGGCCGAGGTAGCGCGTGCGCTTGTCCTCGTCGAGCTGGTCCATCCGCAGCATCGTCTTGGCGAAGCCCTGCACGGTCGCGAGCGGCGTGCGGAGGTCGTGGCAGGCGAGCGAGACGAGGCGGGAGAAGTCGTCGGCCACGGCGCTGCTAGCGTAGCCGCGTGACGGAGATCTCAAGCGCGACGCCCGATCTCCAGGCCTCGTCGCCCGACGTCCGCCTCTCGCTCACACGCGCGGGGGTCACGGGCGTGCAGAAAGCCGTCCGCGTCCGCCACGAGGGTCATCAGACCGTGATGGCGGCGCAGATCGAGTGCACCGTCGACCTTTCGCACGAGCAGAAGGGCGTGCACATGTCACGCTTCCCCGAGCTCTTCGAGGAGGCGATCGAGGAGGTCGTCGGCAGCGAGGCGCTGCACGTCGAAGCGCTCGCCGAGCACATCGCACGCCACATCGTCGGCCGTCAGAGCGCCCTCCGCGCCGAGGCGCGGATCACCGCGCAGTGGCCGGTGCGGCGGACGACGCCGGTGAGCAAGCTCTCGACGCAGGAGATGGTCTCGCTCGTCGGGATCGCAGCCGCGACGGCCGACCGCGTCCGGCGCGTCGTCGGCGTCGAGGCGACCGGGATCAACGCCTGCCCGTGCGCGCAGGGCCTCGTCCGCGGACGCGCGGCAGAGCGGCTGGCGGAGGCGGGCTACGAGGACGTCGAGCGGATCCTCGACCTCGTCCCGCTCGCGACGCACAACCAGCGCGGTCGCGGGACGCTCTACGTCGGCACCGAGCGCCAGCTGGACGCGAACGACCTGGTCGAGATCGTGCAGGCGTCGATGAGCGCGCCGATCTACGAGCTGCTGAAGCGGCCGGACGAGCTCTTCGTCGTCGAGCACGCCCACCTCCAGCCGCGGTTCGTCGAGGACTCGGTGCGGCTCTCGATCAAGGGCGCGCTCGACGCGATGCCCGATCTCGCCGACGGCGACTTCCTCTTCGCCCGCCAGGTCAACCTCGAGACCATCCACGCGCACGACGTCCTCGCCGAGCGCGAGGGCACGGTGGGCGAGCTCCGCTCGGAGCTCGCAGGCGGCGCCACCAGCCGGCACGTGAGCCTCGCCGACTGGCTCAAGCTCGCCTGACCTGGAAGCGGCTCTCGGTCCCGGCGCGCAGGCGGGCGATGTTGCCCTTGTGCAGGACGAGCACGGCGACGCACGCGATCGCGGCGAACACGATCACCGGCCACGGCTCACCGAGCGCGAGCCCGATCAGCGGCAACGCGGCCGCAGTCACCATCGAGGCGAGCGAGGCGTAGCGGGAGACGAGGAAGACGACGATCCAGATCCCGAGGCCGATCAGCCCCAGCAGCGGCGCGACGCCGAAGAAGGTTCCGCCGGCGGCCGCGACGGTCTTGCCCCCTTTCTGGAAGCCGAGGAAGAGCGGGCGCCAGTGCCCGAGCATCGCCGCACCGCCCGCGAGCACGCCGACGAGCTCGCCGGCGACGAGCGTCCCGACGAGCGCGGGCACGAGCCCCTTCGCCACGTCGAGGACGACGATCGGGATCCCGTACGCCTTGCCGTAGGTCCGCCAGACGTTCGTGGCGCCGATGTTGCCGCTGCCGACCTTCCGGATGTCCTCGCCCCTGAGCAGCCGGACGAGCCAGTAGCCGAACGGCATCGACCCCAGCACGTAGCCGCCGAGGACGACGAGCGCGGCGCTCATCGGCTTACCGCAGCGGGATCTGGTACTTCGAGACCCAGTCGTTCACGACGGCCCAGTCCAGGTTCGCGAAGAACGCGTCGATGTAGGCGCCGCGGTCGGTCTGGAAGTCGAGGAAGTAGGCGTGCTCGTAGACGTCTAGCGCCACGAGCGGCGTCGCGTTCCAGATCGGGTAGGTGTTCTGGGCGTCGCCGATGTAGTTGAAGAGGCGCCCTTCGTCCCAGTCGTAGGCCGTCCACGCCCAGCCGCGGCCCCCCATCCCGGTCGCCTTCAGGTCGTCGCGCCAGGCCTGCGCCGAGCCGAAGTCGCGCTTGATCAGGTCGGCGACCGCGCCCTTGGGCTCGCCGCCGCTGCCGCCGAGGTGCTCGAAGTAGACCTCGTGGTTCTTGATCCCGCCGACGGCGAAGGAGAGCTCGACCTTGAGCGCCCGCACGTCTGAGAAGATCTGGTTCGCGGCGCCGAGGTCGGCCGAGCCGAGCTTGCCGAGAATCTCGTTCCGCTTGTTCACGTACCCCTGGTAGAGCTTGTAGTGAGCCTCGACGGACGCGCGGGAGATTCCGTCGAGCTCCAGCAGCGCGGGCTTCAGCTCGCGTGGCCTGATCTCCTCGTAACTCGACATGGGTACCTCCACGGTCTCTTGGACATCTCGTCGGGAACGGCGCGGAGCATATCCTTCCCCTCACCCGCCAGTAGACAGACCCTGCCGAAGGAGTCGTGATGCCGTTCTCACTGCCCGACCTGCCCTACGGATACGACGCGCTCGAGCCGACGATCGACGCACGCACGATGGAGATCCACCACGGCAAGCACCATCAGGCCTACGTCGACAACGCGAACAAGGCGCTCGAGGGCACCGATCTCGCCGACGCGCCCGTGGAGGAGGTCCTGACGAAGCTCGACTCGCTGCCGTCCGACAAGCAGGCGGCGGTCCGCAACAACGCCGGCGGGCACGCGAACCACTCGCTCTTCTGGACGATCATGGGCCCGGGCGGCGGCGGCGAGCCGTCGGGAGCGCTCGCCGACGCGATCGGCGAGGCCTTCGACGGGCTCGACGCGCTCAAGGAGCAGGTCAACGACGCGGGCGTGAAGCGGTTCGGCTCCGGCTGGACGTGGGTCGTGGTCGACGGCGGCAGGCTCGCCGTCATGTCCACCGCGAACCAGGACTCGCCGATCTCCGAGGGGAAGACGCCGATCCTCGGCATCGACGTCTGGGAGCACGCCTACTACCTCAACTACCAGAACCGCCGCCCCGACTACCTGGCCGCCTGGTGGAACGTCGTCGACTGGGGCGCGGTGGCGCGGCGGTTCGAGCAGGCGAGCTGACGCGCTCGCTCGTCACCGGAGGCACCGGCAAGCTCGGCGCGGCGGTCGCGGAGCGACTGCGCAGCGAAGGCTGGCAAGTGCTGGCGGCCGGGAGCCGCGACGGTGATCTCGCGCGGGCGGACGCTGCACACGAGCTCGTCGCCCGTGCGGTCGACGAGCTCGGCGGGCTCGACGTCGTCGTCAACGGCGCGTCGGCCGGCTTCGAGCCGAAGCCCTTCGAGGAGGTTTCCGAGGAGGCCGTCGACGCCGCGCTCGGCGCGACGGTCAAGGGCAGCTTCTTCGTCACGCAGGCCGCGACGCCGCACCTGCGCGCGTCGCGCGGGCTCGTCGTGATGATCGAGGACGTCGCCGCGTACCAGCCGTGGCCGTCGTTCGCCGCGCACTGCGCGGCCAAGGCGGGGCAGGCGATGCTGACGCGCACGCTGGCGAAGGCGCTCGCGCCGGAGATCCGGGTCTGCGGCGTCGCGCCCGGCCCGGTTGCGCTCGAGCCGGGGGACGACGAGGAGCGGCGCGCCGCGGAGACGGCGCTGCGACGGGTCGGTTCGCCGGACGACGTCGCCGAGGCGATCCTCTACCTCGCAGGAGCCGGCTTCGTCACCGGCACCACCGTCGTCGTCGACGGCGGCCGGCTGCTGCAATCCGGCGGGTCCGGCCGTGCGTAGTCCGAGTGCATGGATGCGGCCTTGAGCCTTCCCGGACCGGCCTTGCCACGCCCGCGCCGAGCCGCAAGCATCGGGATGGTGCAGACGGGGGAGCAGACGGACGGGGAGCTGATCGAGCGCGTCGGCGGAGGCGACCGCGAGGCGTTCGACGAGCTCTACCGCCGGTACGCGCGGCCCGTGTTCGGCCTCGCGCTGCGCCGGCTCGGCGACCGCGGACGCGCCGAGGACGCCGTCCAGGACGCGTTCGCTGCCATCTGGCGCTCGGCCGCCAGCTACGACCCCGCCCGGGGCCAGGGAGGCGCCTGGCTCTACACGGTCGCGCGGAATGCGATCGTCGACGGCGCCCGCCGCCGGCCGGAGCCGCCGATGGAGGCGCCCGACGAGCCGTCCGGCGAAGGCGGCCCGCCGGAGCAAGCGGAGGCTGCTTGGCTCGCCTGGCGGGTGCACAGCGCGCTCGAGCACCTGCCCGAGCACGAGCGGCCCGTGATCGAGCTGGCGTACTGGGGCGGGCTCTCCCAGAGCGAGATCTCCGACTTCCTGCACGTGCCGCTCGGCACCGTGAAAACGCGGACGCGCAGCGCGCTCGCCCGCCTGGCCGACCTGCTCGACGAGGAGCTGCAGTGAGCGACCGGTTCGACGAGCTGGTGGGCGAGATCGACGACGAGCGCGAGCGGGCGCGCCTCCGGCGCGTCCACGAGCTGCTGCTGTCCGTCGACGCGCCGCCCGAGCAGTCCCCCACGCTGGGCGCCGCGGCCCTGCCGAAGCCGGCGCTGCTCCGGCCGCGCCGGCACGGCCGGGCTCTGGCGCTGCTCGCGGCCGCGCTGGCGGCCGCCGCCTTCGGCGCGGGCTATCTCGCCGGCGGCCGCGACGCGGGCCCCGAACGCGTGATCACGATGGACGGTGCCGGGAGCGAGCGCGACGCGACCGCCTCGATCGAGCTGCTGCCGCAGGACAAGGCGGGGAACTGGCCGATGCGGGTGCTCGTGCGCGGGCTCGAGCGGAGCAAGGACCGCGGCGACTTCTACGAGCTGTGGCTCACCGAAGGCGGGAAGCCGACCGCGTCGTGTGGCCGCTTCGTCGTCGCCGGCGGCCTCACCACCGTGACGCTCACCGTCCCCTACGGCCTCAGGCGCTACGACGGCTGGGTCGTCACGCGCGCGGGCTCGGACGAGATCCTGCTCACGACGTAGCCGGCTGCCAGAGCTCGATCCGATTTCCCTCCGGATCGACGGCCCAGCCGAAGCGGCCGAACTCCTGCTCCTCGATCCGGTCGTCCACCTCGGCGCCGGCCGCTCGGAGCTGCGCCAGTATCGCGTCGAGGTCGCGGACGCGGTAGTTCACCATCGCCTGCTTCTCGGCCGGCCAGTACTCCGTGTCTCCGGGGAAGATCGACCAGACGGTGGCATCGCCTGCCTCGGCGGCGAAGGCGTTGCCGCCCCAGGGCTCGATCGGGATGCCGAGGTTCGCCTCGTACCAGGCACGCAGCGCATCCGGGTCGTCCGCGCGGAGGAAGACTCCGCCGATCCCGAGCACCCGCTCCATCGCGTCAGGGCGCGGTGCGGTCGTTCGCGATGAAGGCGGCGTGCGTGATCGGCATCAGCCGCTCGAGGAAGGTCTCGGCGGCCGCGGCGTACTGCTGGATCTCGTACTGGGCGTTGTCGTGGTTCCGCAGGCCGCAGAAGTGCATCAGGCTGCGCGGGTTGCAGCTCCAGTAGTACTTCGTGTATGTCGAGAGCGGCAGCACGGCGCGCGCGACCTCCTTGGCGACCCCCTGCTCGAGCATCCGCTCGTACGCCTCGAATGCCCGCTGCGCGTTCTCCTCGATCTCCCGGCGCGCCTCGTCGCGGACGAGGTCGTCCACCGGCTCGAACGTGTAGCTGCCGGGCTTGCCCACCTGCATGCGAACGTTGTCGGGGACGTAGAACTCGGCGTCCATCTTCGAGTAGCGGCCGCTCCACTCGTTGTAGCTGTGGCCGGCGCGATGGCGGTGATGCTCGCGGACGACGAAGAGCGGCGCCTTGACGAGGAAGCGGAAGTAGCCGTGCTCGAAGGGGCTGCCGTGCCGCTCGCGGACGAGGAACCGGATCAGGCCGGCGTCGCGATCGGTCATCTCGTCCGACTCCTGGTTGAACGAGACGCGGGCGCCGTTGACCACGGCGAGATCGGAGGCGAGCGCGGCGTCGAGGGCGAGGAAGCCCTTGTCCAGGACGGGCACAACGGTCTCCGGCAAGACTTCGGTCATGGCCGGAAATGTAGAGCGTCTGTCGGTCGGAACGTCGGGCTGGTCGTATCCGAGCTGGCGTCCGGGTTTCTACCCGGAGGGGACCGCGAACGAGGACTTCCTCTCCTTCTACGCCGGGCGCCTGCCGTCGGTCGAGCTCAACTCGACGGGCTACCGGCTCCCGTCAGAGGAGCAGTTCGACCGCTGGGCCGCGGCCGTGCCGGACGGGTTCCGGTTCGCGGTCAAGGCGCCGCCGCGGGCGCTCCGGGACGTGGCCACCTTCGAGGAGCGGGTGCGCCGGCTCGGCGACCGCCTCGGCGCGGTCCGGTTCGTCGTCGAGTCGCCGCGCGACGACGGCCTGCTCACGCTCCTGCTCGGCTCGACCGATCTGCGCGTGGCGCTCGACCTCCGCGACGAGAGCTGGGACGGCGTCGACGTGCGGCCCGCCGTCCGCGTGAACGACTGGGACGCCGACGCCCCCTTCCGCTACCTCCGCTTCCGCCAGCCGCCGCACAGCGACGACGAGCTGGCGGCGATCGCCGCGCGGGTCGCGCCGCTGCTCGCCGCCGGCGTCGACGTCCACGCGTACTTCCGCCACGAGGACGCGCCGACCGCGCCCGCGTACGCCGCGCGGCTGCTCGAGCTCGTCCGCGCGGACGACGGCTGATCGATCCGGCGGCCGACGCGCGCAGGAACACGGCGTCGTAGCGTGAACTCGTGACTCCGATGCTCGCAACCGTCGTCGTGCTCGTCCCCTTCGCCGGCCTGATCGGCCCCCTGCTCTGGATGGCGAAGAGCACAGGAACCCCCGGCTAGCGGCGTTTGCAGCTACGCTCCGCTGCGTTCAATTCTTTTAGAGCGCGTACGACCGGTGCCAGCCACCTCTCCTACCGTTCGTGAGTCATTGGTAAGGAGGTGTAGAGATATGGCAACAGGAACCGTGAAATGGTTCGACGACGCGAAGGGCTACGGCTTCATCGCGCCGGAGGACGGAGGCAAGGACCTCTTCGTCCACCACAGCGGCATCGGCGGCGAGGGCTTCAAGTCCCTCTCCGAGGGCGCCAAGGTCGAGTTCGAGGCCCGCGAGGGTCAGAAGGGCCCCGAGGCGTTCAACGTCGTCGCCGTCTAGGCGTCGACCGTTCGACCAGAGATCCCCGTGGCGGAGCGCTTGCGAGCGCCACCGCCGCGGGGATCTCCGTCGTTCCAGGGCGTTTCGGGACGTGTCCCAGGGACAGTCCCTAGGACACGTCCGAAACGGCCGCTCGGGCTGCCGCCTCCGCCGCTCCGGCTGCGAGGCGACGGGCATCTCCGACGCGCTCGTCGCCCTGGCGCGCGTTGATCTCGACGAGCCTGGCCGCGATCGAGGCCACCGCCGCGGCGAGGTCGGCGCCTGCTGCCGCGTCGCCCGTGACGTTCGGGTTCCCTTCGGCCGCGACGGCCACGGCCAGCTCGGCCACCTCGGCCGCGACGACGGCGAGCTCGAACGGGATCGCGACGATCCGCTCGACGGTTTCGTCCGTGCGGTCGGCCATGAACGCGCCGTAGGCGTCTGCGTCCGCATCCGCGAGCGGCTCCGCGCGCGCCCGCAGCTCCTCGGCCCGCCCGACGACCTCCGCGCGCCGCGGCCAGTCGTCGGCTGCGAACCGCGCCGCCATCGCGGTCAACCCGGCGGCGAGCGAGAGCGTGACCGCGGCCACCGCCCCGCCGCCGGGCGCGGGCGTCCGCGCCGGGACGGCGTCGAGGAACTCCTTCAGGCCCGAGTCGAGGAAGCTAGAAGAGCCCAACCGTGCGCCCGTCCTCGTCGATGTCGACGCTGAACGCCGCGGGCGAGGCGCCGAGCCCGGGCATCGTCTGCATCGTCCCGCAGAGCGCGACGAGCCAGCCGGCCCCCGTGTACGCGCGCACGTCGCGCACGGTCACCTCGAACCCGGTCGGCGCGTTCCCGAGCGACGGATCGTGCGAGAGCGAGAGGTGCGTCTTTGCCATGCAGATCGGCAGCCCGCCGAGGCCGTTGGCGGTGTACTGCTTGATCTTGTCCTTTGCCGTCTGGAGGAAGAGGACGCTGCCGGCGCCGTAGACGCGCCTCGCGATCGCCTCGATCTTCGCGTCGATCGGGGCGTCGATCGGATACGTGTACTCGAAAGCATTCGGGTGGTCGGCAGCGTCGACGACCGCCTCCGCCAGGTCGGCTGCGCCGGCGCCGCCCCGCTCGAAGGCCTCGTTCAGCTCCGCCGCGTGGGCGCCGTGCTCGAGCGCGAGCCGGCGCACGAGCTCGACCTCCTCGTCGGTGTCGCCGGGGAACCTGTTCACCGCCACGACTGCCCGCAGCCCGAACTCGCTCACGATCTCGAGGTGGCGCCGCAGGTTCTCCGCCCCACGCTCGATCGCGTCGAGCCCGCCGTCCGGGTCGCCGCCGTGGTGCTTGAGCGCCTTCGCAGTCGCGACGAGGACGACGGCGCTCGGGGAGAGGTCGCCGACGCGGCAGACGATGTTGAGGAACTTCTCCATCCCCATGTCCGCGCCGAAGCCCGACTCGGTGACGACGTACTCGCCGAGCTTGAGCGCGACCAGGTCGGCGACCAGCGAGTTGTTGCCGTGCGCGATGTTCGCGAAGGGCCCGCAGTGGACGAGCGCCGGCTGACCCTCGAGCGTCTGGACGAGGTTCGGCTTCAGCGCATCCTTCAGCAGCACTGTCATCGCGCCGGCGGCGCGGAGCCGCTCCGCCGACACGGGCTCGCCCTCGAAGGTGTAGGCGACCGTGATCGCCCCGAGCCGCTCGCGCAGGTCCTGGAGATCGCGGGCGACGGCGACGATCGCCATCACCTCGGATGCGGCGGTGATGTCGAAGCCGGACTCGCGGACGTAGCCGTTGGCGCGGCCGCCGACGCCGACGACGACGTTTCGGAGGGCGCGGTCGTTGATGTCGACGCAGCGACGCCAGCCGACCGAGAGCGGATCGATCCCGAGCGCGTTCCCGTGCAGGATGTGCGCTTCGAGCAGCGCGGCGAGCAGGTTGTTCGCGGCGCCGATCGCGTGGATGTCGCCGGTGAAGTGGAGGTTGAGGTCCTCCATCGGCACGACCTGCGCGTAGCCGCCGCCGGCCGCGCCACCCTTGATCCCGAAGACCGGGCCGAGCGACGCCTCGCGGAGGCAGAGCACGGGCCGCCGACCGACGTGGCCGAGCCCCTGCGTCAGCGACACCGACGTCGTCGTCTTGCCCTCGCCCGCCTTGGTCGGCGTGATCGCAGTGACGCAGACCAGCTTGCCGTCGGGGGCGCCGCGCAGGCGGTCGAGCACCGAGAGGTCGATCTTCGCCTTGGTGCGGCCGTAGGGCTCCACCTCGTCCGGCTGCGAGCCCGGCGAGCGCCGCGATGTCCTCGATCGGCCGGAGGGTCGCGGCCTGCGCGATCTCGAGGCTCGAGGGCAGGCCGGCCTTCATGGGCAGAACCCTAATGGTGCGCAACGGCGCCCAGATGACGTTCGAACGCGCCCGTCTCGACGATCTCGCCGATCTGATCGATCACGAACCGCAGCTCCTCGTCCGAGGTGAAGTAGTGCGGCCCGATCCGGATCCCGGCGCCGGGGCGGAAGTCGCAGAGGATCTGCCGCTCGGACAGCTCCTTGTGCACGGCCGGGAACTCGTCGACGTGAACCGTGACGGTGCCGCCGCGCCTGGCGGGGTGGCGGGGGCTGGCGACGCCGAACCCGGCGGCCGTCGGCGAGCTCGATCAGCAGGTCGGTCTGGCGGAGCGAGTTGGCGCGGATCCGCTCGACGCCGATCTCCTCGACCAGGTCGTAGCCGGCGGTGCCCGCGTAGAGAGCGGGGACGTTCGGCGTGCCGGTGAGGAAGCGGGCGGCGCCCGTCGCGTAGCGCATCTCTTCCTCGAAGGCGAAAGGCGTCTCGTGCGCCTGCCAGCCCGTGAACGTGGGCTCGAGCCGTTCGGCGAGGTCGGGGCGGACGTAGAGCCAGCCGTTGCCGGGCCCGCCGCAGAGCCACTTGACCGAGCCGCCGACGGCGAAGTCGACGTGCAGGTCGGTGACGTCGAGCGGGACGATCCCCGCGGACTGGTACGCGTCGAGGATCACGTGGGCGCCGACCTCGTGCGCACGCTCGACGATCCGCCCGACGTCCTGGATCTCGCCCGACTTGAAGAGGACGTGGCTGATCGGGACGAGCAGCGTGCGTTCGTCGATCGCGTCGACGATCGCGCCGTCGTCCTCACAGACGACGACCTCGAGGTCGCGCTGCGCCTGGTAGAGGTAGCGGACGGACGGGAAGTTGCCACGTTCGTAGACGACCCTGTTCCGATCCGGCGTCGGCCGGAAGCACGAGAGGACGATCGCCTCCGCGATCGCGACGTTCTGGTGCATCACGGTCGTCCCCGCCGGCGCGCCGACGATCCGCCCGACCTGGTCGCCGACGGTCAGCGGCAGATCCCACCAGCCCTCTCCCCACGCCCGGATCCCCCGCTCACGCCACGTGCGCGCGTACTCGGCGACACGCTCCTCCGCAGCCCGCGGCATCGCACCGAGCGAGTGGTTGATCAGGTACGTCGTGTGCTCGAGGATCGGAAACTCGGAGCGGTAGTCGAGCAGCTCGCGCATCAGGGGGCCAGTCTGCACGACACGCGGCTGCGAAGGACGTGTCCCAGGGACTGTCCCTGAGCGATGTCCCTTCACGCCGGTTTCGCGCAGCGCGACGGCGAGCTAGCGTCGAGCCGTGCCGAGGATCCCGCGCAGCCTGCTGCCGAGCCCCGCGTACTACCACGTGATCAGCCGCGGGGTCGAGCAGCGGACGATCGTCCTCGACGACCGCGATCGGGAAGCGTGGTTCAAGCTGCTCGTCGACGTGAGCCGGCGGTTCGGCTGGAAGCTGCACGCCTGGAACCTGCTCGACAACCACTTCCACCTCCTCGTCGAGACGACGCAACCGCAGCTGTCACGCGGGATGCAGCGTCTGAACGGCGTCCACGCGATGCGGTTCAACCGCCGCTACGCGCGCTCCGGCCACCTCTTCCAGGGGCGCTTCGACTCGCGGGTTCTCGAGGGCGACGAGCACCTCGAGACCGTGACCGAGTACATCTACGAAAACTCAACACGCGTCGGGCTCCGCGGCTGGCCCTGGCGCGGTATCGCCCACCCGCCTCGTGACTATGCTTGCTCGGGGCATGACCGAGGAGACGAGACTGAACGAGCACCCGGTCGGTGGGATCGAGCGCCTGAACGGCGCCGTCGTGATCCGCCTCGTCGGCGAGCTCGACCTCTACAACGCTCCCGAGGTGCGCACGACCCTGCTCGAAGTCTGCTCGGAGCAGCCGGAACGGGTCGTCGTCGATCTGGCGGGAGTGGACTTCGTCGACTCGACCGCACTGGGCGTCCTGATCGAGGCGCGGACCAAGCTCGAGAACCGCGGCTCGTTCCTGCTCGCGGCGCCCGGGCTCGAGACCCACCGTGCGCTGACGATCTCGGGGCTCGACCAGCACCTCGCCGTGCACGACACCGTCGACGCCGCGCTCGAAGCCAAGCTGAGCTAGCTCATGAGAGCGGTCGTCAGCGGGGCTCGGGTGAGGATCGCCGCCACGCTGCCGCTGCTCGTCGCCCTGGCCGTCGCCGCTTCGGCCTGGGCACTGCCGGACGCCAATGGGCTGCCCGCCTACGTCGACGGCTACGCGAAGTGGACGAAGGTGAATGCGAAGCCGATCCGAGGCGGCTCTGCCGCGCATCAGGGTGTCAAGAACGTCTACGCGAGTAAGCGCAAGGTCGGCCGTCGCTATCCCGTCGGCACGATCGTGGTGAAGACGGCGACGCCGCCCGGAAAGCGCTGGATCTCGCTCGTCGCGACGATGCGCCGGATCGCGGGAACGACGAACGGCGGTTGGCGTTGGGAGGAGTTCACGCGCGCCTCGTCGAGCGCCCGCTTCACGAAGATCGCCTTCCCCGCCTCCGGGTGCGCCGCCTGTCACGTGCAGGCGAAGGCGAACGACTACGTGTTCACGCGGCGTTGAGCAGCCGCTCGAGCGCCGGGTCGAGCCCGAGCGAGTCGCGCAGCTCCTCGTAGGAACGCTTGACCTCGGCGCCGGCGGGTGCGCCCTTCACGGCTCTGATCAGCACGTTCTTCGCCGTGTGCTCGAGCGAGATGAACTCGACCAGCTGCGTCCGGTAGCCGTTCAGCTCGAGCAGCTGCGCCCGCAGCGAGTCGGTGACGAGCGCGGCGAAGCGCTCCTTCGCGAGTCCGTGGCGGAGCACCGGTGCGAGCAGCGAGCTCTCGAGCTGCCGGTAGGCCTCCTTCTGGCAGCAGGGAACGGCCAGGATCGCATCCGCATCCCAGCGAACGGCCTGCGCCAGCGCCTCGTCGGTGGCGGTGTCGCAGGCGTGCAGGCTGACGACGAGGTCGACGCACGCCGCCCGCGTCGAAGCTGGCGATGTCGCCCTGCTCGAAGCGGAGGCCCTGGGCGCCCGAGCGATCGGCGAGCGCCGAGCACGCCTCGATCACGTCCGCCTTCAGGTCGAGACCGACGATCTGGACGTCCCGGCCGCGGATCTCCGTCAGCAGATGATGGATCGCGAAGGTCAGATACGACTTGCCGCAGCCGAAGTCGACGATGCGGAGCGTCCCTTCGGGCCGCAGCGACGGCACGACGTCGTCGACGAGCTCGAGGAAGCGGTTGACCTGCCGGAACTTGTCGTAGCGGCTCTTGCGTACGGCGCCGTCCCGCGTCATCACACCGAGCTCGACGAGGAACGGTACCGGCAGCCCCTCCTCCAGGAGGTACCGCTTGCGCCGGTCGTGAGCCGGAGCAACGGCCTTCCGCGTCGGCGGCCGCCGCAGGACTTTCTCCCCCAGCACCTGCCAGTCGGCGTCGGGCGTCTGCAGCAATCCCTGGCCGTAGTCGGCGAGCAGGACGCCGAGCCGCTCCCGCGCCTCGTCGCGAGCGAGATTTTCGTGAAGCACCCGGTCGGCCAGCTGCGACGTGAACTGGAACGCCCCCTCGCCGCGGAGCTCGACAGGCTCGACAGTCGTCCGCTTCGGGACGTCTCGCGTGCGCGGCTTCGAGAGCACCGCGCGCAGCAGCGACGACGGCGGGTCGAAGACGTCGTTGAGAAGCTCGTCGAGCGCAGGCATCGCCCGCCATCTTGGCTGTTCGAGACACGTCCGAGGGTCTGTCCCTGGGACATGCCGTTTACAGCCCGGCCGCCTCCAGCAGATAGAGCCAGAGCTCGCTGCGCGTCGGGAAGCACGGGACGGCGTGGGCGAGCCGCTCGAGCGGCACCTCGCCGACGACGGCGATCGTCGCGGCGTGCAGCATCTCGCCGACTTCGAAGCCGACGAACGTCGCCCCGACGACGACGCCGCGCGTGTCGTCGAGGACGAGCCGGGACGTCCCAGGCGTGTTCCGGCCGACGAAGCTCCCGCCGGCGCTCCCGCCTGTCGGCACGTCGACCGCCCGCACGACCATCCCCGCCGACTCCGCCGTCGCGACCGTGTGCCCGACGGCGGCGACCTGGGGGTCGGTGAAGATCACGCGCGGCGAGAGCGCCCCGTCCGAGACGACCGACACGTTCTTGCCGAGGATCGCGTCCGCGGCGAGGCGACCCTGGTACTTGCCCATGTGCGTCAGCAGCGCGCGGCCGTTCGCGTCGCCGATCGAGTAGAGCCAGTCGTGCCGCGGCGAGCGCAGGTTCGAGCCGACCTCGACCGGCTTGCCCGGCTCGAGGCCGATCGTCTCGAGCCCGAGCTCGTCCGTCTGCGGACGGCGTCCGACCGCGACGAGCAGCTCCGCACCCTGCGCGCTCGACCCGTCCTCGAGCTCGACCGTCACGCCGTCGTCTCCACGGGAAACCGCGACCGCTCGACTCCCTGTCCGGACGTCGACGCCCACCTCGACGAGCGCCGCCTGCACCTCCGCGGACGCGAACGGCTCCTCGCGCACGATCACTCGCGGCGCACCCTCGAGCACGGTCACGCGCGACCCGAGCGACGACCACGCCTGCGCCAGCTCGACGCCGACCACGCCGCCACCGAGGATCACGAGCGTCTCCGGCACCGCCTTCGCCGTCGTCGCCTCGCGGTTGCCCCAAGGGCGCGCCTCGGCCAGGCCAGGGATCGGGGGCATGACCGGACCGCTGCCCGTCGCCACGACGACCGCCCTCCGCGCCTCCAGCAGCTCGTCGCCGACCCGCACGCGCCGTTCACCGTCGAGCCGGGCATGACCGCGGACGAGCGTGACGCCCCGCTCCTCGAGCCAGGGAACCTGGGACGAGTCGTCGAGCTCGTGGATCACCTCGTCGCGTCGGGCGAGCACGGCCTCGGCGTCGAGGCCCTCGGCTCGGAGCCCCGGCACGCGCCCGACCTCGCCGAGCAGCTCTCCCGGGCGGAGCAGCGCCTTCGACGGCATGCACGCGTAGTAGGAGCACTCGCCGCCGACGAGGTGCTGCTCGACGAGCGCGACCTCGACTCCCGCCGAGCCGAGCCGTCCGGCGCAGACCTCCCCGGCGGGGCCGCCGCCGATCACGATCACGTCGAATTCGGCCACGTGGACGAGTCTCGCAGACCGTGTGCGACGATCGGCGCATGGATCCGCGAGAGCTGCGCGACCTGATGAGCCGCTGGGTGACCGGCGTCGCGGTCGTCACCAGCACCGACGGCGCCGGGCCGCGCGGCGCGACCACGAACGCGCTCACGTCGCTCTCGCTCGACCCGCTTCTCGTGCTCGTCGCCCTCGACCACGCCTCGAACACGCTCGAGGCCGTACGCGGCTCCGGGCGGTTCTGCATCAACGTGCTCGCAGCAGACCAGGAGGAGCTCGCGCGGCGCTTCGCGACGAAGGCGTCGGGCGAGGAGAAGCTCGCCGGCGTCCCGCACGAGCTCGTCGACGGCGTGCCGGTGCTGGGCGGAGCGGTCGCCTGGCTCGCCTGCGAGCTCGACGAGACGCTCGAGGGCGGCGACCACACGATCCTGCTCGGCCGGCCGCTCGACGCGGGCGTGGACGACGCCGCCCGGCCGCTGCTCTTCTACGGCGGCCGCTTCCACCCCGCCGACCTCGAGGTCTAGGCCGTCACGGGAGAGCCGACGCGCGGATTCGAACCGCGGACCCCTTCATTACGAGTGAAGTGCTCTACCAGCTGAGCTACGTCGGCGGGGCGCGCCTAGTGTAGCCAGGTTCGCGCGGCTACTTCTTGCGCCGGGGGCCGGAGCCGAACGCCACTGTGGGCTCGGCGGCGGGGGCCTCCGCGGCCGGGGCAGCAGGCGCTGCTGCCGCAGGCTCGACCGTGGCAACGGTCTCGGTGGCCGGCTCGGTCGACGGAGCCTGGGCGAGATCGCGGCGGTTCTTGTCGCGGCCACGCTCCTTGTCCTTCGTCTCCTTCGCCGCGGACTGATCCGGGGCCGTCGGCGCCGGCACCGCCACCTCGACGGGCGCCACCACGCCGATCGGCGCCAGCTCGTCGCCGCGGCCCTTGTCGTTGCCGCTGCCGCGACCCTTGGGCTCGCGCTGCTTCGCCTTGCCCTCGTCCGTCTTCCCGCCGGCCGTCGCGGGCTCGACGGGCGTCGGCTCGTGCTTCGGCTGC
The DNA here is from genome assembly GCA_963827015.1 of uncultured Gaiellaceae bacterium. Taxonomy (GTDB): domain Bacteria; phylum Actinomycetota; class Thermoleophilia; order Gaiellales; family Gaiellaceae; genus Gaiellasilicea. The sequence goes on along the minus strand of CAWGZI010000006.1, from coordinate 193,803 downwards.
AGGCCAGGCGTGAGCACGGGCTGCTCGGTCACGGACGGCTCGGGCGCGACAGGTGCGGGTGCAGCCGCCGGCGGCTCGGCCGGGTGCGCGACGGGCGGAGCCGCAGCCGGAGCAGCAGGCGCGGCGGCCGGTGCGGCAGCGGTTGGTGCGGGCCGCGGCGTCGCGGGCTTGGGCGCAGCCGTTGCGCCCCGTCCCGCCGTGGACGGCTCGGGGGCGACCGCTTGTGCGTCGTGAGCGACGGCGGTGACCGAGGCGAGCGCGGCGGCGGCCGCGGAGACCGCGTCCGGAGCGGAAGGCGTCGCAGCAGGAACGACGACGGCGGGCGTGGGCGCCGCCGGCTGCGGGGAGTGACCCTCGAGCTTCGGGGTGACGCTCGCTGCCGTAGCCGCGGCGGTGACCGCGACGGCGGCAACGGTCGCCTTGGCGGCGACGCTGCCGGCGAGAAGGGTCTTGGCCGCGGCGGCGATCGTGCCGAGGTCGAGCGCGTGCAGCGCGCGGCGGAAGCTCTTCCGCTTCGGCTTCTTCAGCAGGTCCGGCTGCTCGAGCCCCTGGGCGAGCGAGCGGCGCGCGCGGAAGATCAGCGTCTCGACGGCGGACTGCGACAGCTCCAGCTCCTCCGAGATCTCGCGGTACGACAGCCCCTGCCACTCGCGGAGCAGGATCGCGCGCCGCTGCTGCTCGGGCATCGACGCGAGTGCGTCCTCGATCCCGATCAGCTCGTCGCGCTGCCGGCTCGGCCCGGGGACGATCTCCTCGATCACGTCGAAGTCGCTAGGGCTCTCGATCCGGCCGCGGCGCCACGACGAGCGGCGGCGGGAGAGGCACACGTTTTCGGCGATCTTGAACAGCCACGCGGACTCGGCCTCCGGCACCACGCCGCGGCCGAGCGCGCGGAACGCGTTCATGAACGTCGTCTGGACGGCGTCCTCGGCCTCCTCGCGCGAGCCGAGCTGGTGGAGGCAGTAGCTGAGGATCTTGGCCGAGTGCCGCTCGTAGAGGCCCTCGGTCGCTGCGGCCTGTGGGGCTCGAGCGCGACCTCCGGCAAACGAGGGACGACCAACGGGGGACGGGACAGCAGCCAAAACGACAAACCTTCCGGGAGTGGAGAGACGGCACTACCGGCGTCCCGCCCGAACGCCTGGCTCATCCTTTGCCTCTCGCACGGCGCTCGCAACCCCTTTTGAGGGATATTTACGGAACGCCAGTATTCGGGCTTCAAACCACTAAAGCGCTGCTGAACGCACGCTTCAGCTGCACGAACAGCGCCTCCAGCGCCAGGCCCGGGTTGAGATTGAACTCCTCGAGCGTCCGCCAGGTCTCGCGTGCGAGCTCGGCGGCGCGCTCCGCGTCGGGCGAGCGCTCGCGCGTCCCGTCGCCCCGCAGGACGTCGAGCCGGTCGGCGTGGACGACCGCCGCCTCGGCGCCTGCGGCGACGACGACGAGGTCGCGGTACCAGGACGCGAGCTCCTCCAGCGAGGCAAGCAGCTCCTCCCGCTCGGCGCCGCGCTGGACGCGCCGCAGCCGCTGCTCGAGCTCGCGCGAGGTCAGCTCGACGCCGTCGAGCTCCTGCTCCGCCCGCGCCTTCGCCGCGTCGCCGGCGGCGCGTGCGCCGTCGAGCAGCACGGCTGCGGCGTCGGCCGGATCGAGCTCGGGATCGGCGTAGGGCGACCGAGCGACGCGGAGACGGTCGTCGCGGCGCGCCTTCGCCGCCGGGTCCAGCAGCCGTTCGACCCGGTCGAGCCTGCCGCCGGAGACGCGTGCGAGCGCCATCGCCTCGCTCTCCGAGAGACCCGGCGCGCGCTCCGCCAACAGTGTCCGGATGACGCGGCCCGGGAGGCGCCGGAACGGCACGAGCTGGCAGCGCGAGCGGATCGTGGGCGGGATCGGCCCGAGCTCGTCGGCGACGAGAACGATCACCGCGTAGGGCGGCGGCTCCTCGAGGTCCTTCAGGAGCGCGTCGGCGGCGTCCTCGTTCAGCAGGTGCGCGTCGGCGATCACGTAGACGCGGCGCTCCGCCTCGAACGGCCGCATGTGCAGGTCTCGATGGAGAGCGCGGATCTCGTCGATGCGAATCATCTCGCCGAGCGCCTCCAGCGAGAAGAGATCCGGATGCGTGCCCGCCTCGACGCGCCGCTCGTCGCCGAGCAGCGAGCCGGCGAAGGCACGCGCGGCGGCGCGCTTGCCGACACCCGCCGGCCCGTGGAACAGATAGGCGTGCGCAGGCCCCTCCTTCACCGCCGCCGCGAGCAGGAGCCGCGCCTCCGGCTGCTCAGCCAACGCGCTGAAGCTCACCGTGGATCCTCTCCGCCAGCTCGTCCGGCTCGAGCGACCCGTCGAGCACGACGACGCGGTCGGGAAAGAGGGCGGCGAGCTCCTCGTAGCCGGCCGCGACGCGCTCGTGGAAGGCGGCGTCCTCGCGCTCGATCCGGTCGGGCTTGGAGCCGACGCGCGACGACGACGTCGTCGGCGCGATCGAGAGCACGAACGTCCGGTCGGGCAGCAGGCCGCCGGTGGCGAGCATGTTCACGTCGAGCACCTCGTCGACGCCGAGGCCGCGCCCGATGCCCTGGTAGACGATCGAGCTGTCGAGGTAGCGGTCGAGCAGGACGTCGGCGCCGCGCTCCAGCGCCGGCCGCACCACCTCGGCCACGACCTCGGCCCGTGAGGCGGCGTAGAGGAGCGCCTCGGCCCACGGCGTCATCGGGCCACCGTGGAGGACGAGGTTGCGGATCGCCTCGCCGAGCTCCGTCTGCCCGGGCTCCCGTGCGGTCACGACCTCGCGCCCCTCCGCCTCGAGGGCCGCCCGCAGCCGCTCCACCTGCGTCGTCTTGCCGGAGCCGTCCATTCCCTCGAAGGTGACGAACATCTGCCCGTAGGATAGGCCGGTGCGCGCGGCGGTCACCGGGGGAGCGGGCTTCATCGGCTCGCATGTCGTCGACGCGCTTCTCGCGCGGGGCGACGACGTTCACGTCGTCGACAATCTCGCCACCGGGAGGCGCGAGAACCTGAACGGCGGCGCGACGCTCCACGAGCGCGACATCCGCGAGCCGCTCGGCGCCGCTCTTCGACGAGGTCCGGCCGGAGCTCGTCGTTCACCTGGCGGCGCAGGCCGACGTCGGCACGTCGGTCGAGCAGCCGGTGCTCGACGCGCAGGTGAACGTGCTCGGCACGCTCAACGTGCTCGAGGCGGCGCGGCCGCACGGCGCGCAGCTCGTCTTCAGCTCCACGGGCGGCGCGCTCTACGGCGAGTGCCCGCGCCCGGCGCGCGAGGACGACGAGCGGCGGCCGCTGTCACCGTACGGGACGTCGAAGCTCGCCGGCGAGGCCTATCTCGGCACGTGGAACGCCTTGCACGGCACGAACCACGTCGTGCTCCGGTTCGGCAACGTCTACGGCCCGCGCCAGCTCGCGAAGCTCGAGGGCGGCGTCGTCGCGATCTTCATGGACCGGTTGCGCGCGGGCGAGAACGTCCGGATCTTCGGCGACGGGGAGCAGGAGCGCGACTTCGTCTACGTCGGCGACGTCGTCGACGCGATCCTGGCCTCGGCGGGACGCGACGGCGGCGTCTACAACGTGGGCACCGGCGAGCCGACGTCGGTGAACCGGCTCTTCGAGACGATCCTCCGCGTCGCCGGCGTCGAGGCCGAGGTCGAGTACGCCGACGCGCGGCCGGGCGACCTGCTCCGCAGCGTGCTCGACGTCTCGCGCGCCGAGCGCGAGCTCGGCTGGCGGCCGCAGACGACGCTCGAGGACGGGCTCCGCCTCACGTGGGGCTGAGGCCCGCCGCGACGGTCGTCGCCATTCGCGTCGCCTTCTGGCTCGGCGCCGCGGCCACGCTGATCTGGGCGCCCGCTCCCGAGCGGAGGCTGATCGGAGACGCCTACGGGCCGCTCAGCGACGTCGTCTTCCAGTCGCTCTCGCAGTGGGACGCACGTTGGTTCCTCCAGATCTCGCTCCACGGCTACGAGGAGGTGCCGCAGGCGGCCGCGTTCTTCCCGGTCTACCCCGCGCTCGTGCACGGGCTCGCGTGGCTGACCGGCTCGGAGCTCGTCGCCGGCGTGCTGATCTCGCTCGCGGGCGGCGCCGTTGCGGCGTGGGTGCTGGCGCAGATCGCCCGCAGCGTGCTGGGTGCGCGAGGCGCGCACGACGTCGTCCTGTACTTCGCGCTCTACCCCGTCGCCTTCGTGCTCACGTCGCTCTACTCGGAGGGGCTCTTCCTCGCGCTCGCCTCCGGCTCGTTCCTGGCGGCGATGCGCGGCCGGTCGCTGCTCGCCGGCGTCCTCGGCGGCTTCGCGACGGGGACGCGGCTGATCGGGCTCGCCCTCCTGCCCGCGCTCGCGCTCCTGCTGTGGCGCGGCCGTGACCCTCGCTCGCTCGCGCGGCTGGCGCCGCTCCTGCTGCTGCCGGCCGCGGTCGGGCTCTTCGCGCTCTACCTCGACTCGACGATCGGCGACCCGTGGGCGTTCACGAACGCCCAGGCGGACTGGAACCGGGAGACGTCGCTGCTCGGCCCGCTCGAGGGGATCAGGGACTCGGTGCTCGCGGCGGGCCGCGGCGTGCGCCATCTGCTCGACATGCCGGCCGGCGGGCCGGGGAACGAGCAGCGAGTCGGGCTCTGGAACCTCTCCCACCTGGCGCTGCTCGTCGCCGCGATCTGGCTGACATGGGTGGCGTGGCGACGCCTCGGAGCGGCGTTCGGCGCCTACTCGGCGGCGACGCTGGCGATCGTGCTCTCGGCTCCGGCGGAGGGCTTCCCGCTCGTCAGCCTCCCGCGCTTCCTGCTCGCCGACTTCCCGCTCTTCCTCGCCCTCGCCTCGCTCACCCTCGAGCGGCCCTCGCGCGCGGGACGCCGTCCTCGCCGCCTTCGCCGCCCTCGGGGCGGTCGCGGCGGCCGCCTTCGCCCGAGGCATCTGGATCGCATAGAGAAGGAGCGCGGGCGCGCGGGCCGAATCAAGGCGGCCGTGGAGCACTCGCTGATCCAGGTTCGAAGCCCGTGGCGGACGGCGACGCTCGTCGCCTCGGCAGTCGCCGCCCTCGAGCTCGTCGCGCTCGTCGTCCTCGGCGTCGTCCTGCTTGCGAAGCCCGTCTCCGACCACGTCCGCCAGGCCGCCGAGGCGCAGGTGCTCGCGCCGGTGAAGCCGAAGCCGCAGCGCGCCGCCCCCGTCGGGGCGCCGAAGCTCTCGCGCGCGGAGACGTCGGTGATCGTCCTCAACGGCAACGGCCGCTCCGGCGCAGCCGCCGAGAGCGCGGACGCCGTGCGCAGGTTCGGCTACACGATCGGGACGGTCGGCAACGCGCCGCGCAGCGACTTCACCCGGACGCTCGTGATGTACCGCAAGGGCTACAAGGCCGAGGGCATCCGGCTCGCGAAGGACCTGAACCTGAAGATCGTCGGCCCGCTCGACGGGCTCCGCCCCGCCGACATGCTCGGCGCCCATGTGGCGCTGATAGTCGGCTCCTGAGCTTGCCGTCGCATGACGAGCATCCGCTGAACGCGGACGCTCGTCGCGCAGACCCCTGAAGGGGGCCGCTGCGCGGCCCTCAGCAGTTCCCCGCGTTGACCCACGCGCGGGCCTGGTCGAGCTCGTTCCCGGGCCGCCATTGCAGGCCGGCCGGGTCGAGCGTGTACGAGCGGTTCAGGTGGACGTAGGCGGAGCAGCGGTCGCCGCGGCTGAACTCGTAGAGCCCGAGCTCGTACCAGGAGACCGGGTTCTCGGGCTGCAGGTCGGCGGCGCGCCGGTACGCGTCGAGCGCCGCCTGCTCGTCGCCCGCGTCCTCCTCGACGCGGGCGCGTGCGAAGAGCGGATCGAGCGAGAGCGGGTCGAGTGAGCGAGCGAGCTCGGCCGCATCGCGCGCGGCCTCGACGTCGCCGCGCTCGAGCGCCGGGTTGACGTCGAGCTCGGCCTGACGCGCCAGCCACGGCGTCGCGATCGTCAGGCAGGCCGCGAGCGCGAGCGCGGCAGCCGCCGCGGCGCCGAAGGAAGAGCGGGCCCGGCCGCCGTTCGAGACCGAAGCGGCCAGAGCGCCGGCGGCGAAGCAGGCCGGACCCGTGACTGCGAGGAAGTCCCAGTCGTAGTCGACGAGCGCATGCACGAGCCAGAGCGCGAGCGCGACGGCGAGCGCGGCCGCCGCGTCGCGGTCGCTGCCGCCGAGCCTGCGGACGGCCGTGACCGCCGCGGCTGCCACGGCCGCGAACAGCGCGAGCAGGAGCGCGAGGCCGACGGCGCCGGTGCCGGCGAGGAACTGGAGCGGGACGCTGTGCGGCTGCGTCACCGACGAGGCGATGTCGCGGTAGCGCTTCCGCGCCACCTCGAACGTGTTCGCCCCCGCGCCGGCCACCGGGTCGGCCTCGAAGACGTCGCGCGCCTCGCCCCACCAGGCGAGCCGGTTGTTCGAGCTCAGACTCGCGAAGCGGCCGGGGTCGTTTCGGATCTCCTCGCCGCGGAACTCGTCCGCGATCCGGCCGGCGTTCGCGACCAGGCCGACGAGCGTGACGATCGCGACGAAGGCGGCGAGCCCGCGGAGCGCCCGCGAGACCGTCCGCCGCGCCGCCGGCGCGAGCGGCCGCCGGTCGAGCTCCCGCACACCGAGAGCGACGAGGATCGCGCCGACGACGAGCAGCACGCCGAACCAGGCGCCGTCGGAGACGCGGTCCGCGTGCGAGGCGCCGTCGTCGACGAGCGCGGGCCGCGTGAAGGCCCAGCCCGCGACGGCAACCGCCGGGACGACCGCGACGAGGGCGAGCAGCGCCGCCTCGACCCGGTCGCGGCGCAGCCACAGCCAGAGCACGACGCCGAGGACCGCTGCCGCGACGCCGGCGCGGGAGGCGGCGAGAAGGACGGCGACGACGGCCGCGTAGGCGAGCACCGCACCCGCCGCACGCAGCGCGACGGGCCGCGCCGACGCGGCCAGCGAGAGCGCGAGGACGAGCAGCATGTCGGCCGCGAGCGCGAGCGCGTTCCAGTAGCCGATCGGGTCGCGCAGCCGTGCTGCCCGGCCGCCGTCCGGGAAGATCGCCGGGATCGCCTTCCCCGCCAGCGCCCACGCCACGGCCGCCCCGAAGGCGGCGGTCAGCGCCCAGGCCGCCGACCGGATCGCTCCCGGCCGCGAGGCGCCGAGGAGCAGGCCGACGACGAGGAACGCGGCGTAGACGAGCGTCCGGTCGAGCTCCTCCCAGGAACGGTCGGGCGCGATCGACCACGCGATCGAGAGCCCGCTCCACGCGGCGGTCGCCAGCAGCAGTCCGAGCACCACGAGCCCCCCGCGACTCGGCGACGGTATGCGGCCGGTCAGTGCGAGGGCGCTCCAGCCGCCCGCCGCGACGAGCGCCGCAAGCCCGGTCCAGACCGAGTCGCCGACGAAGACCGCGCCGAGCAGCAGGGTGCCCGCGACCGACACCGCCACATCGGGCCTCCGCATCGCGGCCAAGCTAGCATGGTGACCGGAACGCCCCGCGCTCCGTATCTCCCTGGCCTAACAAACCGTTTACCTGCCGCTCACCCGGACCTCAACGCCGTCCGGAAGACTCTGCACCATTCCCCGCACCGCGGGGGAGAAAGCCCCGGGATCCACACCTTGACCCTCGCCGCAAACCATCGAGTTCGGACAGCGCTACGCGCGCTCGTGCTCGTGACTGCGTTCGCCGCGCTGCTGGCGCTGGCGGGGCCCGCCGCCGCGGCGAAGTCGTGCGGCCGCCAGGTGATCGACGACTGGTACGACGACGGCCGAGTCGACGGCACGTACGCGCTCCACTGCTACGACGACGCGATCGAGAACCTCCCGCGCGACGTGCGCGACTACTCGAGCGCGAAGGAGGACATCCAGCGGGCGCTCACGAACCGCAAGCGGGGCGAGCCTGCACCGCCCGCGCAGACGGATCCGACCCCGAGTGGCGGCCCGTCCTCCACGGTTCCGGAGGATCCCGACGACGATCCGGGCGACACGAGCACGACGGAGACGACGTCCACGCCCCCGTCGGGCGACGACGATCCGCCGACCGACACGCTCGCTGGGGCGCCGACCGACACCGACAGCGCCAGCTCGATTCCGATCCCGCTGCTCATCCTCGCCGGCCTCGCCCTGCTGCTGATCGCGGGCGGCTCCGCCGGCTATCTGATCCGCCGGTACCAGGCCCGGCGCGTCCCGCCGACCACGGTCTAGAGCGACGCGGCGCCGCTCCCGGCGGCTACACTGAAGGACGAATTTGCCGCTTCCACAAGCGGTTTTCTGCTTCCGTCCGGTGCTGGGTCTAACGTCCCCGATCCGCTCAGTGGCCCGCAGAAAGCCGACCTGCGAGCGCCGTACAAGCCGAAGGTGAGAGGACGAGAATGGCGACCGCAAAGCAGACCAAGGAAGCACCGCAGACCGCAGCACCCGCGCTCGACGAGGTGGTGAACGTCGTCGTCGACGAGACGGCGTCCGTCACTCCCGGCCGGTTCTTCACGATCCCCGGCCGCGACCCGTTCGACGAGATCGAGTGGGAGCTGCGCGACGCGATCATCCCGGGCAAGGACGGGCCGGCCTTCGAGCAGCGGAACGTCGAGTTCCCCCGCTTCTGGTCGCAGACGGCGACGAACATCGTCGCGCAGAAGTACTTCCGCGGGCGGCTCAGCTCCCCCGAGCGCGAGCGCAGCGTCAAGCAGATGATCGGCCGCGTCGTCGACACGATCGGCGGCTGGGGCCGGGCGGGCGGCTACTTCGCCGACGACGAGCAGGCCGACACGTTCGAGGCCGAGCTGAAGGCGATCCTCGTCAACCAGTACGCCTCCTTCAACTCGCCGGTCTGGTTCAACGTCGGCTTCGAGGAGAAGCCGCAGTGCTCGGCCTGCTTCATCCTCTCGATCGAGGACTCGATGGAGTCGATCCTCGACTGGATCCGGCGCGAGGGCGTCATCTTCCGCGGCGGCTCCGGCTCGGGGCTCAACCTCTCGAAGCTGCGCAGCTCGAAGGAGCAGCTCTCCAAGGGCGGCTACGCCTCCGGGCCCGTCAGCTTCATGCGCGGCGCCGACGCGTCGGCGGGGACGATCAAGTCGGGCGGCAAGACCCGGCGCGCGGCCAAGATGGTCGTGCTCGACGTCGACCACCCCGACATCGAGGAGTTCATCTGGTGCAAGGCCAAGGAGGAGCGGAAGGCACGCGTCCTCGAGCAGGCCGGCTACGACATGTCGCTCGACTCGCCGGACTGGGGCTCGATCCAGTACCAGAACGCGAACAACTCGGTCCGCGTCAGCGACGCCTTCATGGAGGCGGTGCTGGAGAGCAAGGAGTGGAACCTGACCGCCCGCACCGACGGCGCGGTCGTCGAGTCCACCGACGCGCGCGAGCTGCTCCGGCAGATCGCCGAGGCGGCCTGGCAGTGCGCCGACCCCGGCGTCCAGTACGACACGACGATCAACTCGTGGCACACGCTCCCGAACACCGGCCGGATCAACGCATCCAACCCGTGCTCGGAGTACATGTCGATCGACGACTCGGCGTGCAACCTCTCCTCGCTGAACCTGATGAAGTTCCGGCGCGAGGACGGCGAGTTCGACGTCACCGCCTTCGAGCACGCCGTCGACGTGATGTTCCTGGCGCAGGAGATCTGCGTCGGCTACTCGTCCTACCCGACGCCGGAGATCGACCGGAACGCGAAGGCGTACCGCCAGCTCGGGCTCGGCTACGCGAACCTCGGCGCGCTGCTGATGGCGCGGGGCTTCCCGTACGACTCCGACGACGGGCGGGCCTACGCGGCGGCGATCACGGCGCTGATGACGGGCCGTGCCTACCGCAAGTCGGCCGAGATCGCCCAGCGGATGGGCCCGTTCGCCGGCTACCGGCCGAACGCGGCCGCGATGATCGGCGTGATCGCGAAGCACCGCGCCGCGGTCGGCAACATCGACCACTCGCACTCGGTGCCTGAGGACCTGCTCACGGCGGCGCGCCAGGCCTGGGACGACGCGCTCGACAAGGGCGAGGTCAGCGGCTACCGGAACGCGCAGGCCACCGTGCTCGCGCCGACGGGGACGATCAGCTTCATGATGGATTGCGACACGACCGGCGTGGAGCCCGACTTCTCGCTCGTCAAGTCGAAGAAGCTCGTCGGCGGCGGTGAGATCACGATCGTGAACAAGACCGTGCCGATGGCGCTCGACAAGCTCGGCTACGCGCCGAGCGAGATCGAGGAGGCGGTCGCCTTCATCGACGAGCGGAACACGATCGTCGGCGCGCCGTACGTCAAGAGCGAGCACTACCCGGTCTTCGACTGCGCGATCGGCGAGCGCGCGATCCACTACATGGGTCACGTGAAGATGATGGGCGCCGTCCAGCCGTTCATCTCCGGCGCGATCTCGAAGACGGTCAACCTGCCCGAGGAGGCGACGGTCGAGGACGTGTCGCAGCTGCTGATCGAGTCGTGGCAGCTGGGCGTCAAGGCGATCGCGATCTACCGGGACAACTGCAAGGTCGCGCAGCCGCTCTCCGGCTCGGCCGACAAGTCGGTGGCGACGCTGCCGGCGCTCGCGCCGATCGCACCGGTCGCGCAGCCGAAGCGGCGACGCGTCCCGGAGGACCGGGTCGAGGTCGGCCGCAAGTTCAAGGTCGGCGACTACGAGGGCTACATCCACGTCGGCCTCTTCGAGGACGGCACCCCGGGCGACATCTTCGTCGACATCGCCAAGGAGGGCACGACGCTCGCCGGCCTCATGAACTCGTTCATGATCTCGGTCAGCCTCGGGCTCCAGTACGGCGTGCCGCTCGAGGTCTACGTCTCGAAGTTCAGCCACATGCGCTTCGAGCCGAGCGGGCTCACGAACGACGCCGACATCCGGATCGCGAAGTCGATCGTCGACTACATCTTCCGCTGGATGGGGAAGAAGTTCCTCACCTCCGACCAGCAGGAGGAGGCGGGGATCCTGACCGCCGAGGTGAAGGCGCGGCTCGCGCAGGCGTACGCCGCCGGCGAGGCGCAGGCGCCCACGCACGAGGCACCGCCGGCCGGCCAGACCGCGCTCTTCAACAGCTGGGAGGACGCGGTCGAGTGCGCCAAGTGCGGCGGCCGGATGGTGCGGACGGGCTCGTGCTACACGTGCCGCGACTGCGGCACGAACACCGGCTGCAGCTGACCGGCCGACGCATCGTGAGCTGTGACGAGGGGCGCCGCGAGGCGCCCCTCGTCGTTCACCTGATCCGCAGCTGCACGCTGAAGCGCCGCTGTTTCGGCGACCAGATCCGGAAGAGCGCCCCGGGCTTGATCCGGACCGTCCGGATGAAGACGCCGTGGTCGTTCGTCAGCCGGGCGCGCCCGACCGGCTTCCAGACGTTCCTGCGCAGCACCTCCAGCCGGTACGTCTTCCGGCCGGGTCGTCCGTCGCGGACCTGACCCCAGACGATCGCCTGCAGCCCGCTCCGCCCCATCTGCGCGAAGGGCAGCCGGAACGCCTGCAGCGACGGCTTCCACTTGTCGTCGATGAACACGAGGCCGGTCTGGAAGCGGCTGAGCTGGGGCTCGTCGCGGTAGAGGTACTGGATCAGCATCGTCACCCGCGGCAGCCGCCACGCCCGCATCGCGGCGAGGCTGAGGTTCGTCGCCTGCCGCTTGAGCGTGACGCCCAGGAACGTGTCGGGCGGGTTCGTCTGGTAGCCGTACTCGGTCAGCCAGATCGGCTTCGACCCGAAGTGGCGCTTGACGAGGATCAGGAGCTTCGGGAGCGTCGCCATCGTGATCCAGGGGCAGTTCTTGCAGCCGCCGCTGGACGGCGTCTCGGACGGGTTCGACGGATAAGGATGGTGCGCGTACGCGTCGAGCTTCGCGCGCGCCCGCGCCATGGCGCCGACCCACGTCACGGGTGAGACGCCGCCTGCCGCGGCCTTGGGGCCGGTCGCGCCGCCGCCGACGCGCGCGCGCGGCAGCACCGCCTTGATCCCCTCGTAGCCCGGGTTGAGCAGATGCCGGACGTAGATGGACGCCTTCGTCGGCCGCAGCCAGAGCCGCTTGTTCGGCTCGTTCCAGATCAGCCAGTAGCGAACCCACGGAGTAGCGGCGGGCGACGGCCGTCGCGAAGCTCCGGAAGTCCCGCGGGTGCGGCGGTGCGTAGTTCGACCCGCGGCCCTCCGTTCGCCCACGCGGGCGTCCCGACCAGGGTGACGACGGGCGTCAGGCCGTGGCGGCGCAGGCCCGCGCAGGATCCTGTCGGACCGGCGCCAGTCGTAGGCGCGGTCGCGCGGCGAGGCCGCATCCTTCGGCCGTCGCGGCGCGGCCTGGTTCCAGCGCAGCGAGAAGCGGACGAGCGGCACGCCGAGTCGCTTCAGCGTGGTCAGGCGCTGGTCGAGCGTGCCCGGGCCGAACTCCAGCCACGCGTCGTCCTGGATCCCGAACTGGATCTTCGACGATGCCTGAGCCGAGCCCGAGCCGACGCACGCCGCGAGCGCGAACAGGAGCACCAAGAGCGTCATCCGGGCAGCGGGCGTCCTCATCGGCGGCTCGAACTTATCCGTTCGGCGGCCACGGCAGCCGCACCGGCTTGGGCTCGCCCGGCCAGTCGGCGTAGGCCTCGTCGGGCACGCTCGTCTCGGTCGCGACGGATGCGCCGTGCTTCGCCGCCACGTCGCTCACCGGGTAGTGCAGCCCCGACGTCGGGCCGCGCCCCGAGCATGAGGATCGCGCACGGCCCGTCGCCGGCGCCGACGAGGATGTGCCTCGTCTTCGCGGGGCAGTGGAAGTAGTCCCACTGCCGCAGCTGCCGCTCCTCCTCCTCGACGACCAGCGTGCACTCGCCCCAGAGCACGAGAAAGCCCTCCTGGACGTCCTCGGAGTGGTAGAGCCCGTTCGAGACGCCGGGCCGGAGCACGTGGACGTTGACGCCGACGTCACGGAACGGCGCCTCGCGCGCCCTCGAGCGGATAGACGGCGTTGCCCCGCTCCTCGTTGTGCACCGCGAGCGCGTCCCCGAGGTTGAGGACGAACCAGCCGTCCGACGTGACGTAGCGGCCGTACGGGGTCTCTTCGGACCGTGCTTCGTTGACGGGCATGCGCCCTCCCTCGGTCAGGCGCGTTGACGAGGGATTCTTCGCACATCCGGTGGCACGGCGATCTCCTCTGGCACGATCAGAACGATGGACACCGCCGCAGGAATCGTCGTTCTGGCCGTCTCGGTCGATCGCGCGTCGTCGTCGTCCTCGCCGCGTTCGTCTGGGCGGCGCGCAAGGACGGCGAGGATGACCGGGCGCTGCAGAAGCGGCTCGGGATCCGGCGCCGCACGCGCATGGGCCGCTAGGCCTCCTGGCCCGCAAGACGGGGCGGGCGGCCCATTGACGTTTCCGGACACGTGCGCGACCGTGAGCGCGCAACGAGGAAGGGGTCGCCTTGAAGCGCAACACGGTCATCGCTCTGCTCTGCCTGCTCGCCGCCGCCGTGGCGGCGAACGCATCCGCCCGGCCGTCGGGCGCCTTCACGCAGAAAGGCGTCGTCACGCGAGGTCGTCGACGGCGACACGCTGCGCGTGCGCCTCGCCGGCGGGAAGAGCGAGCGCGTCCGCCTGATCGGGATCGACGCCGCCGAGCGCGGCGCCTGCTTCGCCGCCCCTGCCGCCGCGCGCGCCCGCCTGCTCGCGCTCTCGAAGCCCGTCGTCCTCCGCGGCGACGCGACGCAGGACACCCGCGACCGGTACGGGCGGCTGCTCGCCTACGTCTGGCTCCCGGGCGGACGCGACCTCGGCTACCAGCTCGTCGCCGGCGGCTTCGCCAAGGTCTACGTCTACCGCGACCCCTTCGAGCGGCTGTCCGCCTACCGGACGGCCGAGCGCCGGGCAAAGTCCGCGCCCGCCGGCGCCTGGAAAGCCTGCGGCAGCACGACGATCCGCCCCGTCGCACCGTCACCGTCGCCGTCCTTCCGGCGGGAACTGCCACCCGAGCTACACCCCGTGCCTGCCGGTCGTCGGCGATCTCGACTGCGCCGACGTGCGCGCACTCGGCGTCGCCCCCGTTCGCGTCACCGGCGCCGACCCGTACCGCCTCGACGGCGACGGGGACGGCTTCGGCTGCGAGTAACGACGTCCGGCGGGATCGGTAGCCTCACCCGGTTCCGCCCCCTCGCCCGGAGGTTCCTCTTCGTGCCCGTTCTCGCCCGTGCGCTCGTGCTCGTCGCCGCCGTGCTCGCCCTCGCCACCGGCTCCGCGTCCGCGGAGGAGCGGATGTGGATCGGCTTCCACGACGACCCGGTGCTGCGCTACGGGCCCGACCGGCTCGCCGAGCTCGACGCGGTGCGCGGTGCGAACGCGACGATCGTGCAGGACCCTCGTCGAGTGGCGCAGCATCGCGCCCGACGCGGCCGCGAAGCGCGGCGAACGCCTTCGACCCCAGCTACCGCTTCGCCGACCTGGACGAGTTCGTGCGGAACGCGCAGGAGCGCGGCATGGAGGTGCTGATGACGATCTGGGGCACGCCGACGTGGGCGAACGGCGGCAAGGGCCCGATGTACCTGCCGACGCGGATCGGCCGACTTCCAGAACTTCGCCCGGGCGCTCGCGACCCGCTACTCGGGACGCCGGCCGGGCTACCCCTTCGTGCGCTTCTACGGGATCTGGAACGAGTCGAACCTCGGCAACTTCCTCGCGCCCCAGTTCAACGCCGCCGGGAAGATCGTCAGCCCGGCCGCGTACGCGAAGCTCGCCGCAGCCGGCTATGCCGGGATCAAGGCCGGCAGCCCGAAGGCGCTGGTCGCGATCGGCGAGACGTCGTCGAACGGAAAGGACAAGCGCAAGGCGGGCGCGACCGACTCGGTCACGCCGGGCACGTTCGCGCGGCTCCTCGCCGCAGGCGAACAAGCGGCTCAAGTTCGACGCCTGGGCGCAGCACCCCTATCCCGTCCCCGTCAACCAGGGCCCCGGCCAGAAGGTGCGCTACCCGAACGTCGCCTTCAGCACGCTCAGCCGCTTCGAGCGCGACCTCGACAAGTGGTTCGGCCGCAAGAACATCCCGATCTGGATCACCGAGTACGGCAACGAGACGAAGCCGGGCGAGCCGAAGGGCGTCACCGAGGCGCAGCAGGCCGCCTACGTGCCGCAGGCGATCGCGTTCGCGAAGAAGGACCAGCGGATCCCGATGTTCGTCTGGTTCGTCTTCCGCGACTCGAGCGGCAGCCCCTGGCAGAGCGGGGTCTACCGCGCCAACGGCGCGGCCAAGCCGGCGGCCTCCCGCTGGGCGGCCGCGGCGAAGGCGGCCGACCGGCTCAACGGCAAGCTCGTCGTCAAGGGCGGCACCGCCAACCCGGCCGTGGTCGTCAACCTGCGCGACATGTGCACGAACAACGTCGCCGGGGCCACCGTCGGCGTCTCGATGCGCACCTTCCGGGGCGCGGCGAGCGTGCAGGCCGCGCAGACGACGACGACGCTCGCGTTCGACTGCACGATCACCGTCCGCCTCGCCGGCCTGACCGTCGCGAAGGGGCAGACCTACCGGGCCGAGATCGACGCCAACACGGCGTCGACGGCCGCGAAGCGGAGGACGTTCACGATCGTCGGGACCTAGCCGATTTGCCGGTTGTCACGGGTCCCGACACCGGTCTATGCTCGGAGAGCGGCGCTGCCGTGAACACATTCCGAGGAGGTGAAGCCCTAAGCACGTAGAGCCTTGACATCGTTCAGCGCCGGTCCGCCACGCCTGGCGGCCGGGCGTCTGCGGCGTCTTGACTCGCGATTTTGCGGCTCGCGATGACTGCCCCGCACTACCACTCACACGTCGACGACCCTGCGGCCGTCGGTCGTCGACTCAAAGATGCTCGCCTTGCGGCCGGGCCTCTCCCAGCGGCAACTCTCCTTCCCGGGGTGCTCCGCCGCGTACATCTCTCGGCTCGAGGCCGGAGATCGCGTCCCGTCGCTGCAGCTGCTGCGCAAGCTCGCGGCGAAGCTGAACGCGGACGAGCAGTTCCTCGCCACCGGGATCGAGCGGATCGAGCAGGACCCGCCGGAGCTCGTCGAGGCCGAGGTCGCAGCGTCGCCTCGCCGGCGACCCGCCGAGCCGCGGCGAGCAGCGGCCGAACGGCGGGCTCGACGACCCCGCCTCCCGGGCGCGCGTCCTCTGGCAGCACTCGCGCGCGCTCGCTGCGCGCGGCGACCGCCGGGGCGCGGCGGCGTTCGCACGCGACGCGCTCGCCCTGCTCGACTTCGCGGACGACCTGAGACACAGCGCGTAGCATCGCCCCATGGAGCAGCGCGCCCTCGGCCCCAGCGGCGTCGACGTGTCGCGCATCATCCTCGGCTGCGGCAACTTCGGCGGCATCGGCTCCTCGCCCGCCTTCTTCGGCGCGGGTGAGACCGAGGGCGAGGCGCACGCGCTCCTCGACGCCGCCTGGGAGGCCGGGATCACCGCGTACGACACGGCGGACGCGTACGGCGGCGGTCGCAGCGAGACCTACCTCGGCAACTGGCTGCGCGGCAGGGGGCCTGCCGTGCGCGAGCGGATCGTCCTGACGACGAAGACCTTCAACCCGATGAGCGAGGGCGCCGACTCCGGCCTCGCGCCGGCACGGATCCGGCGCCAGCTCGCGTCGAGCCTGGAGCGGCTCGGCGTCGACTCCGTCGACCTCTACCTCGCGCACGAGATGGACCCGGCCACCCCGGTCGCGGAGACGATCGGCGCCTTCGAGGAGCTGGTCGACGTCGGGCGCGATCCGCGCCTACGGCGGCAGCAACGTCGACGCCGGCTGGCTCGAGGAGGCGCTGCAGCACGGTCGCCCCGCCTGGGTGCAGAACTCGTACTCCCTGCTCGAGCGCGGCGACGAGAGCGGCGTGCTGCCCGTGACCGCGCGCGAGGGGCTCGGCTACACGCCCTTCAGCCCGCTGGCCGGCGGCTGGCTGACCGGGAAGTACCGGCGCGGCCAGGAGGCGCCGCCCGGCTCGAGGATGACGCTCCGGCCCGAGCCGTACCGCCACCTCCTCGACGACCGCGTCTACGACGCGCTCGAGGCGTTCGAGGCCGCCGCCCGGGAGCGCGACACGACGCCGGCCGCGCTCGCGATCGCGTGGCTGCTCGCCCACCCGCAGGTGACGGCGGTCGTGATCGGCCCGCGCCGCCCCGAGCAGCTGCAGCCGGCGCTGGATGCACTCGAGCTGCGGCTGTCCCCGCCCGAGCACGAGCAGCTGGGAGCGCTCTTCGCATGAGCGTGCTGATCCTCGACGAGCATCAGGTCCGGTCGCTGCTGACGATGCGCGAGTGCGTCGACGCGATGGACGAGGTGCTGCGCTCGCTGGCGCGCGGCGAGCTGCACCAGCCGCTTCGCCCCGTCACCCGGCCCGACGGCGCGGACAGCCTGATGGGGCTGATGCCCGCCTATCGCGGAGGCGAGCGGCCGGCCTGGTCGCTGAAGGAGATCGTGATCGCCCCGGGCAACCCCGCACGCGGCCTCGACGCCCATCAGGGAGCGGTGCTGCTCCATGACGGCGAGACCGGTCAGCTGCTCGCGCTCCTGAACGCGTCGGCGATCACGGAGATCCGCACCGCGGCCGTCTCGGCGGTGGCCACGCGGGCGCTGGCGCGGCCGGGAGCGCGCGTGGTCGCGATCCTCGGCGGCGGCGTCCAGGCCCGCTCGCACGCGGAGGCGATGCGCGCCGTCATCCCGGCCGCCGAGATCCGCACCTGGACCCGCCGGGACGGCGGCACGCCCGAGGAGGTCCTCCGCGAGGCGCCGACGTCGTCTGCACCTGCACGAGCGCCCGCGAGCCGATCCTGCGCCGCGAGTGGCTCGCCGACGGCGCGCACGTGAACGCGGTCGGCTCCAGCGTCCCGAGCGCCAGGGAGCTCGACACCGAGACGGTCGCGTCGTCGACCCTCGTCGTCGACCGGCGCGAGTCCGCCCTGAACGAGGCGGGCGACCTGCTCCTGCCGGGCTTCGGCGAGGAGCGGATCGCGGCGGAGCTCGGCGAGGTGCTCGTCGGATCGCATCCCGGGACGGACGAGCGACGACGAGCTGACCGTCTTCAAGTCGCTCGGCCTCGGCGTCGAGGACCTCGCCGCCGCGGAGCTCGTCGTGCGGAAGGCGCGCGAGCAGGACGTCGGCACAGAGGTCGAGTTCTGATCCCGCTCGCCGAGATCGAGCGTGCCCGCGAGACGATCGAGGGCGCGGCGATCCGCACCCCGCTCGTCCGGCTGGACATCGACGCCCCGGCCGAGATCTGGCTCAAGCTCGAGAACCTGCAGCCGATCGGTGCCTTCAAGATCCGCGGCGCGGCGAACGCGATCCGCAGCGCGCCGGCGGCAGAGACGGCGAAGGGCGTCGTCACCGTCAGCGCCGGGAACATGGCCCAGGGCGTCGCCTGGGCCGCACGTGAGCTCGGCGTCGCCGCCACGATCGTCGCGCCCGAGCAGGCGCCCCGGGCGAAGCTCGACGCGATCGAGCGGCTCGGCGGCCGCGTCGTCAAGGTGCCGTACGAACGGTGGTGGGAGATCATGGTCGCCGGCCGCTACGACGAGGCCGACGGTCTCTTCGTCCACCCGGTCCAGGACGAGCGGGTGATGGCCGGGAACGGGACGATCGGGCTGGAGATCGCGGAGGAGCTGCCGGACGCGGACGCCGTGCTCGTGCCCTGGGGCGGCGGCGGCCTCTTCACCGGGATCGCCAGCGCGCTCGCCGCGCGGAGCCCGCACACTCGCGCCTACGCGGTGCAGCCGGAGACGGGAGCCGCCGTCAGCGCCGCGCTCGCAGCCGGCGAGCCCGCCGACGCGCCCGGCTTCGCGCCGTCGTTCGTCGACGGGGCCGGCGCGAAAGTCGTCCTGCCGCAGATGTGGGAGCGTGCCCGCCCGCTGCTCGCCGGCGCCGAGGCCGTGTCGCTGGACGACACCGCTGCCGCCGTCCGCCTGCTCGCTCAACGGGCGCGCGTCGTCGCCGAGGGCGCCGGCGCGCTCGCCCTCGCAGCGGCGCTCTCGGGCCGCGTGCCGGGCGAGAAGCTCGTCTGCATCGTCTCGGGCGGCAACATCGACGCCGACCGCCTGGCGGCGATCCTCCGCGGCGAGACGCCGGCCTAGGCGGCTTTCCGCGCGAGCGGGAGCACGAACCAGACCGTCGCGAAGAGTGCGGCGGTCAGCGTCGTCACGATCGTCGTCGCGACGCCCTTGAAGATCAGGTCGGTGACGAGGAAGACGACGGCGGTCATCCCGGTCGCGAGGAAGACCATGCCCACGATCGCGAAGACGTTGGCGATCCGCAGCAGCGCCTCCTTGTCCCGGTCACGGAAGCGGATCCGGTGGTATGCGGTCGGCGCGATCAGGAAGACCGAGCCGATCAGCGTGCTGAGGAGCGCGACCATGAACGTGTCGCGCTGCAGCTCGGTCGTCTCGGCGAAGCGCTGCGAGAACGGCACGGCGAGCAGGAACGCGAACAGCACCTGCACGCCCGGGAGCGCGACGCGCAGCTCGTTGAGCAGCTCGATCAGCTCTCGGTTGACTCGTTCGTCGTGCGACTCCTCCGCCACGGGGGGAGGGTAGTAAACCCTCCTAGGCCGCGGCGGCGTCGTACGCGTCGAGCTGGTGCTTCAGCTTGTTGCGGATCCCGGAGAGGATCTGCGACACGCGCGACTCGCTGACGCCGAGCAGCCGGCCGATCTCGGCACCGGGGAGCTCCTGTACGTGGACGAGGGCGAGGATGTGACGCTCGCGCTCGGAGAGCCGGTCGATCGCAGCCCGCATCGCGCCGTTGCGGTCGGCGCCGAGGAGCGCGGACTCCGGCTCGTGCTCGCCTTGCGGCGCCTGGATCGTCTCGCCGACCTCGACGAGAGCGGCGTCGTCGGCTCCGCGTGCGGGCGCGTTCAGCGAGCCGACGTCGGAGCGGTCGATGTCGTCAAGCGTGGCGCGGAGCCCGTCGACCGTCGTGCCGAGCTCGGCAGCGAGCTCCGCCTCGGTCGGGGTGATCCCGTGCCGGGCGAAGAAGGAGTCGCGGGCCCGCTCGATCCGGCGGCCCTCACGGCGGACCGAGCGCGACGCCCAGTCCTGCTTGCGCAGCTCGTCGACGAGCGCGCCGGCGACACGAGTCCAGGCGTACTGCTCGAAGTTCGCGCCCTTGGCCGGGTCGAACCGGTCGATCGCCTCCAGCAGCGCCACGAGGCCGGCCGAGGCGAGATCGTCGACGTCGCAGTGAGCGGGCAGCTCCCGGACCTTGCGCGAGGCGATGTACCGCACCATCGGCGCATAGGCCAGCACGAGCGCGTCGCGCGAGCGGACGTCGCGGCGCGTCTTCCACTTGCGCCAGAGCGCCTCGGACTCCGAGGAGGTGAGCCGCTGGGCTGAGCCGGCCGGGGCCGTGCTGGTCTGGGTCGGGCTGGTCAAGGTCGCCGCCATGGGGGTGAGTCCTTCCGCAGAGAGTGAGCAAAGTTGCCGCTTCCTCCCTATCGGGTCGACTTTCGCCCCGGCTGGAGACTCGATTCAGGCGAACTGCCATCCCCGAATCGGGTGAGGCTCGCGTCACCCCTTCGAGCGGGCGACGCCGGCGTAGCGGAAGCCGAGCGCGCGGATCGCGCCCGCGTCGATCAGCGCCTGCTCCAGCACCTCGCTCGCAACACCGCCGAGCTGACGGTGGAGGAAGGGCGTCCACGCGAAGGCGCGCTCCTCGAAGCGGGCGTCGATCTCGGCCCGCAGCGAGTCGTAGCCGTGGACGCCGAGGTGGCTGCTCTCCCACTCCTCCCGCAGCGCGTCGAGCGACGCGGGCGCCTCGCCCTCGCCGGCCGCGGCGAGCGCCCGCCGCTGGCCGTAGAGCCAGTCGAGCGTCGGCTCGTCGGCCAAGTCCCAGCCGATCTCGTCGAGGACGAGGACGCCGCCGGGCACGAGCAGCTCGACGATCAGGTCGAGCGCGTGGTCGAGGTGACGGTTCGGGTGCAGCGACCGCGAGGCGACGACCGCGTCGTACGGTCCGTCCCCCGGCTCCAAGTCCTCGAGCCGGATCCGGCGGAAGAGCTCGCCCTGCGGCGCGAGCGGATCGACGCCGAGCACGGCGTGGCCTGCGACGGCCAACGCCGTCGTCAGCTCGCCGGCGCCGCAGCCCACTTCGAGCACGCGCGCCGGTGCCGGCGGGAGCTGGGCCCGGGCGAAGTCGAAGAACGTAGATTGCATCACGATGCCGGAGACTACGGTGAGCGCGACAGCCGTCCGCCGGCTTGCCGTCACGGCGCAGGGGTACGCCGCGCGCTACCGCCGCGCGACGGGGCCTGCCGTCGAGGAGGCGATCCGGCGGCTCTCGTGCGTCCAGCTGGACTCGATCTCGACCGTCGAGCGGAGCCACCGGATCGCGCTGGGGAGCCGCGTCGGCGACTACCCCCGGGAGGCCGTCTCCCGCCTGCTCGCCGGCGGCCGCATCTTCGAGTACTGGGCGCACGAGGCGTGCCTGCTCCCGATCGAGTCGTGGCCGCACTTCCGGCGCGCGATGGAGAACGGCGGCCGCGGCTGGTACGGCGCCGTCGGGAAGACCCATCCGCACCTGGCCGAGGAGATCCTCGCCGAGATCCGCGAGCGCGGACCGCTCGCGTCGCGGCACTTCGACGGCGCCGCCGGCGGCGGGATGTGGAACTGGAAGCCGGCGAAGGCGATGCTGGAGCTGCTCTGGAATCGCGGCGACCTCGTGATCGCGGGGCGCCAGGGCTTCCAGCGGGTCTACGACCTCGCCGAGCGCGTGATCCCCCGCGCCCAGCTCGACGCGCCGGTGCCGAGCGAGCACGAGACGCTGCGGACGCTCGCGGAGCAGGCGGTGCGCGCCCGCGGCGCCCTGACCGAGAGCGGCGTCAAGGAGCACTGGCGGCTGAGGGGCGGCGTCGCCCGGATCCGCCCGGCGCTCGACGAGCTCGTCGCCGAGGGCCGGCTGCGACGGCTGCGCGTCGACGACGGCGGCGCCGACGTGCTCGTGCCCGCCGCTGCGGAGCTCGACCTGCCGGCGCCGCGGACCGCCGTCCTCCTGACGCCCTTCGACAACCTGCTCTGGGACCGGCCGTTCGCTCGTCGGATCCTCGAGTTCGAGCACCTGATCGAGGTGTACAAGCCCGCGCCGCAGCGGCGCTACGGCTACTACGTGCTCCCCTTCCTCCGCGGCGACCGGATCGTCGGCCGCGCCGACCTCAAGTCCGAGCGGCAGGACGGGCGGCTCGTCGTCCGCGCCTTCCACCGTGAGGACGGCGTGCGCGCCTCGGGAGCGCTCGACGACGCGCTCGACAAGGCGCTCCACCGGCTCGCCCGCACGATCGGGCTGGCGGAGGTCGTCCGCTGAAGGTGAGCCTCGAGGAGGCGCGCCGGATCGCCGTACGCGCGCAGCTGCTCGACGGCACCGCGAAGGGCGTGCTGACGACGGTCCGGCGGCTCGGCTTCCTCCAGATCGACGTCGTGCAGCCGGTCGAGCGCCCGCAGCACCTCGTCCTCTACAGCCGGCTCGGCCCCACCTACGACCGCGCCGAGCTCGACCGACTGCTCTGGAAGCGGAAGGCGCTCTTCGAGTGGAACGCCTTCATCTACCCGATCGAGTACCTACCCGTCGTCCAGGCGAGGATCCGCCGGTTCCGGCGCGAGCGGCGCACCAAGAACCAGCTCTGGGTGCGTGAGTTCCTGACGGCGAACCGCGGCTTCCGCCGGTACGTCCTCGGCGAGCTCGAGCGCAACGGCCCGATGCTCTCCCGCGACTTCGAGGATCGCGCCAAGGGCGGCGACCGCGACAGCCGCTGGTGGGGGCCGCGCCAGGTCGGACTGATGCTCCTGTCGCTGCACCTCTACGGCGAGATCACGATCGTCGGCCGGCAGGGCGGCGAGCGCCTGTGGGACCTGACGAGCCGATGGTGGCCCGAGACCAAGACGGTCTCGATCCCGCAGGCAGACAGGATCCGGGACGAGCGCGAGTTCCGTACGCAGGGCGTCAAGCTCGTGAAGGGCGAGTGGGTTGCCCACCCCGACGCGGTCGACGGCCCCGTCCCCGACCGCGCCGTCCTCCTCTCCCCCTTCGACCGCCTCGTCTACAACCGCGACCGGGCCGAGGCGCTCTGGGACTTCCGCTACCGGCTCGAGATGTTCGTGCCGAAGGCGAAGCGCGAGTACGGCTACTACGTGCTGCCGCTGCTCGTCGGCGACCGGATCGTCGGCCGCGCCGAGCCGCGCTTCGACCGGAAGACGGGCACGCTCGAGCTGCTGGGCGCCTGGGGGGACACGTCCCGGCTCGACGAGGCCCTGGACGACCTCGCAGCCTGGCTCGGGGCGGCTAGCATCAACCGCTAGTGGACTTCGAGACGAGAGCGATTCACGAGGGGCAGGAGCCCGATCCCGCGACCGGCGCGATCATCACGCCGATCTACCAGACGTCCACGTACGTCCAGGAGGCGGTCGGCGTCCACAAGGGCTACGACTACGCCCGCGTCGCCAACCCGACCCGGACGGCGCTGCAGGTCGCGCTCGCCTCGCTCGAGAACGCGGAGCACGGCGTCGCCTTCTCCTCCGGCCTCGGCGCGACGACGACGCTCATGCACCTCGTCAACCCGGGCGAGCGCGTCGTCCTGATCGCCGACGTCTACGGCGGCGTCTACCGGATGACCTCGCAGGTCTACGAGCCGAAGGGCTACCTGTTCGACTACGTGCCGGCGAACGAGTTCGCCCACCTGGCCGAGCGGCTCGACGAGAAGACGCGGATGGTCTGGATCGAGAGCCCGTCCAACCCGATGCTGAACGTCGTCGACATCCGTGCGGCCGCCGACGCTGCGCATGCGGTCGGCGCGATCCTCGTCGTCGACAACACGTTCGCGACGCCGTACCTGCAGAACCCGCTCGACCTCGGCGCCGACGTCGTCGTCCACTCGACGACGAAGTACCTGGGCGGCCACTCGGACGTCGTCGGCGGCTTCGCCGGCACGAACGACCACACGATCGCCGAGCGCCTCTACTTCCTGCAGAAGTCGCTCGGCGCCGTGCCGGGACCGTTCGACTCCTGGCTCGTCCTGCGCGGGATCAAGACACTGGCGGTGCGAATGCAGCGTCACTGCGAGAACGCCCGCGCGATCGCAGGCTGGCTCCACGAGCAGCCGGTCGTCGAGCAGGTGCTCTATCCCGGGCTCGAGTCCCATCCCGGCCACGCGATCGCCAAGCGGCAGATGCGCGACTTCGGCGGGATGATCTCGTTCCTCGTCGACACCGAGGAGACCGCGGTCGAGCTCGTCGCGAAGACGAAGCTGTTCCAGCTCGCCGAGTCGCTCGGCGGCGTCGAGAGCATGATCGAGCACCCCGCGCGGATGACGCACGCCTCGACCGCCGACGCACCGTTTGCGGCGCCGCGGAACCTCGTCCGCCTCTCCGTCGGGATCGAGTCGGTCGACGACCTGATCGCGGACCTGGCGACCGCGCTCGTCCCGGCCGCGGCGCACGCCAAGTAACAGTCCGTTGCACGGCGAGCCGATCGACCTGCTGCACGGCGGCGCTGCGCGAACGGTCGGCGTCTACCTGCTCGACACCTCGGAGGGCCTGTCCCTGTTCGACTGCGGGCCGTCGAGCTGCATCGACGCGCTGAAGACCGGGCTCGCGGAGCGCGGGCGTCGAGCTGCGCGACGTGCGCAACCTGCTCCTCTCGCACATCCACCTCGACCACGCGGGCGCCGCGGGCTCGCTCGTGCGCGAGCACCCGGCGCTGCAGGTCTGGGTCTCGGAGGTCGGCGCGCCGCACCTCGTCGACCCGTCCCGGCTCGAGCGCAGCGCGCGGCGGCTCTACGGCGACACGTTCGACGGGCTCTGGGGAGAGCTGGCGCCCGTGCCGGAGGAGAACGTGCGCATCGTCGTCACGGATCGCGCCGCCGGCCTCGAGGTCTTCCCCGCCCCCGGCCACGCGTCGCACCACGTCGTGCTACGTCGACGGCGCGACCCTCTACGCAGGCGACGCGGCGGGCGTGCGGATCCAGCCGAGCAGGTCCGTGCTGCCCGCCGACCCCGCCGCCGGACGTGGACGTCGAGGCCTGGTACCGCACGCTCGAGGAGATCGAGCGGCGTGCGCCCGAGCGGCTGGCGCTGATCCACTTCGGGCTCACAGAGGACGTCGGCAGACATCTCGCCGAACTGCGCGAGCGGCTCGACACGTGGTCGCGCCGGGTCGAGGACGGCGTCGACGAGCAGGGGTTCGTCCGCGCTGCCAGAGCCGACCTGCCGCCGGAGGAGGCCGACGACTACGACCGCGCGATGCCGTTCTGGCAGTCCTACGCCGGGCTCCGCCGCTACTGGGACACGCGCGCGTGAGGCAGAGCGCCGCGCCGCTGCGCGAGCGCGAGTTCCGCCTCCTCTTTCTCGGCCGCACCACCACCCTCGTCGGGAGCGCGATCGCACCGGTCGCGCTCGCCTTCGCGGTCCTCGACCTGACGGGCTCGAAGACCGATCTCGGTCTGATCCTCGCCTGTCGCGAGATCCCGCTCGTCGTCTTCCTGCTGGCCGGCGGGATCTGGGCCGACCGCATCCCCCGCAACAAGGTGATGATGAGCTCCGACGTCGTCAGCGCCTTCGCGCAGGGGACCGCCGCGGCGCTCCTGATCAGCGGCAACGCGGAGATCTGGCACCTGGCCGCGCTCGCCGCCGTCAACGGCGGCGCGTCGGCCTTCTTCTTCCCCGCCTCGGCGGGCGTCGTCCCGCAGACCGTGCCGTCCCCGCTCCTCCAGCAGGCGAACGCCCTGCTCCAGCTCGCGATGAACGCGGCGATGATCGGCGGCGCCGCGCTCGCCGGCTTTCTCGTCGCCGGCGTCGGCCCGGGCTGGGCGATCGCGGTCGACGCCACGACCTACCTGCTCGCCGCCGGCTTCGTCGCGCTGATGCGGCTGCCGCCGGTCGTGCGCGAGACGGCCATGAACTTCGCCCACGAGCTCGCGGTGGGCTGGCGCGAGTTCCGCACCCGGACCTGGCTGTGGGTGATCGTGCTCCAGTTCTCCTTCCTGCTGATGGTGACGATGGGCGCGTTCAGCGTGCTCGGCCCGGTCGTGGCGGACGAGGAGCTCGGCGGCGCGAAGGCGTGGGGCGCGATCCTGACCGCGCAGGCGGCCGGCCTGGTCGCGGGCGGCCTGCTCGGGCTTCGTTTCCGGCCGCAGCGGATGCTGCTCGCCGCCACGTTCGGGATCCTCGTCTTCCCGGCGCCGCTGATCGCGCTCGGCTTCCCCCTCGGCGTCCCGGCGATCGCGGCGATCGCCTTCCTGGCCGGTGTCGGCAGCGAGGTCTTCGGCCTGCTCTGGCACACGACGATGCAGCAGGAGATCTCGCCCGACAAGCTCTCGCGGGTCTACTCCTACGACGCGCTCGGCTCGATCGGGCTCGTCCCGCTCGGCTACGCGCTCGCCGGTCCGGCCGCCGAGGCGTTCGGCGTCCGCGCGACGCTCTGGGGCGCGGCGGCGATCGGGATCGGCGTCACCCTCGCCGTCCTGCTCTCGCGGGACGTGCGCACGCTCGAGCGCGCTACGCCCAGCCCGTGACCAGCCAGCGACGACCGGCGAAGCGATGCAGCATCAGGCCGAGCCGGACGCAGATCAGGACGACGAGCGCGGACCAGACGCCGACGATGCCCCAGTCGAGCAGGAGCGCTGCGAGCGAGACGACGGAGCAGGCGGCGAAGGCCGCCACCATCGACCACATCAGGTAGCGGCCGTCGCCCGCGCCGATCAGGATCCCGTCGAGCGCGAAGACGGCTCCGTTCAGCGGCTGCATCAACGCGAACAACGGCCAGATCGCCTGCGCCCGCTCGACCACCGCCTCGTCGCTCGTGAACGCATAGGGCAGGATGCCCTCGAGCGCGAGCATCACCGCCCCGAAGACGATTCCCGCGTAGACCGAGAGCCAGATCATCCGGACGCTGGCGGCGTAGGCGCGCTCGGAGTCGCCGGCACCGAGGCCGCGCCCGACGATCACCTGCCCCGCGATCGCGATCGCATCGAGGACGAACGCGAGAAAGATCCAGAGCTGGAACGCGACCTGGTGAGCGGCGAGCGACGCGTCGCCGAAGCGCGCGATCACGGCCCCCGCGAGCGTGAACGCGCTCAGCAGCGCCGCCGTGCGGACGAAGATGTGCCGGCCGATCACGAGCAACCGGCGCATCAGTGCGCGGACGGGACGCGCGTCGCCGTGCGCCGCCCGCAGGATGACGACGATGAACGCCGCGCCCATCCCCGCCTGCGCGATCACGGTGCCCCAGGCGGAGCCCTCGATCCCCCAGCCGAAGCCGTAGACGAAGAGCACCTCGAGCACCGCGTTGACGACGTTCGCCGCGATCACGATCAGGAGCGGCGTCCGCAGGTCGCTGACCCCGCGCAGGTAGCCCTGCCCGCCGAGCGCGAGGAAGGCGAACGGCAGGCCGAGCGCGGCGATCCGCATGTAGGTGACGGCGTAGTCTGCCGTCTCGCCCTCGCCGCCCATCAGCTCGACGATCTGGGGCGCGAGCGCGATCACGCCCGCGGCGATCCCGAGCCCGAACCCGAGTGAGAGCCAGAGCGCCTGCGCGCCGAGCCGGTTCGCCACCTGCCCCTGGCCCGCGCCCGAGGCGCGACCGACCTGCGCGGTGGTGCCGTACTGGAGGAAGTTGAAGACGCCGAAGAGCCCCGTGAGGACGGTGGCGGCGATCCCGAGCGCGGCGAGCTGCGGCCGGCCGAGGTGGCCGACGATCGCCGTGTCGACGAGCACGTAGAGAGGCTCCGCGGCGAGGGCGCCCAGCGCGGGGACGGCGAGCCTGAGAATCTCGCCGTCGTACTGCGAGCGCAGCCTCACCTCAGCCTGCCGCGACGGCTGCCTCGTACGCGGCCACGTAGTCGGCGACCATCCGCTCCGGCGCGAAGCGCTCCTCGACCGCCCGTCGCATGTCGGCCGGGTCGAGCGCGTCCGCAGCCTCCAGCGCGCCCGCCGTCTGACGCCAGTCGTCGACGATGATCCCGGTCACGCCGTCGTCGATCACCTCGGGGACCGCGCCCCAGCGGGTCGCGATCACCGGCGTGCCGCAGGCCATCGACTCGATCATCACGAGGCCGAACGGCTCCTGCCACGAGATCGGGAACACGGTCGCGCGTGCGTGCTGCAGCAGCTCGACCTTCTCTCCGTGCGACACCTCACCGACGTACTCGCGGTCGCCGCCGAGGTGGGGGCGAACGTGGGCGTCGAAGTACGCCTGCTCGGCCGGCTCGGCGCACTTGCCGGCGATCTTCAGCGGCAGGCCGGCCTCGAGCGCGATCGTCACCGCCCGGTGTGCGCCCTTGTCGGGGCTCATCCGTCCGAGGAAGAGGAGGTAGTCGCCCTGCTCCGGGTGGTAGGGATAGAACGAGAGGTCGAGGGCGTTCGGCACGTTCGCGATCCACGGCAGCTGCGGCCGGGGCTCGCGCTGGCTGAGCGAGAGCGAGATCAGCTTCGCGTGCGAAGCCATCTTCACGACCTGCTGGTAGAGGTCGCCCGGATGACCGTCGACCGGCCCGTGCACGGTGTGCACGAGCGGCGTCGGCAGCAGCGACCCCAGCGCGAGGCCCATCAGCCCGGTGTGATCGTGGATGACCTCGAACTCGTCGTGCCGGGCGAAGCAGTTGAGCGCGTGCTGGAGCTCCCAGAACGTCTGGCCGATCCGCTCGCTCGGCGCCTCCTCGAACACCGCGGCGAGCTTCGCGCGCGTCCGCGAGTCGCCCGAGGCGAACAGCGTCACGTCGTGTCCCGCGTCGGCGAGCCCGTCCGCGAGCAGCGCGACGATCCACTCGATCCCGCCGTATCCCGACGGCGGAACCGGGAACCAGACGGGGCTCAGGACGGCGATCTTCACCGGCCGGTTCTCACCATGCTGCCCCGGTGCCGTGGACGAGCACGCGCCCGCGCGTGACCCGGGCGTTCCAGGTGCGTCCGAACGCGCGGATGCCGTCGAGCTCGAGCCCGTCGGCCCAGTCCGGGGGCGTCACGCCGATCGAGCGCAGCTCCCGGGTCTCGACGTTCGGCTCCAGCCCGAGCAGCAGCCGCAGCAGCAGCACCGGCGTCCCGGCAGCCCACGCCTGCGGCCGGGCGGCGGTCGGGTAGGCGATCGGGAAGGGCGTCCGGTCACGCCGGAAGCCGGCGAACACCTCCGGCAGCGACCAGCCGAAGTAGCGGGCAGCGGCGAGCAGGGAGTCTGCGATCCGGTGCACGTCGCTGCTTCTGCCCGCGAGGGCGAGCCCCCACGCCCCCAGCGACGTGTCGTGAGGCCAGACGGTGCCGTTGTGGTAGCTGAGCGGATTGTGGGCGGCGTCGAGCAGCGACATCGTCCTGATCCCCCAGCCGGACCAGAGCTCGTCCGCGAGCAGCCGCTCGGACAGCTGCTGCGCTCGCTCCGGCGGCACGATCCCGCTCCAGAGGAGGTGGCCGACGTTCGAGCAGAGCGAGTCCACGCGCCGCTTGTCGCCGTCGAGCGCGAGCGCGTAGAAGCCGCCCCGGTCCTCGACCCAAAACGCCTCGTCGAAGCGGCGGCGGAGCCCGGCGGCCTCGGCCTCGAGGCGGTCGGCGAGCGCCGCGTCGCCCCACGCGTCGCGGGCGACCTGCGCCATCCTGAGCTTCGCGTCGTAGACGTAGCCCTGCACCTCGCAGGGAGCGATCGGTGCCCGCGCGAAGGAGCCGTCGTGGAAGCGCTGCGAGTCGCCGGAGTCCTTCCAGGACTGGTTCTCGAGCCCTCGCGCGCTGCGGCGCTCGTACTCGACGAACCCGTCGCCGTCGCGGTCGCCGAACTCGTCGATCCAGCGGAGGGCGGCGAGCGCGGGCTCGCGATAGCGCTCGGCGAGCTCCGCGTCGGCCGTCCAGCGCCAGACCTCGCCGAGCAGGACGAGGAACAGCGGTGTCGCGTCGACGGTGCCGTAGTAACGGCCGAACCACGTCTGGGCGGCCCGGCCGCGGCGCAGCTCGTGGACGATCTTCCCCGGCTCGGCGTCGATCGACGGATCGTCCTCCTGCGCCTGCAGCTTGGTGAGCGCCGCGAGCGAGGCGATCGCGAGCTCGGGCCCGAGCAGCATCGTCTGCAGGCCCGTGATCAGCGTGTCGCGCCCGAACACGGTCATGAACCAGGGCATGCCGGCCGCGGGGAGCTGCTCGACGACGAGCTCGCCGTCGCGCATGCGCAGCGAGGCCAGGTCGGCGACGGACTGGCCGAACGAGAGCCGGAGGTCGTCGCGCCGTGTGCTCAGGCGCGGCACGCGCAGGTTCCAGACCGAGAGCGACTCCTGCACGTGCGCGCGCTCCTCGCCGAAGTGGCGCTCGACGGCGAGCGGCGCTGTCTCCTGCCCGTCGAGCGACGTGACCACGTCGAGCCGGAGGTCCCACTCCTCCCGCGGGGCGAGCTGGAGCTGAAAGCGCATCCCGGCGCCCACCGGCTCGCCCTGCTTCGAGAGGAGCACCTGCGTCTTGGCGCCGTCCGCGGCGCCCTCCTCGAGCACGAGCTGGTTGCCGCCGGGGTCGTAGCGCACCGCCGCCGGCGGGGGCAGCGGCCGGGCGTTGGCCGGGTCGCCGAGCGCGAAGTCGTGCTCCTTGACCGAGATGATGTCGGCGAAGTCCGTTCCCACCTCGAGCGCGAGCTCGAACGCGACCGCCTCGGTGCCCTCGTTCCGCAGGACGAGGTGGTCCTGGAGCCCACGCCCGACGAAGCGCTCGCGGACGATCGAGAGCGTGTCCTGCACGAGCCCCTCGACGACGGGGTTGCGCATGTAGAACGCGGCCGAGAAGTACTCGACCTTCCCGGACGAGAGCAGCAGCGGCCGCTCGCCGTTGACGAACAGCTCGAGGCGGGAGAGGAACCGCGTGTCCTCGGCGAAGAAGCCGCTCGTCTCGCCGCCGAGGTCGCCGATGTCGTCGCAGATGCAGAAGGTCGAGCCCTCCAGGATCGTCATCCCCACGGCGTTACTGATCCCGCAGGATCCGCGCCCCACTGGACTGGGCGAGCGCGGTCACGACCAGCTCGTCGATGTTCACGTTCGGCGGCCGCGTCAGCGCGAAGACGATGCAGTCGGCGACGTCCTCGGGACGCACGGGGCCGCCGAGCGCGACGTCGGCATAGACGGCGCTCGCCTTCTCCTCGTCGCCGCGGAAGCGCACCTTCGAGAAGTCGGTCTCGACGAGGCCGGGCGCGACGTTCGTGATCCTGATCGGGCGGCCGAGCAGATCCTCGCGCAGCGCCTGCGTGAAGCCGTGGACGGCGAACTTCGACGTCACGTAGAGCGAGCCGTTCGGGTACGCCGCCCGGCCCGCGACCGAGCCCATGTTGACGATGTGCCCGCCGTCGCGGAGGTGGGGCAGCACGAGCCGCGTCATCCGGATCAGGCCGTGCACGTTCGTCTCGAGCACGACCTCCTCGTCCGCCTCGGTCGACTCGTCGAAGGGGTCGCGGCCGAGCGCGAGGCCGGCGTTGTTGACGAGCACGTCGACACCCCCGAGCTGCTCGACCGCCGCCTCGACGAAGCGCTCGGCGGACGCGGGATCGGTGACGTCGAGCTCGAGCGCGACGTCGCTCTCGACGCGGTCGACCCGGCGTGCGCCGCCGGCGACGCGGGCGCCCTCGGCCCGCAGCGCGCGCGTGATCGCGGCGCCGATCCCGCTCGACGCACCGGTGACGATCGCAGTCTTTCCCTCCAGCTTCACCGCGCGAGCTTAATGAGTCCGGGTGCGTGCTCGACCTGAAGGGTCGTGTGCGTCAGCTCGAACCGGTCGCGCAGCAGCTCGTCGAGCTCGCGCCTGATCGCGTGGCAGTCGGCGCCGGCCGCGACGAGGACGTGCGCGGAGAGCGCCGGGAAGCCGGAGGTGATCGTCCAGAGGTGGAGGTCGTGGACGCCGACCACGCCGGGCGTCGACGCCATCGCCGCGCCGACCTCGCGTGCGTCCATGCCCGCCGGGGCGCCCTCGAGCAGCACGCCGACGGTCTCGCGGAGGACGCCGAAGGTGCTGACGATCACGAGCACGCCGATCACGAGCCCGGCGATCGGGTCCGCGTACGCCCAGCCGGTCGTGAGCACGACCAGGCCGGCGACGACGACGCCGGCGGAGGAGGCGAGGTCGGCGAGCACGTGCAGCATCGCGGCCCGCACGTTCAGGCCCGAGCCGGCGCCGTGGAGGACGCGCGCGGCGGCGAGGTTGACGAGCAGGCCGGCGGCTCCCGCAGCGAGCACCCAGCCGCCGGTCACGCCGGGCGGGTCGGAGAGCCTTCCGATCGCCGCCCAGACGACCCAGCCGCCGAGCAGGACGAGCACGAGCGCGTTCGCGAGCGCGGCCAGCACCTCCGCCCGGCGCCAGCCGAAGCTGCGCTCGGGGGTCGCGGGCCGGAGCGCGAGCCAGGCGGCGAAGAGCGCGAGCCCGAGCGCGAGCGAGTCGGAGAGCATGTGCGCCGCGTCGGCGAGGAGCGCGAGCGAGCCCGCGAGGAAGCCGGCGGCCGCCTCGACCCCGGCGAACCCGGCCACGAGCGCGAGCGCGATCGCGAGCGCGCGTCTCTCTCCACCGTGGGCATGCACCCTGGCACCGTAACGCGCGCAATTTGCAACCTGTTTATGATCGCGCCGTGGCGGGGGTCACATTCCAGGGAGTGTCGAAGATCTACCCCGACGGAACTCGGGCGGTCAACGACCTGAACCTGGGCATCGAGGACGGCGAGTTCCTCGTCCTCGTCGGCCCGTCCGGCTGCGGCAAGACGACCGCGCTCCGGATGGTCGCCGGCCTCGAGGACATCTCCGAGGGCCAGCTGAAGATCGGCGACCGGGTCGTCAACCACGTGCCCTCGCGCGACCGCGACATCGCGATGGTCTTCCAGAGCTACGCGCTCTACCCGCACCTGTCCGTCTACGACAACATCGGCTTCAGCCTGAAGCTGAAGAAGATGGACAAGGGCGAGATCGACCGGCGCGTCAAGGAAGCCGCCCGCCTGCTCGGCCTCGAGGCCTACCTCGACCGCAAGCCGCGCGCGCTCTCGGGCGGGCAGCGGCAGCGAGTCGCGATGGGCCGGGCGATCGTGCGCGAGCCGGCCGCGTTCCTGATGGACGAGCCGCTCTCGAACCTCGACGCGAAGCTGCGCGTGCAGACGCGCGCCGAGATCAAGAAGCTCCAGGACGACCTCGGGACGACGACGATCTACGTCACCCACGACCAGGTCGAGGCGATGACGATGGGCGACCGCGTCGCGGTGATGCGCAAGGGCGAGCTGCAGCAGGTCGCGGCGCCGCAGGAGCTGTACGACCGGCCGGTCAACCTCTTCGTCGGCGGCTTCATCGGCAGCCCGGCGATGAACCTCGTCGAGGCGAAGCTCGAGCGCGCCGACGGCGGGCTCACGGCGGTAGCCGGCAGCCAGAAGATCGTGCTCGGCGACGAGACGCTCTCGGCGCGGCCCGGGCTGAAGAACTACGAGGGCCGCGACGTCATCCTCGGCATCCGCCCCGAGGACCTCGAGGACGCGGAGATCGAGCCCGACAGCGCCGGCGACCAGACGTCTCGACGGCCAGGTGGAGCTGACCGAGGCGCTCGGCTCCGAGGTGATGGTCCACTTCTCGATCGACGCGAAGCCGGCGATCACGGACGAGGTGCGCGAGCTGCAGAAGGACGCCGGCACCGAGGACGGCGGCATCGGCGCGCCCGCGCAGGAGGAAGGCGCGGACCGGACGATCATGGTCGGCCGCTTCGGCGCCCGCTCGAAGGCAGACGCGGGCAGAAGGTCCGCGTCGCCGTCGACACGCGCGCCCTCCACTTCTTCGACCCGGAGACGGGTCTCGGAATCTACGACGGAACCGAAAGAGAGGGAGCAAGAGGATGACGAAGCGACGCTTCATTCTGCTCGCGCTGCTCGTCGGCGTACTCGCGTTCTTCGCCGCGAGCTGCGGCGGCGACGACGACGACGAGGCCGCCGGCACCGGCGGCGCCACGACCGAGGCGGAAGGGGGCGGCGAGGCGGTCTCCGGCAACATCAGCGTGCTCGCCGTCTGGACGGGCGCCGAGGGCGAGGCCTTCCAGGCCGTGCTCGACGGCTTCACGGAGGAAAACCCGGACGTGAAGGTCAGCTACAAGTCGGCGAAGGAGCCCGCGACGGTGCTCTCGACCGCGGTCGAGGGCGGCAACCCGCCGGACATCGCGGCGCTGCCGCAGCCGGGCTTCATGACCGACTTCGCGCAGCGCGGCGCGCTGAAGCCGATCGACTTCGCCACCGACAAGATCAAGGAGGGCTACTCGGACTCCTGGCTCGACCTCGGCACGGTCGACGGCAAGCTCTACGGCCTCTTCTTCAAGGGCGCCAACAAGTCGACGGTCTGGTACAACGTCGCCGCCTTCGAGGACGCCGGCGTCGAGCCACCGGCCGACTGGGACGCGTTCCTCGAGGCGGGCGACACGCTCAAGGCGTCCGGCGTCACGCCGTACTCGATCGGCGGCGCCGACGGCTGGACGCTCACCGACCTGTTCGAGAACATCTACCTCCGGGTCGCGGGCGGCGGAGAAGTACGACCAGCTGACGAAGCACGAGATCCCGTGGACGGACCAGTCGGTCAAGGACGCGCTGACCGAGATGGGCAAGGTGCTGCAGACCGACAACGTCGCCGGCGGCACGCTCGAGCGCGCTCCAGACGGACTTCCCGACCTCGGTGACGCAGGTCTTCTCCGACCCGCCGAAGGCCGCGCAGGTGCTCGAGGGCGACTTCGTCGGCGGCGTCATCGCCGCCGAGACGCAGGCGAAGCCGCAGGAGGGCTTCAACGTCTACGCCTTCCCGGAGATCAACGACTCCGGCCCGGTCGTGGTCGGCGGCGGCGACGTGATGGTCATGTTCAAGGACAACCCGGCCGCGCGGGCGCTGATCGAGTACCTCGCGACGCCCGAGGCGGCGGAGATCTGGGCCGCGAAGGGCGGCTTCTCGTCGCCGAACAAGAACGTCGACGCGGAGGTCTATCCGGACGAGCTGACGAAGCAGACGGCGACGGAGCTCGCGAACGCGGAGATCGTTCCGCTTCGACATGTCCGACCTGATGCCGGGCGAGTTCGGCAGCGACTCGCTCTTCACGCTGCTGCAGGACTTCCTCAAGACCCCGGACGACGTGGACGGCATCGCCGACAAGCTCGAGAAGGCAGCGGCGGCGGCGTTCAAGTAGCCCGAGACCGGAAGCGAACCGACGACGTGAGCAGTACCGGCGTGAGGGTGGAGTTTCCCGCAGGGGAAGCTCCACCCGCGCCCCGGCCCCGAGCCGCTTCCGGACGCTCGCTGCTCCCGCTCAGCTTCCTCGGCCCGGCGCTGCGTGCTGCTCGGCGTCTGGGTCGTCTACCCGATGCTCGCGACGATGTGGCGGAGCCTTTTCTCCGACCGCGGCGACGAGTTCGTCGGCATCGACAACTACAAGCGGATCTTCACCGACGACCAGCTGCAGACGGCGCTCAAGAACAACGCGCTCTGGGTGCTGATCGTGCCCGCCGCCGTCACCGCGGTCGGCCTGATCTTCGCGGTGCTGACCGAACGGGTCCGCTGGTCGGTCGCGTTCAAGATCGCGATCTTCATGCCGCTCGCGATCTCGCTGTTCGCCGTCGGCGTGCTCTGGCGGATCATGTACCAGCAGGATCCGGACCGCGGCGCGATCAACGCCGGCATCGCTGCCGTCAAGGGCGAGTTCGCCTCCGAGGGAGTGCTGTCGCGAGCCCAGCCCTCGACGGACGACCTCGAGGGCTCGCTCAACCGCGGCTTCGAGCTCAAGCAAGCCGTCCGCCCCGGTGACGTCGCCCTCGCTCGGACTGACGGCGATTCGCGTGCCGGAGATCCCGGAGGACGCCGTGCAGGCGGTGAAGCCCGAGCCGCTCCAGGGCGGGATCAGCGGGCGTCGTCTGGAGGGACTTCAAGCCGGGCGGCGGCACCCCCGGCGAGGTCGAGTCGGAGGAGCTCGGGATCCCGGGCGCCACCGTCGACCTTCGCGACGCCGACGGCAAGAAGGTGGAGAGCACGACGACCGAGGCAGACGGCAGCTTCCGCTTCGAGGACGTCGCCGACGGCGAGTACCGCATCGGCGATCGCGAGCTCGACGTTCGCGGAGCCGTTCAAGGGGGTCAACTGGCTCGGCGAGAAGCCTGATCACGCCCGCGATCATGTTCGCGTTCATCTGGGTCAACGCCGGCTTCGCGATGGTGATCATCGGCGCCGGCCTCGCCTCGATCCCGCGAGACACGCTCGAGGCCGCGCGCACCGACGGCGCGAGCGAGTGGCAGGTGTTCAAGCGGATCACGATCCCGCTGCTCGCCCCGGTGCTGACGGTCGTCTTCGTGACCCAGATCATCGGCGTGCTGAAGATCTTCGACCTGATCCTCGCGATCGCCCCCGGTTCGACCCAGGACGACGCGTCCACGCTCGCCTTCGAGATGTGGCAGCGCTCCTTCAGCGGCCAGAACAAGTTCGGGCTCGGCGCCGCGATCGCGACGTTCCTGCTGCTCCTCTTCATCCCCTTCCTGATCGTCAACATCCGGCGCTTCCGGGCGGAGACGACCTGATGACGACGATGGACACCGCCGTCGAGCGCACGGTCGAGACCCCGATGAACCCGGACGACCGCACGTCGGCCCGGATCATCCGTTTCCTCGGCAAGCTGCCGGTTCACCTGATCCTGGTCCTGATCGGGTTGTTCTGGCTGATCCCGACGACCGGGCTCTTCATCACCTCGCTGCTCGACCCGTCCGACCAGGCGGAGGGCGGGTGGTGGAACTTCTTCGCGAAGCCGAGCACGTGGACGTTCGACAACTACTCGAACATGTTCGACAACGAGGGGATCACCCACGCCCTCTGGGTCACCGCGCAGGTCACGATCGGCGCGACGATCCTGCCGATCCTCGTCGCCGCCCTCGCCGCCTATGCGCTCGCCTGGATCGACTTCCCCGGCCGCGACTGGCTCTTCCTCACCGTCGTCGGCCTGCTGCTCGTGCCGATCCAGATGGCGCTGATCCCGATCTTCCGCCTCTACAACGACCTCAATCTCTTCGACACCGTGCCGGGGCTGATCCTCTTCCACTCGGCCTTCGCGCTGCCGCTCGGGATCTTCCTGCTCCGCAACTTCTTCGTCGGGATACCCAGGGACCTGATGGAGGCGGCTCGGATCGACGGCGCCTCCGAGTGGCGGCTCTTCTTCAAGGTCGTGCTCCCGCTGGGGCTGCCGGCGATCGCCTCGCTCGCGATCTTCCAGGTCCTCTTCGTCTGGAACGACCTCCTCGTCGGCCTCGTGCTCGCGCAGTCGAACCAGCCGATCGCACCCGCGATCGCGGGGCAGCTGCGCCAGTTCGGCTCGAACCTCGACGTGCTCGCGCCCGCCTCGTTCTTCTCGGCGATCATCCCGCTGACGGTCTTCGCGATGTTCCAGCGGTACTTCGTCCAGGGCCTGCTCGCCGGCTCCGTCAAGTAGGCCGCGTTGGCCGAGCGGGTCGCGATCGTCGGCTCCGGGCTCGGCGGCTTCGTCGCCTACGCGACCCTCCGCCACGCCGGCCTCGAGCCGGGCGAGATCGTGGTCTTCGGCGACTCCTCCGACCCGGCCGGCGCGTGGCGGCCGCGTGCGGCCGCGATCCGGCAGCGGCTGATGCGCTCCGAGAGCGACGGGCACTGCTACCCGACGTCGTTCCCCGGCCTCGCGGCCCGCGAGGCGGTGCGGCGGCGCGACCTGGCGCCGCTCGTGCTCAGCGTCTGCGACCGCTACCGGCCGACCGTGCCCGAGTTCCTCCGGCACGTCGAGGAGCTGCGCGCGCGGAGCGGCTGGGACGAGAGCGTGGTCGACGGCGCGCATCGAGCGCGCTGACCGCCGTCGACGGCGGCTTCGACGTCGGCGGCCGCGGCGTCTTCCGCCACGTCCTCCTCGCCACCGGCCACCCCGGGCTCTCGTTCCCGGACGAGCTGGCGGGCGACGCGCGCGTCGTCCATGCCTACGCGCCGCACGAGTACGCCTCCCGCGTCACCGTCGTCGGCGCCGGCATGGCCGCCGCGACGGAGTGGCTGAACGCGCTCGAGGCGGGAGCCGAGGTCGTGTCCGTCCGGCGCCGCGAGCCCGTGCGGCGGCCGCTCAACGTCGCCCGGCCGCTCTTCACGAAGCGCGGGCTCGCCGGGTTCTACGCCGCGGCGCCCGGCCGCCGCGCGCAGATCCTCCGCGAGCTCGGCGAGCCGTCGTTCCCGCCGGGCCGGGCGTGGGATGCCCCGCTCGAACGCGCCGAACAGCAAGGCCGCTTTCGCGTCGAGACCGCGGTGAACGGCGCCGAGCAGGTGATCTGCGCCACCGGCTTCCTGCGCGGCTACCGGCACGATCCGCTGCTCGCGCGGCTCGTCGACGAGCACGGCCTCGAGACCGAGGACCGCTGGATCGTGCTCGCCGACGACTCGACGGTGCCTGGGCTGACCGACGCGTCCCGAACACTCGCGCTGGCCGGCGTGCCGGGCCAGTGGGTGTTCCCGGCGGCCGACACGCTCGTCGGGATGAAGGTCGCGGCGCGCCGCTTCTGCAGGAGGGTGATCTCGTGTCCTACACGCTGAGGGGCCGGATCGAGACGAGGCTGGCCGCGGCGCTCCTGCCCGTCGTCGTCGCGGCGATCGCGTCGCCGCTGCTGCACAAGTGGTGGCCGATCGAGCTGGCCGGGCTGATGCTCGCGATCGGCCTCGCGCTCGACGTCCTCGTCTACCACCGACTGCTCGCCTATCAACCCGGATGGGTCGCGCTGCCGCTCGGGGCGCTCGAGCTCACGCTGACCGTCGCCGCGGCGCGCGTGCTCGACCTCGGTGCGCCTCTTCGACCCGCGCTGCTCTTCTTCGCCGGGTCGTGGCTGCTCGCGCAGCTGCTCGGGCACGCGCTGCTGCCCCTCGTCCGCCTGACCTGGCCGGAGGACGGCGGCGAGCTCGGCCGGGCCGGCCTCGGGCTGTCGGCCGCGGCGCCCGTCGCCCTGCTCGCCGTGCTCGGCATCGCCTGGGCCGTCGAGCCGCCGACCGTCCGTCTCGCGGCCGGTGTTCACCAGGGGCCGCTCGT
This sequence comes from uncultured Gaiellaceae bacterium, assembly GCA_963827015.1. GTDB lineage: Bacteria > Actinomycetota > Thermoleophilia > Gaiellales > Gaiellaceae > Gaiellasilicea. The sequence continues at coordinate 154,890 of CAWGZI010000006.1, read as the reverse complement.
GCTTCGACCACGCCCAGACGGTCGTCGGCGATCCGGGCGCGGTCGTCACGGGCGGGATCCTCGTCACGGCCGACGACGTCACGCTCCGGAACCTGACCGTGCGCGGCGCCGAGTACGGGATCGAGGTGCGCGACGCGGAGAGCGTCGAGATCGACGGCGTCGTCGTCGAGGGCGCGACGATGGACGGGATCAACGCACGCCTGAGCCAGCTCCACGTCCACGACTGCGAGATTCGCTCCCTCCCCGGCGCCGGCGACCCAGGGAATCGACATCTCGTTCGCGTCGCGCCTCCCTCCGAGCGTGGTCGAGGACTGCGTCGTCGTCGGCGGCAGCGAGGGCATCGTCTCGCACATGGCGAACGTGATGGTGCGCGACAACCACGTCCGCTCGACCGAGCTGCGCGCGATCGCTGTCACGGAGATGTCGATGGGCGACGTCGACGACAACGTCGTCGAGGACGCCCTCGGCGTCGGGATCTTCTGCGGCGACTACTCCCACTGCTCGATCGAGGACAACCGCGTCAGCGGCATGCGCGCCGATCCCTCGGGCAACCCGACCCGCGCCGGCATCGGCCTCGTCGCCCACTACGGCGCGATCGCGACGGTCGACGGCAACACGCTCGAGCGCCCACCGGCATCCTTCATCGGTGCCCGGATCGAATCTCGCTGACCTGCGGCGCGCGAGCGTCGACGACGATCCGCGCCGGCCAGGCGCGGAGCGGCGGCTACGTCGCGTGCCCGACCTTCCCGCCGTACGGCTTCTCCTGGCTCCGCGACGGCTCCTTCATCGCCGACGCGATGAGCCGCGTCGGGGAGGTCGAGAGCGCGGAGGCGTTCTTCGACTGGGCGGCACGGGTCGTCGAGCGCGGCCTCGGCTTCGAGGCGCGCTACACGCTCGACGGCGAGCGCGACGCGACCGAGTGGCCCCATCTCCAGCACGACGGCTGGGGTCTCTTCCTCTGGGCGCTCCGCGAGCATGCCGAGCGCCACGGAGGCGGCAACCGCTGGCGCGAAGCCGCGCTCGCGACGGCCGCCCACCTCGAGCTCGTTCGCGAGCAGCCCTGCGTCGACTGGTGGGAGGAGCGCGAGGGAATCCACGCCGCGACGCTCGCCTGCATCGCCGCCGGCCTCGGCGACGAGCTCGACCTCGCCCGCGCCGAGGAGCGCCTCGACGCGAGCCTGCTCGTCCTCCCCTTCCTCGGCTTCCGCGAGGTCGACGTGTCACCGCTCGTCAGCCCGAGCGGCGGCGTCCACCGTCACCTCGACGACGTCTACTACGGCGGCGGCGAGTGGCTGCTGCTGACGGCGATGCTCGGGCTGGCGGAGCCGGATCGCGGCGTCGAGTGCCTGGCGTGGATCGCGGCGCACGCGCAGCCGGACGGCGGCCTGCCCGAGCAGTCCCAGGATCACCTCCTCCATCCCGAGGCGCATGACGAGTGGGTGGCGAAGTGGGGGCCGCCGCCCTCGCCGCTGCTCTGGTCGCACGCGATGTTCTTGACGCTCGACGACCGCGTCGGAGGCGGGTGAGATGCCCGCCCGGCTGCAGCTGATCGCACGCACCGGGCATCCCGACTTCCTCGACCTGCCCTGGGACGAGCCGCTCGAGGACTGGACGCACGACCGGCTCGTCGAGGTCGTCCGCGGCATCCACCGCCACGTCGTGCGCTTCGTCGAGTACGAGGGCTCACCGGGGCCGAAGCTCTACGCGCTCAAGGAGCTGCCGGTCGAGCTGGCGCGGCGGGAGTACCGCCTTCTCCGCGCGCTCGCCGCGGACGAGATGCCCGTGGTCGAGGCGGTCGGCGTCGTCTCCGACCGCGGCGGCGATCTCGATGCCGTCCTGATCACGCGCCACCTCGACTACTCGCTGCCGTTCCGCACGCTCTTCGCCCGCGGCAGCGTCCCCGACCTGCGGCGGCGGCTGCTCGACGCCGGCGCCGAGCTGCTCGTCCGGCTCCACCTCGGCGGCTTCTTCTGGGGCGACTGCTCGCTCTCGAACACGCTCTTCCGCCGCGACGCGGGCGCGCTCGCCGCCTATCTCGTCGACGCGGAGACGGGCGAGCTCCACCCCAGGCTCTCCGAGGGTCAGCGCAGGCACGACCTCGTGATCGCGGAGGAGAACGTCGCCGGCGAGCTCGCCGACGTCGAGGCCGAGCTCGGCCGGGAGGGCGAGCTGCGTCCGGAGGACACGGCAGCCGAGCTGGTCGCTCGCTACGAGTCGCTCTGGGACGAGCTGACGCGCGACGAGCTCTTCGGCGACGACACGCGCTACAAGATCGACGACCGCCTGCACCGGCTGAACGAGCTCGGCTTCGACGTCGACGAGGTCGAGCTCGTCGCCGGCGACGACGGCTACCGGCTCCGGCTGAACCCGCGCGTCGTCGAGCCGGGGCACCATCGCCGGCGGCTGCACGCGCTCACTGGCCTGATGGCGCAGGAGAACCAGGCGCGGCGGCTCCTGAACGACCTCGCACGCTACCGCGCCGAGCTCGACCGCAGCGGCGGCCGGCCCGTCCCCGAGACCGTGGCCGTCCACCGCTGGCTCTCGGAGGTCTTCGAGCCCGCGGTCGCCGCGATCCCGACCGAGCTCTGGGGCAAGCGCGACGCCGCCGAGGTCTTCCACGAGGCGCTCGAGCACCGCTGGTTCCTCTCCCAGAAGGCCGACGAGGACGTCGGCCTGATGCCCGCCGTCGAGGCCTACGTCGCCGACGTCCTCCGCCATGCCCCGGACGAGCGCGCCGTCCTGGAGCCCGGATGCAGCCGACGAAGAAGACTAAGTTGCTGTCAGCAACTATGTCGCTCGGAGCGACCCGGACGCAGCGGTCGCGCGCGCTCCACAGTTAGTTGCTGTCAGCAACTAGCTCAGTTCGATGCGGTCGATCGTGACCGGCGTGAGCGGCTTGTCGCGGCCGTCCCGGTCGACCGCCGAGATCCGCTCGGCGATCTCCTGGCCGCTCGTCACCTTCCCGAAGACGGTGTGCTTGCCGTCGAGCCACGGCGCGGCGTCGGTCGTGACGATGAAGAACTGGCTGCCGTTGGTGTTCGGGCCCGCGTTCGCCATCGCGAGCGCGCCGCGCTCGACCTTGTGCTCGTTGAACTCGTCCTCGAACTGGTAGCCGGGGCCGCCCGTGCCGGTCCCGGTCGGGTCGCCGCCCTGGATCATGAAGTCGGGGATGACGCGGTGGAAGATGACGCCGTCGTAGAAGCCCTCGCCTGCGAGCTTGGTGAAGTTCTCGACGGTCTTCGGCGCCTCGTTCGGGAACAGCTCGATCTCGATCGGGCCTTCGCTGGTGTGCATGGTCGCTTTGGTCATGCGGGGACCGTAGACGACCCGGCAGCGAGCCGCGCCGCTTCCAGCCGCTCCGGCACCGTCGGGTGCGAGAAGAGCCAGAGATAGACGAGGCGCGGCGGCGACGGGTCGGGCAGGTTCGCATCCGAGAGGCGCGCGAACGCCGACTCGAACGCCGGCAGGTCGCCGGTCTGCTCGACCGCGAAGCGGTCGCACGCGTACTCCCAGCTGCGCGACAGCGCCGCCTGGGCGGGCGCCGCGACCAGCCCGAGCAGCGAGCCGGTGAGCAGGACGAACGGCGCGATCCGCGCGTCACCCGGCCCGTCCGATCCGATTGCGTCGAGCACGCGCCCGGACGAGAGGAGAGCCCCAGAGCACGAGCACGAACGCAACCGAGCCGGCCATCGCGATCGCGGTGCCCAGCGCGACGTGCCGGTAGCGCCGGTGACCGAGCTCGTGCGCGACGACGGAGAGCACCTCCGGCGTCGTCGCCGAGTCGACCAGCGTGTCGTAGAGGACGACGCGCCGCGTGGCCCCCAGTCCCGAGACGTACGCGTTCAGCTTCGACGTGCGCCTGCTCGCGTCGGCGACGAGAACCTCGCGCACGGGTACGCCCGCCTCGACGGCCAGTCGAAGGACGGCCTCCCGCAGAGCCGCGTCGTCGAGCGGCCGGAACTTGTTGAACACGGGCTCGAGCACGACGGGAGCGACGAAGCTGAGCAGGACCACGAGCAGCGCCGCGCCCGCCGCTACGGCGAGCGGCCACCAGCCCGGGAAGCAGTTGCGCGGCTCCGACGAGCCCAGCCAGGCCGGCGCCGGTCAGCACCGCCCCGATCGCGACCGACTTGACCCGGTCGAGCGCGAAGTCGCGGCCCGACTCGCGCGAGAAGCCGAAGGCGCGCTCGTGCGTGAGCCCGAGCCAGATCGAGACCGGCAGCCGGAGCAGCGCCGAGAGCACGACGAGCAGCGCGCCGAGCACGAACGCGCCGACGCCTCGGGCAGACCGTCGACGATGCCGGCGAGCGCCGTGCCCGGGCCGGCGCCAGCGCCGTGAACGGCGAGAAATGCCAGCGCGAGGACGACGTCGATCAGGATCGCGCGGTAGCGAGGATCGTTGTAGCGGCGGGCGAGCTCCGGGTCGGACACGGCACGGGTTTGTAGCAACGATCGCTTAATCTGCCGCTAACAACCATCCGATCGCGATCGGGTCTAATCAGACATGGCGACTGCGGAACCGACGCTCGGCCACGGCTCGCTCTCGGCCGAGCAGGCGCCCTCCACCGAGTTGGCCGACCAGTGGCGGGTGCTCACCCGCGCCGCGACGATCGTCGCGATCCTGACGAGCCCGGCCCTCTTCATCTGGTTCACGAAGCAGAACGGCTGGGCGTGGTACTGGGCGCTGCTCGCGACGCTCGGCGTCGTGATCGTCTTCCGCGGCTTCGCCGATCTCCTCTTCCGCCGCATGATCCCCTGGCCGAGCCTCTTCGGGGCCGACAGCCAGCGGCTGCGCGAGGAGGACGTCATGGGCCGCCGCCGCGCCTGGTACTGGCGCAAGAAGGCGCGGCTCGCAGTCGTCGTGCTCGGCATCAACACGGTCGTCTGGCTCCTCCGCGGCGGCTCCTGGATCGGCACCTTCGGCGACATCGCCTCGGGCGCCTGGAGCATGATGAGCGACCCGGTCGTCCTCTCGCAGATCGTCTTCGTCACCTTCCTCTTCATCGCCAACTTCGCGATCCTGATGGGCCCGATGCTGCTGATGGGGATCTCGCAGATCCGCGGCTTCGAGCCCGGAGACGCGCAGTGGGGCGTCAAGCTCGCCGACGTCCGCGGCCAGGTCGAGGCGAAGGAGGAGGTCCGACGCGTCGTCACGCTCTGGCAGTCGGGCGAGGCCTTCGAGCGCGCGGGCGGCAAGCGCGAGCGGGGCCTGCTCTTCCTCGGCGCGCCCGGCACGGGCAAGACGATGCTCGCGAAGGCGATCGCGACCGGCTTCAACTCGCCGTTCGTCTCGATCCCCGGCTCCGGCTTCGCCCAGACGTTCATCGGCGTCGACGCGATCATCGTCCGCTATCTGGCCTGGAAGGCGAAGCGGCTCGCGCGCAAGTGGGGCGGCCAGTGCATCGTCTTCATCGACGAGATCGACGCCGTCGGGATGCGGCGGCAGACGCTGGGAACCGGGGCGCCCGCCGGCTCGTTCGCCCCGCCCGACATCAGCGACCACCTCTTCTTCGGCCCGCACGGCGCCCTCAACCCGAGCGGCGACCTGATCCTGGAGACCCGCCGCTGGCGCGAGCGCATGTTCGAGCAGCGGGCGCCCGAGCGTGCAGGGCCGTCCGGGCTGCAGTCGCGCATGGCCGCGCTGCTGAACTTCACCTTCCCCGGCATGGGCGGCATGGGCCAGCTCGCGCTCAACCAGCTGCTCGTCGTCATGGACGGGATCGACAACCCGCCGTTCACCAAGCGCGTGCTGACGAGCCGGTTCAACACGTTCCTCGACGCGACGTACATCGTCCCGCGCCGCCTCGGCAAGATCCCGCTGCGGCTGGCTCCGCCCGGCCCGCGCGGCGACCAGATCTACTTCATCGGCGCCACGAACGTGCCGCTCGACCGGCTCGACCCCGCCCTGATCCGGCCCGGGCCGGATGGGCCGCCACGTCTGGTTCCGGACGCCGACCAAGCAGGACCGGCTCGACGTCTTCGACCTCTACATCACGAAGGTCGCGCACGAGCCCGACCTCGACACGCCGAAGCGGCGCGACGAGATCGCGCGGATCACGAACGGCTACTCGCCGGCGATGATCGACCAGGTCTGCTCGATGGCCTTGACGCTCGCACACCACGACGGGCGCGACCGCTTCGCCTGGGCCGACCTCGTCGAGGCGATGACGACGATCGAGTCGGGCACCGCCGTCGGGATCGAGTACATCGCGTCGGAGACGAAGGCGGTCGCGATCCACGAGGCCGGCCACGCCGCAGCGGGGCACGTCTTCATGCAGGGCGCCGAGTCGACGCGGCTCTCGATCCGGATGCGCGGCGGCTCGCTCGGCCATCACCAGGCGCTGGAGAAGGAGGAGAAGTTCAGCCGCTTCCGCAGCGACGAGATGGCGCGGCTCGTCTGGGCGCTCGGCGCGATGGCCGCTGAGCGCGTGTTCTACGGCGAGAACTCGAACGGCGTCGGCGGCGACGTCCAGGCGGCGACCGCGCAGGCGGCGTGGATGGTCGGCGCGTCCGCGATGGGCCCGGAGCCGGTCGTGGTGACGGCCGCTCGACGACGAGACGGAGGAGCAGGCGCGAGAGCGCGTCCTCAAGCGCTTCGAGACGATCGGCCTGCAGATCATGAACCGGACGAGCGGCGGCGGCCCGTTCACGGAGAACCCGATCGCCGGCGTACTCTCGGACGGCGACAAGCGCGCGCTCGCGGCCCAGATCCTCGGCCAGGCGTACGTCTCCGCGTACAACCTCGTCCTCCACAACAGGGACGCCGTCGAGCGGATCGCAGACGAGCTCGTCGCTCGCCGCGAGGTCTTCGGCGACGAGCTGGTCGAGATCCTCGACGGGGCGAAGCTGAAGATGCCCGAGGTGGACTACTCGAGCGAGGACGCATGGCCGACGATGTGACGCCGGGTCGAGCCGGAGCTCCCGCTGCGTGCCCGACCGCCGGGAGCGGGCTCGCCGCAGCTCCTACCGCTTCCGCTTCGGCATCGTCTACGTCCTGCTCGCCGCGGTGCTCGGCGCCGGCGTCGGCTCGTTCATCGTCCTCGCGAGCCGCGGCGAGGCTCCCGAGGAGCCCGCCTGGTCGGCCTGGCACCCGACCGGCAGCAAGCTCGCGAAGGTGCGCCAGATCGCAGACCGGATCCCGAAGGCCTACAAGAACGAGGACGGCTCGCAGCTCACGGTCAGCCTCGCCAGCACGCTCGCGGTGCCGACCGAGAACGGCGACGTGCCCGTGCGGGCCGTCGTCGTGCGGCCGGACACGTCGAAGGGGCTCGCCGAGGAGGACGACATCGACACCTACGACGGTCGCGAGATCGTCACCTTCGGCCTCTGCGGCGCCGACTCGAAGGAGCAGTGCGAGATCGCCACCGGCACCTCCTCGCCCGAGCGGTTCACGCTGCTCCGCCGGCAGGCGCTCGAGCTGTCGCTCTACACGCTCAAGTACGTCGACGACGTCGACTCCGTGATCGTCTTCATGCCGCCGTCGCAGAAGGGCACGAGCAACGGCACGGTCTTCCTCCGGCGCCGCGACGTCGAGAGGGAGCTGCAGCGCCCGATCGCCTCGCTGCTGCCGACGACGCAGCCGCGGATCGGCGGGCTCACCTCGCTCGAGGAGGGTCAGATCATCCGGCTGACCGAGCCGCGGACGTACGCGGCACAGGTGCAGGCGCTGCCCGACGGCAACCCCGTCCTCGTCCTGACGCCGCCGAACCAGCCTTCCTGACGTAACGTCCGCCCATGCGCAGGGCTCTCGTCACCGGCGCGGGCAGCGGCATCGGCCGCGCGATCGCAGCCCGGCTCGTACAGGACGGCGACGACGTGCTCGCCGTCGACCTGCGTCCCGATCCGGACGGGCCCGGCACGCCGTTCGAAGCCGACCTCTCCACCCCGGCCGGAAATCGGGCCGCGGTCGACGCCGCTCTCGAGCAGCTCGGCGGGATCGACGTCGTCGTCGCGAGCGCCGGCTTCCAGCACGTGGCCCCGGTCGACGAGTTCCCGGAGGAGCGCTGGGATGCGCTGCTCGCCGTCCTGCTGACGAGCCCGTTCCTGCTCGCGCGCTACGCCTGGGAGGCGCTGCGAGAGTCGGGCGACGGACGCTTCCTCGCCGTCGCGTCGGTGCACGGCCTGGTCGCTTCGCCCTACAAGGCGGGGTACGTCGCCGCCAAGCACGGCCTGCTCGGGCTGGTCAAGGTGCTCGCGCTCGAGGGTGCCGAGCACGGGATCTGTGCGACGGCGATCTGTCCCGGCTACGTGAGGACGCCGATCGTCGAGTCGCAGATCGAAGCGCAGTCGCAGGCGACGGGCGTCCCGCCGGAGCGCGTCGTCGAGGACGTGCTCCTCGCTCCGCAGGCGGTGAAGAGGATGCTCGAGCCCGAGGAGGTCGCGGAGACGGCCGCGTTCCTGCTCGGCCCGGGCGGACGCGCGTTCACCGGTGCGCCCGTCGTGATGGACCTGGGCTGGACCGCCCGCTAGCGCTCGAGCTCGTCCCGCGAGCACCGACGCGAGCAGGCCGTCGACCAGATCCTCGGGCACGACCGCGTCACGCCGCCGCAGCGCCACGATCGGCCGCCGCACCGGCTCGTACCCCTCGATCACGACCTCCCGCAGCGCGCCCGACGCGAGCTCCTCGCGGACGGCCGTGTAGGGAAGGAACGCGATCCCGAGCCCGTGCTCGACCATCTTCTTCGTCGCGTCGACGTTGTCGAGCTCCATCACGCCGCGGGGCACGACGCCCGCCTCGCGGAAGAACGTGCTCGTGAGCACGAAGTAGCTGGACGTCCGGTCGAAGAGGATCAGCCGCTCGGCCCCGAGCTCGCCGACGGCGATCGAGCGCTCACCCCCGAAGCGGTGGCCGGGATGGACGACGAGCACGATCTCGTCCTCGTAGAGCGGCGAGCTGACGACGGCCGGATGCGGCAGCTCGCGCACGAGGCCGATCTGCACCTGCTCGCGGAGGACCAGCTCGAGCACCTCCTCCGAGTGGCCCGTGCGGACGATCAGGTGGACGTTCGGGAAGCTGGTCTGGAAACGGCGGAGGACGAGCGGGAGCACGTACGTCGAGATCGCGGGCGCGGCTCCGACGAGCAGCTCCCCCACCCTGCCCTCGCGCAGCTCGCGCAGCAGCTCGCGGCCGCTCGCGAGCGACTGAAGCGCCCGTTGCGCATGGGGCCGGAAGGCGCGTCCCTCGGCGGTCAGGCGCATCCCTCGGGGGGTGCGGACGAAGAGCTCGATTTCGAGCTCCCGCTCGAGCTTCTTGATCCGCGTCGTCAGCGCCGGCTGCGTCACGTAGAGGACGGCAGCGGCGGACGAGACCGAGCTGCGCTCGGCGACGGTGAGGAACGCCTCGATCTGCGAAAGCAGCATGACAACGAGGATATCAACGAAATTTATCGGATGGATCGAAAGGTTCGATTTGCCGTATAGCGGGGATCAGGGCAGGTTGAGGGCCAGAACCTGCTCACGACCGGAGAGGACGCCGACATGAACGCCACCGCTGCGAACGACGCCATCGAGCTCGGCCGCGAGTGGGCCGAAGCCGACCGCTGGCAGGGGATCGACCGCGACTACACGCCCGAGGACGTCACCCGCCTGCGGGGCTCGCTGCGGATCGAGCACACGCTGGCACGGCATGGGGCGGAGAAGCTCTGGCGACTGCTCGCCGAGGAGGACTATCTCGCCGCGCTCGGCGCCCTCACCGGTGGCCAGGCGGTGCAGATGGCGAAGGCGGGCCTGAAGGCGATCTATCTCTCGGGCTGGCAGGTCGCGGCCGACGGCAACCTCGCCGCGGACGTCTACCCGGACCAGAGCCTCTACCCCGCCAACAGCGTCCCGGCGATGGTGAGGCGGCTCAACAACGCGCTTTTGCGCGCCGACCGGATCGAGTGGGCCGAGGGCGGCGACGACCGCGTCGACTACCTGCTCCCGATCGTCGCCGACGCGGAGGCCGGCTTCGGCGGCCCGCTGAACGCATTCGAGTTGATGAAGGGGATGATCGAGGCCGGCGCCGCCGGTGTCCACTTCGAGGACCAGCTCTCCTCCGAGAAGAAGTGCGGCCACCTCGGCGGCAAGGTGCTGGTGCCGACGGGCCAATTCATCCGCACGCTCCTCGCCGCGCGGCTCGCGGCCGACATGCTCGGCGTGCCGACGCTCCTCGTCGCCCGCACCGACGCCGACTCGGCCAAGCTGCTCACGAGCGACTCGGACCAGCGCGACCACGAGTTCCTCACCGGTGAGCGCTCGCCGGAGGGCTTCTACTACGTCAGGGACGGCGTCGAGGCGGCGATCGCCCGCGGCCTCGCGTACGCGCCCTACGCCGACCTGGTCTGGATGGAGACGTCAACCCCCGACCTCGGCGAGGCGCGCGAGTTCGCCGAGGCGATGCACGCCGAGTACCCCGGCAAGCTGCTCGCGTACAACTGCTCGCCCTCCTTCAACTGGCGTCGCCATCTCGACGACGCCACGATCGAGCGCTTCCAGCGCGAGCTCGGCGCGATGGGCTACAAGTTCCAGTTCATCACCCTCGCCGGCTTCCACGCGCTCAACGAGTCGATGTTCGAGCTCGCGCGCGGCTACGCCGCCGAGGGGATGCCGGCGTATGTGCGGCTGCAGGAGCGCGAGTTCGCGCTCGAGGAGGCGGGCTACACGGCGACGAAGCACCAGCGCGAGGTCGGCGCCGGGTGGTTCGACGAGATCGCACAGGCGGTCTCCGGCGGCCAGAGCTCGACGCTCGCGCTCAGGGGCTCCACCGAAGAAGCCCAGTTCCAGAACGGCAACGGAGCCTCCCGGCGCTGAACCGTGGCATAGTCCCCCCTCTCATGGAGGGGCGAAAGCCGATTCGCGTGCTCGTGGTCGACGACCACCAGATCTTCACGCACGCACTGACGACGGTGCTCTCCCAGGACGGCCGCTTCGAGGTCGTCGGGACGGCGGCGACCGGGCGCGAGGCGCTCAAGCTGGCGAAGACGGCCGAGGCCGAGGTCGTGCTGATGGACATGTCCATGCCGGTGCTCGACGGGCCCGCCGCGACGCGGCGGCTCGTCGCCCTCGACCACGCGCCCTGCGTGATCGCGCTCAGCGGCCACACCGACGGGCTCTCGCGTGCGGCCGCGCTCGAGGCCGGCGCCTCGGCCTTCGTGACGAAGTCGGAGGCGTTCGACGAGCTCGTCGCGACGATCCTCGAGGCCTGCGGCCGCGAGTAGCCGCCAGCGTCGCCGCTATCCTCCCTCTCGCCTGGCCCCCATCGACTAGCGGCCTAGGTCACCACCCTTTCAAGGTGGCTGCACGGGTTCGAATCCCGTTGGGGGCATTCCGCCGATAGCGTCCCCGCGCGTGAGGGTCTCCGCGGAGGATGCACGCCGCTTTCTGGTCGCCCGCCAGCTGCTCGCTCCGGCGCGCTCGCTCGACGGCGGGATCGACGGCGCGCTCGAGGTGTTCCGGCGCTGGGGGTCGGTCCAGTTCGACCCGCTCTCGATCGCCGGCCGGAGCCACGACCTCGTCCTGCACGCGCGCGTCGCCGGCTACGAGCCGGCCTGGTCGGAGCAGCTCTACGAGCGCCGCGACATCTTCGAGGCGGTCAACAAGGGGCTTTCGCTGGTGCTCTCGAGCGAGTACCCCTGGTTCCGCGGGACCCTGAGCCTGCGAGCGCCACGCCTCATCGCCGAGAACCGCGAGGTCGCCGATCGCGTCCTCGAGCGGATCCGGACCGACGGCCCGCTGTCGGCGCTCGACTTCGAGCGGGCGCGCGGAGCGGAGACGGACTGGTTCGGGCTGCCGACCAACGTCGTCCGGGCCGTGCTCGAGGCGTTCGCCGTCACCGGCGTGCTGGGGTTGGCGCGACGCGAGGGCAACCGCCGCTACTACGACCTGCTCGAGCGTCTGCTGCCGCCCGAGCTCCTCGCCCTCGAGGTGCCGATCCGAGAGCAGATGCGACACAAGCTCCTGTCCCGCTACCGCACGCACGGCCTGCTCGGCGTCGGCGGCGGCGGAGACATCTTCGGAGGGATCGGCCCGGCGAAGCCGGACCCGCTCTTCCCGGGCTACCCCGGCCGGACCGCCCTCCGCGAGGAGCTCGTCGAATCCGGCGAGCTCGTGCCGGTCGACGTCGAGGGCATGCGCGGCAAGCGTTTCGTCGTTCGCGACGAGGTCGGGCTGCTGGAAGCTACGGGGGAGCCGCCGCCTTCGGTGGCGTTCCTCTCCCCCTTCGATCCGCTGATCTGGGACCGGCCGCTGCTCGGCGCGCTGTTCGGGTTCGACTACGTCTGGGAGCTCTTCTTCCCGCCGGAGAAGCGCCGCTTCGGCTGGTACTCGCTGCCGATCCTCTACCGCGACCGCTTCGTGGGCCGCATCGAGCCGCGGATCGAGCGCGCCGACGGGCGGGTGGAGGTGCTCGGCCTCTGGTGGGAGGACGGCTTCGAGCCGCGGCGTGTGGAGGGGTTCGTCGACGCGATGCGCTCCGCTCTCACCGCCTATCTCCGCTTCGCCGGTGCGACGCAGCTCGGATGGCCGGCGCACCTGACCGGGGAGAAGCGGCTGTTCTCGAGCCGTCCCTGATCACGCCTACACTTCGTCGCCGCGGGCGGTTAGCTCAGCTGGTAGAGCACCTGCTTTACACGCAGGGGGTCGGCGGTTCGATCCCGTCACCGCCCATTGCGAAAGCCCTGCTCGACGGGCCGCTTCCTCGCCGGTCGCAGCAGCCGCGACGATCGCCTCGACCGTCACCGCATCGTCGCTGGTGCCCATTCGTGCCCATTCAACGGCCCGATCGAGACGCCGTGCGCTCGGCCGGCGTCAGCCGCTCGCGGCGCTTCACCGCGGCGGTGTACGTGCGGAGCGCTTCGCCTCGAGCCGCTTCTCGAGCGCTCGATCGCGCGCCGGAGGACATCGAGATCGCCGGTCGCGGCGACGAGCGCAGCCTCGGCCTCAGCACGCCGCGCCCGCGCAGAGGCGGGATCCGGGTCATCGAGCACAGCTGCCGCCTCGAGCTCCCGCGCTTCACTGACCTCCCGCTGTGCGCCGGCGAGGGTGGCTTCCTTCCGCTCGACGTCGCTGGCGAGCTTCGTCCGCTGCTCCTCGAGCTCGGCGAGGCTCTCCTCGGCAGGTCCTTGCGACGGCGCCTCAAAGGACGTCCTCGATGTCGAGTCCGTACTCGCGGGCGATCTGCTCGCGCTCGGCGAGGTCGCGAGCGGGGTCCCGTGGCCACCATTGTGCGCCGCCTGCAGGGGGTTGGGCGCGCGGCGCTCGAGATCCTTCTTCGCGAAGTCCGGGTTGAGCTCGAAGCGACGCAGCGTGTTCTCGCGCTCCTCGATCGGGATGGCGCCCGTCTCGATTGCGCTATCGACGAGCGGCTCGGCGATCGCGCGGCGGCCAGCGTTCAGACGCGCGTTGATCGCTTCCAGCTTCCTCTCGAGACGATCCGCACGCGTGCCCACGGCCTACTATCGAGGCCATCCGCGCAGTTACGCGGGTGAGGGAGCGGTCAGCGCCGCGTCATTCGTCGACGTACTTCCAACCGCGACGAAGATCCTCGGGATCGATCGGTTCAACGCGTCGCTCTGGCGTTCCGCTGCTCATCGCGCGGCCGAAGTGGTGCATGAGAGCCGGGTTCGCGAAGCCCACGAACGCCGAGACGGCCTCGCCGATCTGCAGCTGGACCTCTCCGACGTGCTGTTGAGATTCGTCCTTGGTGACGTCCTCCCACGCGACGCCGGTTGCGCGGGTGAAGATCGCCGCGACGACGTCGTCGGCGTACAGACTCCGGGCCGTCTCGAGCGTGCCGGTCCCGAGGGTTGCGTGGTCGTCGGCCATGCGCTCGAGAGCCAGGTGGATGACGGGCTCGGGATCGGCGCCGCTGCGCGTCCACCTCCGCACGTAGTGGAAGAGGACGTCGCGCATCATCTTGAGCTGCTCGTGGTGCTCGTCGTAGATCGAGATCGCTCGGTCGTAGTTGGCGCGGACGTCGGCCGGGAGCGTCGCGACGTAGGACGAGACCTGCGGGATGTCCTTGCCCCGCTTGAGCAGCTTCGCGGCCTCGAAGAAGTGCGCCACGCCAAGCCGCAGCCAGTAGAGGTACGCGTGCAGGATCTCGTGTTCGCGCTCGAGCCGATCGTTCACGAGAGCGACGTCGTTCAGCGCCATCGAGAGCAGGAGCAGCCACTCGGACAGCGGGTCGTCGGCGGGGAAGAGGTCGCCGAGGCGGAAACCGAGTGTGTCGCCCGGCTTCACTGCGCTCAGGCGATGGGCGTCCCGGCCAGGTCGCTGCAGATCAGCTCCGGGCTCGAGAGGCAGAGCATCGCACCGAACGACGGCTTCCCCGGGACGCCGCCGATCAGAACGCCGGGCATGCCGCCACCGTGCACTTGTGTCGCTCGAGCGCGTCGAAGACGATCGCGTAGTCGACCGCGTCGTCGCGGCTGAGGTACCCGATGTGGCCGACGCCGTCCGCGTGAACCGCGATCGCGTTCGGGTCCTTCTGGTTCCTCTGGCTCTCGGCACCAGAGTGGCGCGGAACCAGCGGCCGTCGGGCTCGCGCTCGGCGAGCTTGCGCGCATGGCCGCTGAGATCGTCGAGGTAGGGCGCGCTTCCCGTGCGCGCGGGGCGACGCGTCGCAGCGCGTCTTGCCGATAGCTCTCGCCGACGATCTCGACCAGCCCGCTCGCGTGCACCGTCATCGCCGCCGGCCGGGACGAGCCTAACCGGCTGAACAGACGCCCCAGAAGACCGCTCACGCGACGATGCTAATCCTCTCGCACATCGTCGACCAGAGCCGGACGCTGTCGTGTCTGGTCTATAACCTCAGCTCGAGACGGGGAACGCGACTAGCGCCAGGAGGGCGAGCGCGATGGCAGGACAGACACGGGAGCAGGCGGCGGTTCTCGCGTTGACCCGGCACGCGCGCGGCCAGTGGCACCTCGTGTCCCGGCTGCTCAGCGAGACCGGCAGCGCCATCGCCGTTGCGCAGGGCCGTCTCTCGGGTTTCGAGACGCCGGAGCTGTTGCAGGCCCTCGACCGCTCGAAGCTTCCCGCTCCCGCCCGCGGAGATCGACGAGCACGTCGAGCTGATCGAGACGCTCGCCGAGCAGGGGATCCAGCTCGCTGACCGTGCTCGACGATGCGTACCCGTCGAACCTGCGCATGGTCTACGACCGGCCGCCCTTCCTCTTCGTGCGCGGGCGGCTGGAGCCCGGCGACACGCTGGCGCTCGCCGTCGTCGGAACGCGCAGCGCGTCGGAGGCGGGGCTGCAGGAGGCGGACGGCATCGCGCGCGGCCTCGTCGAGCGCGGCATCACCGTCGTCTCCGGCCTCGCGAAGGGGATCGACGCGGCCGCGCACGAGGGAGCGCTCGCGGCCGGCGGCCGCACGATCGCCGTCATCGGCACCGGGATCCAGCTCGTGTACCCGCGCGAGCACGCCGACCTGACCGAGCGGATCGTCGCCTCCGGCGGCGCAGTCGTCTCGCAGTTCTGGCCCGACTCGCCGCCGACGCGGTTTCGGTTCCCGATGCGCAACCGGACGATGAGCGGCCTCGCGCTCGGCACCGTCGTCGTCGAGGCGTCGCACACGAGCGGGGCGCGGATGCAAGCGCGCATCGCGCTCGAACACGGAAAGCGCGTCTTCCTGGTGCGCGACCTCGTCACCCACGAGCCCTGGGCGCAGAAGTACCGCGACCACGCGGGGGCGACCGAGGTCGCATCGGTGGACGACGTGCTCGAAGTCGTCGAGCGTCTCGACGAGCCGGTCGCGCAGCTGACGCTCGCCTAGCGCGAGGCGGTCTCCGCCGTGCCGACCCCGCAGGAACTCGACCGACCCGCATCTCTCCATCTACGTGCCGCCACCGCCTGCGGCCGGCCCGGCGTCTGCCGGGTCTGCCACGGCTCCAGCGGCCAGTACGCCCGCGCTGCTGGTCGTGCAACCGCACCCGGCAGCTCGTCACACACCCGCTCCGGCTCGTCGTGCCGGTCTCGCTCACCCGCACCGACATGGACGCCCAGCTGCACAACGTCCTCCGCGACTACAAGTACGCCGACGTACGGCGCCGTCCGCCAGCGGCACCGCTACCACGTCGCCGCGCTCCTGCTCCGCTTCCTCACCGACCATCGCGCGTGCATCGAGGCCGCGGCCGGGCAGACGTTCGAGCTGATCGCCGTCGTCCCCTCGAAGCGCGGCCGCGCGGGCGCGCACCCGCTGGAGCAGGCGATAGAGCTGGCACCCGACCTCCGCGCGATCCACGAGCGCCTCCTCGACCCCGGCCCGGGCGCGATCGGCCGGAACACGCCGAAGGACGACGGCTTCGTCGCGCGGCAGCAGGCGAGCGGGCGCCGCGTGCTGCTGATCGACGACACGTTTCACGAGCGGCGCGAAGGTGCAGTCGGCCGCCTCGGCGCTGGCGTCTCGGCGGCGCCCCCGTCGGTCGCCGGGCTCGTGCTCGGCCGCGTCATCGACGTCGCCAGCGCGGACTACCCGGAGCGACGCGCAGCTGTGGCAGCGGCAGTCGAGGATCCCCTTCGACTTCGGCGTCTGCTGCCTGGAGTAGCACCCGGGAAAGGGCACAAGACCGCAGTCAGTGCCCAAACCTGGGCACATCGACGCCAATCCCACAGGACGTCGAGAGCGACCGCGAGGCCGCAACCCCCGGAACCATGCGGTTTGCCAGGGGTTGCGGCCTCGTGCGCCACGGTCTTTACACGCAGGGGGTCGGCGGTTCGATCCCGTCACCGCCCACTCAGGACAGCTCCCGTTCAGTCGTCGGCACGCGTGCCATTCCAACCGACCGACGCCGTAACCGAGCGCGAGCAGACGCCGTTTTCCAGATGAACGGGCGGCCCACGTCTCCCGTTTCTCACGGATCCCGTCACGGGGTTCGAGGTCGAAGGCTCGCGCTCGCGCTCGGGGGAGCTGCTCGAGCGCGAGCCTTTGTCTCTCGGCCGCGACGTCTCGGTTGTCGCGGCGTCCGTCGAGGCGTAGGTTGTGTTCACCGCGGGGCGGCGCGGCGCCTTGGATGTCCTTCTCCCCCAGGGCTCCTAGCTGATCTGTGGCGGATTGCCGCCGCTCCGCGGTTCACCCTCTTTGGCGTTGAGGGTGACTTCCTGCGGGACTACTCTCGGGAGGCGGCGTACCTCTAGCGCTGCACGCAGGCCTCGGCAATCAGTGGACCCCGTTGCCGAGGCCTGCACACCCGTTCGTATCGCGAGATCGCCGGAGTTGGCGCGAGCCTCGCCGACTCTGTGGTGGACGCGGCCGCAGATCACTCGAGTGAGTGACTCCGGTAGGTCCTATTCGCTCAAGCCGCAGGTCCTAGTGCCGATAAAGAGGCCAAGTACGCGTTCCGTGGTTCGTGCCGCAGCGTTCCACGTCGAGCCGGCTTCCACAGTCGGGGGTGGTTTCGTCGCCACGGGCCACCTCCGACTTTCAATCCACGCACGGATCGACAGGTGCGGCGACGTACGATCACGGCGAGATGCTCGGCGACTACCCGATGCACGTCGTTCTGCTCTCGCGCGACCTCGCGGAGTCCCGAGCCTTCTACCACGACAAGCTCGGGCTCGAGATTCTGGACGAGAGCCAGGACGGGATCACCTTTCGGTCAGGCTCCACCGAGCTCGCCGTCACCAAGAGCACGACGGGGACATCCGACGAGCAGACGCAAGCGGGCTGGCATGTGGACGACCTCGAGGCTGAGCTGCGGGATCTCCGCGCGCGCGGTGTGGAGATTCAGGAGTACGACATGCCAGGCCTGAAGACGGTCGGCGGGATCGCCGACATCGGCTTCGCCCGGGCAGCATGGATCGTTGACCCGCACGGCAACGCACTCGGGATCCTGGAGCGGAAGTAGACCCCGCGCGCTTCGCCTGTGTCGACGAGGGCGAACCAAGACTGGCCGGACGGGTCGTGTCATGTCACTCACCGGTTGAGATAGTCGCCATGCGGGCGAGCGCAGGTCTGTGGGCCGCCGCACGACCGGGCGCTCGCCCCACAAAACCTCGCAAAGTGCGACCTTCTCGGCCGATCGCCGACGCACAGCGACCGACTTCGCCTGCCCGCAGGCGTATCAAGAGGTAGACGTGGCGCGCGGCCAAGGGGACAGGGGGCGGCCACCCGGGGAATCCATCCGCCGCGCCACGTCTTCATTCGCCGCACGGGGCGTCGGCTTTCGTCAAGCGATCGCGTCGCCGACCCCTCGATTCGCAGCCAGTCCGAACCTCGAGGCATGCGACAATGCGACGAGCACATGGCCGCGAGCAGCGAATCGGAGATCATCGCTCAACAACTGAGCACACTCGGCGCCAGGGTCACGCAGCTTGAAGCACGGCTGGCGGAGGTCGATCCTGTGATAGCCCGGCTCGAGGGAGCCGCCCTGACAACGGCGCGCTCGATGCAGGAGATCTCACAGCACTGGGATGCGGTCTACGAGGCAATGCGGCGCGACGAAGAGCCCGATGAAGGCTCGACGCGGGGCGGCGCGCACCCACCGCCATCGCGCTAGCGGGCGCGTTCGAGGCCAGCGATGAGAGAGAGGCGCCGAGCCCCTAAGGGCTCGGCGCTCGCTGCTCTGACAGGCTCTGCCGCGAGCCTGCCGCTCGTCACCGGAGACCGCCTGGTTCGAACAGGCCCCCCTCGCCGGCGAGCGAGTTTCGGTCGCCCGTTAGGCGACGGCGACGCCGTTGCTCTGGGCGACGATCTTCCCGCTCGTGATCTTCGGCGGGTTCGGGAACGCGGTCTCGAGCTTCTCGTCGCGGACCCAACTCGAGGCGACCTTCGTCGACTCCTCGATCTGCTCGGGACTCTCGAAGAGCCCGAGCGAGCTGAAGACGCCGTTGCCGGACTCGATCATGTAGTAGCCCTTGAAGCCCTCCAGCTTGCTCAGCTGCGGGACGAGGGTCTCGTTGACCTTGCGGGTCAGCTCGACGGTGCGATTCTGGTCCACACCCTCGTAACGACGAATGGTCGCATGCATGTGATGCTCCTTCTGTTCATCTCTCAGGGCGGGAAGGTCCGAACGGACTCCCGCGGCGGCGCTCAGGCCAGGTGTGACAGACGAAGAGGAAGGTGCAGAGCCTCGGCGGCTTCGATGCAAGAGCCAAACGCGCTGAGGTCAACATAGCAGCGATCCCAAGGCGTGGCGGACCACCCGCCGCGTGACGCGTCGCTATGGCTCGATGCAGCTGACGTCGGGGGTGGTGTCCCCGTTCCCCTGCGCGTCGACCGGGCCGAGCGCGCTGATCGCGCCGAACTCGCAGGTCGGGCCGGAATCCGAGGCGGACGCCGGTGCCAGCAGCAGCGACACGCCGATCGCCGTGGCAGCGGCGACGAGCGTGAACCGACCCCTGGTGGACCCCTCCATCACATCGACAACGATGTCGTTTTGAAATCGGATACGGGTCAGCCCGACGCAGCGGTCTCGTCGTGCGGCGAGCCGACGGGCTTCGACTCCGGGGAGCCGCGCTGGCGCAGGTAGATCGTGAAGACCGCCATCGTCCCGACGGCGAGGAACTCCGACTGCCAGTTCTGGAGCGTCCGCTCCCAGAAGTCGGCGCTGACGACGTAGCTGGCCCAGCCGACGGCGCCGCTCGCCGTGCTCGCGCAGCTCCTCGTTCTCGGTGCGCCAGTTGTTCACCGACTGCCCGAACCACGAGAGCAGGAAGATCGCGCTCATCGTGAGCACCAGCGAGTTCTCGTACACCCAGCGAAGCGCGTCCCGGCTGCGCTTGGCGAGCGCCGGCGCGTTCTTCGGGGCGTAGCTGCCGACCTGCTGCTTCTCGTCGGACTCACCGCCCACCTCGTCGAGCTGCTTCGACTCGTTCGAGCCCTTCTGGACGAGCCAGACCGTGGCGAGGATGAAGAGCGTGAACTGCAGGAACTCGGACTGCCAGTTCTCCAGGACGGCGCCGCCGAACTCCGGCGAGAGCACGTAGTCGAGCCACGAGACGGGCCGTCCGTCGTGCAGCCGCTGCTCGTCGTTGAAGGCGTGCTGGCCGGCGAACGACTGCGCCACGAGCGTGCCCGCGAAGAGGAGGCCGAAGAAGATCGAGAGGCCGTTCTCGAACGCGAAGCGCCTCAATCGACCACCAGCCCGACGCCGATCCAGAGAGCGAGGCCGACGAGGATCAGCAGCACGTAGATCGTGAACATCGTCCGCACGCGCGCGGGATTCCCGTCCGGGAGAAAACGAACCGGACTAGAGTCGCGGCGTGCGCCCCAGAAGCCTGACGCCGCCTCTGCCGTCGCGCTCGTCGTGGTGGCTCGAGGAGGCGAGGGCGCACCGGCCCGACCCGGTCGAGCCGGCATTGCAGGAGGCGCTCGAGGTCGACGTCGCAATCGTCGGCGGCGGCTACACGGGCCTGTGGACAGCGCTGGCGCTGCACGAGCGGGAACCATCGTTGCGTGTCGCCGTGCTCGAGGGACGCGAGATCGGCGACGGCCCGAGCGGCCGCAACGGCGGCTTCCTGCACGGGTACTGGTCGTCGCTGCCGCGGCTTCGCGCCGTGCTCGGCGACGCGGGCGCGCTCCAGCTCGCCCATGCGTCGAGCGAGATCGTGCCGCGAGTGCGCGCATTCCTCGAGGCGCGCGGCGAGGACGTCTGGCTGCGCGAGGGGGGTCTGCTCGAGGTCGCAGCGACAGCGGCGGAGGAGTCGGCCGTCGAGCGCTCGGTCCGCGCGGCACGTGAGCTCGGCGTCGACGAGGAGGCCGTCGCCCTGAGCGCCGACGAGGTTCGCGACCGCATCGCCTCGCCGCGATTCCGCCACGGCGTCCACTTCCGCGACGGCGCGATCGTGCAGCCGGCGCGGCTCGTGCTCGCGTTGAAGCGCGCCGCGCGCGACGCCGGCACCCGGATCTTCGAGCGAACCCCCGTCACGAGCGTCGCCCCGGGCTTTCTGCGAACCGACGGCGGCACCGTCGCGGCGCGGGAGATCGTGCTCGCACTCAACGCGTGGGGTACCGGCTGGCCGCTGAACGGCCGCCAGACCACCTTCGCGAGCGCGGTCGTCCTCACAGAGCCCGTGCCGGAGCTGCTCGAACAGATCGGCTGGACCGGGAACGAGGCCGTGATCGACGGCCGCATGTTCCTCCACTACTTCCGCACCACCCCGGACGGCCGCGTGCTGATGGGGAGCGGCTCCGGGCGCCTGGAGCCGGGAGGCCGCGTCGGCCCCGGCGTTCTCGACGACGTCGGGGCGCAGCAGCGCGCCCATGAGGGGCTGCGAGCGCTCCTCCCCGCGCTCGCGGACGTGCGGATCGAGGCGAGCTGGAGCGGTCCGATCGACGTCTCGGCCGACAAGCTGCCTCGGTTCGGCACCGTGCCCGGCGCTCGCATCCACTACGGCGCCGGCTACTCCGGCAACGGCGTCGGGCCGAGCTGGCTCGGCGGCCGGATCCTGGCGTCGCTGGCGCTCGACGAGCACGACGAGTGGACGACGCTCCCGCTCCTGGAGCGGCAGACCCGCCGCTTGCCGCCCGAGCCGCTCCGCTACGTCGGCGGCCGCTTCGTCCGTTGGGGAACGCTCTCCGTCGAGGAGGCGGTCGGCGCCGGGCGGCGGCCCTCGGCCGTCGCCCGCGCCGCCGCCGCGATCCCGCGGCTGCTACGGATGCCGATCGGCGTGCGCTAGATCCGGCAGGTCGCGCGGCCGTTCTTGACCAGATACTGCTGGTGGTACTCCTCGGCCGGCCAGAACGTCGACGCGGGCGTGATCTCGGTCGCGATCGGCCGCCCGATCCGGGCCTGCGTCCGCGCCTTCGACTCCGCCGCGATCTCCGCCTGCTCGGGCGAGTGCGTGAAGATGGCCGAGCGGTACTGGGTGCCGACGTCCCAGCCCTGGCGGTTCACTTGGGTCGGGTCGTGGACGCTCCAGAAGCGGTCGACGAGGTCGGCATACGAAACCTCGTCCGGGTCGAACGTGACCTCGACCGCCTCCGCGTGGCCGGTCGTGCCGGTGCAGACGGTCTTGTAGTCCGGGTCGTCGACGTTGCCGCCGGTGTAGCCGACCCGCACGTCTGTGACGCCCGGCGTGTTCCGGAAGTCGACCTCGACGCCCCAGAAGCAGCCGGCTGCGAACGTCGCCGTCTCGGTCATGTCCGCTCCAGGTCGAGCGCGCACGAGTTGATGCAGTAGCGCTGCCCCGTCGGGCCGGGCCCGTCGGGGAAGACGTGGCCGAGATGGCCGCCGCAGGCCGCGCACATCACCTCGGTGCGGATCATCCCGTAGCTGGTGTCCGTCTCGGTGACGACGCTCTCGAGTTCGGCGGGCTCGACGAAGCTGGGCCAGCCGGAGCCGGAGTCGAACTTGGCGTCTGAGCGGAAGAGCTCCGCGCCGCAGCCCGCGCAACGGTAGACGCCCGGATCCTTGGTGTCGACGTACTCGCCCGTGAACGCGCGCTCGGTGCCCTTGCGGCGCAGCACCTCGTACTGCTCCGGCGAGAGCTCGGCGCGCCACTGCGCATCCGTCTTCTCTGTCTTCATGTCCATGTCGTCACGGTACCGGCAAGGGTCGTTGCAGGCCGGTTAAGCCCGCGGGAGCACGAACGCGGCGATCGCGATGAAATGCGTGGCGGCGGCCGCGATCACGAGCACGTGGAAGATCTCGTGGTAGCCGAACGTGGCCGGAGCGGGGTTCGGGCGTCTGAACGCATACGTGAGCGCGCCGAGCGTGTAGAGCCCGCCGCCGACGAAGACCAGGACGGCGGGCGCGACGCCGAGCTCCAACATCTCCGGAAGGGCGACGACCCCGACCCAGCCGAGCGCGATGAACACGAATGCGGTCAGCCACTTGGGTGCGTCGACCCAGGCGAGATTCAGCACGAGGCCTGCCGCGGCGCCCGACCAGACCACGATCAGGATCACGTCCGCGACCCACCCGTCGAAGGCGAGCAGCGCAAAGGGCGTGTACGTGCCCGCGATCAGGAGCAGGATCGTCGAGTGGTCGAGCCGGCGCATCCAGGTACGGACGCGCGTGGATTTCCACTCGACGCGGTGGTAGAGCGCGCTGACGCCGAACATCGCGGTCAGCGCGGCCGCGTACGTCCAGGTCGCGAGGAGCTCTCGAACCGAATCCGCGAGCGCAACGATCACCGTCCCGGCCACGAGCGCGACGTAGAAGGCGTACTGGTGGAACACGCCCCGCAAACGCGGCTTCAACACGACGTCCACCTGGGAAGTGTGCCCTACACTCGGCGCGGGGGCCGTTAGCTCAGTTGGTAGAGCAGGGGACTTTTAATCCCAAGGTCGTTGGTTCGATCCCAACACGGCCCATGTCGCCGCCTACGACGCCTTCGCCGGGGCAGCATTCGGAGTTGAGATCGCGGCGACGGCCGTGCTCAGCATTGCCGGCTCGGCGTCGGCTTCCTCGATGCGACCCCCTCGGATCTCGTGGCTTGCGGTATGCACGATCGCGCGGATGACCGCGAGGTGCCAGGCCACGGGGAGGTCGCTCCTGAAGATGCCCTGCTTCTGGCCGCGTTCGATCAGGGGCTCCAGCTGATCGAGCATCGGCAGGTGACGGCGGTGGAGCTCCTCCGCCGACAGCCGCGCGGTATTGAGCGCGAGGAGACCGTGGAACTGCGCGAGCTGTCGCCACGTGGCTCGGAGGACTCGCTCGAGCGCCTCGACCGGCTCGCCGCGGTGAGGCTGGGCGCCTCGCATCGCCTCGACGACCTGCCCGACCGCGTATTCCATGACCGCGTCGAGCAGCGACTCGCGCGTCGGGAAATGGACGTAGATCGTCGCCCTGACGACGCCTGCGCGGCGGGCGATCTCCGACATGCTGCTGTCGGGATCGCTCGCCAGCGCTTCGAGGGCGGCGTCGAGGATGGCGGCGACGCTGCGATCCGCGTCTGCCCGGCGCCTCCTCGGCGCGGGTGCTTCGGCGGATTTCGAGTGCTTCGCCATCTAGTGGATCGGCATCCCGCTGGGGTTCAGCTGCAGCTTCGGGACGAAGTGGCGTGCCCGCGGGAGGACCGCGAGAGCGACCAGGCTGGCGACACTAGCGAGTAGCCCGGCCGCGATGAACGCATGAGCGATGCCCGAAGCAGCCTGCGGGCCGGCGACGGCGCCGCCCCCGGCCGCGATCGTGGAGAAGATCGCGATCCCGAGGGTGCCGCCGATTTCGTGTCCGGTCGAGTTGAGGCCGGAGATCATCCCGCCCTCGTCCTCGCGGGCCCCGGTGAGAATGGCGATCGAGACGGAGACGACGGCGACGCCGAGGCCGAGGCCGGCGACGAGCATTCCGGGCAGGACGTCGCGGACGTAGCTGCCGTTCTCGCCGACGTGCGCGAGCAGGGTCATCCCGGCCGCCGCGACCACGAAGGCACCGGCGAGCGGGCCGCGGACGCCGTGCTTGCCGACGATGTGCCCGGCCCCGTGAGCCCCGATGCCGGCTGCGACTGCAAGCGGGATGAACGCGAGGCCGGTCGAGAGCGGGCCCCAGCCGAGCACGTTCTGGAGGTAGAGCGAGCTGAGCAGGAAGAGGCCGAAGATCGAGCCGGCCGCGGCGAGCATCAGGAAGAGCCCGCCGCCGACGGCGCGATCGGCGAGGCGCTCGACGCGGAGCAGCGGTGCGGACGTGCGGCGCTCGAGCAGCGCGAACACCACGAGGCCGGCAAGACCGCCGAGGCCGAACACGTGCGTCTGGACCGACCTCCAGCCCGCCCCCTCGGCCTGCGTGATCGCGAAGACGATCGCCGCCAGACTCGTGGTCGCGAGCACGGCGCCGCGGAGGTCGAGACCGCTCCACCGCGGCTTCTGGACGTCGGCCGGGATGATCCTCAGCGCGGCGACCGCGAGCGCAGCTGCGACGGGGAGGTTGACGTAGAAGATCGTCCGCCAGTCGGCGTACTCCGTCAGGACGCCGCCGACGAGGACTCCGATCGCGGCGCCTGCGCCTCCGACGGCGCCCCAGGCGGCGAGCGCCTTCGCCCGCTGGTGACCCTGGAAGGCGGACATGATGATCGCCAGCGCCGCCGGGGAGAGCATCGCAGCGCCGAGACCCTGGCCTGCGCGAGCGGCGAAGAGGGCGCCGGCGGTGCCGGCCATCGCCGACGCGAACGACGAGGCGGTGAAGATGCCGAGGCCGCTCAGGAACATCCGGCGTCGCCCGAGCAGGTCGGCGGCGCGGCCGCCGAAGAGGAGCAGGCTGCCGAAGATCAGCGAGTAGCTCGTGATCGTCCAGCTGATGCTGGAGCCGGTCAGGTTCAAATCGCCCGCGAGGCTCGGCAGCGCGATGTTCACCGCCGTGATGTCGAGGATCACCATCAGCTGCGCGATCAGCAAAACGACGAGCAGCAGGCTGCTCTGCTTCCCCTTCTCGCTGCTCGGTGTGGCGTGTGTGCGTGACGCATGGGAGCCCCTTCTAGGTTGGACATTGTTGTCTGAGTTAATAAATCAGACATCAGTGTCCGAAGTCAAGTCGATTTTCGACCTCGCTCCCCTGCCGCCGACGCGCCCACCAGAACATCTCCCGCCAGCACGAGGGCGACGAGCGGGGCGATCAGGATCGGGTTGAAGCTGCTCGCCGGCGGCGGCCGGTAGTCGAGGCTGCCCCGGATCGCGAGCGCCTCCGTCCCGGCCTCGCCGGGGACGTCCAGTCGAAGACGATGGAAGGGCCGATCCTTCGCCTCGCGCACCTTCGGCGGGTCGATGGTGCTCATCCAGTGGATTCGGTGGTCGTGCCACTCGTACGCACGGCCGCGTGAGACCTGCACCCACCGCGGTTCGGCTGTCCTGGAGGCCGTCTTGGGCACGTCGACGCCGCCGTAGCGCTCCTCGTTCAGGTACGTGGCCGGGGAGTTGGCGTTGCGGAACACTCCTCCGTCGGCGTCGAAGCGGAGATACGGCTCGCCGTCGTAGCCCTCGACCACGATCTCCCTGCCGCTGTCGTTGCGGAGCTGGAGCTGGTCGTCGCTCTGCAGGACCTGCACGATCAGGCCGTCCAGCTTCGGGCGTCACCGTGGTCACGGTCGAGGTGTAGCCGCGGGCGGCGCCGTCGCCGTGCCCCGCCGCTGCCGGGCAGGCGACGAGGACGGCGAAGACCGCCGCGGCGAGACGCGCCGGGTCATCCGCGTCGCGGCCTGCGACGGAGCCTCGATCAGGAGAGCGGCTGGCGAGGCTGCGACCGCGAGACCGAACCTGACGTTGTCGCGGCCGTCGTCGTCCTCCATCGCGCCCGGGACGTCAGCAGCAACGCGTGTCGACGTGCCGGCGGACGGCGTCTCGGACGCAGAGGCCGCAGCCAGGGTGACGCGCGGCGCGGGTGTGTCGGAATCGGGCTCGCCGATCCAACGCACGATCTCCCCGTTCGAGTACGTCTGCGTGGCGGGAAAGACGATCGCCGCCCGCCTTGTCGGGCACCCTGGCGCTCATCCCGAACTCGTCGAACTCACCCGCTGCGATCGTCCCGCCCTCCCAGGTGACCGTTCCGATGCGCTCGGTCTGAGTCTCGCCATCGTCGTTCGTGATCGACTTGGCGAGCTTCACCATGGTCACGGTCCGCGTCCAGCCGGGCTTCGGCTGGAAGCTCACGAAGGAGAGGCCCTCAGGCAGCTCGCACCACGACCTTGGTCGTCTCGGCGCTCGGGCCGCTCGTTCGGGACGCGGATCGCGAAACGGGAGAAGCTGCCCGCCTCCGCCTCGTTCGGGTTCACGGTCACGTGAGCGCTCGCCGCCGGGACGAGCACGCAGGGCGCGCGAGCGTCGAGCAGGATCAGAGGCTTCTTCATCAGGTCGCGTTCCTTTCGGATCGGCACGGACACGGTTGTCGACGCGGCGTCGAACTCGCCGCGGCGAGTCTCGATTCGCAGCTGCCAGTCGCCCGCGAGCGCGAGCTGCGCCCGCGAGACGACGTAGTGGCCGGGGCCCGCACGGTGCGCGCGTCACGCGGAGCGGGCCGATCTGCCGGCTCGCGAGCGTCGCCGAGACGGTCGCCGCGTCCACGTCGGTCGGGCTGGCCGGTGTGTGGTTCGTCAGGTAGAGGTGGATCTCGTTGCGTCCGGCCGTCGCCGGGTCGACGACGAGGTTCAGCTCGAGTCGTCGCCGAGGTGCGTGATCGTCGCGTACGGGCCTTTCGTGGCGACCTCGGCTCGCGCCGGGGGCTCCGAGACGAGCACCGCCGTCACTCTGACGATCGCGACCATCAACGCGAGCTCCGCGCCTGCGGTCCGGAGGAAGCGCGTTCGCTCCGCCGCGCGACGCGAGCCGCTGCACTCAGGCGTGGCACCGCCGCGGTTGTTGTCGAGACCGAGCGCGAGCAGCGGTAGGACGAGCGCCGATCTTCGCCAGCAGCAGCTGCCCGTAGGTCGTCTCCCAGAACCCGCTCCAGGCCCTCACCTGCGAGGTAGCCGCTCGATCGTGTCCGCTGCGAGCAGCGCACGACGACCGCCCCCACCGCGAGCCGCGAGAAGCGCGGCACCGCCGAGACGGCGAGCTCCCACCGCTCCGCGCCCGCCCAGACGCAGGCGAGACGAGCGCGCGAGACCGCCCACCCACACCGACGCCCGCCATGCACGTGCGCCACGTCGTCCACGATCTCCATCCGCGCCCGAGACGCTCGCGTGATCCGAGATCGTCTGCGTCCGCTGCGAGCAGCGCAGCCCGAGCCAGAGCGGCCCACGCCAGCAGCGGCGATGTTCCGACCCGCGCACACGAGCACGCACCGCGACTCAAGGAGCGCCAGCCCTGCCTGTAGCGACCCAGACCGTCGCCGAACCGTGTTCCGAGCACGGCGCGCACGACGTCCAGTGCAGCGACTCGCGCCAGCCCGAAGCCACCCGCGGCCGCGCCCTGTAGGAGATCCGGCGACGGGGATCGCGGCAGCCAGGGCGAGCACGGCCGGATCGGAGCAACGGCAGCATCGCCGCGTCGACGCGGACGCCTGCCCGAGTCCCCAAATCAGCGAGTAGCCGAAGAAGAAGAGCAGAGCAATCGACCGCCAGCGCGATCGAGAAGACCACCGTCACCGACCGCGGAGCCCCACCCTCGAGAACCTGCGCCGCAATCCCGGCCGGGTGTAGCTCCCGGCGCCCCGACGTGGAAGACGAATGCTCCCGAGACGGGATGTCCGTCCCCCGAGACCGCCCGCCACGTCGTCGTGTAGGTGCCGCGGGCGAGGCGCCGGTCGAGCTCTATCCGGACTTCCCTGTCGGTCGGTCGCTCCACCGAGCCAGCGTCAACTCGATGCGCCCGCGCGTCGTAGACGCGGATCGCTCCGAACGCCTCTCGAGGTCGCCACCAGCCCAGCGCCGTGCCGATGATCATCCCCAGCACCTCGTCGTTCGCCGGTTGCGTTGTCAGTCAGCCGCGCATGCGCCCCGGCCGCCGGTGCGATCGCAAGCAACGCCACGACGGCGGCACCCACGACGAGCACCGACCGGAGCCCACCACGACTCGGGTGAGCCTCCATTGCTCCTCACTTCGGATCAGCGGCCGCGAGCAGGCCGCGCGTGCTCGTCTAGGAGGCGACGAGCGGCGGGCCGCGGCCCGCCCAGACGCGCGCGAGCGCGGCCCGAAGCGAAAGATCGACCGAACGGGCAAGCTCATGTGCAAAACGCGTTCCGATGGCGCAGCCGGTCAGGCAGTGGACGGTTGCAAGCGCACGCCACCCGGTTCAGCGACTGCTCGGCGTGACTGCCGGCGTGCCCCTCGTGACGCCCGTTGCTGGTGTCCATCCGCCCACTATATACCCCGGTAGGGTATCTCGTCGACTTAGCCCGCGCCCGCTGCGACGACGATCTTCCCGCGCATTCCGGGGTGGAGCGCGCAGACGTACGCGTACGTCCCGGCCCGGCTGAACGTGCGCCGGAACCTCCCGCCCTTCCCGAGCTGGGGCGACGAGAACGCCGTCGCCGTCGCGGTGTGCGGGGCGGCGTCGGCGTTGCGCCAGGTCACGGTCTTCCCCACGGTTGTCTTCAGCGTCGCAGGCTTGAACGCGAAGCCGGAGATGGTGACGGCGGAAGGCGCCGATGCGCCGGCCCGTGCGACCAGGGGAGCGTCTGCCCTCACCTCGAGCACGCCGCGCATCCCCCGCTCGTCGTGATGGCTGATGAAGCACTCGATCTCGTAGATCCCGGGCGCGAGGCTCACGGTCAGACGCGTCGTTCCGCCCGGTGCGAGCTTGATCGACTTGGCGTCGTCGTCACCGTGATGGTCGCCGTGCCCGCCGTGCCGCTCGTCGACGCGCCGGAGCTCGAGCTCGAAGCCGTGGCGAAACGTGCCGCGGTTGCGAATCACGAACGTGACCGGGCCGGGCCTGATCGCCCGCGCCTCCGGCGAGATCGCCCACTCGCCGAGGGCGATCTCGAGCCCACCGGCGCGCGGGTCGATGCCCCCGGCTGCAGCCCCGCGTTTCCCCGACGGCGCGGTGACGTCGGCCGTAGCGGTCTCGGCCGTTCGTGCCTGGGCCGAAGAGTCGATCGCGAGGCCGCCGCCGAGGACGGCGGCACTCGCGACGATCGGGAGAAGAACCTGCTTCATCGACATGTCATCGGCCTCAGCGGACGGTGAACGCGCCGTGCATCGCGCTCGCGTGTGGCTGGCACAGGAACTGGTAGCGGCCCGCGCGGAGACTGATCGTCACCGACTTCGTGCCGACCGCGCCGACGGAGCTGAAGACCTTGTTCACGCCCGGCCCGCGCAGTCGGAAGTCGTGGATGCGCGAACGGTCGTTGACGGCGATCGTGTACTTCCCCGCCTTCAGCGACGTCACCTTCTTGCCGGCGGACTTGAGCGAGATCGTGAACCCCGGCCCCACGGTGGCGACGAGCTTCGGCGTCGCGGCGCTGGAGCTGCCGGCTCCGACGATCACGGCCACGGCGGCGACGACCGCCGCGGTGACGAGCTTCGGCATTCCGAGAATCCTCTTGCTGGCTTCCATCTGCGACCCCTTTCACTGGTTCGGACAACTGCGACGCACCGTAGGCGAGGCCGCGTAATGCGCTCGATCCAGGACGGACAGCGTTCGGTCAGGGCTTGGTAAAGAAGTCGCAAGGCGTTGTGTGCAGGCGCCGGCGTGACACGACTGCGGTCGCTTGCGTAGGATCGGCCGCGGAGGTCATCCATGCTCGCCCGCGTGCATCGACTGAGGACGACTGCGGATCAGTACGAGGCCGGCCTGCGCATGGTGTCCGAAGACCTGCTGCCGTGGGCGCGCGAGAGCGACGGCTACTGCGGCACGATCGGCGTCGTCAACCGCGACACCGGCGAGGCGCTCGTCGTGACGCTGTGGGCGGACGAGGAGTCCCGCGCGAAGAGCGCCGAGGCGGCCGAGCGGCTGAGCGGGATCGCCGCCCTTGCGTCGGGGGCCGATCTCCAAGCCGTCGAGAACTTCGACGTCAGCATCGTCGACGTCGTCCCGAACACGCACCTCATGCCCTAGAACGCAGGACGCCGCAGAGAGCAGGTCGCTCTCCGCGGCGTCGGCAGGTGGTGCTGCGGCTCGAGCAGCCGGAGCCGTCGAACGTCTCCTGGAAGGCAGACGGGAAGGCGGCCAGCTCGTCCTCGACGTCCTCGAGGTTCTCGGCGACCGTGTTGTCACCGGGGAGGGTCTGGATCTCCCAGTAGAGGTCGTCGTACGCCTGGCCGAGCTCGTTGTCGTAGGCGTTCGCCCAGTCCTCGGCGTCGTCCTCGACCTCGTTCCACGCGCTCTCGATGTCGTCCGCCGCCTCGTCCAGCTCGTCGTTCGTGGCGGTCAGCGGATCGATGCCCTCGTAGCTCATCACGGTGCTCGAGAGGTTGTCCAGGCTCTCACAGAAGTCCGCCTTGGCCTCGGCCGAGCTCTCGGTGTCGAGGGCGAAGGCGAGACCGGCGAAGCCGGCGACGATCAGGGCCACCAGGGCGAACGTTCCGGCGATCTTCGACTTCATCATGCAGGTCCTTTCGGGTTGGTTGCCTGCACCGTAGGACCGTCCGCCACTGGTGGGATCAGCGTGTTCACCAGTCCCGGAAGGGCTAGGCAGCCTTCCGCTGGACGCCGTGGCCGCCGAACTCCTGGCGCATCGCCGAGAGCACGCGGTCGGCGAAGTCGCCCTCGCCGCGGGAGCTGAAGCGGGCATAGAGCGCGGCGCTGAGCACCGGTGCCGGCACGCCCTCGTCGATCGCGGCGTGCACGGTCCAGCGACCCTCGCCGGAGTCGGAGACGCCGCCGCCGAAGCCCTCGAGCGACGGCGATGCGCCGAGCGCCCCCGCCGTCAGGTCGAGCAGCCAGGACGAGACGACGCTGCCGCGGCGCCAGAGCTCGGCGATCTCGGGCAGGTCGAAGTCGTAACGGTAGAAGCGATCGTCTGCGAGGGGCGCCGTCTCGGCGTCCGCCTCGCGGCCCTCGGCGCCGACGTTGGCCTTCGCCAGGACGTTCAGGCCCTCCGCGTACGCGGCCATGAGCCCGTACTCGATGCCGTTGTGGACCATCTTCACGAAGTGCCCGGCGCCGGCCGGGCCACAGTGGAGGTAGCCGGCCTCGGCGGTCGAGTCGATCCGCCGACGGCCGGCCGTCCTCCGCGCAGCCCCCACCCCGGGGGCAAGCGTGCGAAAGATCGGGTCGAGATGCTCCACGGCGACCCGCTCGCCGCCGATCATCAGGCAGTAGCCGCGCTCGAGGCCCCAGACGCCGCCGCTCGTGCCGACGTCGACGTAGCTGATCCCGCGCGCTGCGAGCTCCTCGGCGCGCCGGATGTCGTCGCGGTAGTAGCCGTTGCCGCCGTCGATGACGACGTCGCCCGCCGCGAGGTGGACGGACACGTCGCGCACGACCTGGTCGGTCAGCGCGGCCGGGACCATCACCCAGACGATCCGTGACGTCTCGAGCTGTGCGGCAAGGTCGGCGAGCGAGGTCGCGGGCAGCGCGCCCTCGGACGCGAGCTCGGCCACCGCGGTCGCGTCGACGTCGTAGACGACGCATTCGTGGCCGTCGCGCAGCAGCCGGCGCACGATGTTCGCGCCCATCCGGCCGAGTCCGATCATTCCGAGCTTCATGCAGCCTCCTGTTCCAGTGACGTGGGGACGACGAACTGCCGCGCGGCGTCGCCGAGCAGCACGTTCGGTGCGTCGACGACGAAGAGCGTCTCCTCGAGGTCGACGGCCTTCTCGACCGCGTGGATCTGCGCGGCGTCGGTGGAGTCGACGAGCCGCAGCTCCGGCACGCGGGGCTCCGGGCCCATCGTCCGGGCCAGCAGCTCCGACGCGAGGTCGCAGCCGGGCGGGACGAGCAGGACGAGGCGGCGGTAGCCCGACTGCGCGATCTCGTCGGCGAGCGCCATCAGGCGGCCTTCAGCGCGCGCACGTCGTCGCGGCCTCGAAGGAGATGCAGGGCGCGCGCCTCGATCTCGCGGACGCGCCAGACGCTGACGCCCATCGTCTTCGCGATCTCGGTGTAGCTGCGCTCGCCGCGGCCGTCGAGGCCGTAGTGGAGCGCCAGCACGCGCTGAGCCTGCTCGGGTAGGTCGCAGAGGGCGGCGGTGACCGTGTCCTCGGGCCGCAGCATCGAGCTCGTGCGCGGGATCGGGGAGCGACTCGTCCGCGAGCGCCTCGACCAGCGGCCGGCCGTCGTCCGTCGCCGTCCCGTCGATCGAGACCACGACCTGGGAGGCAGCGGCGGCCCGCGCCCGGCGCAACTGGGCGGGAGTCAGCTCGAGCGCCTCGCAGAGCTCGGTCTCGGAGGGGTGCCGGCCGAGCTTCGAGCGTCAGCTTCGCCGTCGTCTGCTCGACGGCGCGCGTGCGCGCGGCCAGGCGCACCGGCAGGCGGACGCTGCGGCCGGCGCCGGCGGCGCCGGCGCGAATCGACTGCAGGATCCACCAGCGGGCGTAGGTGGAGAAGCGGTTGCCGAGCTGCCAGTCGAACCCGTCGACAGCGCGGATCAGGCCGACCATGCCGTCCTGGATCACGTCGAGGAAGGCGACGCCGCTGCGGCGGTAGTCCTTCGCGATCGTGACGACGAGACGCAGGTTCGATTCGATCATCCGGCGGCGGGCGTCGGCGTCGCCGCGCTCGATCCGCTTCGCGAGCGAGACCTCCTGCGCGGGCGTGAGGAGTGGGTAGCGGCCGATCTCGGCCAGGAAGGCGTCGAGCGAGTCGATGCCGGCCCAGCGCTCCTGCGCGGGGGCGGGCGGGCCGTCGACGGCCGTCAGGGGGGCGGTGCTCATCGGGGCTCCTTTCGTGCGGCTCATGCAGACGACGATGACGGGCGGGAGCCCCGGTCGCATCGGTGGGATCGCCAGTCGAGTCCGCAATCGTTACCAGTCGCCACCGGTGGCCACGAGCGGACGACTGGTGGCGGCACTGGGGAGTCCGCTGATTCCAGGCTTCGGCCGCGGTCCTAGCTTGCGACGCATGAACACCATTCATCACCTCAGTGATCTCGAGGAGCTGGCCCACCGCAGCTCGAACGGGATCGACGTCACGTTGTTGTGGACGCGCTCGACGAACAGCGTCAGCGTCCACGTGCACGACGAGCGCACGGAGGAGGCCTTCGAGATCGAGGTCGCCTCCGGAACCTCTCCCCTCGCGGTCTTCACCCATCCGTTCGCCTACGCCGCCCGCCAGGGCATCGAGTACGGCGGGCTCCCGGCGGCGGCGTGAGCGGCAGCCTCCGTCGCTTCGCGCTCGTCGAGCTCGCGCTCTGGGCGTCGCTGTACCCGCTCTACCTGGCCGTGCGCGGCTCGACCATCGGCGACGCCGGCACGGCCGCCGCCAACGCCGAGAGCCTGATCGACCTCGAGCGGCGCCTCTCCCTCTTCCACGAGGCGTCGCTCCAGAGCGCGCTCTCGTTCGCCTCCGAGGCGTTCTCCGCGTACTACATGGCCGGCTTCGGCCCCCTGATCGCCGCCGTTCTGATCTGGCTGGGGCTGCGCGACCGGTCGAGCTACCGCGAGCTGCGCACCCTGCTCTTCGCCTCGCTCGCGCTCGCGGTCGTCTTCTACGTCGGGTTCCCGACGGCGCCGCCGCGGCTCGTGCCGGAGCTCGGGATCGCCGACACGGTCGGGCTCTCCGGTCACGACACGGGCTCGTTCGCCGGGATCCGCTTCAACCCGTACGCGGCGATGCCGAGCATGCACGTCGGCTGGAGCCTCCTCGTCGGCGTCGTCGGCTTCCGCGCGGCGCGCCGTCTCCCACTGCGACTCTTCTTCGCGCTGCATCCGCTGCTGATGGCGGTCACCGTCACCGCGACCGGGAACCACTACTTCGCGGACTCCGTGGCGGGCGCCGCGATCGCGCTGCTCACGCTCTGGCTGCTCACCTCGGCGAGGCGGGTGTCGCCGATGCGGCTGCTGGCGCGCCCGGCGTAGAACCGGCACGACCGGTGGCATCACTGATGCGACGGGGCGCCGTCGCGCCTACGGTGAAGCCATGATCGACGTCGACCGCGCACGTGCGGACACGCCGGGCTCGCAGACGCGGGTCCACCTGGACAACGCTCGCGCCTCGCTGATGCCGGCGCCCGTCCTCGCCGCGGTGCACGAGCACCTCGAGCTGGAGGCGCGGGTCGGCAGCGCCGAGGCCGCCGAGCTGAGGGCCGACGCGATCGAGGGCGTCTATCGCTCCGCCGCCGAGCTCGTGAATGCCGACCCCAACGAGGTCACCCTCTACACGGGCGGCCTGCTGGACGTGATGGCGCAGGGCGCGCCGTACGTGGTCGACGTCTCAGCGCAGATCGGCCGCGCACCCGTCGACGTGCAGCAGATCGAGCGTCCCGCCGTCGTCGCCGCGGCCGGGGCGTACCTCCGAGGCCCCGCCGGCACGGGCTTTCTCGTCCTCCGCGGCGGACGCCGGGCCGAAGCGGGTCCCACGGCCGCCGCCATCCTCGGGCTCGGACAGGCGATCGAGTACGCGCGCGAGATCGGCATCGACCGGATCGAGGCGCGCGTCGACGAGCTCGCGGCGTCGCTCCGAGACCGCCTCGCCGAGATCCCGACGGTCAGCAGCCGCGCCGACGCGGGCGTCGTCACCGTCGAGATCGAGCACCGGGATCCGCGCGACGTCGCCTGGTCGCTGCGCAAGCGTGGGATCACGGTCGGCCTGAACGGCTCCGGCGTGCGCGTCTCGCCGCACTACTTCAACGCCGAGACGGAGCTCGCGCAGCTCGCCGACGCCGTCCGCTCGTTGTAGCCCTTGCCACGAGCGGCGTAGGATCGAGAGATGCTCGTCGGACGCCGCGCTGAGACCGAGGCGCTCGACCGCCTGCTGGTGGGAGCGCGCGAAGGGAAGAGCGGCGTGCTCGTGCTTCGAGGTGAGGCGGGCATCGGCAAGTCGGCGCTGCTCGAGTACGTCGAGGGGCAGGCGGTGGATCTCGCGATTTTGCGCGGGATCGGGATCCAGTCCGAGTCGGACCTCCCCTTCGCCGGCCTCCACCAGCTGCTCCGGCCGGTGCTGAACCGCGTCGAGCGGCTGCCGGCGCCCCAGGCGGCGGCCCTGCGCAGCGCCTTCGCGCTCTCGGCAGAGGCGGTGCAGGACCGGTTCCACGTCGCGCTCGGCGTGCTCGCGCTGCTCTGCGAGGTCGCGGACGAGCAGCCCTTGCTGTGCCTCGTCGACGACGCGCAGTGGCTCGACGGCGCCTCGACCGAGGCACTTCTCTTCGCCGCGCGCCGGCTCGAGGCGGAGCCGATCGCGATCGTCCTGGCGGCGCGCGACGACCCGACGCGGCCGTTCGCGGCAGCGGGTGTCGACGAGCTGCGGCTCGCCGAGCTCGGGGACGAGGACGCGCGCGCGCTCGCCGCCCACCGCGTGCAGCCCGACGCACCGCCGGAGGTGCTCGACCGGCTGATCGCGACGGCCCACGGGAACCCGCTCGCCCTGATCGAGCTCTCGACCGCGGGCGCCGCCGGCGGCGAGCTGCCGACGACGTCGGTCGAGGAGACGTACCTCGAGCGGATCCGGGCTCTGCCCGCCGCGGTTCGCAGCATGATCGTGCTGGCAGCGGCGGAGGAGAGCGGCGACCGCGCCACGATCGCCCGCGCCGCCGCCGAGCTCGGCCTCGCCGAGGACTCCCTGTCCGCGGCGGAGGCCGAAGGGCTCGTCCACGTCGGCGCGCAGCGGGTCGACTTCCACCATCCTCTCGTTCGCTCGGCGGCCTACCGCGGTGCGGGATTCGCCGAGCGCGAGCGCGCGCACCGCACGCTCGCAAACGTCCTCACCGCCGAGGCGGACGCCGACCGGCGCGCCTGGCACCTCGCGTCCGCAACGGTCGGGCCCGACGACGACGTGGCGGCCGAGCTCGAGCAGAGCGCCGCCCGCGCCCGGCAGCGCGGTGGCCACGGCTCCGCGGCGTCGGCCCTGACCCGGGCGGCCGAGCTCAGCACCGCGGACGACGAACGCGGGCGGCGGCTCCTGCTCGCCGCCGGGTCGGCGCTCCTCGCCGGCGCGCCGGAGCGGACGATCGCACTCACCGAGCGGGCGCGCCCGTTCGTCGAGGATCCGATCGGCATGGCCGACCTCGCCTACATCCGAGGCACGGCCGAGCTCCAGGACGGTCGCAGCGCGGAGGCGAGCGACACGTTCGCGGCCGCGGTGCCCGGCGTCGCGCCGCACGACGCCGGCCGGGCACTCGAGCTCACGGTCGCGTCCCTGGAGTCGGCCGGAACCTGCGGCGACCGCGCACGTGTGCAGCGGGTCAGCGTGCTGGGCGCAGAGATCGAGGTCGACCCGGCGGACGAGCGCCAGGTGATGCTGTCCGTCCTGGTCGAGGCGGGCGAGCGGGTCTTCAGCTACGACGGGGACGAGGACCCCGCCGAAGCAGCGGCGCTGCTGCGGCGCGCCCTGAGCCTGTTCGGGGGGTCGCCGGATCCACGGCACAACTTCTGGGCCGGCGTCATGGCGAGCTTCGCCGGCGAGCGAGACCTGGCCCGGTCGTTCTACGGCAGTGCCGTCGACGCCGCCCGCGCCGCGGGCGCCCTCGGCGCGCTCCCGTACCTGCTGACGACGCGGGCGTTCGCGGATGCGGTAGCCGGCGCTCTGCCCGACGCCGAGAGCGCCGCGGACGAGGCGATGCGCCTCGGGCGGGACCTCGGCTACGAGCAGATGACGGCGCAGCCGCTCGCCGTGCTGGCGTGGATCGCCGCGGTCCGCGGCGAGGAGGAGCGTTGCCGCGAGCTCGTCGAGCGCGCGAACGAGCTCGCCGCGCCCCGGCAAATGGCTCTCGCGCCCGCGATCGGAACGTGGGCGCTCGCCGAGCTCGAGCTCGGCGCCGGCCGCTGGGAGCAGGCGCTGCTGCACTTCCAGGAGCTGCGCGACGTCCGGCTCGGCTTCGGCCACCCGTCGTACACGATGCTCAGCGTCCCTGGGCTCGTCGAGGCGGCGTCCCGCGCGGGTCGCCGTGAGGCCGGTCAGGAGCCGGCGGCGGCCCTTGCGGCGTGGGCCGAGCACACGGGCTCGGTCTTCGGGGCGACGCGCGTCGCGCGCTGCAACGCCCTGCTGGCGGAGACGCCGGAGGAGGCGATCGCCCACTACGAGGCCTCGCTCGCCCGCGACCCCGAGACGACCAATCCGTTCGACCTCGCCCGCACGCAGCTGCTCTACGGCGAGCTGCTGCGCCGGCTTCGCCGCCGGTCGGACGCGCGCGAGCACCTGCGCAGCGCGCTGCGGAACTTCGAACGGCTCGGCGCCGCCCGCTGGGCCGACCGGGCCCAGAACGAGCTGCGGGCCACGGGCGAGACTGCCCGCCGGCGCGATCCGAGCACGCTCGGCGAGCTGACGCCGCAGGAGCAGCAGATCGCCCGGCTCGTCGCCGAGGGCTCGTCGAACAAGGAGGTCGCCGCGCAGCTCTTCCTCAGCCCGCGGACGGTCGAGTACCACCTCCGCAAGGTCTTCCAGAAGCTCGGGATAGCCTCCCGCGCCGAGCTGATCCGGCAAGGCGCCGGCACAGAGCTCGTCGGCGCCTCGTGAGCGTCGACTCCGTGCCCGGACCGCTGGTCGGCCGGCAGGCCGAGACCGCTGCGATCCAGGCGCTGCTCGCGGACGCGCGAGAGAGCCGCGGCCGGCCGCTCGTCGTTCGCGGAGAGGCGGGCGTCGGCAAATCGGCGCTCCTCGACTACGCGCGGGGCGCGGCGAGCGGGATGACTGTGCTTCGCGGCACCGCGATCGAGGGCGAGTCGGAGCTCCCCTACGCCGCGCTCCACCAGATCCTCCTTCCGCTGCTGGACCGGATCGAGCAGCTGCCTGAGCCGCAGGCGGCAGCACTGCGAGCGGCGTTCGCACTCTCGGCCGAGTCGGTGCAGGAGCGGTTCCGGGTCTCGCTGGGCGTACTCGGGCTGCTCTCGGACGCCGCCGGAGAGAAGCCGCTTCTCTGTCTCGTAGACGATGCCCAATGGCTGGACCACGCATCGGCGGACACGCTCGTGTTCGTCGCCCGCCGCCTCGAGGTCGAGCCGGTCGCCTTCCTCTTCGCCGTCCGCGACGGCGACGGGCGCACTTTCGCCGCACCGGGCCTCCCCGAGCTCCGCGTGCCGGCGCTCGACCCGGCTGACGCACGAACTCTCGTCCGCGGTCGATTCAACGCTTCGGTCTCCGCCGGCGTCGTGGAGTGGCTCGTCGACCACGCGAGCGGGAATCCGCTCGCGCTGGTCGAACTGCCTCGCACGCTCACGGCGCGCCAGCTGGCGGGCCACGAGCCGCTTGCGGCGGCGCCAGCCACGACCTCGGTCGAGCAGGTCTTCCTCGAGCGCGTGCGAGGGCTCCCCGCGGCCACGCAGGCGCTGTTGCTGCTGGCAGCGGCGGACGAGACGGGGGCACGGGCGGCCGTCGAGCGTGCTGCCGACGCGCTGGGGCTGGACCTGAACGCGCTCACCGTCGCCGAGAGCGCCGGGCTCGTGCATGTCGACTTCGAGCACGTCGTGTTCCGTCACCCTCTCGTCCGCTCGGCGGTGTACCGGGGCGCGGGTTTCTCCGACCGGGAAGGAGCGCACCGGGCCCTCGCCGACACGCTGACCGCTCCCGAGGACGCCGATCGCCGCGCCTGGCATCGGGCGGCCGCCGCGGTGGGTCGCGACGATCGCGTCGCCGACGAACTGGAGGAGACAGCGGAGCGGGCGCGACGCCGCAGCGGCTACGCGGCGGCGGCAGCGGCGCTGGAGCGAGCTGCAGAGCTCACCCACGATCCCGCGAGCCGGGCGCGTCGGCTCGTCCGGGCGGTCGCAGCCGCCTGGCACGGGGGCGATCCGGCGCGAGCGCTGGCCCTGGTCGAACGAGCGAGCCCACTCGTCGAGGACGCGCGGCTTCGCGGGGAGCTTGAGCACGTTCGCGGAGACATCGAACAGCGGCGCGGCAGCCTGGTCGCCGCCGGTTCGATCCTGCTCGCGGGCGCCTCGACGGCTTCGCCGGTCGACCCCCGCCGGACGCTCGAGATGCTGTTCGACGCCGCCTCGTGCGGCATGCAGTCGGCGGACTACTCGCTCGTCGGCGCCGCCCGCGAGCAGGCGGCGGCACTACCCCGATCTGACGACGCGCGCGAGCGGTTCCTGGCTGATCTCCTCGACGGCGTCGGCAGCCTCTGGCTCGGGGCGAGCGTCGACAAGGCCCCGCTCGTGCTCGACGTAATCGCCCGGGCCGAGAAGCTGGACGAGCCGCGACTCCTTACCGGGGCCGCGATGGGGGCGTCGACGCTGGGCGAGGAGGCGAGCGAGACGGCGTTGCTCGAGCGAGCCCTCAGGCTGGCACGCGAGTCGGGGGAGGTGGACGCGGTCACGCTCGCCCTGCTCTCGACGGCGGTCGCGGGCGTGCTTGCCGGCCGCTTCACCGTCGTGGCGGAGGCGACGGAGCGTCCAGCTGGCCGCGCGAATCGGGCCTCGGTCGGCGTGGCGGCGCTCCAGCTCGCGATCCTGACCTGGTTCGCGGCCGCCCGTGGACGGGCTGAAGGTGCCGGGCCGGAGCGCACAGGTCGGCGAGTCGGCGCGCGGACGAGAACGCGCTCGCCTATTCGATCGCCGAGTGGGGCGTGGGCCTGCTCGAAGCCGGCCGGGGGCGGCACGAGTCGGCGGCGGAACGGCTGGCCGCGCTCGGCGCCGCGGGAGCAGGGCGAGCGCACCCGCTGATCGTCGTCCTCGCCACGCCGGATCTCGTCGAGGCGCTCGTCCGCGCCGGGCGGGTCGGCGACGCGCGGGAGGCGTTCCGGGCACTCGAGAGCTTCGCAGGGCCAGGCGCGCCGGCGTGGGCCCTCGCGTCGGCCGCACGCTGTCGCGCGCTCCTCGGCACCGACGACGAAGCTGCGGCGGACTTCGAGGCGGCACTGCGCCTTCACGCCGATGCCAATCGGCCGTTCGACCGCGCGCGGACGGCGCTCCTTCACGGCGAGTTCCTGCGCCGCCGGCGCCGGCGCCAGGACGCCCGAGAGCACCTTCGCAGGGCCCTCGAGGGCTTCGAGCGCCTCCGTGCCGAACCCTGGGCCGAGCGGGCTCGGATGGAGTTGCGCGCGACCGGGGAGACGGCGCGCAAACGCGATTCCGGCGCCGGCGGGGAGTTGACGCCGCAGGAGACGCAGGTTGCCCGGCTCGTCTCGGCCGGACTTTCGAACAAGGACGTCGCCGCACAGCTCTTCCTCAGCCCGCGGACGGTCGAGTACCACCTGCGCAAGGTCTTCCAGAAGCTCGGAATCGCCTCCCGCGCCGAGCTGATCCGGCAGGGAATGGGTGCGGAGGCGGCCGGGGTATCCGCGTAACGGACCAGTAATCCCCCCGATACGACCCCGGGGGCATGGCTGCACCGTGGGTGCATGTCATCGAACGCACACCCCATGATCGACCCGACGGTGTACGCCCGCCGCTGGAAGACGCTCGCCGTCCTCTCGCTGAGCCTGCTCATCATCGGGCTCGACAACACGATTCTCAACGTCGCGCTGCCGTCGCTGCAGGAAGGCCTCGGCACGAGCGGCTCGTCGCTGCAGTGGATCGTCGACTCGTACCTGCTCGTCTTCGCCGGGCTGCTGCTGACCCTGGGCGCCTTCGGCGACCGGTTCGGGCGCAAGCTCGCCCTCCAGCTCGGGATCGGCCTCTTCGGCCTCTCGAGCCTCGCCGTCCTGTTCGTCGACTCGAGCGGCGGTCTGATCGCCGTCCGCTCGGTGATGGGCATCGGCGGCGCGCTGATCATGCCCGCGACCCTGTCCATCATCTCCAACACCTTCCCGCGCGAGGAGCGCTCGAAGGCGATCGGCATCTGGGCCGCGTTCGCGGCAGTCGGCATCGGACTCGGCCCGCTTGCGGGCGGACTGCTGCTCGACGTCTTCTCGTGGCGCTCGGTCTTCCTCGTCAACGTGCCCGTCGCCGCGCTCGCGTTCCTGCTCGGCCTGAGGCTCGTCCCCGAGAGCCGCGACCCGAAGCCCGGCGCGTTCGACTTCGGTGGCGCCGCGCTCTCGATCACGAGCCTGCTGGCGCTCGTCTACACGATCATCGAGGCGCCCGAGAACGGGTGGCTCTCGCCCTTCACGCTCGGCGGCCTCGGCGTCTCGGCGCTGCTCGTCGCCGCGTTCGTGACGTGGGAGCTGCGGACCGCAGAGCCGATGCTGAACCTCTCGTACTTCCGCAACCCTCGCTTCGGCGTCGCCGCCGGCGCGATCAGCCTCTTCAGCTTCGTGCTGATGGGCGTGATCTACTCGACGACGCAGTACCTGCAGTCGGCGCACGGCTACTCGAGCCTCGAGGCCGGGGCCGCGATGACGCCGATCGCCTTCGGGCTGATGTTCGGCGCCCGCTCGAGCACGCACCTGGCCGAGCGGATCGGCACGACGAGGATCGTCACGGCCGGCATGGTCGGCCTGACGGCGATGCTCGCGCTCGTCCTGCTCTGGTCGCCGTCGACCCCGTGGTGGGCGCTCAGCCTCTGGTTCTTCGGCTACGCCGCCGCCAACGGCTGGATCATGGCCCCGTCGACCGCCGCCGTGATGGGCGCGGTGCCCGAGGAGAAGTCCGGCGTCGCCTCGGCGATGAACGACGTCACGCGCCAGGTCGGCGGCGCGCTCGGCGTCGCCGTGATGGGCTCGCTCGTCACGTCGCTCTACGGCTCGCGGATCTCCGACGACACGACGACCCTGTCTGCAGGCGCGGCGGAGTCGGCCGAGGAGTCGGTCGGCGGCGCGATGGCCGTCGCCGACGGGCTCGGCGCAGGCGGCGCCTCGCTCGCCGACGCGGCCGCGTCCGCCTACACCGACGCCATGGCCCTCGGCTTCGCCGGGGCCGCGATCCTCACGGCCGTCGGCGCCGTGCTCGTCGCCCGCTTCCTGCCCCCGCGGCAGGAGGAGCGCGGCGGACGAGGACGCCGACGAGGTCCTCGAGGACCTGGCCGCCTGACTTCCTCACCACCCCAACCACCCACACAAGGAGCGAACACAGACATGCCCGTGAACCACCAGCAGCCGCACCGAGACCGGGGACTCGCCCGGATCGTGCGGGCCTGTGCCGGCCACCCCTGGCGCACGTTCG
Source organism: uncultured Gaiellaceae bacterium (assembly GCA_963827015.1). GTDB lineage: Bacteria > Actinomycetota > Thermoleophilia > Gaiellales > Gaiellaceae > Gaiellasilicea. Next base: position 112,527 of record CAWGZI010000006.1, on the reverse strand, counting down.
GGGTCTGGCTGGCCATCGTCGTCGCCGTGATCGGCGTCAGCCGTCGCCGCCGGCGGCAAGCTCGTCAACAACAGCCACCATCCCGGGCTCGGAGGCCCAGGCGCGCGACCGACCTGCTCGAGCAGCGCTTCCCCGAGGCGGCCGGCGACTCGGCCCAGGTCGTCTTCTCGTACGACGAGCGCATGACCAGCGCCGAGGGCCGCGAGGCCGTCGCCGCCGCGACCGCGGCCGCCAAGGAGGTCCCCGGCGTCGATCAACGTCGGCGACCCGTACGCCCAGCAGGGCGGCGCGATCAGCGAGGACGGGCACGATCGCCTTCATGAGCGTCCAGTTCGACAAGGCCGCCTCGGAGCTCGACGCGACGCAGATCGAGCAGATCCAGGACGACGTCTTCGAGGCGATCGAGGACTCGCCGGTCCAGGTCGAGCTCGGCGGCCCGGTGATCGACGCCGAGCCGATCGAGTCGCACACGGCGAGGCGCTCGGCTTCGGCGCCGCGATCCTCGTGCTGCTGCTCGTCCTCGGCACCGCGCTCGCGATGGCGCGTGCCGATCCTGCTCGCCGTCGTCTCGATCATGCTCGGCATGTCGCTGCTGCTGCTCGCGGCCGCGTTCACGGACTTCCACACGATCACGCCGATCCTGGCCGTGATGATCGGCCTCGGCGTCGCGATCGACTACGCGCTCTTCATCGTGATGCGGTTCCGCCAGGAGCTCGCGAAGGGGAAGGCGCCCCGTCGACGCGGCCGTCACCGCCGGCTCCACCGCCGGCCGCGCCGTCATCTTCGCCGGCGCTGACCGTCGCGATCTCGATCTCGGGGCTCGCGCTCGTCGGGATCCCGTTCGTCGCCAAGATGGGCTACGGCACCGCGATCGCGGTCATCGTGGCGGTGTCCACCGCCGTGACCCTGCTCCCGGCCGTGCTCGCCAAGCTCGGGCACGGGATCGACCGCGGCCGCCTGCCGTGGGCGAAGCGGAACGCGCAGCCGACACTCCGGACGGCATCGTCGCCCGCGTCGCCCGGCTCGTCGCGCGGCACCCGAAGCTGGCCCTGGTCGCCACGCTCGCGCTTCCTGCTGACGATGGCGATCCCGGTGCTGTCGATCAACATGGGCACCGCCGACGCCGGCACCGCTCCCGCCAGCACGACGAAGCGCCAGGCGTACGACCTGCTCGCCGAGGGCTTCGGCCCCGGCTTCAACGGCCCGCTGCTCGTCGCCGTCGACAAGGAGCGCCGGCACGCGACGCCGTCGACCGCCTGCGCAAGTCGCTCGCTCGACCGAGGAAGGCGTCGCCGCGGTCACCGACCGGCGATCGAGAACGAGGCCGGCGACACGGCCCAGATCGCCGTCTACCCGACCACGTCGCCGCAGTCGGCGGAGACCGCCGAGCTCGTCGGCACGCTCCGCGACGAGCGATCCCGGCCGCGCTCGAGGGCACCGGCGCGCACGCGTACGTCGGCGGCGCGACCGCGGCGAACGAGGACATCGCGTCGAAGATGATCGAGCGTTTCCCGCTCTTCCTCCTCTTCGTGATCGGGATCATCGCCCTCGTCCTGACGATGGCGTTCCGCTCGGTCGCGATCGCGATCAAGGCCGCGCTCACGACCTCGCTCTCCGCCCTCGCCGCCTTCGGCGCGCTGATCGCGGTCTTCCAGTGGGGCTGGGGCCTCAGCCTGATCGGGCTCGACCAGACCGGCCCGACCGCCTCCTACCTGCCCGTGATCGTCCTCTCGATCCTGTTCGGGCTCTCGATGGACTACGAGGTGTTCCTGCTCAGCCGGATCCGCGAGGAGTACGTGCGCGGCGGCAAGGCGCGTCGAGGCCGTCACCGACGGCGTCGCGGGCGTCGGCCGCGTCATCTTCGCCGCGGCGATCATCATGGGCGTCGTCTTCTCGGCCTTCATGCTGACCGACGACCGCACGGTCAAGTCCTTCGGGCTCGGCCTCGCGGTGGCGATCCTCGTCGACGCGCTGATCGTCCGGCTGCTGCTCGTGCCGGCCGTGATGCACCTGCTCGGCGACAAGGCGTGGTACATGCCGCGCTGGCTCGACCGGCTGCTGCCGAACTTGACGATCGAGGCTCCCGAGGAGCCCGAGGAGTCGGACGAGGACGAGTCGGACATCGACCTGCCGCGGGCCGCCTAGGCGCTCACGGCGGAACCAGGCGCCCGCACCAGGGGTGGGTCGGGCGCCGCGGGAGACGGAAGGCCGCGGCGAGCGCCGCGGCCTTCGCTCCACGTCAACGGCCCGGCTCCGGGAGCCCCCGAGAGCAGCGCTGCGGCTCGCGGCCGCGTGGGCCGGCATCGACCAACAACCTACGAAAGGCGGCTCGACGTGTCAGACCACGTCCTCGACGTCACTTCCGTCTCACCCCCAGCACGCGCAACCCCTGGAGGCGGCTGGCAGCCTCGATCCGCAGACGCCCCGTCGTCTGGTTCTTCGTCCTCACCTTTTCGTACTCCTGGTGGCCGGCCCTCACGTACGCGGCCACGGGCTCCGGCCCGACGATCCTCGGCTGCGGGCCGTTCCTCGCCGCCGTCACCGTCCTGGCATTCACACAAGGCAAGGCCGGGGTCAAAGATCTGTTCCGCTCGATGGTCAAGTGGCGCGTTCCCGTCCGCTGGTGGGTCCTCGCGATCACTGGCCCGATCGTCCTGTCCGGGCTCGCCACGCTGCTGAACGTCGCGCTCGGCGCACCGACGCCCACGTCGGAGGAACTGGGTGCCTGGACGAACGTCGCCCCTACCGCGCTCGCGATCTTGCTGATCCCGGTGATCGGCGGTGCGTGGGAAGAGCCGGGCTGGCGCGGCTACGCCCTTCCTCGCCTCCTCGCCGAGCGGTCGCCGCTCGTCGCCAGCCTCATCCTCGGGGTCCTCTGGTCGGTCTGGCACCTTCCCGTCTACTTCGTCGACGACCAACACTGGTCCGACCTCGTCCTCGTCGTCTTCGCGACGATCGCGTTCACATGGTTCTTCCAGAACGCGCTCCAGAGCGTGCTGCTCGCCATGGTCGTGCACGCGATGAACAACACGATCTCGGGCGAATACTTCTCGCAGATGTTCGACGGCTCCGACTCGACGCGCCAGAGCTGGATGCTGGTCGTGACCTGGGGCATCGCTGCAGCGCTCGTCGTTCGCTACGCACCGCGCTTCCGCACGGCGCCGACGCCGCAGAACGACTGACGACGGACCTGCTCAGGGACCGAGGCCGTCGCCGTGTGACTCGCGCGGCGGCGGCCTCGACCGCTTCTGCGAGCGTCGCGCACAAGGCGGTTAGATTTGCAGTCCATGACGCTCGGCAACGCTCCCGGGCACATCGGTCGACCGGGCGAGCGGCTCGAGGACGACCGTCTGCTCGCGGGACGGGCGCGGTTCGTCGCGGACGTGCGGCTGCCGGGGATGGTCGAGGCCGGGTTCGTCCGTTCGACCGTCCCGCACGGCCGGATCCTCGGTATCGACACGAGGGCGGCAACGGCGTTGCCCGCGGTCCTTGCCGTCGCGACCGCTGTCGACCTCGCGGGGGTCGCTCCCGTCCCGGATCTCTCGCGGCTCGCCCAGCCGGTGGCAGCGTTCCCTCTCTGCCGCGACCGCGTCCGCTACGTGGGCGCGCCGCTCGCCGTCGTCGTCGCCGCGGACCGGTACGAGGTCGAGGACGCGCTCGAGCTCGTCGAACCGCGGATCGAGCCCCTGCCGGGGGTGGCGACGCTCGATGCCGCGCTCGCGTCCACGGCGGAGAGGCTCTATCCGGCCTGGCCCGACAACAGGCTCGTACACGTCGAGGGGCGCAATCCCGCCGTCGACGAGGCGTTCGCGCGGCTGCGCGCCGTCGGCGGCACGTACACGGTGCAGCGCCAGGCGCCGATGCCGCTCGAGACGCGTGGCGTCGTCGCGGAGTACGTCGACGACCGGCTGACCGTCTGGACCTCGACGCAGTTCCCCCACATTGCGCGCACGATGCTCGCCCGCGTCCTCGGTCTGAGGGAGAGCTCGATCCGCGTGATCGCACCCGACGTGGGCGGCGGCTTCGGGGGGAAGTCCGAGATCTACCCGGAGGAGTACGTCGTGCCGTGGCTCGCACGCCGCCTCGGCCGGCCCGTCCGGTGGATCGAAGACCGGGCGGAGCACATGGTCGCGGCGTGTCACGCACGCGATGTCCGGATCGAGATCGAGGCTGCGGTGCACGAGGACGGCACAATCGAGGCGGTGCGCGGCCGCGTCCTCCACGACGTGGGCTCCGGGGAGATCTACCCGTACGGCTTCAGCCCCAGCCTGATCGCGGTCGGCATCCTCACCGGCCCCTACCGCATCCCGCACCAGAGCTTCGACGTCAGCTGCGTCGTCACGAACAAGACCCCCAGCGGCGCGTACCGCGGCTTCGGCCAGCCGGAAGCCGTCTTCGCGATGGAGCGCCTGCTCGACAAGATCGCAGCCGAGCTACGCGTGGACGCGGTCGAGCTCCGGCGGCGCCTCCTGGTCGAGCCGCAGGAGCTGCCGTACGTCACCGCGTCGGGTGTCCGGATCGACTCCGGCAGCCACCGCGACGCCTTCGAGCGCGGCGTGAAGTTCGCGGCGAGCCGCGAAGCGGCGGCGCGACGCCGCCTGGCGGACGTCCCCGAGGCGCGCGTCGGCGTCGGCATCGCCAATCATCTGCACGGCTCGGCCGCGAGCTTTCAGCTGACGAGCGGCGACTGGACCGCGCAGGACGCGTGCGACGTCCGTTTCGACCCGGACGGCGGCGTCACCGTCGCCGTCGGCGTGTCGGCGACGGGGCAGGGACTGCTGACGATGGTGGCCACACTGTCGGCGGATCTGCTCGGCGTGCCCCTCGAGCGCGTCCGCGTCCTGATGGGTGATACCGACACGAGCCCCTACGGACTGGGCGGCTGGGGCAGCAGGAGCACCGTCGTCGTCTGCGGTGCGCTGCACCGGGCGGCCACTGAGGTGCGGGCGAAGGGGATCCGAGTCGCGGCGCACCTCCTGGACGTGCCCGAGAACGAGGTTCACCTCGACGACGAAGCCGGCTTCACCGCCTCCGGACGGTCGGTCGGCTGGCCCGAGGTCGCGCACGTGGCGCTGATCCGGACTTCCGAGCTCCCGCCGGGGACGGAGCCGGGCCTGAATGCGCATGCGACGTTCCTGCCCCCGCACATCCAGTTCGAGCCGGACGAGCTCGGGAGGGTGAACGCGTGCCCCACGTACACGAACACGACCCACGCGGCCGTCGTCGCGGTCGACGTCATGACCGGCGAGACCCGCGTCCTCGACTACGGCGTCTTCCACGATTGCGGTCGCCTCGTGAATCCGACGATCGTCGCCGGCCAGCTTCGCGGCGGCGTCGTACAGGGGATCGGAGGCGCCTTGTCCGAGGAGATGCGATACGACGAGCGCGGCCGGCCGCTGACGACGACGCTCGCCGAGTATGCGCTCCCTTCGGCCAGCGACGTCCCGACGATCGACGTCGAGCATCTGGAGAGCCTTGCACCGGACATTCCGCTCGGCGTCAAAGGCGTAGGGGAGGCGGCGATCATCGGCGTTCCGGCGGCGATCGCATCCGCGATCGAAGACGCGCTCGCGCCGATCTCCGATGAGATCACGTCGACCCCGATCACGGCACCGCGCGTGCTGGAGCTCGTCGAGGGCCGCCGAGCGTGAAGCCGCCGCCGTTTCGCTACGCCCGGCCGGAGACGCTCGCGGAGACGCACGAACTGCTCGCGACGTGGAGCGACCGCGCGAGGCTGCTGGCAGGAGGCCAGAGCCTGCTGCCGCTGCTCAACCTGCGCCGGGTCCGGCCGGCGGTGCTGATCGACCTTGCGCTCGTCCCGGAGCTGCAGGTGGTCTCGCGCGATGCGGACGAGCTCGTGCTCGGCGCCGGCGTACGACAGCGAACGGCCGAGACCTCGCCGCTCGTCCGTGAGGCGTGCCCGCTGCTCGCCTCCGCGCTGCGCTACGTCGGGCACGTGCAGACGCGCAACCGCGGCACGCTCGGCGGCAGCCTCGCGTTCGCCCATCCCACCGCCGAGCTGGCTGCAGCCGCCGTCGCACTCGAGGCGACGGTCGTCGCCGAGAGCCGGAGCGGGCGGCGGGCGATCGACATCGGCGAGTTCTTCCTCGCTCCCCATCGGACGGCGCTCGCAGAGGACGAGGTTCTGACCGAGCTGCGGGTGCCACTGCGGCCGGCGACCCGTTCCGCGTTCGTCGAGATGACCGTCAGGGGGGTCGGCGTCATGGCCGTCGCCGCGGTCGTCCAGGCGGACGAAGGACGCATCGCCGACGCGCGGCTCGCAGCGGTCGGCGTCGCCGGGACGCCGCTGCGGCTGGCGGCCGCGGAGGAAGCGGCACGGGACAGCACCCTCGACCCGGGCGCGCGAGCTCGGATCGCGGCGGCCGCGGTCGAGAGCGACGCGGGGCGGGCCACGGAGCGCAACGAGGCGTTCCGGCATCGCCTCGTCGGCATGCTCGTCGTCCGGGCGCTCGTGGAGGCCGCCGCGTGAGACCCGTTCGCCACCCGGCCGCGGAGCTCGAGATCACGCTCACGATCAACGGCGAGCCGGCTCGCACCGCGGTTCCCGTGCGCAGGCTGCTGGTCGACCTCCTGCGCGAGGAGCTGGGGCTGACCGGAACGCACGTCGGCTGCGAGGAAGGCAGCTGCGGCGCGTGCACCGTACTGCTGGACGGCGCTCCCGTCCGCTCGTGCCTCACCCTCGCCGTTCAGGCCGACGGAGCGGTCGTCACGACCGTCGAAGGCATCACACCCGACGAGGGTCTCAACCCGATGCAGCAGGCGTTCAAGCGGCGGCATGCACTGCAGTGCGGGTTCTGCACGCCGGGCGTCCTGATGACGCTCGCCGGCAGCGATCCGGCCGAGTACACCGACGAGCGGGCGATCCGGGAGCTGCTCGGTGGGAACCTCTGCCGCTGCACCGGCTACGAGAACATCGTCGAGGCTGTCCGCGACATCTGGATGGGCGAAAAGCGGGCGTGAGGCCGATCGTGGCGAGGGTTACGATCAACGCATGCTGCATGGACGTGAGCCCGAGCAGGCTCGGATCTCCGAGCTGCTGGACGGTGCGCGGGTGTCTCGGAGCGGGGTGCTCGTGCTGCGCGGCGAAGCCGGGATCGGCAAGAGCGCGCTTCTGGAAGATGCGCGCTCCCGCGCAGACGACATGCGAGTGCTCACGGCGCGCGGCGTCGAGTCCGAGTCCGAGCTGCCGTTCGGTGTCCTGCACCAGCTGATCGGTCCAGCCCTCGACCGCCTGGACGCAATTCCGAACCCGCAGGCCACGGCGCTTCGATCGGCGCTCGGGCTGCAGGAAGCGACCGGCCAGGAGCGGTTCCTCGTCTTCTCTGCGTGCCTCTCGCTCCTGGCCGAGCTCGCCGAGTCGCAACCGGTGCTCTGTCTCGTCGACGACGCCCACTGGCTCGACGCAGCGTCGTCGGACGCGCTGCAGTTCGTCGCGCGCCGGCTCCATGCGGAGCGGATTGCGCTGCTGTTCAGCGCGCGCGAGGACGAATGGCGCAGCTTCGACGCTCCCGACCTGCCGTCGATCACGATCTCGGGCCTCGACGCCGAAGCTGCCGCAGCGCTGTTCGCGCACAGCGGCATCGAGGCGGCGCCCTCGGTTCGCCAGCGGTTGCTGCTTCAGGCGCGCGGCAACGCACTCGCGCTGGTCGAGCTCCCACTCGCACTGACCCCGAGCCAGCTCTCAGGGGAAGCACCGCTCCCGGAAGCGCTCCCGTTGACCCGGCAGCTCGAGCGCATCTTCGAAGAACGCGTGAATCCGCTTCCGGACGCCACGCGGCTCCTGCTGCTCGTCGCAGCCGCCGACGAATCCGAGGACGCGGTTCTCGTGGGTCGCGCCAGCGAGCGCCTCGGCGTGCCGGCCGCGGCGCTGGATGCTGCGGAGCGAGCCCAGCTGATCGCGATCCGCGACACGCGGCTCGTGTTCCGCCACCCCCTGGTGCGCTCCGCGGTCTACGGAGCGGCGACGTCGAGCGAGCGGCGCGCCGCCCACAGAGTCCTGGCGGAGGCGCTTGCCGACGATGAGGCGCAAGCCGATCGCCGGGCGTGGCATCTCGCCTCCGCCACCCTCGACCACGACGAGACGGCGGTACGGGCACTCGTCGAGGCGGCCGACCGCGCGGAGGAGCGAGCCGGCCACATTGCAGCCGCGCGAGCTCTCACCCGGGCGGCGGAGCTGACGGCGGACGCTGCGGCGCGCGGGCCGCTGCTCGTCCGGGCGGCATCGGACCTCAGCCGGGCGGGACGCGACGAGGACGCCGTCTCGCGCGCGAACGAGGCGCTTCGCTCCGTCCGCGAGCCGACGCTGCGCGCAGAACTCGCGCACGTGCTCGAACTCGCGGCGGTGCGGCGGGGCCGCCCCGCCGACGTGACCCCGCTACTCGTCGAGACGGCCCGCGCCGTCGCCCACATCGATCCGGCAAGAGCGATGCGGCTGCTCGTCGATGCCGCCGATGCGGTGTGGAACGGCGGCGATCGAGCGGCATACCTCCACGTCACCGACATCGCCGCGACCCTCGAGCTCCCTCCGGAGGACGAGCTGTCGCTCGTGTTCTCGCACTCGCTCGCGGGCTTCGCGGCGATGATCAGAGGAGACCGGTCGGAGGGGCGGCCGCTGCTCGACCGTGTCGCGACCTGGGGCGACAGGGCGGCCGAGCCGCGCTACGTCGTCTGGGCGAGCTACGCAGCTCAATGGCTCGGAGACGAGGAGCGATTCGGCCGCCTCGTCGATCGGGCAGCCGTGATCGCGCGTGAGCGCGGCGAACTCGGCATCCTCGCCGACGTGCTTGGGATGCGCGCGGGCCAGCGCGCGCTGAAACAGCAGCTCGACGACGCTGCGGTCGCAGCGACCGAGGCGGTTCAGCTGGCACGCGAGCTCGACGCGCGGAACCTCGAGCTCTATCCGCGCGCGGCGCTCGCGATCGTCGCGGCGATTCGCGGGAACGACGCGGAGGCACGCTCGAACGCCGAGGCCGTCGTCGCTCACGCCACGGCGAACGGGCTCACCCTGCGCGCGTCGATGGCGGTGTACGCGCTCGCGTTGATCGAGCTGGGCCGCGGCCAGTGGGAGGCCGCACTCGACCGGCTCGACTCGCTGCTCGGCAGCGGATCCGGCTCGCTCGACCCACTCGTCGGGCCGCTGTTCCCGGACAAGATCGAGGCGGCGGTCCGAGCATCGAAGCTCGACGATGCACGTGCGGCGCTGTCGCTGTTCGAGAGCTGGGTCGACCACTCGGGTGCCACCTGGGCGCAACCGCGCCTGGCCACTGCTCGAGCACTCGTCACGGACGGCGACGAGGCCACGGAGCATTTCGAGCGGGCGCTCGAGCTCCACACCGGCACGCATCCCTTCGATCGCGCCCGAACCGAGTTGCTCTTCGGCGAGCACCTGCGGCGGCGGCGACAGCGGAGCGAGGCGCGAGAGCACTTGCGGGCGGCTCTGGACGGATTCGAGCGTCTTCGCGCGGCCGCATGGGCGGACCGAGCGACTGCCGAGCTTCGAGCGACAGGCGAGACGGCGCGGAAGCGCGACATGGACGCGGTCGACGAGTTGACGCCCCAGGAGCTTCAGATCGCGCGTCTCGTCGGGGAGGGCGGTTCGAACAAGGAGATCGCGGCGCAGCTCTTCCTCAGCCCGCGGACAGTCGAGTACCACCTGCGCAAGGTCTTCATGAAGCTCGGCATCGCCTCCCGAGCCGAATTGATCCGGCACGGGATCGGCCGCGAGATCGCGGCGGTTTCCCCGTAGCAAGTCGGTCAGGCTCGGCGTTCCGGCAGCACCACCGGTCGCAGCACCGGTGATCTCGCCGATTCGACCAGGTGGCGGCAGGCCTACTTTCAGGGCATGGCAACTCCCGAACAGAAGATCGTCCCGGCCGCCTCGACCGGCTACCTGCCGATCGCCGACCACGGCGTCATCGGAGACCTGCGCACCTCAGCGCTCGTCGGCACGGACGGGACGATCGACTGGTTCTGCTGGCCCCACTTCGACTCTCCCAGCATCTTCGCGGCCATCCTCGACTCCGAGCGCGGCGGCTCCTTCCGCCTGGCGCCGGTCGGGGAGGCGACGACGAAGCAGCTCTACTTCCCGGACACGAACGTCCTCATCACCCGCTTCCTCTCCCCCGAGGGGGTCGCCGAGGTGCAGGACTTCATGTGCGTCGGCGAGGAGCGGCAGCGTCTCGTCCGCCGCGTCGTCTCCGTCCGGGGCTCGATGCGCTTCCGGCTCGCCTGCGAGCCGCGCTTCAACTACGGCATCGACCGCCACGAGGTGGTCGTCGCAGCGGGCGGGGCACGCTTCGTGTCGCCCTCCCTCCCCCTGGCGCTCGGCGCCCCCGTCCCGCTGCTAGCGACGTCGACCGGCGCCCACGCCGAGTTCACCCTCTCCGAGGGCGAGTCGCACACGTTCGTCCTCGAGGAGGGCGACGAGCCGATGCCGCTCGCGGAGGACGAGGCGCAGGCCGCGCTCGAAGCGACGGTCCACTACTGGAGCGACTGGGTCGCGCAGTCGACCTACACGGGTCGCTGGCGCGAGCAGGTGAACCGCTCCGCGCTGGCGCTCAAGCTCCTGACCTTCCAGCCCACCGGCGCGCTCGTCGCCGCGGCGACGACGAGCCTGCCCGAGCAGCTCGGCGGCGGCCGCAACTGGGACTACCGCTACACGTGGATCCGCGACGCCGCCTTCTCGCTCTACGCGCTCCTCCGCCTCGGTTTCACCGACGAGGCAATCGCTTTCGGCGGCTTCATCGCGGAGTGCGCCCGCAACACCGTCGGCGCACCCGGTGGCCCGCTGCAGCTGATGTACGGCATCGACGGCCGCTCCGAGCTGCCCGAGGTCGAGCTCACGCACTTCGAGGGCTACGAGGGCTCGGCGCCGGTCCGGATCGGCAACGGCGCCGCCGGCCAGCTCCAGCTCGACATCTACGGCGAGCTGCTCGACGCGGCCTGGGTGATGGAGTCCTCCGGCCGCCGGCTGATGCACTACCAGGAGTGGCTCGGGGTCAGCGGCATCGTCGACTGGGTCTGCGAGAACTGGCAGACGCCGGACGAGGGCATCTGGGAGACGCGGGGCGGCCGCAAGCGCTTCACGCACTCGGCCCTGATGTGCTGGGTCGCCCTCGACCGCGCGATCCGGATCGGCCGCGAGCGCGCCTTCCCGTGCGACCTCGTCCGCTGGATGTCCGTGCGGGACGACATCTACCGCTGGATCATGGAGAACTGCTGGAACGAGGAGCGCCAGGCGTTCGTGCAGAGCGAGGGCTCGGACGTCCTCGACGCGGCCGTGCTGCTGATGCCGCTCGTCCACTTCATCGCGCCCGACGACCCCCGCTGGCTCTCGACCCTCGACGCGATCGGCGAGGACCTCGTCTCGGACAGCCTCGTCTACCGCTACGACCCCGCCTCCTCCCCCGACGGGCTCGACGGCGACGAGGGCACGTTCTCGATCTGCAGCTTCTGGTACGTCGAGGCGCTCGCCCGCGCCGGCCGTCTCGGTGAGGCGCGGCTCGCGTTCGAGAAGATGCTCACCTACGGCAACCACCTCGGGCTCTACTCCGAGGAGATCGGCCACAGCGGCGAGCAGCTCGGCAACTTCCCCCAGGCCTTCACCCACCTGGCGCTGATCAGCGCCGCGTTCCGCCTCGACCGGGAGCTCGGATGAGGTTCAACGTCATCGCCACCTTCGTCGGGCTGCTGATGATGTTCGCCCTGATCGTCGTCGTCGGCCGGTCGCTCGAGACCGTCCCGACGGCGGCGACCTCGTCGCCGACCCAGAGCACCGCCGAGCCCGTCGAGACCTCGTACTCGGAGCTCGTCCAGGCCGCCGACGCCGGCAAGGTCGGCAGCGTCCTCTACGACGCCGGCGACAGCGAGGCGCTCGTCACCTTCTCGAACGGCACGCGCGGCCAGATCCTGCTGCCCGACGACGACGGCGCGGCTGCTCGAGCAGCTCGCCGGCGAGGGCGTCGACGTTCGGGTCACCGACGCCGGCACCGGCGAGAGCGACTCCGGCACCTCCGTGCTCTCCCTGCTGCTGCCCCCGCTCGTCTTCATCGCCGTGATCTGGCTCGTGCTCGTGCTCGTCAAGCGCCGCGCCGCCAAGGCCGGCGGCGGCGGCGGTGGCGGCATGTTCGGCGGCCCGAACACCTCGCTCCGCGCGTCGGCGCAGCTGACTGCCGTGCCGCACGAGCGCTTCGACGACATCGCCGGCTGCGACGAGGCGGTCGAGGAGCTCGCCGAGATCGTCGACTTCCTCCGCCAGCCCGAAGCGCTTCGAGCTGATGGGCGCGAAGCCGCCGTCCGGCGTCATCCTCCACGGCGACCCGGGCACCGGCAAGACGCTGCTCGCGAAGGCGCTCGCAGGCGAGGCCGGCGTGCCCTTCTTCGCCACCAGCGGCAGCGACTTCGTCGAGAAGTTCGTCGGCGTCGGCGCCAGCCGCGTGCGCGAGCTCTTCGAGCGCGCCCGCAGCCACGAGGGCGGCGCCGTCATCTTCATCGACGAGATCGACGCCGTCGGCCGCTCCCGCACCTCGGGCGAGGGCAACGGCGAGCGCGAGCAGACGCTGAACCAGATCCTCGTCGAGCTGGACGGGTTCTCCACCACCGACCGCGTCGTCTGCATCGCGGCGACGAACCGGCTCGACGTGCTCGACCCGGCGCTGCTCCGGCCCGGCCGCTTCGGCCGCCACGTGAGCGTGCCGCTGCCCGCCGCCGCCGGCCGCGCCGCGATCCTGCGGCTCCACACGGAAGGCAAGCCGCTCGCCGCCGGACGTCGACCTCGACGAGCTCGCGCTGAGCATGGGCGGCCTCTCCGGCGCGCAGCTCGCCGACGCCGTCAACGAGGCCGCGATCATGGCCGTGCGCGAAGGCGCGCTCGAGCTCCGCCGCGACCACCTGCGCGAGGGCTACCTCCGCGTCCTCGCCGGCCCGAAGCGCCGCAATGCACCGATCGCCGAAGGCGAGCTCGAGGTGATCGCCGCGCACGAGGCCGGCCACGTCCTCTGCGCCGAGTACGGCGAGCGCTACGAGAAGGCGCAGCAGGTGACGGTCGAGCCGCGCGGCCACGCGATGGGGCTCGCCGTCTACGGGCAGACCGACCGCGCGCTGCACGACGCCGACTACCTGCACGAGGCGCTCGTCGCCACCCTCGGCGGCCGCGCGGCCGAGCAGGCCGTCTTCGGCCGCGTCTCCTCGGGCGCCGCGAACGACCTCCAGAAGGCGACCGAGCTGGCGCGCCGCGCCGTCGAGGAGTACGGCTTCTCGCCGCGGCTCGGCCAGATCGTCGCCGGCAACGCGCCCTTCGCCGAGACGACCCGCTCGGTCGTCGACGCCGAGATCGAGCGCATGGTCGCGGACGCCTACACCGACGCCGTCGCCCTGCTCCGCGAGCACCGCGGCCAGCTCGACAGCCTGCGTGAGCGTCTGCTCGAGAGCCGCGAGCTCGAGCGCGTCGACATCCTCGCAGCGATCGGCACCGTCCGAGCCCCGCCCGATCCGCACGCAGCGCACGCCCACGCGGCCACGGCTCGTGCCCCCGCTCGCCGAGGAGGCAGCGTGATCCTCGCCGCAGACATCGGCGGCACGAAGACCCGGCTCGGGCTCTTCGACGGCGGCATCTACCCCGTTGCGGCGGCAACCGTCAAGACGGCCGACTTCTACCGCCCGACCGATCTGATCGCGACCTTCCTCGCCCCGTACGGCGTCCGGCCGACGCGCGCCTGCTTCGGCGTCGCCGGGCCGGTCGTCGACGGCAGCGTCCTCCAGGTCAACCTGCCCTGGATCGTCGACGCGGCCGAGTTCCAGCGCGAGCTCGGCCTCGACGTGCTGCTCGTGAACGACATCGTCGCCAACGCCCGCGGCATCGGCCTGCTCCCCGAGACCGACTTCGCGGTCGTCAACGCGGGCATCGCCGACCCCTTCGGCGCGCGCGCCGTCGTCTCGGCCGGTACCGGCCTCGGCGAGGCCGCGCTCTGGTGGGACGGCCTCGAGCACCGCGCGGCGGCGAGCGAGGGCGGCTCCGCCACCTTCGGCCCCACGAACCTGCTCGAGGCCGAGCTCTACCACTTCCTCGCCGCCGAGCAGGGACGGGTCACGTTCGGCCACATCTGCTCCGGCCCCGGGCTCCAGAACGTCTACCGCTTCCTCTCCGGCGGCGACGCGCCCGACCCGGCCGCGATCACCGCCGAGGCCGAAGCCGACCCCGACTCGCTCGCGAGCGCCGCACTCGACCTCTTCGTCTCCGTCTACGGCACCCGCGCCGGCGACGTCGTGCTCGGCTATGCCGCCACCGGCGGCGTCTACCTCGGCGGCGGGATCGCGCCGAGGATCCTGCCCCGCCTCCTCGACGGCCGCTTCCTGAAGGCGTTCACCGACAAGGGCCGCCTCAGCTGGCTGCTCGAGCGGACGCCGGTTCGGGTCGTGCTCAACTCCGACGCCGCGCTGATCGGCGCCGCCGCCTACGCCGCCGCCCCTGCCCCCGTCCGCCTGCCGAGGGCCGCGTGAAGACGCCCGACGACCACCTCGTCGTCCTCTTCGGCGCCACCGGCGACCTCGCCCGGCGCAAGCTCCTGCCCGGTCTCTTCCGGCTCGCGCAGGCGAATCTGCTGCCGCCGCGCTACCGAATCGTCGGCGCCGCGCTCGACGACCTCGACGACGACGGCTTCCGCCAGGTCGCCCGGGGCGCGATCGACGAGTTCGGCGGCGGCACGCGGACCCGGACACGTGGGAGCGCTTCGCCCGCAACCTCCTCTACGCCGACGCGCGCGACCGCACCGCCCTCACCGCGGCCGCCGGCACCGCCGAGCTCGAGCTCGGCGGCTCGCCCGCGGCGGCTGCACTACCTCTCCGTGCCGCCGGTCGCCTTCGGCGAGGCGGTCGAGACGCTCGTCGAGGCAGGTCTCGTGCCACGCTCGCGCATCGTCGTCGAGAAGCCGTTCGGCACCGACCTTGGCCACGGCCCGCTCGCTCAACGCGCTCCTGCACGAGGCGTTCGACGAGTCGCAGATCTTCCGGATCGACCACTTCCTCGGCAAGGAGACGGTGCAGAACATCCTCGCGCTGCGCTTTGCCAACGGGATCTTCGAGACGATCTGGAACCGGCACCACATCGACCACGTCCAGATCGACGTCCCCGAGACGCTCTCGATCGGCTCGCGCGGCTACTTCTACGAGGGCACCGGCGCGTTCCGCGACATGCTGGTCACCCACCTGCTGCAGGTGCTCGGCTTCGTCGCGATGGAGCCGCCGACGTCGTTCGAGGCGAAGGCGCTCGTCGACGAGACGGTCAAGGTGTTCGAGGCGATGACGCCGCTGCGACCGGAGGACGTCGTTCGCGGCCAGTACCGCGGCTACCGCGAGACGCCCGGCGTCGCGCCCGACTCGGAGACGGAGACCTTCGTCGCCGCCCGCGTGTTCGTCGACAACTGGCGCTGGGCGGGCGTTCCCTTCTACCTGCGCACGGGGAAGCTGCTCGCCGAACGCCGCCGCACGGTCACGATCGCGTTCCGCGACCCGCCGCGCCGGATGTTCGGCGACGTCGCCCCGCACGGCCCGAGCGAGCTCGTCTTCGAGCTCGGCGAGCCCGGCAGCATCTCGTCGAGCTTCCTCGCGAAGATGCCCGGGCCGGACATGCGCCTCGGACCCGCGCGCCTCTCCTTCCGCTACGAGGACTCGTTCCAGACCTCCGAGCCAGCTCGAGGCGTACGAGCGGCTGATCCACGACGCGATGCTCGGCGACCAGACGCTCTTCACGCGCGCGGACGGTGTCGAGCGGCTCTGGGAGGTCGCGGCGCCCGGTGCTCGACGCGCCGCCGCCGCTCGAGCGCTACGACGCCCGGCTCGTGGGGGCCCGCAGCGGCAGAGCGCCTGTCTCGCCCCGCCCGCTGGCACCTGCCCGACTCGCTGAAGGAAGCAGCATGACGCGTCAGCGGATCGCCTGCAGCGCCAGCGCCAGGGCGATCCCGGCCGCGATCAGCCAGAGCAGCCGCGTCGGGGACGGCTGCGGACGACGGCGCTTGCGGCCTGGCTCCAGATAGCGCATCAGCTGTTCGGATCCGTGGCGCGGGCGATCGCTTCCGGGATGCCGGGGTCCTTGCGCACGGTCCAGAAGACGTCGTTCTTCGCGATCACGGTCTCGGTCTCGGGGAGGTCGTGGCCGGGCCTGATCAGGAACAGGGTCGGATCTCGCCGGGTCTCGGCGTACGTGGCCGTGTCGATCGCGAACTGATCCGTGCAGCTCCGGGCACCGCACTCGCAGACGATCTTCATCGTCTCCGCGGCGGTCGAGAGCGTCGCGGTCAGCCCCCGCACCTGCTCGTTGACGCTGCGGAAGATCGCCTCGTTCTCGCCGATTCGGCGCTTGCGCTCGTTCACCTGACCGCTCCCCGCCCGCGGATCGAGCTCCACCGCGATTTCGGCCGCCACCCCCAGCTTCTCGACGACCGCGTAGCGTTCGTTCTCGTCGACGACCGTCGTCGACTCCTCGTCTCCCTCGTGCCCGGGAACGGTCACAAACCGCGTCGGCTCACGGCGGATCGCCTCGTACTCCGCTGCCGTCAGCCGCACGATTCGGTGCAGCGAACGTCGGCGCACTCGCACAGGAACGGGAGCGGCATGCCCTCGATGTTGTCGAGCCCGTTCGCGAAGTCGTTGACGCGCTCGTTGGCGGCGCGGAACGTCGCGTCGTTGCGGGCGATCGCCTCTGCTCGTTCTCTGGCCTCCATCGCCACCGCCACGTTTCCGCGAACGGGGTTCCGAAAACCCGTGGAACTCGGGGCGCCCGGCGATCGCCGGGCGCCCCCGTCTCCTAGCCGTTCGTCCCGGCGGCCCCGAACCGGGCGAGGAAGACGTCCCCGAGCCCGAGCTGCGTCTGGCCTTCGACGTCTCCGAGCGTCAGCCCGGAGACGTAGGCGGAGCCGCCCCGTGCCGCGAGGTACAGATTGGCCTCGGCGAAGGCATCGGCGCCGTCGTCCTCGCTCGTGCCGAACTGGCGCACCCACTCGCGCGTCGTGTCGGGCGCGTACTTGACGAGCACGGCGTCGAACTTGCCGAGGCTCCCCTCGAGGTCGCCGTCGCTGAAGCCGGCGAGGTAGAGGCTCCCGGCGCCGTCGAGCGACACCGCGGCGCCCTTGTCGTTCAGGTCCGTACCGAGCTGATCCTTCCAGGTCAGCGTCCCGGCCGGGTCGAAGCGCGCGGCCACGATGTCCTTGTCGCCGGCGAGCGGCGCGGCGAAGTCGCCGGCCGAGTAGGCGGCGACGTAGGTGTTGCCGGCCGCGTCGGCGGTGAGGCCCCACACCTCCTCGTTCGCCGCCGTGCCGAATTGCTGCAGCCAGGCGCGGTTGCCGGCGGCGTCGTAGCGGGCGACCCAGCCGTCGAGCGCGCCCGCGGCGGTGCCGAGAGCACCGGAGGTCATCCCACCGAGGCGGATCCCATCGGCGGTCGCCGCGACACCCCACGCCTTGTCCTCGCCGGAGCTGCCGAACTGCTGCAGCCAGACCTGCGCCCCACTCGGATCCAGCTTGGCGACGTAGACGTCCTTGTCGCCCAGGTTGGTCGCACCGAGGTTCCCGCGCGTGTACCCGGTGACGTAGACGTTCGCCGCTGCATCGGTCGCGATCGCGTAGCCGCGGTCGGCGAGCGCCGGGACGCCGAACTGGCGCAGCCACTTCTGCGCCCCGTCGGGGCCGAACTTGACGACGAAGACGTCGTCGGCGGTGTTCCCCGCGTGGCCGCCGTCGAGGTCGCCGTTGGTGTAGCCAGTGACGACGACGTCCCCGGCCGGGTCGATCGCGAGGCCGTAGGCCCGCTCCAGCCGGGACGTGCCGAGCTCGCGCGTCCAGAGCCGCGTTCCGGTCGGCGAGTCCTTGACGAGCACGAGATCCTTGTCGCCGGCGAACGGCTGCCCGGCGACGGAGCCGCCAGCCGCGAGCGCCTGGTAGACGTTGCCGGCCGCGTCGACGGCGACGCCACCGGCCCGTTCCTCCTGAGCCGTGCCCGTCAACGTCGCCTTCACCGGCGTCACCGGCGCCTGGTTCAGGAACTGGAAGACGTACTTGGCGCCCTCGACGAACTGCGGCCCCCAGACGTCCCAGTCGTGGCCGCCGTCGACCACGCGCAGCTCGGCGGTCAGGTTCGGGACGCGAACGGCCTGGTTGAAGAGCACGTGCGCCTCGAAGTCGAGGTCGTGGCTGGCGTCCTTCGGGTTGGGATTCTTGAACTCGTCGTCGCCGACGGCGATGTACATCGGCAGCTCGTGACCGGAGGCGGCGAACGACGGGAAGAGGGCGGGGTAGTTGAGCTT
Organism: uncultured Gaiellaceae bacterium; assembly: GCA_963827015.1. Classification (GTDB taxonomy): domain Bacteria; phylum Actinomycetota; class Thermoleophilia; order Gaiellales; family Gaiellaceae; genus Gaiellasilicea. The sequence goes on along the minus strand of CAWGZI010000006.1, from coordinate 94,214 downwards.
CTTGTAGACCGACTCGACGAAGAGGCTCTTGCCGAGGCCGAACGCGCCGAACTCGCGCGTGCTCGAGTCGCTGGGCGGCAGCGGCACGTAGACGGCCGGGCTGAGCACGATCGCTGCCCCGAAGAGGTCGGGATGCGCGAGCGAGTAGCGGATCGCGCCGTAGCCGCCCATCGAGTAGCCGCCGATGCCCCGGCCGCCCCGGTTTGCGACCGTGCGGTAGGTCGAGTCGACGTGGCCGAGCAGGTCCTGGGTGAACGCCGTCTCGACCTTGCGGCCGGGATCTGCCCCGGTATAGGCCGAGTCGACGTAGTAGCTCGCGCGGCTGCTCCAGGGTGCGTCGGGCATGACCGCGATCGTCGGCTGGATCTCACCAGACGCGATCAGCGCGTCGAGGGCGCCCTTCATCTGCGTCCAGGCGCTCTTGGAGTCCCCGCGTCCGTGCAGCAGGTAGAGCACGGGATAGCGGTCGGTGGAGCCTGCGTACCCTGCCGGCAGGTAGACGTTGTACGAGATCGTCTCGTTCAGCGTCGTCGAGTGAAAGCTCGCCTCGGCGATCGTGCCGTCCCCCGCGGCGGCGCTCGAGCCGACGGCGGACGGCGCGAGCAGGACGAGCAACAGCGCCGCGCAGCCCGCGAGCGCCGGTGTGAACCGGTTCTTCATCACAACCTCCCCTGTGGTGGACCTGTTCCGTAGGCGTCTGCCAGAGCAATCGTGTGCCGCGCGGCGCCGAGCATGGCCGCGTCGACGAACTCGCCGCCGCCGAGCGTGCCGACGGCCTCCCCGGCGAGCCGCTCCACCGTCTCCCGCGCGCGCTCGAGCTCTTCCTCGCTCGGCAGGTAGGCCTGCTCGATCACGGGCAGCTGGGCGGGATGGATCGCGGCCCGGCCGAGGTGGCCGAGCTCGCGCCCGCGCGCGCACGAGCGCGCAAGCCCCTCCCCGTCGCGAACGTGCGGATAGACGGACTGCGGCGGCCGGGGCAGGCCGGCGGCGACGGCGGCGTTGACGATCCTGCCCCGCGCCCAGTCGAGGCCCGCCTCGAGCGCACCGGTCTCCGAGCGGAGATCGGCCTCGCCAAGGGAGATGCCCGCGACGCCCCGCGCCCGTGCGATCTCGTATGCCGCTTCGAGCCCGGCCGCCGACTCGATCAGGCAGTTGACGGGCAGCGGCGTCGCCGGCACGTCCTCGGCGCGCGCCACCTTGGGCACGACGATGCCGGCGATCTGCAGCACCGCGACGGCATCCAGGTCGGCGGCGTCGCCGGCGTTGACCCGGACGTAGACGGGCTTGCGCCGCCGTTCGGAGAGCATGTCGGCGAGGCCTGCGCGCGCCCCCTCCTTCGCGCCGGCGGCGACCCCGTCCTCGAGGTCGACGATGACAACGTGCGCGGCGGATGCGATTGCCTTCTCGACCCGGTCGGGCCGGTCGGCCGGGACGTAGAGCCACGTGAGCGGCGGCGCCGTCAGATCACCCGCTCCTCGCGCAGCAGCGCGAGCTCGGCCGGCTTCACGCCGAGCTCCCCGAAGACGGCGGCGTTGTCGCAGCCGTGGCGGCCGCCGGTGTGCAGGATCCGGCCCGGCGTCTCGGACAGCCGGCTGATCACGTTCGGCATCTTCAGCGGGCCCAGCTGGGGATCCTCGACGGTGCTGATCGAGCCGAGCGCGGCCAGCTGCGGGTCGGCGAGGACGTCGCCGGCGTCGTAGACCGGCGCGATCGCGGCACCCGCCTCCTCGAATGCGGCCAGGACCGTGTCGCGGTCGCGGTCCCGGATCCAGGCGGCGACGGCGTCGTCGATCTCGTCGACGTGCTCGACGCGGCCGGAGCCGGTCGCGAACCACGGCTGGTCGGTCAGGTCGCCGCGGCCGACGAGTTGGAGGACGCGGGCGGCGATCGAGGTCGCGCTCGAGGAGACCGCGACCCAGGAGTCGTCGGCGGTGCGGTAGAGGTTGCGCGGCGCGTTGTGGCTCGAGCGGTTGCCGGTCCGCGGCTGCAGCTCGCCGAGCAGGTCGTACGCGGTCAGCTGCGGCCCGAGCAGGGTCAGCAGCGGCTCGACGAGCGACGTGTCGACGATCTGCCCCCGGCCGGTCTCGTCGCGCGCGCGGAGCGCCGCGAGGATCGCGAACGCGGTCGCGAGCGCGGTGACGCCGTCGGCCAGCGCGAGCGGCGGCAGCAGCGGCGCGCCGTCGGGCTCGCCGTTCAGCGACGCGAAGCCGCTCATCGCCTCGGCGAGCGTGCCGAACCCGGCCCGGCCGGCGTACGGCCCGGTCTGGCCGAAGCCGCTGACGCGCGCGAGCACGAGCCGCGGGTTCACGGCCGAGAGCTCCTCCCAGCCGACGCCCCAGCGCTCGAGCGTGCCGGGCCGGAAGTTCTCGAGCACGACGTCGGAGCGCTCGGCGAGCCGGAGGAAGAGGTCGGCTCCCGCGGGCTTCGAGAGGTCGAGCGTGACGAGCCGCTTGTTGCGTGCGAGCGTCTTGAACCAGAGTCCGACGCCGTTCTTGCTCGGCCCGTGACCGCGGGCCGGGTCGACCCGGTGCGGATGCTCGATCTTGATCACGTCGGCGCCGTAGTCGCCCAGGAGCATCGCCGCCAGGGGCGCGGCGAAGAGCGTCGCCGCCTCGACGACGCGGATCCCCTCGAGCGGGGGGCGCGGCTGCTCGCTCACGGCAGGTCCACCGCCATGCGGAAGCCGATGTGCGGCGAGCCGGCCATCCCGCCCCCGAGCAGCAGCAGCTTCAGGGAATAGCGCGCGTCCTGGGGGCCGCCGTCGACGTACCAGTCCGACCCCTCGGCGGCCCACGCGGCGCCGCCCTTCAGGATCGCGAAGCGCGTGCGCCCGTCGCTGTGCTCGCTCTCGGTCCAGTTCCAGACGAGCGGCTCGACCCGCTCGAGCAGGCCCGCCTCTGCCGCCAGCTGCCACTCGTCCTCGGTCGGGAGCCGTGCGCCGGCGTCGGCCGCGTACGCGCGCGCCGCGGCCAGATCGAGACCGGTGAGCGGCATCCCGTCGGAGCCGACGACCTCGCGGACGCCGATCGCGAACCGTCCGTGCGGCGCCGGGCGCTCGACCTCGACGAAGTCGTGCAGGCGCGGCGGCAGCGGCTTCCACTCCTCGACGTACGGCGCCTCCCCGTAGGTGCCGGTCTCACGCCGCCGGAAGGTCGCCGTCGAGCTCCTCGGCTCCACCGCGGCGAAGCCGGCGGGAGGCGCCTCCACCCGCACGACCGGCACGGGCGTCCGCACCGCCGCCCGGGCCGGGAAGCTGTCGTCGCCGCCGCCGGCGGACAGGACCTGCTCGTCGCCGACGAAGGCCGCGATCCCGCCGGCGGGAACGTCCGCCTCGAGGTCGCCCACCGGCCCGCTGTACGCCTCGCCGCGGTTCGCCAGCGCCCAGAGCGTCGTCTCGCCGTCGCTCCAACGCGAGGCGACGACGCGCGTGTCCGGGCTGGCGGCGGCGAGCGGCGTCCACGTACCCGTCGCGAGCAGGTCGGCATGGTCGCGCTGCAACGGGCGCATCGCCCGCAGCAGCGCCTTGTCGCGCTCGTTCCACCCCACCCAGGCGCCGAAGACGTTCTCCCAGACGAGCATGCCGACGCCGTTCAGCCAGGCGCTGTGGAGCTCCTCGGTGTGACTCCGGTTCCAGCGGCGGGTGTGGTGGAGCATGTGGCGCTGCTCGAACCAGCGCGCGCGGAGCACTCCCGGCACGTCGCTGTCGGCGAACCACTGCGCCCAGGAGAGATGGTGGTCGCACGTCCGCGCGAGCGGCAACGTCGACTCGCCCTCGAGCGCGAGCCCCGGCCGGATCGCGTCCAGCGCCGCCCGCAGGCCGGGCTGCGCCTCCTTCATCGTGTCGAGGAAGACGCCGTCCGCCCCGAGCTCCTCGACCAGCCGTGCGATCGCAATGTCGTCGGCGACCGGCTCCCGGCGCGTGCCGACGTCCCACGGGTTGTAGTTCACGAAGACCCGCAGGCCGCGCTGCTGCAGCTCGCCGACCAGCTCGCGGATGCCGCGCACCTCTCGGTAGAAGTCGAACTGGTTGCGCTCGTCGATCCCGATCACCGGGTACGCGTGCCAGAGCACGATCCCGTCGAAGCCGCCGAACTCGCGCTCCGACTCGGCGCAGAACCGCTCGGGCGTGAAGCGGCCGGCCGCGTGGTCGTAGAGCAGCTCGTCCCAGAGCCAGGCGAGGCAGACGACGTGGCAGCCGCGCGTCCACGCGTACTCGGGAGCGTCGTAGGCGGCGTCGTCGTAGCCGATCCGGGCGGCCGCGTCCTCGCGCCAGCGGGCGAGCGCAGCCCGCCAGGCCGGCCAGTCGGCCGGATCGTCCGGTGCGGCGAAGATCTTCGCCGTGTCCAGAGGCTCGAGGTCGGCGCCCGGCTCGAGCGGGACTGCCGTGTAGAGGTCGAGCGGCCTGGGGACGAGCGGGTCGCGCGGCTGTTCGAGCGGGATCGTCACGCTGCGGCGGGGGCGCCGGCGACCGCGATCGTCCGCTCCACGAGCTCGTCGAGCTCGATCCGGTCGAAGCCGGGCAGCGAGCTCGTGAAGCGTCCGCCGAGCGGCGCCGACCAGCGCTGCTCGATCCCCGGCACGCCGACGGCCGCACCGACGATCGAGCCGACCGCGGCGCCGTTCGTGTCGGTGTCCCAGCCGCCCTGCACGGCCGCCGAGATCGCGCCGGAGAAGTCGTCGTCGTAGGCGTAGAGCGCGGCCGCGACGAGGGCCGTGTTGTTGATCGCGTGCACCCAGTGGTAGGAGTCGTAGCGGGCGTAGAGCTCGTCGACCGTCTCCTCCCAGTCCCGGCCCGGCGCCAGGTCGCGGGCTGCTCGGAGCGCCTCGGCCAGGCGGCTCGCGGCCGGGACGACGGAGAGGCCGACGTCGGCGCACGCGGCCGGCGAGGAGCCGGAGACAGACGCCGCGTGCGCGGCGGCCATGAACATCGCCGCGTAGACGCCGTTGGCGGTGTGGCTGATGCGGGCGTCCTCCCAGGCCATTCGCGCCGCCGCGACCGGGTCGCCCGGCGCGGCCCAGCCGTACGCGTCCACGCGCAGGCGGGCGCCGATCCACTCGCGGAACGGGTTGCGCCGCGTCGCCGTCTCGGGCGGCAGGTAGGCCTCGAGCAGGTTCCGGACCGCGACCCGCTCGGCCGTGAAGATGCGGCCGGGCGGCATGTAGTCGAGCCAGATCTTCGAGACGTCGAGCGCGTCGAAGCCGGTGCCGCAGCGCTCGAGCAGCGCCACGCCGAGCATCGTGAAGTTGAGGTCGTCGTCCTCGGGGATGCCGTCGATGTTCTCGGCCAGGCTCGTCGGCCGGCTGGCCCGGTTCCAGGGCCAGCGCTCCGAGACCTCCTCGGGCAGGCCCTCGGCGGTGAACCAGCCCCGCACGGGCCAGTTCCCGGTCGCCTCGGCGATCGCGCGGATCCCGGCGCGCGGGATGTTCTCGACCGGCTTGCCGAGGACGCAGCCGGCGGCGCGGCCGAGCCACGCGCCTGCGATCCGGCCCGAGAGGTCGCTCGCCGGCCGGGCGTCGGCCGGGTCGGCCGCGGCGACTATCTCCTCGAACCCGTCCGGCTCCTCGGCGGCGAGCGGGCGTGGCAGCGCGTCGAGCTCGTCGAGCAGCTCGATCGCGAGCGCGCGGAGCTCGGACGAGACGGGCTCCTGGGAGGCGCCGCGGCCCGGGGCCGGCGCGCCGCCCGCCGCGAACCAGCGCCGCTCGACGTCGTCGACGTCCTTCGTCTCCTCGCGGGCCTGCCGGAGCTCATGCCCGACGAGATCCTCCGGCTGCACCCAGGTGACTCTCAAGCGGGAACCTCTCCCGCAGTCAGAGCAGCGAGCGCCAGCGCCCGCTCCTGGTGGCGCTGGGCGTCCTTGGCGAAGATCTCGGCCGCCACGACGGCCATGCGCCGGCCGGCGTCCTCGACGTCGATCTTGCTCGCGGCGGAGACGTCCTCGACCCAGTCCCGCCGCAGCGGGTTGCCCAGCGCGCCCGCCAGGGCGCCGCCCATCGAGGCGATCGAGTCGGAGTCGCGGCCGTAGTTGACGCCGCCGAGCACGGTCTCCTCGTAGTCGCCGCCGGTCGCGAGCAGGAGGCCGAGCGCGATCGGCAGCTCCTCGATCGCGTGCAGCCGGCTCGGGATGCGGGCGTTCAGCTCGGGCGTGGCGTAGTGCTCGCCGACGGAGTCGAAGGGCGCGAACGCCCGTCGCAGCTCCGCGAGCCCGCCGTCGCGCCAGCCGTCGAGCTTCCCGGCTGCCGCCGCGACCGCCTCGATCGCGGTGCGGGTGCCGTCCTTCGCCAGCCGCAGGCACGTCTCGACGACGGACTCGGGCGTCGCATCGACCCGCATCGCCTCGGCGACCGCGGCTGCGAGCACGCCGGCCGCCTCGCGTCCGTAGCTGGACTGGTGCGCGCCCGTCAGGTCGAGCGCCTCGTCGTAGGCGCGTCGAGGATCGCCCGCGTTCGCAAGCCCGACGGGGGCGATGTACATCGCCGCGCCGCAGTTGACGATGTTCCCCACGCCGGCATCGCGGGGGTCGGCGTGGCCGTACCGCAGCTTGAGCACGAGCCACTTCTCGGCGAGGAAGAGCCGGTGGTAGAGCAGCTCCTCGCGGTCGAGCTCCGGCACCCACGTCTTCTCGTCGACGATCGCCGGCACCATCAGCGCCTCGACGTCGTAGGCGTCGAGGTGGTCGCGCTTGACCTCGTACGCGTGCACGAGCACGCGCGTCATCAGCGTGTCGTCGGTGACGTGGCCGTCGCCCTTGTGGAACGGCGAGAAGGCCTTCTCCACCTTCCGGGTACGCCGGATCGACTCGACGATCCCGGTCACCCAGCCGTCGAAGTGCGACTCGATCTCGTGCGACTCCCAGCCCTCGGTGGCGCCGCCGAGCGCGTCGCCCACGGCCGCCCCGGCGAGGCAGCCGACGGCCCGGTCGGTCAGCAGGTCTCCACTCACGTCCTCATCCTCGCTTCGGCTCGTCGTTGCCCCGGCCGGCCGGTCCCGCAGGACCGGCCGGCCAGGCTGGGTGCTATCCCCGGACTCTGTTCCAGCCGTCGCTCAGGCTCTTCTCCAGCTCCTGGAGCGACGTCGAGCCGCGCAGGTACTGGACGAAGGCCGGCTGGGCGACCTCCGCCTTCCAGCGCGGATACGCGGCCAGCGAGACCCAGTTGCCCTTGCGGAAGTGGACGACCGACTCGGTCGCGATCTTCCAGCTCCCGGTCCGCTTGGTCGACTTGCGTGCGACCTTGCCGGCCTCGGGGTTCGAGGGGATCAGCCAGTCGCCGAGGGCGAGCTTGGCCAGGTTCTGCTTGTTGACGAGGTAGGCGAGGAAGAACATCGCCGACTGCTTGTTCTTGCTCTGCTCCGAGATCGAGTACGTCTGCGGGTTCGCCACCTGCTGCTGCGTGTTGCCCTTCAGCAGCGGGAACATGGCCCAGTTGAACCCCCTGGGGCCCTGCAGGATCATGCTCTGCGCCGTGAAGTTGCCGGCCACCGTCATCGCGCACTTGCCGCCGAAGAAGGCGGGCAGCACGGCGCTGCCGGAGAGGCCGGTCGCAGCCGGGTCGACCGACTTGTCGACGTGGATCATGTCGTGCATCTGCCTGATCACGTTCTGGTCCTTCGCCCCGAACTCGAACGCCCACTTGCCGTTCTTGAGGTAGAAGAACTGGCCGCCGTAGTTGAGCGACATCGTCTGGACGACGGCCACCGGCGAGCGCAGGCCCCAGCAGACGCCGTACCGGCTCGAGGTCGTCAGCCGCTTCGCGTTCGCCCGGAACTGGGCCCACGTCCACGGGTTCGTCAGCGTCGGCGCCTTGATCCCGGCCGACCTGAGGATGTCCATGTTCGCGAAGACGTTGTACGTCTGCAGCAGCGACGGGACGCCGGTGATCTTGCCGCCGAAGTTCGTCGTCGCCCAGAGGTCCTTCGGGATCGACTGCTTCAGCGACTTCGGGATCAGCGGGGTCAGGTTCGCGAGATACCCCTGCTGCGTGAAGCCGGCGATGTCCGCGGCCTCGTCGTGGATGATGTCCGCCGCGGTGCCGCCGACGAAGCTCGTCAGGAGCTTGTCGTGGACCGAGTTGACGTCGACGGGGACGATCTCGACCTGGATGCCCGGATGGGCCTTGTTCCAGGACTCGACGATCTGCTTGTTCGCCGCCACCGTCGTCGGCTGCCACACGTAGGTGGCGAACTTGAGCCGGACGACGGTTCCCTGCTTCCCTGCCTGGGCCCCGGCCACGAGCACGGTGCACAGCAGGGCCAAGGCGCCGAGCAGCACGATGACCTTCCTCATTTGATGACCCGCCTTTCTGCGGTCATGGCGCCGTCCGATTCGACGCCGGGGTTCCTGGTTGTCGCAGCCACTAGCCCTTCACCGCTCCCGAGAGGAGGCCGCGTGTGAGCCAGCGCTGGATGATCGTGAAGAGGACGAGGCTGGGGATGGTCGCCAGCAGGGCCGCCGCCGCCAGCGGGCCGAACCTGACGACGCCCTCGATCCCGACGTACTGCGCCAGCCGCAGCGGCAGCGTCGTCAGGTCGGGGCTCTCGAGGATCACGAGCGCGAGGAAGAACTCGTTCCAGGCCGTGATGAACGCGAAGAGGGTCGTCACGACGATCCCCGGCAGCAGCAGCGGCGCGATGATCCCGGTCAGGATCTGCAGCCGCGTCGCCCCGTCGACGGTCGCCGCCTCCTCGAGGTCGCGCGGGATCCCGCGCACGTAGCTGTAGAGCATCCAGAGCACGAACGGCAGCGCCCAGACGACGTAGACCACCACGAGCCCGACGTGCGAGTTCGTCAGCTTCAGGTCGCGCAGGAGCAGGAAGAGCGGGATGATGATCAGGATCAGCGGGAACATCTGGCTGATCAGGATCCAGCCGAGCCCGAGCCGCGAGACGATTCCCGCGGCGCCGCGCGAAGACGTAGGCGGCGGGCAACCCGATCAGCGTCGTCAGCAGCGCCGTGACGACCGCCACCTTGAGGCTGTTGACCCCGCTCCGGAGGAACTGGTGGTTCTCCTCGCTCAACGCGGCGCGGTAGTTCTCGAGCGTGAAGTCCTCGGGGATGAACGAGGGGTAGAGCTGGACGAGCTCGCGCGGGCCCTTGAACGACATCGACAGCATCCAGAGGAGTGGGAAGCCGAGGAAGACGACGTAGCCGAGCAGCGCGGCGTACTGGAACGTCTTCGCCCGGCGCGGGTTGGAGCTGACGATCACCTCGTCTCCTTCATCCGGCCCCAGAGGTAGAAGACGAGCAAGGCGGAGATCACGAGCACCATCGCGCAGCCGAGCGCCGCGGCATAGCCGAACTGGCCGTACTCGAACGCCTGGCTGTAGCCGAACAGCATCGGTAACTGCGTCTTCCCCGCCGGCCCGCCGTCGGTGAGGACGTAGACGAGGCCGAACGAGTTGAAGTTCCAGATGAAGTCCAGCGTCGTGATCGCGATGATCACCGGCTTCAGCTGCGGCAGCGTGATCGTGCGGAAGCGCTGCCAGGCGGTGGCGCCGTCGACCGCGGCCGCCTCGTGCAGCTCGTCCTGGATCGACTGGAGCCCGGCGAGCAGCGCGACCGTGGTCTGCGGCATCCCGGCCCAGACCCCGACGAGGATCACCGCGGGCAGCGCCCACGTGAAGCTCGAGAGCCAGTCCGTCGTCTCGCCCGGGATGTGCAGGCGGCGGAGGATCTCGTTCAGGATCCCCGCCTGCGGCTGGAAGAAGAGCTTCCACATGATCCCGACGATCACCGACGGCATCGCCCAGGGCACGAGCGCGAGCGAGCGGGCGAGCCAGCGGCCCTTCAGCTCCTGGCTGAGCAGCAGCGCGAGGCCGAGGGCGCAGACGAAGCCGATCGCCGTCACCGCGACCGACCAGATCAAGCCGATCTTGAACGAGTTGATGAAGAGGTCGTCGTGGATCAGCGTCCGGAAGTTGTCGATCCCGATGAAGCTCGTGTCGAAGCCGAGCCCCGCCTGCGAGTCGGTGAAGCCGAGGTAGATCCCGCGCACGAGCGGGATCACGCTGAGGATCACGATCGGCAGCAGCGCCGGGATCAGCAGCAGCATCGTCTCCCGGCCCGAGAGCCCGGCTCCGGCCCGGTTGCGCCCGCGCGGGACGGAGACGGCGCTCACAGCTCCGCTCCCGACGAGGCCCGGACGACGAGGCGCGGCTCGACGCCGACGACCTGCGCCTCCCGCCCGGGCTCCTCGATCCGCGAGAGCAGCAGCCCGGCCGCGATCCGGGCCCGCTCGGAAGAGCCGAGGTCGACGGTCGTGAGCGTCGGCCACGTGAACTCGGCGAGGGCGCTGTTGTCCATCCCGACGAGCGCGACCTGGCCGGGTACGTCGATCCCTTCGCCGCGAAGCGCCGTGAGGACGCCGACCGCGAGCAGGTCGTTGGCGCAGAGGATCGCGTCCGGCCGGACGCGGGCGAGCAGCGACTCGGCTGCACGCCGCCCGGGCTCGACCATGAAGTCGTCCGCGACCTCGATCAGCGCGTCGTCGCGGGAGAGGCCGCAGGAGCGGAGCCCGTCGAGATAGCCGCGGCGGCGGGACGAGCCCGGTGTGGTGTGCGTCGGGCCGTTGACGAAGGCGATCTGCCTCCTCCCGACCGCGTGCAGGTGCCGGACCGCTCCCGCGGCGCCCTTGCGCGAATAGGCGCGCACGGTGTCCACCTGCGTCCCCGCGGTCGGGTGGCCGATCAGGACGACCGGAGCCGTCGCCCGGCGCAGCTCCTCCGCGTGCGCGTCGGTCAGATCCAACGAGGCGAGGATCAGCCCGTCGACGAACCGGTGCTTGAGGTCGCGGAGCATCGCGAGCTCGTCGGCCGTGTCTGCGCCGGTCGAGTGCAGCAGCAGCCGGACGCCGCTGCCGCGGGCGACCTCCTGGATCGACCCGATCATGGCCGTGTAGACGGGGTTGCCGACGTCGGGCATCGCGAAGGCGATCTGGCCCGTCCGCCGCGAGCGCAGCGACCGCGCCGCCGCGTTCGGCACGTAGCCGACCGACTCGGCGGCGGCGGTGACGCGCTCGAGCGTCGCCCGGCTCGTCCTGATCCCGTTCAGCGCCCGCGACGCGGATGCGACCGAGACGTTGGCCAGCCGCGCGACGGTCGTGATCGTCGGGACGTCGTCGATTTCCGCGGATGTCGCGACGGGGTCCTGCACGTGCCCTCGGATTGCCTCTCCTGAAAAGGATTACTGAGAACGTTTACAGCGGGGTCACGATGTCATAGGATCGGCGCCGGAGTCAAGCGACCAGGCGAAGGAGCTCGCACGTGTCCGAGATCAGGCTCGAGCAGGTGGGAAAGGTCTACGAGGGCGACGTGCGCGCGGTCGACGACGTCAACCTGACGATCGAGAGCGGCGAGTTCATGGTCCTCGTCGGCCCGTCGGGGTGCGGCAAGTCGACGCTGCTGCGGATGATCGCCGGGCTCGAGGAGGTGACCGAGGGCGAGATCTGGATCGGCGACCGGGAGGTCGCCCGCCTCGCCCCGCGCGACCGGGACATCGCGATGGTCTTCCAGAACTACGCCCTCTACCCGCACCTGACGGTGGCCAAGAACCTCGGCTACGGGCTGAAGGTGCGCAAGACGCCGAAGGCCGAGATCGAGAGCCGCGTCCAGGAGGTGGCGCGCATGCTCGGGCTCGAGGAGCTCCTCCAGCGCCGGCCCGGCGCCCTCTCGGGCGGGCAGCGCCAGCGAGTCGCGATGGGCCGGGCGATCGTGCGCGAGCCGGCGGCGTTCCTGATGGACGAGCCGCTCTCGAACCTCGACGCGAAGCTGCGGGTCGACATGCGCGCCGAGCTGGCGCGGCTGCACGACCGGCTCGGGATCACGACGGTCTACGTCACGCACGACCAGGTCGAGGCGATGACGCTCGGGTCGCGCGTGGCGGTGATGCGCGACGGCACCGTGCAGCAGGTGGACACCCCGCAGACGCTCTACCGGGAGCCCGTCAACCTCTTCGTCGCGGCATTCATCGGCTCGCCGTCGATGAACCTGGTCGAGGCCCAGGTGAGCGGCGACGCCGTCGAGTTCGCCGGCTTCCGGATCCCGCTCGCCCCCGATCGCCGGCCCTCCGGGGTCGACGACGGGACGGTCGTCCTCGGGATCCGCCCACAGGACTTCGAGGATGCAAGCACCGCCGCCGCGGGCCTGCCTCAGATCGAGGTGGACGCGATGGTCGTGGAGGAGCTCGGCTCGGCCACACACGTGCTCTTCACGGTCGAGGCGCCGCCTGTCGACGTCGAGTCGGTGCGGGCGGCGACCGACGAGGGCGAGCGGGCGACGCTGATCGCGACCGACACGCGGGCCCTCTTCACCGCCGAGGTCGCGGAGGAGTCGGCCGTCCGCCCCGGCGACCGGATCGCGCTCGCGCTCGACCCGACGCGGCTGCACTTCTTCGACAGCGCGACGGGCGCGAGCCTCCGCCCGGCCGCGGTCGCCTCCGCGGCCTAGACCGCACCGGGCGGCGGATGGAGGTCGAGCGCTACCTCGACGAGCTCGTCACCGCGGCGCGCGACGTCCTGGGCGAGCGTCTGGTCGGCGCCTACGTCGGCGGCTCCTACGCCCTGGGCGCGTACGAGCAGGGGCGGAGCGACCTCGACGTCGCAGTCGTCGTCGACGACCGCCTGAGCGCCGCCGAGAAGGAGCAGCTCGTCGAGGCGCTCCGGCACGAGTCCCTCCCCTGCCCCGCCCGCGGCCTCGAGCTCGTCGTCTACCGCCGCGACGCGGCTGCCTCGCCCGACGTCGCCGCCGACTTCGAGCTCAACCTGAACACCGGCCGCGACATGGCGTTCCGGGTGGACGTCGAGCCCGATCCGAACGAGACGCACTGGTTCGCACTCGACCGCGCGATCCTTCACGACCACGGGATCCCGCGTGAGGGACCGCCCGCGACGGACGTGTTCGGCGCGATCCCGCGGGCGCTGCTCCTCGGCGTCCTCGCGGACGCTCTGCGCTGGCACACCGGCGGCGAGGCGACGTCGGACGACACCGTCCTGAACGCGGTGCGCGCGCTCCGCTACGCAACGACCGGAACCTGGGCGTCGAAGCCGAATGCCGGTGTGTGGGCACTCCAGCACCTCGCCGAGCGCGAGCTCGTCGAGGCGGCGCTGGCTGCGCGCAGCGGCGGAGCGCCTGTCGACGCCGACGCGGCGCGCGCGTTCGCCGTGAAGGCGTTGGCCCAGCTCGAGGCTACGAGACCGTGAAGCCCGAGTTGACGATCGGGTCGCCCAGCCGCCGGGCGGCTCGGGTGCCGAAGCCGGCGCGGACGATCCAGCGGTAGGTGCCGGGCGTGAACTCGAGCGTCCCCGGCAGCGTCAACCGCGGCTCGGTCGGCGTCGCCCGGTAGAAGCTCCGGCCGCCGCGGGTGAACTCGACGCTGTAGTAGTCGGCGTCCGGCACCGGCGCCCAGGCCCAGTTCCGCGTCGGCTTGAAGCTCGAGGTGCTCGGCGGGCTGGTGCTCGGCGGGCTCGTGCTGGGCAGGCTCGTGCTCGGCGGCTTCGCCGCGGTCGTCGTCTTCGTCGTCGGCGGAGCGGCCGGCGGCCCGGGCTTGGCGTTCGGCTGCGTCTTGCCGACCGTCGTGCCGAGGACGGATGACGTCGTCGGCGCAGGCTGGCGCGCTGCCGGCGGCCGCGTCCGCGTCGTCGAGGCTTCGGTCGTCGTCGCGGAGCCGGTCGACGACGCCCCCGGGCCGGAGCCGGTCGTCGAGCTGTTGCCCTGGCTCGTCTGCGCCGGCTCGTCGCGCGCCGACACGAGGTCGGCCACGTCGGCGCCGCCCGAGTCGAGCTGGAGCACCGCGAACGTGCCGATCACCGCACCGGCGAGCGTCAGCGCCGCGGCGAGCGGCAGCCGGCTGCGTCGATCCTCGTCGGCCTCGGCGGGCGGCGGCTCGGCGGGCGGCGGCGCGCCTTCGAACGGCATGTCGGCCGCCGGCGCGGGTGGCACCGGTGTCGCAAGCGCTGGCATCGGCACGGCGGCCTGGCGGCGCGCCGCGTCGAGCCGGCTGATCTGCTTCTCGATCCGGCCCAGCCGCGCGTCGAGCCCCTGCCAGCCCGTGGTGATCAGGTCGATCAGGACGGCGAGGTCGTCGACCCGCTCGCGCCGCTCCTCGTCCGTCTCCCGGCGCAGGTCTCGGACCGCCTCGGCCAGCTCGCTCAGGACACCGCTCAGCTGAACGAGAGCGGCGTCCGAGGGGGACTGGGCGGGTAGCTGCTCAGCGGCTCCCTCCGGAGCAGCGGGGAGGGCCAGCTGGCCCGGGTTGACCTCCTCCGGCTCGGCGCCCAACGGGCGCGGCAGGACGTCGTGGAGCGCCGCCAGCGCGAAGCGCTGCACGGCGCGAGTCTGCTCCGGCGTCAGGTCGTCGAGGACGCCGAGGACACGCTCCATGACCGCGTCGCTGACGGGCTCGCGCGTCGAGCACGCGGATGACGCCCTCGACCGGGACGTCGGCTTTCTCGGCGATCTCGACGAGAATCGACACAGGCAGAGAGTACGAGAATTCGCGCCGGATCCGCCACGCCCGATCCGGCCAGGTTTCGCGCTCCAAGATCTGTCCAGCTTTCTCGGTTTGAAATCGGGAAATCGCGCAATGCTGAGCCTATGAGCGGCTCCGACTCCGGCTTCAGCGTGATCGCGCTGCACGGTGAGTCCGACGCGTACATCGCGCCGAGAGTCCGCTCCGACCTGGCCACGGCGCTGGGCTCGGAGGCTCCGCTCGTCGTCGATCTGACGCAGGCGACGTTCATCGACTCGACGATCGTCGGGATCCTGCTCGAAGGTCTCGCCGACTGCGAGAAGCGCGAGCGGCCGCTGCTGCTGCTCCTCCCCGACGACGCGGCGCCGGAGGTGCACCGGCTCTTCGAGATCACGGGCCTCGGCGCGCTGCTGCCGGTGGTGCGCAGCTGGGACGAGGCGTCCGCGCGGATCGCGGCGCCGCCGGTCTAGACGGCTTCGGCCGCCCCCGGCTGGACGATCCCGGTCTCGTAGGCGAAGACGACCGCCTGGACGCGGTCACGCAGCCCGAGCTTCATCAGGATCCGCGCGACGTGGGTCTTGACCGTCGTCTCGCTGACGAACAGATCCTTCGCGATCTCGGCGTTCGAGAGCCCGCGCGCCATGAAGCCGAGAACCTCGAGCTCGCGCGCGGTCAGGTCGGCCACCTTCGGGGACGGCGCCGTCGCGATCGTGCTCGGCGGCCGCCGGATGAACTCCTCGATCACGCGCTTCGTGATCGCCGGCGAGAGGAGCGCGTCGCCGGAGGAGACGACGTGGATCGCCGCGACCAGCTGCTCCGGCGGCGTGTCCTTGAGCATGAATCCGCTCGCACCCGCCCGCAGCGCCTCGTAGACGTACTCGTCGAGGTCGAACGTCGTCAGCATCAGGATCCGAGGCGCGTCACCCGGCGTGTCGAGGATGCGGCGCGTCGCCTCGAGGCCGTCGAGGTTCGGCATCCGGATGTCCATCAGCACGACGTCCGGCTTCAGCTCGCGCGCCTCCTCGACCGCCTGCAGGCCGTCCTCGGCCTCGCCGACGATCTCGATCTCCGGCTCGGACTCGAGGATCATCCTGAACCCGGCGCGCACCAGCGCCTGATCGTCGACGATCATGACGCGAACACTCATGCGGCTCCTCCGGCGACCGGCAGGCGGGCGGAGATCTTGAAGCCGCCGCCCGGCCGCGGGCCGGACTCGAGCTCGCCCCCGCAGAGGGCGACGCGCTCGCGCATGCCGACGAGGCCGTGCCCGGTCCCGTCGCCGTCGTTCTCGCTCGACCCGTCGTTCGCCACTTCGATCTCGACATCCTCGCCCGCGTAGCGGACGGCGACCCACGCGTGCGCAGGCCCTGCGTGCTTGAGCGTGTTCGTGAGCGCTTCCTGCACGATGCGATAGGCGGACAGGTCGACGCCGGCGGGGAGCTTGACCGGCGTGCCCTCGACCGTCAACTCGACCGGAAGCCCGGACTGGCGGACCTGCTCGACCAGCTCGGGCAGCGTCCCGATGCCCGGCTGCGGCGCGAGCGCGGGACGCTCGGAGTCGGTGCGCATGATCCCGAGCAGCCGCCGCATCTCCGCGAGTGCCTGACGCCCCGTCTCCTCGACCGTCATCAGCGCCTCCCGCTCGCGCTCCTGCTCCGGCGTCAGCAGGCGGCGGACGGCGCTCGCCTGCACGGTCATCACGCTGACCGAGTGGGCCAGCACGTCGTGCAGCTCGCGGGTGATCCGGCCGCGCTCGTCCTCGACCGCCTGCCGCGCCTCGGCTTCCATCAGCCGCGCCCGCTCCTCCGCGCGGCGCGCCCGCTCGGAATGGCGCGCCGAGGCGGCCGCGATCAGGAACGTCCCGCAGATCGGGATGCTGACCCAGATCAGCTCGGTCTCCGGGACGCCCGAGGCGCGGAGGAAGACGATCCAGCTCGCCACGAGCAGCGCGCCGAGCGCGAACACGGCCTGGCGGGCTTCGAGCAGCGACCCTGCGGCCCAGGCCGCGAGGATCAGGACGGCGAACATCGTGTCGGTCTCGTACGCGGCATCGGCGTCGAGCAGCGTGAAGGCGAAGGCGCCGGCGGCCACGGCGAGCGGCGCTGCGAACGGCGCCCGCCGCCTGAAGAGGAGCGAGCCGGCGGTGAAGAGCGCGATCGCCGCCAGCCGGAAGCGGTTCTCGTCCAGGTTCGTCCAGACGTCGCTCTGGGTCAGGACCACGGCCGCGAGCGCAAGCGCCTCGAAGACATATTCCCGGGCCAGAACGAGGGCGCGTGGGGTCACGAAGAGACGGTACTTGAGGTTCACGGTCTGCACCATCGTTCGCTGTGACGACGTCGAAATCATCCTGACGGACGACCCGGAATGAGCGGCGCGGCCGATGCTCGGCGCCTGCCGTCGGGGCGACACTCGCTGACAGATTCGGACCCGACTCGAAGGAGACGTCACGCGACATGGAAGCAGCACTCGCGCTCGCGCACACCGATCACGAGACCAACGCGGCCGGCGTCGTCGTCGCCCGCGACCTCAGCCGCCGCTACGGCGCCGGCGACACGGCCGTCGACGCCCTCCGAGGCGTCTCGCTGGCGATCCCGCGCGGCCACCTGACCGCGGTCATGGGCCCGTCGGGCTCGGGCAAGTCGACGCTGATGCACATCCTCGCCGGGCTCGACAAGCCGAGCGCCGGCAGCGTCCAGATCGACGGCGTCGAGCTGACGACCCTGAAGGACAACGACCTGACCAAGCTGCGGCGGCGCCACATCGGCTTCGTCTTCCAGTTCTTCAACCTGCTGCCGATGCTGACGGCGGAGGAGAACGTCCTCCTGCCGCTCTCGATCGCCGGCGAGAAGCCCGACGCGGCGTGGATGGCCGAGCTGCTCGACGCGACCGGTCTCGCGAACCGGCGTAAGCACCGGCCGTCCGAGCTCTCCGGCGGCCAGCAGCAGCGCGTCGCCGTGGCGCGCGCGCTCGTCTCGAAGCCGACGGTGCTCTTCGCCGACGAGCCGACGGGCAATCTCGACTCGCAGACGTCCTCGGAGATCCTCGGGCTGCTGCGCGGCGCCGTCGACACCTACGGCCAGACGACCGTGATGGTCACGCACGACCCGCACGCGGCGACGATCGCCGACCGGATCCTCTTCCTCGCGGACGGCGTCATCGTCAAGGAGCTCCCGCGCTCCTCGCAGGCTGAGATCCTCGACGTCCTCAGCGAGGTGGCGGCTCGATGAAGCGCGTCGCGATCCGCGGCCTGCTCGCGCGCAAGCTCCGCTCGACGCTGACGGCGATCGCGATCGTCCTCGGCGTCGCGATGGTGAGCGGCACGCTCGTCCTCACCGACACGATCGACAAGGCGTTCGACTCGATCTTCTCGAGCTCGTACGAGCAGACGGACGCCGTCGTCTCCGGGAAGAAGCTCGTCGAGTGGTCGCAGACCGGCAAGGCGCAGGTGCCTGCCAAGCTGCTCACCCAGGTGCGGGCGCTCCCCGAGGTCGAGGCGGCCGCCGGGACGATCCTCGACATGTCGGGCGACGCCAACCAGGCGAAGATCCTCGACCGCGAGGGCGAGGCGATCCAGGGCAACAACCCGACCTTCGGCCTCGGCGTCGACCCCGGCGACGAGCGTTTCAACCCGTTCGAGCTGGTCGAGGGCGACTGGGCCTCCGGCCCCAATCAGGTCGTCGTCGACCTGAACACGGCCGACGAGCAGGGCTTCCGGGTCGGCGAAAGGGTCAAGGTCGCCGGCGAGGGCCCGGTGCGCTCGTTCGAGCTCGTCGGCATCGCCCGCTTCGGCGACGTCGACAGCCTCGGCGGCGCCACGATCGCGCTCTTCGACGTCGCGACCGCGCGCGAGGTGCTGGACAAGGACGGCTTCGACGCGATCGCCGTCGGCGCCCGCGAGGGCGTCGGCCAGTCGGAGCTGATCGACGCGCTCTCTGCCTCGCTCCCCGACTCGACCGAGGTCCGCACGGGCGAGGAGCAGGCGGCCGAGGACGGCGAGGGCGTCGGCGAGTTCGTCACGTTCATCCGCTACTTCCTGCTTGCGTTCGGCGGGATCGCGCTGTTCGTGGGCGCGTTCGTCATCTTCAACACCCTCTCGATCACGGTTGCGCAGCGGACGAAGGAGCTGGCGACGCTGCGGACGCTGGGCGCCTCGCGACGGCAGGTGCTCCGCTCGGTGATCCTCGAGGGCACGATTCTCGGGATCGTCGCCTCGGCGGTCGGGCTCGGGCTCGGCGTCCTGCTCGCGAAGGGGCTGACCAGGCTCTTCGCGTCGCTCGACCTCGAGCTGCCGCAGGCCGACATGGTCTTCCAGTGGCGGACGGCGGTCGTGGCGATGCTGACCGGCACCCTGGTGACACTGTTCGCCTCGGTCTGGCCCGCCGTGCGGGCGACCCGGATCGCGCCGATCTCGGCGGTGCGGGAGGGCGGCATGGCGGTCAAACGGCAGTCCCGGAAGACGCTCGCGTTCGGGCTCGTCGTGTCTGCGCTGTCGGCCTTCGGCCTCGTCTACGGCACGCTCGGCTCCGACGTCTCGGGCGGCGTCCGGGCGCTCGGAATCGGCGGCGGCGCGTTCGGCATCTTCATCGGGCTCGCGGTGATCGCTCCGCGCCTCGTCCGCCCGCTCGCCCACGTCGTCGGCCTCCCGGCCGCGCGCCTGGGCGGCGCGGCGGGACGGCTGGCGCAGGAGAACGCGGTCCGGAACCCCGGCCGCACCGCCTCGACCGCGGCGGCGCTGATGATCGGCCTGACGCTCGTCTCCTTCGTCGCCGTCTTCGGCAAGGGCCTGCTGGCGAGCGACGAGACCGCGCTGCGCAAGCAGCTCGGAACGAGCCACGTGATCACGTCGCAGAGCGGCTGGGACACGGTGCCGATCGGTGCCGGCGAGGCGGCCTCGAAGGCAGCCGGGGTGACGCTCAGCTCGTCGATCCGCGGCGACCAGGCGCAGCTCGTCGGCGACGGCGAGAAGGCCGTCAGCGGCGTCGACCCGGCCACGATCGGGCGGGCGTACAACTTCGAGTGGACCGAGGGCTCCGACACCTCGCTGGCGGCGCTCGCCGACGGCGGCGCGATCGTCCGCGAGGGCGACGGGCACGTCGGCGACGACCTCTTCTTCCTGACGCCCGCGGGCAAGGAGGTCTCGGCGACGGTCCGCGGCGTCTACAGGAAGCACGGCGACCTGGACCAGCTGCTCGGGAACATCGTCCTCTCGCAGGAGACCTTCGACGCGAACTTCCCGCGGCCGGGCGACATGCTCACCCTCGTCGAGGCCGACTCGACGGGCGGCCTCGAGCAGGCGCTCGCCGCGTTCCCGGACGCGAAGCTGCAGACGGGCGACGAGTTCATCGCGTCGTGGACGGCCTGGCTTACCGACGTGATGAACCTCTTCTACGTCCTGCTGGCGCTGTCGGTGATCGTTTCGCTCTTCGGGATGGTGAACACGCTCGTGCTCGCCGTCTTCGAGCGGACCCGGGAGCTCGGGATGCTGCGCGCGGTCGGGATGACGCGGCGGCAGGCCCGTCGGATGATCCGGCAGGAGAGCGTGATCACGGCGCTGATCGGAGCCGCGCTCGGGTTGCCGCTCGGCGTCGGCCTGGCGGCGCTCGTGACGCAGTCGCTCTCGAAGTACGGCGTCTCGTTCTCGCTGCCGATCGGGACGCTCGTGGTCTTCACGGTCGTGGCCATCCTGGCGGGGGTACTCGCGGCGATCGCGCCCGCCCGGCGCGCCTCGCGGCTGAACGTGCTCAACGCGCTCCAGTACGAGTAGGTCGGGGGCACTGCGGCGGGAGAGAGGGGCGGCTTGCGGGCCGCCCTTTCTCGTTCCGGATGACAGGAGGTCGTCCTCGAGAGTGATACCGCCTCCCGCGAGATCGTCCTCCCGGTCAGCGCGAATCGTTTCCCGGGCCGACGACGCGAAGCGGCCGCTGGCGGAGACTCCTGTGCAAGGGAAGTCGCTGCAAATCGAGCCGAAAGGGACTGAGATGATTCGCAAGGGAGATGTGATCGAGAACCCCGTCACCGGTGAGCGCCTGCTCTTCCTGGAGACCTCGCAGGAGACCGGCGGCGAGTACGTCCTCGTCGAGTGCACCGTCCAGCCGAACGGCTTCGTCGCGGCTGCGCACGTCCACCCGTACCAGAGCGAGCGGTTCGAGATCGAGCAGGGCACGGTCGCCTTCAAGGTCGACGGCGAGGAGATCGTCGCCGGCCCGGGCGAGACCGTCGTCGTGCCGGCCGGGCGCTCGCACAAGTTCTGGAACGCCGGCGAGACCGAGGCGGTCTTCGTCACCGAGGTGCGGCCCGCGCTCCAGTTCGAGCGGCTGCTCGAGACGATGTTCGCGCTCGCCAACGACGGCAAGACGAACAGGAAGGGCATGCCGAACCCGCTCCGCCTCGCGGTGATCGCGAACGCGCACTTCGACGACGTGCGCCTCCCGTTCCCGCCGGCCTGGATGCAGAAGCTCGGCCTCGCCATGGGCGCGCCCGCCGGCCGCCTGCTCGGCTTCAAGCCGGAGTACGACGGCTCCGAGTCCGAGTCCCAGCCCGCGCTGGCGCTCTAACCCGCCGGCCACCCGCGCGGCACCGCGAACGGCCTCTTCCAGAGGTCGTGGAACGCGGGGCCGCGCGGGCCGGCGCCCTGCTGGAAGGTCGCCTGGGGGAAGTGCAGGAACTGGCTCTCGCCGAAGGTGCCGCCGAAGCGCATCCAGGCGGGAGCCCTCGCCGTGACGGGGACGACGCGGGGCGACACGACGCGGCCCCCGGCGGCGTGGTCGACCACCGCCACCTTGTACGCGTCGAAGACGAGGAGCGCCTCCTTCGGCCAACAGCGCTTCGCCTGCGCGTAGCGGCCAGGCCCGAAGTAGAGCGCGTGCGAGCCGAGCGCCGAGTACACGAGCGGATGCGCTCCGCGCCGCTCGACCCTCTTCCACGCACGTCTCGCTCCGCCGCAGTGGCGGCTGGCGCCGACCTCGACGGGGCGGAGGGCCGCGTCGAGCAGCACCGTCACAACCTCCCAGTCGCCCTCGTGCGACTTCCAGTAGTCGGGGCTCTGCGGCACGAACGGGCTCCAGATGTCGAAGGCGTGGAAGAGCCAGTACTGGAGCGCGGTCTTCCCGCTCGCGCGGAAGACGGCGCCGTAGACGACGGGCGGCGCGGGCTCGTCGGCGTCGTCGTAGCACTGCAGCGCCGCGACCCCGTCGCGGGCCGAGCAGGCGCGGACGTCGTAGCGCCCGCCGACGAGCGCGGCGTCGGCGATGAAGCTCTCGACGCTCGTGGGCGCCGACCGCTCGTCCGGATGCAGGACGACGACGGGCGCGTGCCGGGCGAGCAGCACGGCCGCCGCGGGGACTTTGTGTTCCTGTAACACAAGCTCGCGCTCGGCTCTCGCCGCGCCGGGAAGCGCCAGAACGAGCCAGATCAGGGCCGCGAACGCGGTGAGAACGAGCTTGTGATCCTGTAACACAAGCTTCGGATCAGCGGCCTGCGAACGCGGCGACGGCATCGACGACGAGCTTGAGCCGCCGTCCCTCCTCCGTCAACCGGTACTCGACCCGCGGCGGCCGCGCGTCGATCACGAGCCGCTCGAGCACCCCGGCCTCCTCCAGCTCGACGAGCCGCTGGGCGAGCGTTCCGGGCGGGATCGCCCCGACCGCCTGCTTGAACTCGTTGAAGCGGGTCGCGCCCTCGTACGAGGCCCAGAGCACCGAGACGACCCAGCGTCGCTCGAGGAGGCCCGCCGCCCGGCGGACCTCCTCGGGAACGGGACGGCAGCTCCTACACCGCATGGAGCTGGGTGGCCGGCTCGAGCGCCAGCTCCAGCACCTCGTCGAGCGTCATCACCGGATGGAACGTCATCTCGCTCGCGGACGTGCGCGGGCACGTCGTCGAGGTCGTGCCGGTTCCGCTCCGGCAGGATCACGTCGGTGAGCCCGGCCGCGTGCGCGGCGAGCACCTTCTGCTTCAGCCCGCCGATCGGGAGCACGCGGCCCTGCAGCGTCACCTCGCCGGTCATCCCGACCGTGTGCTTCACGGGCCGGCCGGAGAGCAGCGACGCGAGCGCGGTCGCCATCGTGATCCCCGCGCTCGGCCCGTCCTTCGGGATCGCGCCCGCGGGCACGTGGACGTGGAAGGCACGCTCGAACGCCTACTCGTCGACGCCGAGCTCGGCCGCCTTCGGACGCAGGGCGGAGAGCGCGATCTGCGCCGACTCCTTCATCACGTCGCCGAGCTGGCCGGTGAGGACGAGCTTGTCGCCCTTCGCCGACGTCGCCTCGACGAAGAGGACGTCGCCGCCGGTGCCGGTGACGGCGAGGCCGGTGGCGACGCCGGGGACGGCCGTCCGCTCCGCCGCCTCGCGGTAGAACTTCTGGCGTCCGAGCGCGTCGCGGACCGACTCGAGCGTCAGCTCGACCGGCGCCTCGACCTTCCCGGACGCGATCCTCGGTCGCGGTCTTGCGCAGCAGCTTCCCGAGCTCGCGCTCGAGCTGCCGTACGCCGGCCTCCCGCGTGTACTCGGAGATGACGGTCTCGAGCACGTCGTCCGAGCAGGTGACCTCGTCCTCGCGGAGCCCGTTCCGCTCGCGCTGCCGCGGCCACAGGTAGCCGCGGGCGATCGCGACCTTCTCGTCGGTCGTGTAGCCGTCGAACCGGATCACCTCCATCCGGTCGAGCAGCGGCCCGGGGATCGAGTCGGCGATGTTGGCGGTGGCGATGAAGACGACCTCGGAGAGATCGAGCTCGACGTCGAGGTAGTGGTCGCGGAACGAGTGGTTCTGCGCCGGATCGAGCACCTCGAGCAGCGCGGACGACGGGTCGCCGCGCCAGTCGGCGCCGACCTTGTCGACCTCGTCCAGCAGGATCACCGGGTTCATCGTCCCGGCGTCGCGCAGCGCCCGCACGAGCCGGCCCGGCAGCGCGCCGATGTACGTGCGTCGATGACCGCGGATCTCGGCCTCGTCGCGGACGCCGCCGAGCGACATGCGGACGAACTCGCGTCCGAGCGCACGGGCGATCGACTCGCCGATCGAGGTCTTGCCGGTGCCCGGGCGGGCCGACGAGGGTGAGGATCGCGCCCGACCGCTTGTCCGGCTCGATGCCGCGCTCCTCGCGCAGCTTCCGGACGGCGATGTACTCGACGATCCGGTCCTTCACGTCCTCGAGCCCGGCGTGATCGGTGTCGAGCACCTCGCGCGTGTGGCCGGGGTCGAGCCGCTCCTCGGAGCGCTTCCCCCACGGCACGGCGAAGAGCCAGTCGAGGTAGTTGCGGATCATCGACGCCTCGGGCGAGCTCTCGCCCTGCCGCTCGAAGCCGGGAGAGCTCGCGCTCGGCCTGCTCGCGGACCTCCTCGGGCAGCTCGGCCTCCTCGAGCTTGCGCCGGTACTCGTCGACGACGGACGCGTCGTCCTCGCCGAGCTCCTTCCGGATCGACTCCATCTGGCGGCGGAGGATGTACTCGCGCTGCTGCTTCGCAGCGCCTTCCTCGACGTCCTCGCGGATGCGGCGGCGCACCTGCATCTCGGCGAGGCGCTCCCGCTGGAAGCGCGGTCGCCAGCTCGAGCCGCTCGCGCACGTCGAGCGTCTCGAGCAGCTCGACCTTCTGCGCGAAGCTGAGGTCGGGCGAGTAGCCGGCGGTGTCGGCGAGCGCGCCCGGCTCGGTGATCGAGCGGACGAACGCGGAGATGCGGCCGTCGTCGCCGCGCAGCTCGAGGATCTCCTCGACGACGGCGCGGTACTCGGTCTCGAGCTCGCGCATGCGCGCGTCCGACTCCTCCGGATCGGGCCGCTCCTCGACCTCGACGCGCAGGGTTCCCTGCGCATCGGTCGTCGGCGGCGCCCGCGACACCGCGGTGCAGGCCGTTCAGCGCGACGGCGCGGCCGCCGCCGGGCAGCCGGACGCGGTCGGTCACCTCGGCGACGACGCCGACGCTCGCGTAGTCGTTCTCGTGGCGCGGGACGAGCAGGACCTGCTCCTCCGTCCCGACGTCCACGGTCAGGGTCACGTTCATGTTCGGGAAGACGACGAGGTCCTCCAGCGGTACGAGCAGCATCGTGCTCAAGCCATCACTCCTTGCACTGGTTTCCATACCAGTACCAACTACAGAAAACGATAGTTGTATTCCCCGGCCCAAGTCCCAGTTGCCCCTGGACTAAACCTGCGTATGATCGGCTCATGCCGAGAGCAACCCCGCTGGCTGCGCGCAACGACACCCCGAAGGTCGGGGCGCGAGTCCGCTCGCTCCGGCGCGAGCGCGGGCTGACGATCGAGCAGCTCGCCGCCGCGACGGGGCTGACCAAGGGCTTCATCAGCCAGCTCGAGCGCGATCGAACAGCGCCGTCGCTCTCCTCGATCGCGCGGATCTGCGACGCGCTGGGCGTCCGGCTCTCCCACATCTTCGAGCGCGAGCCGGCACCGGCGCTCGTGCGCCGGCAACGAGCGTCCCAAGGTCGACTCCTACTTCCCGACCGAGAACCACCTGCTCTCCTCGCGCGACGAGGAGCGCTTCCAGGCGATCGAGTCCGAGGTCGCTCCCGGAGCCGGCGCGGGCGACGAGCTCTACTCGCTGCCGGGCGAGATGGAGTTCGTCTACGTGCTCGAGGGCTCGCTCGAGATCCAGGTCGGCGACGAGACGCACGTGCTCGAGCAGGGCGACGCGCTCACGTACCCGCTCTCGAAGCCCCACACGTGGCGGAACGCCTCCGACACGGACTCGCTCCGCGTGCTCTGGGTCTCGGTACCGAACCCGTACTAAAGTCGCCGCCCGCAGAGGCCGAACACCCGGCCAGATGCCGGTTCGCTACCGCCTTCCGCTCGCCCTCGCCCTCTGCGCGGTCGCGACCGTGCTCGCGACGCTGACGCTCTGGCGCCTGGAGCAGGACGACGTGCGCAGCGAGGCGGCGGAGCGGGCGCAGACCGCCGCGGCCGGGCTCGAGGAGCGCTCCGACGCGGCCGTCCTCGCCCTGCAGGGTGTGCGTGCCGCGTACGACGCGTCCGGATCGGTCGACGCGGAGGCCTTCGCGACCCACGCCCGCGTGCCGCTCGCACGGCCGGAGATCGTCGCCGTCGGCTGGGCTCCCCGCGTCTCCGCAGCCGAGCGCGGCGCCCTCGAGTCGGGCGAGCAGGTCCGGATCGGCGCTCCGCCCGAGCCCGCTTCACCTACCCGCTCCTCCGGCAGGAGCCGGCGGGCGACTCGCCGAACGTGCTCGACCTCGGCTCCGACCCCTCGCTCGGTGAGGCGCTGCGACTCGCGC
Organism: uncultured Gaiellaceae bacterium; assembly: GCA_963827015.1. Classification (GTDB taxonomy): domain Bacteria; phylum Actinomycetota; class Thermoleophilia; order Gaiellales; family Gaiellaceae; genus Gaiellasilicea. The sequence goes on along the minus strand of CAWGZI010000006.1, from coordinate 68,513 downwards.
GCACCACCGGTCGTCCCCCGCCTCTCCGCCCCCGTGCGGCTCGAGCGGAACGGCAGGCCTCGGCACCTTCGCCTTCGTCCCCGTCTTCGCGCGCGACCTCCCGCTCGAGACGCCGGCGCAGCGCCGCGACGCGCTCCTCGGCGTCGTCGTCGGCGCGCTCTCGGCGAACGAGCTCGCCGACGCCGCGTTCGGCGGCCTGCCGGCTGGTCTCGACGTCCGCGTCACCGACGGCCCCGCCGTCCTCTCGCACGGCCCCGGCGGGACTGCGGTCGCCCGCGCGAGCGTCGGCGGCCGCACCTGGCGGGTCGCTCTCGCCCCGACGGCCGCCTTCGCCGCTCGTCCCCGCAGGCGCCGCCATCGCCGGCGCGACCGTCTTCCTCCTCGTCCTCGGCTTCGCCCTCCGGCTTCGCCGCCGCGCGCAGGCGGAGTTCGAGCTCGAGCTGGCGCTCGCGGAGGAGCGCCTCGCGCATGCCCGCGCCGAGGCCTCGGCCGACGAGGAACTGCACGCGCGCCGCCTGGTCGCCGACGCCGCCGACGCGCTGGTGCTCGAGCTCGACGGGGAGGGGATCATCGTCTCCTGCTCGAGCGCCGTGCACCGGCTGCTGGGCTACGCGCCCGAGCAGCTCGTCGGCAGCGACGTCTTCGCGCTCGTGCACCCCGACGACTCTGCTCTCGCAGACCGGGTCGCAGCGCTATCTGCACCGGAACGGCAGCTATCTCGACCTCGAGGGCCGGAAGATCACCCGTCGCGACGAGCTCGGCTCGATCACAGGAGTCGTCGTCATCCTCCACGGCACAGGCCTCGGACGCTCGGCCGAGCAGCGGATCCAGGACGCCGTCGCGGTCGAGCCCGACCCGGTCGAGCTCTTCTCCGTCGTCGCCGAGGAGGTCGCGCACGATCTCGGCGTCGCCGCCGTCGCCGTCGTCCGCTTCGAGACGGCCGGCTTCGGCACGATCGTCGGCGCCTTCGAGCCGCGCGGCTCGGCCACGCTGGTGCCCGGCACGACGGTCCCGCTCTCGGGCGACGACGCCGCGGCCACGGTCTTCGACGGCGGCGAGGCCGTGACCGGCGCTGCGCCGATCCGGGTCGGAGCGCGGCTCTGGGGCGCGATCGTCGCCGAGGGCGCGAGCGCAGCCCGGCTCGGCCGAGCTCGCGCTCGCCGCACAGCCCGCAATCGCCTTCGCCGACGCCAGCGCGCAGCTCGGCGCGCTCGCGACGCGCGACCCGCTGACCAACCTGCCCGACCACCGTGCCTTCCACGAGCAGCTCCGCGCCGAGGCCCGCCGCGCCGCCCGGCACGAGCGGTCGCTCTCGCTCGTGCTCGTGAACGTCGACGGCTTCCGCGCGATCAACGCCGAGCACGGCCGCCTCGCCGGCGACCGCGTGCTCGCCGAGGTGGGCCGCAGGCTGGCCGCGACGGTCCGCAACGGCGAGCTGGTCTCGCGGCTCTCGGCCGACCACTTCGGCTGGATCCTCCCCGAGACCGAGGGCCTGAACGGCTGGATCGCAGCCGAGCGTGCCCGGCGGGCACTCGCCGCAGCGCCGATCGAAGGCGTCGGCGTCGTCACCGCCTCCGCGGGGGTCTGCGACCTCGAGGACGTCGCCGGCGCGGACGAGCTGCTCGCATTCGCCGAGGTCGCGCTCGCGCACGCCAAGAGCGGCGGCGGCGACGTCACCTTCCGCTGGAGCCGCGAGCTGGAGACGCCGGGCACCGGCGACCAGGCGGCGGTGGACGACGGCGGCCTCGCCCGCCTCCGCGCGCTCGCCCGCGAGCTCGACGCCGAGGATCCCGGGACCGAGGGCCACTCCGAGCGGGTCGCGCGTCTCTCCGAGAAGCTCGCCCTCTCGAGCGGCTGGGCCCCCGAGCACGCGATCCGGCTCGGCCAGGCGGCGCTGCTCCACGACGTCGGCAAGCTCGGCGTCGACGAGGACGTCCTGCGCAAGCCGGGCCCCCTCTCCGCCGAGGAGCTGAGCCAGATCCGCAACCACCCGGACACGGGTGCCGAGCTCGCCGTCAACGCGCTCGACGAAGAGCAGCTCGCCTGGATCCGCCACCACCACGAGCGCTGGGACGGCGCCGGCTACCCGAACGGCGTCGCCGGCGAGGCGATTCCGGCCGGTGCGCGCCTGCTCGCGCTTGCCGAGGCGTGGGACGCGATGACGTCCTCGCGCGTCTACGACGACGCCCGCAAGCTCGGCGACGCCGTCGCGGAGTGCAAGCGGGAGCGCGGCAAGCAGTTCGCACCCGAGGCGGTCGACGCCCTCGAACGGCTCTGGGCGCTCGGCGCGCTGAACGACGCCGACGTGCGCGCGACCACCGTCGACTAACAAGCCGCCTAGCCGGCGAAGCGCGCGAACGCGCTCAGTGCGACGCGGCCGGCGAGCGCGTCCGCCTCGCGGACGTGCCACGTCATCACCGCCGCGACGAAGACGCCGCCCTCGTAGACGACGATCCCGTTGTCGTGACGGGCGTTCGGGAGCCAGCCCGCCTTGTGTAGTACGACCGGGCTCGTGCCGAAGAAGCGGTCCAGCTTGCCACGGTCGGTCACCTGCGCGAGCAGCCAGAGCAGGTAGCGCGCCTCCGAGCCGTTCACGCCGAGCCGGAGCAGCGGCCCGCGTCCCGGCTGCGGCGAGGTAGACGGCGCGCGAGAGCCGCGCCAGATCGGCTGCAGTCGTGTACTTGCCGACGCCGAATGACGGGCTGGCTCTCGACCCGGATCGGAATCGTCGCGCTCGCGGCCGCGGGGCGGCGCGAGCTCTCGTAGCCCCCGTACATGAGCGTGTCGTCGAGACCGAGCGCCCGCATCGTCGCGTTCACCCGGTCCGAGCCGCCCGACGTCGAGCCGGCGAGCCAGATCTCGAGCGCGTTCGCAGCGTCGTTGTCGGAGTTGACGATCATCTTCCCGAGCAGCCGTGAGACCTGCGTGAACGACTCCGGCTTCCGCTCGAGCGAGCGCAGGACCGTGACGGCGATCGCGAGCTTCAGCGTCGACGCGGCGGGAAAGCGGGCGCCCGCGTTCCACGACGCGCCGTGGCCCGTCCGCAGGTCCTGCACGTAGACGCCGCTCGTGCCGCCCTGACGCCTGACGATCGTCCGCAGGCTCCGCTGGAGCACCGGATCGAGCCGCGGCGCCCGCTCGCGCGGCTCGGAGCCGTCCGGAAGACCGAAGACCTGCTCGACCGTCCGCGACGAGCGCCGGCCGCGCCCGTCGACGGCGGTGACGCGGATGTCGATCGGACCGCCCGTCAGCCGCACGTTGACCGAGAACGAGCGGCCGCGCAGCTGCTCCTCGGCGGCCACGTACCGGCCGACGTGGACGATGATCCGCCGCGTCCCGAGCGGCGCGCGGCCGGCGACGAGGCCGAAGGAGACCTCGCGCGGAGCGGGCGCGACGATCGCGGGCGGTGGGAGCGCCGGGGCGTCGAGCATGATGGGAATGATGGCGATTCTCGGACATCTCGACCTCGACGCGTTCTTCGCGGCCGTCGAGGAGCTCGAGCAGCCGGAGCTCCGGCGGCAGCCACTCGTCGTCGGCGGCGACCCGCGCGGGCGCGGCGTCGTCTCGACCGCGAACTACGTCGCGCGGAAGTTCGGGATCCGCTCGGCGATGAGCTGCGCCGAGGCGCTGCGGCGCTGCCCGCAGGCCGTCTTCGTGCGGCCGCAGGCACCCGCTCTATCGCGAGTACTCGCAGGCCGTCTGGACGGCGGTGCGCGAGGTCGTCCCCCGCGCCGAGCGGACGGGGCTCGACGAGGGCTATCTCGACTTCGCCGGGCTCGCCGCCGACTACACCCGGGCGAGGGCGGTCGCCGAGGCGGTGCAGACGTCGGTGCGCGGCGCCACGAGCCTCTCGTGCTCCCTCGGCGTCGCGCCGACGAAGGTGGTCGCGAAGGTCGCGTCCGACCGCCGCAAGCCGGGCGGGATCACGGTCGTGCCTGCGGGCAGCGAGGCTGCGTTTCTCGCGCCTTTCCCGGTGCGCGCGCTGCCAGGCGTCGGCCCCCGCGCGGAGCAGCGGCTCGCCGCGGCCGGTGTGACCACCGTCGGCAGCCTCGCCGCGCTCAGCGACCTCGACCTCCGCGCCCTCCTGCCCGGCCAGGTCGGACGGATGCTGCGCGACCGCGCCAAGGGCATCGACCCGCGCGGCCTCGAGGAGACCGCCGAGCGGATCTCGATCTCGGTCGAGGAGACCTTCGAGCGCGACCTGCACGACCGCGAGCTGCTGCACGGAGAGCTGCGCCGGATGGCCGATCGGCTCGGGGCGCATCTCCGCCGCGACGGTCTCTCCGCGCGCACGGTCACGGCGAAGCTCCGCTACGGCGACTTCTCGATCCGCAGCCGCTCGACCAGCCTCGACGTCGGCGTCGACGATCCGGAGCGGATCGGCGACCTCGCCTGCGCCCTGCTCGATCGCGGCCTGCGCGACCGGCCCGGCGCGCTCAGGCTCGTCGGCGTCGGCGTCTCGGGCCTCTCCGACTACCGCCAGCTGACGCTGGACGACTCCGCCTAGTCTCGAGCGAGGAGCTCTCGCGTCTCCTCGCCTGCGACCTCCGCGGGCGTTCGCCCCTCGCCGTCGCGCGCCGAGGCTTCTGCCCCGTTCTCGAGCAGGAGCTCGACCGCACCCTTCTGGTCGAACCGCGCCGCGAGGTGCAGCGCCGTCGAGCCGTCCCCCGACCGGGCGCGGACGAGCCCGGGCTCGGCCTCGAGCAGCTCCTCCAGGCCGCGGGTGCGGCCGACCGCCGCCGCGTCGAAGACGTCCAGCGGAGGGTTCGCGTCGAGGATCGGGTCGACGAGCTCCGAGCGGCCGTGGGAGAGCGCGTACAGGACGGGCGACAGGCCGTCTGCGTTCCGCTCGCCCGCGAGCTCGGGACGGCGCTCGAGCTCCTCGCGCAGGGCGGCCTCGTCGCCGGCGTCGATCAGGGCGAACAGGCTCATCCGCGCAGCACCGGCCGCGTCAGGCAGGTGGGCCCGCCGTCGCCCTTGCGAGAGATCTCGTCGCCCTTGTAGACCAGCACCTCGACGCCGGCCGCCTCCATCCGCCGTCGAGTCTCGTCGTTGCCCTCGAGCGCCAGGGCGAGCCGCGGCCCGAGCGCGAGCACGTTCGGGCCCATCGTCTCGAACTCCTCGTCCGGCACCTCGACCGTCTCGATCCCACGCTCCGCCAGCAGCTCCAGCAGCCGCACCGGCGCCAGACGCGGATAGACGAGCGCGAGATCCTCGTCGAGCGGCGAGATCAGGCTCATCAGGTGCATCACCTCGGCGCGCCCGTTCCAGTGCGGCAGGTCGTACGAGAGCACCTCGGCGTCCGGGAAGGCGGACTGGAGCTGCGCGACGCCGGCGGCGTTCGTGCGGTACCCGCGGCCGACCAGCAGCGTCCGGCGGTCGAGCCAGAGCGTGTCGCCGCCGTCGATCGTTCCCGGCGCCTCGATCCGCGCGGCGACCGGGCACACCGGCCTGCTCGAGCGTCGCCTCGAGCGCACCGGGCTCGCCGAGCCGGCCGTCCTTGCCGGGCCGGAGCAGCACGGCGCCGCGCTCGCCGACGAGCAGGGGGTCGTACGCGTAGATCGCATCCGGGTTGCCGCGCTCTCCCTCCGCCACGATCACCTCGGCGCCGGCCCGCGCGAGGATCTCGCGCAGCGCCTCGTGCTCGGCGGCAGCGGCGGCGAGGTCGGGCTCCGAGCGCCAGCCGTACTCGCGCCAGCGCTCGGCGTCGGCGGGCTGCGGCGGGCGAACGAGCACGCGCCGGAGCGGTGCGGTCATCGACTGGGCGTCGTAGGCGGTCACGGGAGCCGGAACGCTAGCTCACCGAGGCGCCGGTAGCCCTCGACCGACGGATGATCGCCGTCGGAGGTCCAGTCGTCGCGCATCCGGCCGGGTGCGTCGGGGCTCTCGAGCGTCGCATGGAAGGGGAGGACGGGCACGCCCTCGTCGCGCGCGAGCTCGTCGATCAGCTCGTTGAGACGGTTGATCGGCTCCTCGGTTCGCGGCCAGCCCGCGTTCCACGGCAGCACGTTCGCGATCGCGACGCGCAGCCCGCCTTCCTTCCCCCTGCTCACCATCGCGCGCAGGTTCCCGGCCGCGCCGTCGACGTCGCGCCCCTGGGCGATGTCGTTGATCCCACCCTGCACGATCAGGACGTCCGCGCCCTCGACGCACGCGTCGAACCGGGCTGCGATCTGGTCAGTGCGCTCGCCCCAGACGCCGCAGTTGCGGAAGCGAAGGCGGGGATCCTTGCGCGCCGCCCAGTACTCCCACTGGCTCTGCTCGTCGAGCGAGTCGCCGTAGCTCGCCCGCACGTCGGGGTCGGGGTCCCAGTACGGCGAGCCCGCGTGAATGGAGTCGCCGAGCGCCGTGACGACGATCGTGCCGCTCTCGTTGACGACGTCCACCTCCTCTCCCCGCGCCTCCCCGCAGCCGGCGACCGCCAAGACGAGCAGAGCGTAGACGTAGACGCGTCGAGCCATGGCACGGATGATGGGAAGCGCGATGTCGCTCTACCACGAGGGCAACCGGAGCTTTCAGGACCAGTTCGACACGCGGCGCCTCGCGGATCGCATCGAGGAGCGAATCGTGCACGAGACGATCGACGCGGACGACCGCGCGTTCATCGAGGCCCGCGACATGTTCTTCCTCGCCACGGCGGATGCCGACGGCGTGCCGCAGTGCTCCTACAAGGGCGGCGAGCCGGGCTTCGTGCGCGTGCTCGACGAGCACACGATCGCGTTCCCGAGCTGGGACGGGAACGGGATGTACCTCTCGCTCGGCAACCTGTCCCAGAACCCGCACGTGGGTCTCCTCTTCGTCGACTTCGAGGGGCAGAAGCGGCTGCGGCTCAACGGCGTCGCCTCGATCGACCGGGACGACCCGCTGCTGGGCGAGTACCCGCGCGCGCAGTGCATCGTGCGCGTCCGCGCGACGGAGGTCTTTCCCAACTGCCCGCGCTACATCCACAAGCTGCAGCTCGTCGAGCGGTCGCGCTTCACGCCGCGCGACGACTGCGAGCCTCCGATTCCCGACTGGAAACGCCGGGACTGGGCCCGTGACGTGCTGCCCGCAGCGGATCCGGCGAACGAGGCCTAGCTAGCTCGCGAGGCGGAGCTGCTCTGCGGTGCGGTCGTGCTCGACCGTGCCCGGCTCGAGCCGCTCGAGCGCGTCGCTCCAGGCGGCGCGAGCCTGGGCGTCGTGGCCCTGGCCTCGATGGAGCGCGCCGACGTTCGCGAGCACACGCCCGGCGCCGTGGCTGTCGCCGAGCTCGGTCAGGAGCGCGACGGCGGTCTCGTAGGAGTCGAGCGCGCCGGTCTCGTCGCCGAGCCGCGCCTGCGTCAGCCCGAGCCCGTTCAAGGTCAGCGCCTTGCCGCGCGGGTCGTCGAGCGTCCGGAAGATGGCGAGTGCCTGTTCGCTGAGCTCGAGCGCCTCGTCGAGCCGGCCGTCCTGACGCAGCGCCGCCGCCTGCTCGTTCAGCCGCATCGCCTCCGCACGCCCGGACTTCGGCGGCTGAGGCCGCTGCCGCTCGGCCAGCTCGGTCCGCAGCTCCTGCGCGCGCGACTCGACGGTCGACACGGCGGCGCTCCCCGCCGCCAGTGCGCGCCTCGAGCCGGCCGCCGCCGTGCGCCGCGCAGCCGCGGCGCGCCCGGCCGCGGCATCGCGCTGCCCGGCCCAGTCGATGCGCCCGACACGGGCGGCGGTTGCCTCTGCCACGCGGTGCAGCGCCACGTCGGAGGCACGCCACCGAGCCGCCGACCAGCCGGCCACGACGCGTGCCCGCGGCCGGAAGGCGGCGGCGATGGCACGGCCCTGGAGGCCGACGGCAGCCGCCACCAGCACGAAGCCGATGACGATCGCCACGAACGCGATCGTGAAGCCGATCGCCACGAGGAAGGCCCCCCAGAACAGGCCGATCAGCGCCAGCATCCCCAGCCGGCGCTCGTTTCGCGTGAGCTCCCTGGACACGGGTATCCCTCCTTTCCGGACGGCATCCAAGCCGATCTCTTCGCGCCGCCGGACGACGCTCCTGCGCGTGGGAAGGCTAGACGATCACGGCGTCGCGGTCTCCGACGAGAGCCGCTGGTAGAAGAAACCGGCCAGCAGGAGCACGCCGCCGACCGCGAGGAAGGAGAGCGCACGCGTGACCGAGCTGAGCGTGCTCAGGTCGTAGAGGAAGAGCTTTCCGAGCGCGAGCGCGAAGAGCCCGAGCGCGGCCAGTCGCAACACGCGCAGCCCGCGACGGAGGCCGACGACGAGGGCCGCGAAGGCGACGGCGCCCCAGAAGGCGCTGACCGCGGTGTGGCCCCGCTGGAACTCCGTCGTCTCCCCGGCGTCGGAGACCGCCTCGACGAGGCCGAGAATCGAGAGCGAGGCGCCGTAGAGCCCCAGTCCGGCGAGCAGCCACACGAGCAGGCGCCGCAGCGGCTCGACGGCCTCGTCGACGGTCTCGTCGAGCTGGTCGACCGGATCGAAGCGGCGGAGGGACGCCAGCAGCGTCACGAGCGCCACGCAGACGAGCGCGATCGCGGGGACGCCGGTGGCAGGGACATGCTCGGCGTAGACGAAGTCGGCCGGCCCTGCGAGCTCGGACAACGTGAACACGCCCGCGATTCCGGCCAGCGAGGCGGAGGCGACCCAGAGCCGGGGCTCGGCCAGCGCGCGTCCGGCCGGCGCCGCGGCGGCCGCGCCTGCGGCGACGGCGAGGACGAGCCACGTGCCGTCGAGCAGGAGCAGGGCGGATCCCAGCCCGAGCCCGACGCCGACCGACCAGAAGCAGCTCGCGAGGTTGCGCCGCCGCCAGACGAGCGCGGCGACGGCCAGATACGCGCAGCCGGCCGCGAGCAGCCCGTAGCCCTCGGCGTCCAGGTCCAGCAGCCGGAAGGACGCGAAGCTGGCGAAGACCGCGCCGAGCAGCGTGGTCGCGGCCGGCACGAAGGAGACGCTCGACGGGAGCAATCCGCCGAACAGGGCTGCCGCGACACACGCGGCGGCGAGAACCAGCGCCGCCCAGCCGCTCACGTGCTCGAGCTCCGGAGCCGTGAACAGCGCGAAGGCGACGATCGTGCCGGCGAGCACGCCGAGTCCGGACACCTCGAGCACGTGCGACTTCCGGATGATCCCGGCCGCCAGCAGCGCGAGCGCTGCGAGCGACCAGAGCCCGGTCACGCCGACGTGGCCCCAGTCGAACGCGGGCTCGACGTTCAGCCGGCCGAACAGATCGAGCAGCGCGAGTGACGCCGCATCGGCGACGAGGAGCGCAGCGAGCACGATCGAGCCGTGCGACAGGATCGGGCGCTGGTCGTGCAGGTCCTCGAGGAGCCCGCGCAGGAAGGCGCGGCATCGTGTCGAGCCCGCGCGGCCGCGGCCACGAGCGCGCCACCAGGCCATACGCCGCGGCTCCGGCCGCGACCGCGAGCAGCGCGGGAACTCCGGCGAGATGATCGCCGAAGCGGTCGAAGAGGAGGCGCGGGTCCGCCTCGGCGCCGAGCGTGTACGCGAGCGCGAGGCCGAGGTAGCCGAGCGCCAGCAGCTGGAAGCGCGAGTCGGCGAGACGACGGCCGAGCCAGGCGAGCGCGGCCGTCTCGGCCGCCCAGGCGACGACGAGCGCCGGCCCGTCGAGGAACTGCGCCAGCGCAACCGCTGCGAGCGCCGTGCCCCCGGCGGAGGCGAGCGCGGACAGCTCCGGCTCGCGCCGCCAGGCCGCCACGGCGAGCGCCCCGTAGGCGACGGCCGCGAGCGCAACGCCGACGCCTCGTTGGTCGCCGTCGAGCAGGACGAAGGTCGAGAGCAGCGTCAACGCGACGTTGCCACCGGCGTAGACACCGGCGACGCTGTCGAGCCGGGCGCCCGCGACGCGCAGCTGCCTGGCGACGCCGGCGCCGAGGTACAGCAGGCCGAATGCGGCCGCGACCGCGAGCACGCGCGCCCGCGCCGGCTCGCCCTCGGAGAGGACGAGCGCGAGCAGCTGGGGCACGCCGAGGGTCCCCGCAGCGACCAGGAGCCCGTCCCAGTGCCGTGAGACGCCGACGACCGCAGCGCCGAGGAACACGAGCGCGACGAAGGCCGCGCCGACAGTGGTCGCGTCGCCGTCGAGCAGGGCGACCGCCGGGACGCACATGGCGCCGATGAGCCCGAAGGCCGCGACGATCTCCGACGTCCAGCGCAGGGAGAGCGCCACCGCGATCGCCGCGATCGCCGCGGCGATGCCGAGTGCCACGATCGGCTGCACGAGCTCGTAGCGCGCCGCCGCGAAGAGCAGCGTCGCGTAGCCGCCGGCGATGCCGACGCCGACGGCGGTGACAGCGGCGTAGAGCCGGCCGTGACGCGCGTAGGCGACGACCCCTGCGGCGAAGACGATCGCGGACGCCGCAGCCCCGAGCAGGACGCGCTCGACCGGCCCGATCCAGCCGTTGCTCGCCGCGAGCGCGAAGAAGAAGACGACGCCGAGCAGCGTCACGATCCCGCCCGCGAGCGCGAGACCGCGGGCGCCCAGCAGGTCGGCGGCCTCGAGCCGCGGCAGCAGCACCTCGCGGCTCCAGAAGGAGGGCGTCTGCACCCGCACTGGCTGGGGCAGCGGCGGCGCGGGCGGCCGCTGCGACGGCAGCGGCGGTTTCACGTGGATGACCGGCGGCGCCGGCGCCTCGAAGGGCGGCGCTGCGTCTTCGGTGACCAGCTCACGCAGGTCGTTGAGCTCCACGTCGAGCCTGCGGAGGTCCTGCTCCAGCCGGTCGAGTCGTTCGAGAACCCCGTTCATGTCGTCCCTTCGGTCGAGTCCGCACGCGGCGTCAGCTCGACGTGCAGGTCGCACTCGAGCGCGTCCGCGATGCGGAGGAGGGTGTCGATCCGAGGCGGCCTACCACCGCCTTCGAGCCGGGCGATCGCCGATTGCGTCGTCCCGACGAGGTCGGCGAGCTCGCGCTGGGACAGACCCCTTGCGGCGCGGCGCTCGGCGACCGCACTTGCGATCGAGGCGAAGAACCAGCCTTCCTCGGCGCCGGCTAGGCGTGCGCGAAGGCGTTCGAGCGGAAGCGGTCGCCTCTCCTCGTATCGCATATTTGCGATAATAGCGATCTTGCTATTGCTGTCAACCCAGCAACGAGGGGTTGCGCGCGAGGGCCGCGAGCACGACGTCGACGTCGTCGTCGGTGTTGTAGAGGTGGAGCGAGACGCGGAGGTTCGAGTCGCGCTCCGACGCGACGATGCCGTCCTGCGCGAGCGCAGCGACGAGCGCGGGCGCGTCGGTCGAGCGGATGCACACGAGCGGGCCGCGCGGCGGTGCCGCCACCTTCGCTCCCAGCTCGTCGAGGCCGACGAGCAGGCGCTCGACGAGGCCACGCACGTGCTCCCGGATCGCCGGGACGCCCGCCGCGGTGATCAGCCCCACGCCCGCGACCCCGGCGTAGATGTTCGGGACGGGCGGCGTCCCCGCGTCGAAGCGGCGCGCGCTGTGGTGCGGCCGGTAGCGCTCGATCTGCATGTCGAAGACGTTCTCGTCCGCGAACCAGCCGGTCTGGACGGGCACCAGCTCCTCGACGAGCCCGGGCCGCAGCGCCATGAAGGCGAGGCCGGCCGAAGCGAGCAGGTACTTCACGGTGCCGCCGACGACGGCGTCGCCGGCGCTCGGCGCGTCGAGCGGGACGGCGCCGATCCCCTGGTAGCCGTCGACCAGCATCAGCGCGCCGTGCTCCTTCGCGATCGCATAGATCGACTCGACGTCGTGGACCGCTCCCGTCCTGTAGGAGACGAACGTCGAGGCGACGAGAGCGGTGCGCTCGTCGATCGCGGCGGCGTACGACTCGGGATCCGGCTCGACGTGGACGACCTCGGCGCCGCGCAGCTCCTGAGCGTGCGCGATCTGCCCGATGGTCGGGAACTCGTTCTCCGAGATGACGATCCGGTTGCGCTCCCCGCGGAACTGGATCGCCGAGATCAAGCCGCTGACCGCCGCCGAGACGGAGGTCTGGATCGCGACGTGGTCCGGCGCCGTCCCGAGCAGCCCGGCGAAGGCTGCCCGCGCGGACTCCGAGCGCTCGACCCAGTGCTCCCACTCGGCGCCGTTCTCGTCCCAGCCGTCGAGGTACTCGTCGTACGCGGCCCGAACGGCATCGGAGAGTGCCCCCTGCGAGCACGAGTTGACGTAGGTCTTCTCGCGGAAGACCGGGAACCGGTCGCGGATCGCCTCACCGACCAAGGTAGGCCTTGCGGAGATCCTCGTCCTCGAGCAGGTCCTTCGCCTTCCCCTCGAGCACGACGCGCCCGGTAGAGAGGACGTAGCCGCGGTCGGCGATCGAGAGCGAGACGTTCGCGTTCTGCTCGACCACGAGCATCGCCACGCCTGCCTCGTGCACCTGCTTGATGATCTCGAAGCTCCGCTCGACGAGGATCGGCGCCAGGCCCATCGAGGGCTCGTCCATCAGCAGCAGCTTCGGCTTCGACATCAGCGCCCGCCCCATCGCGAGCATCTGCTGCTCGCCGCCCGACAGCGTCCCCGCCAGTTGCTTCCGGCGCTCGTAGAGGAGCGGGAAGAGGCCGTAGACCCGCTCGAACTCCTCCTTCAGGTCGGCCTTCGGCCGCAGGTAGGCGCCCATCTCGAGGTTCTCGAGAACCGTCATCGGCGCGAAGACACGGCGGTTCTCCGGCACGATCGCGAGCCCGCGTGCGATCCGGTGCGCGGTCGGCCGCCGCGTGATCTCCTCGCCGCCGAAGCGGACCTCGCCGTTCCGCGGCGCGACGATCCCGAGGATCGTCTTCAGCGTCGTCGACTTGCCGGAGGCGTTCCCGCCCAGCAGGCAGACGAGCTCCCCCTCGCCGACGACGAGGTCGACGGACTGGAGGATGTGGATCTGGCCGTAGTAGGTGTCGACCGACTCGAGCTGGAGCAGCGGCTTCGGCACGGCGCTCACTTGGTCGCGGCCGCCTTCGTCCCCAGGTAGGCCTCGACCACGCGCGGGTCGGTCGCGACCGCCTCGAACGAGCCCTCGGCGATCTTGATTCCGTGGTCGAGCGCCACCACGCGGTCGGAGATGCCCTCGACGACGTGCATGTCGTGCTCGATCACGAGGATCGTGTAGCCGCCCTCGGTGCGCAGCTTCGCGATCAGCTCGGTGATCTCGTGCGTCTCCTTCGGGTTCATCCCGGCGGCGGGCTCGTCGAGCAGGAGCACCCGCGGCCCGGTCGCCGTCGCCCGCGCGATCTCGAGCCGGCGGCGGTTCGCGTACGAGAGCGAGTACGCCGGCTGGTCCCAGCGGTAGCCCATCAGCCGCTGCCCGAAGAACGCCAGCTTCTCCTCCGCGAGCGTGGAGATCTCGCGCTCCTCGCGCCGCATCCCCGGCGTGCGCAGGATCGACCGGAACACGCCCGCCTTCGTGCGCCCGTAGGCCGCGGCCATGACGTTCTCCTTCACGGTCATGTTCAGGAACAGCCGCAGCGTCTGGAAGGTGCGGGCGACGCCGCGCTGCGTGATCGCGTGCGGCGGGAGGCCGAGCAGCGAGCGGCCCTCGAGCAGGATCTCGCCGTGATCCGGCCGGTAGACGCCGGTGATCAGGTTGAAGAGCGTCGTCTTGCCGGCCCCGTTCGGGCCGATCACGCTGACGATCTCGCCCTCGTCGACGTGGAGGTCGAGCCCGTCGATCACCTGCAGGCCGCCGAACGCCTTCGAGAGCCCCTTGAGCTCGAGGATGCGAGGGCGTGCGTTCACGCGATCTCCACGCGGGATGTGCCGAGGAGGCCCTGCGGGCGCCAGCTCATCAACACGATCAGGAGCGCGCCGAGCAGCAGGATCCTCGTCACGCTCGGCTCGGTCACGAGCCGGTTCTCCCAGACGAAGACGGCGAGGTAGAGCGTCGGCACCATCAGCACCGTGCGCCAGCGGCCGCGGAGCTCCGAGAGCGCGAGCAGCGCCACGATCAGGGCGACGAAGCCGGCGTTGCCGAGGTGCGTCGAGTCGACCGGGTGGACGACCCAGCCGTCGAGCAGGTCGGAGAAGCGGCCGCCCTCGATCGAGCCGGAGGTCCACGCGGGCCGGATCGCATCTGTGAGCTGGTAGGCCACGATGCCGAAGAGAACAGTCCCGATCGCGACGAACGCCAGCTTCCACCACGGCCGCAGCAGCGCCAGCAGGCCGAGGCCGATCGCGACGTAGAAGAGCACGCGTGCGTTCCCCGGCTCGCGCAGCAGCTCGAGCGAGACGTTGATCGTGATCGCGCCGATGACGGCGCCGGGGATGCTCCCGGCGCCGCCGAGGATCACCATCGCGTAGATCGTGATCAGCAGCGGCAGGTCGAAGTTGCCGGGGAACACGCCCAGCTGCAGCGAGGCGAAGATCGTCCCCGTCAAGCCGGCGGTCGCGGCGCCGAACATGAACGCGAGCAGCTTCAGCCGGTTCACGGGCATGCTCATCAGCTCGGCTGCGAGCGGGTCCTCGCGCACCGCCCGCCACGCCCGGCCGGTCCGCGAGTGGTTGAGGAAGTAGAGCGCGACGACGACGACCGTGAAGGCGCCGAGCGAGAGCCAGAGGTAGCTGCGGACCGAGCCGAACTCGTAGCCGAGGAGGCTGATCTGATCGAGATCCGTGATCCCGTTCGGACCGCCGGTGAAGTCGGTGGGGCCGTCGTTCCAGGGAAGCCTGATCGAGTCCGCGTTCGTCGCCAGGACGACGAAGATCTGCGCGAAGAAGAGCGTCACGATCGCGAGGTAGTCGCCCAGCAGCCGCCGCGAGGGCAGACCGAGCAGCAGGCCGAGCACCGCGGACGAGATCATGACGAGCGGGATCGCGACCTCCGCGGGCAGGTGGACGCCGAACTGCTCCGAGGAGAGCATCGCGTAGAGGTAGGCGCCGAACCCGTAGAAGGCGACGTAGCCGAGGTCGAGCAAGCCCGCCCAGCCGACGACGACGTTCAGGCCGACGGCCAGCAGCGCGAAGAGGACGGTGTTGACCGCGACGCGGATCACGTAGTCCGAGGACGAGATGAACGGCACGAGCGCCGAGACCGCCACCGCCCCGGCGAGCAGACCCCACCAGGGCAGCTTCTCGGCCCAGGCGACGAGCGGCGCGAGCGGGCCGCCGCGCAGCCCGGTGCGCTCGCCGTGGCGCGCGACCCACTCGTCGACGCCGATCCGCGGCCCGTCGGGCCCGGTCTCGGGCGGGTTGGGCAGGTCGGTGCTCATACCTTCTGGATGTCCGCCTTCCCGAGCAGGCCGCTCGGCCGGATCAACAGGAGGACGATCAGGATCGAGAAGACGAAGACGTCCTGGAACGTCGAGGAGACGTAGCCCGTGATGAACGCCTCGGCGAGGCCGATCAGCATCCCGCCGAGCATCGCGCCCGGGATCGATCCGATCCCGCCGACGACCGCAGCGGTGAAGCCCTTGAGCCCCGCGATGAAGCCCATCAGGTGGTAGACCTTGTAGAAGACGAGGCCGACCATGACGCCGGCGGCGCCCGCGAGCGCGGAGCCGATGAAGAACGTGGCGACGATGACCCGATCGACGTCGATCCCCTGCATCGCCGCCGCCTCGCGGTCGAAGGCGGTGGCGCGCATCGCCTTGCCGAGCCGCGTGCGCGCGACCAGCAGCGTCAACGCGATCATCAGCGCGATCGCGGTGAGGATGACGGTGATCCGGACGACCGAGATGTTCAGCGGCCCCCAGTGGATCCCCTTCGCGAGGTCGATGTACTCGTAGGTCTCGTAGCTGCGGAAGTCGGCGCCGAAGAGCAGGAGCGCGGTGGACTGGAGGAAGAAGGAGACGCCGAGCGCGCTGATCAGCGGCGCGATCCTGGGGGCGTTGCGCAGCGGCCGGTAGGCGAAGCGCTCGATCGCGACCCCGAGCAGGCCCGCTCCGAGCATCGCCGTCGCCAGCATCAGCATGATCAGGACGACGACGTTGATCGACACGCCGAGGGCGCCGCCGAAGAGGCTGAGGACGCCGAAGCCGGCGAATGCGCCCATCATGTAGACCTCGCCGTGGGCGAAGTTGAGCAGCTTCAGGATCCCGTAGACCATCGTGTAGCCGAGCGCGATCAGGGCGTACACGCTCCCGAGCGTGAAGCCGTTCACGAGCTGCTGGACGAAGAAGTCCCAGTCCACCGGCGAGACCTTCTCAGATAGCCGGGCGGCGGAGCCGCCCGATCAGGGGTCTTCGCGCGAAGGGGGATCCGCTCCTGCGGATCCCCCTTCTTGCGCCTAACCAACCAGCGTCTTCTTGCCGCCGGCCCCGAGCTTGAAGATGTAGAACTTCGCGCCCTTGACGTCGCCCTTGGCGGTGAACTGCAGGTTGCCGCCGAGGATCGTCTTCGGGAGCAGCGTCGCCTTGAGCTGCTTCTGCACCTCGGCACGGGTGGCGTTCCCGTCGGCGCATGCCTTCTTGATCGCCCCGATCGCCGCCTGCGTCGCCACGTAGCATGGGCGGGCCGAAGTTCGAGACGAACTTTCTTGCCGTTACCCCCTGATGAAGGCCGCGTTGCCCTTGATCCCGCGGATGTCGGGTGCGAACGCGACGACGTACGAGCCGGGGATCTTGAAGTCGCCGGAGTCCATCCCGTCCGACCCCGACGATGACGGCGCTCTTGCCCTGCTCCTTCATCTGCTGCCCGAAGATCTGGCCGTTGGCCGCGATCTGCCAGGGCAGGTAGACGACGTCGACGCCGTCGCCGATCTTGGAGACGAGCGACGAGAAGTCGGTCACCTTCTGGTTGACCGAGTTGCGCGTCACCTTGACGCCACCGGCCCGGAGATTCGCCTGCACGCCGTTCGCCAGCGGCTTCGAGTACGCCGTCTGGTCGTCGACGATGAAGACCTCCTTGGCCTTCAGGATCTGCCGGATGTACTTCGCCGTCGTCGGCCCCTGGACGCTGTCGTTCGGGACGACCCGGAAGAAGTTCGGGATCGAGCCGTTGGTCAGCGAGGTGCGGGTCGCCGAGCCGGAGATGAACGGCAGGCGCTGCGCCTTCCTGTAGATCGGCGCCACCGCAAGCACCTCCTGGCTACCGGCCGGGCCCACGACTGCGAGCACGCTCGCGTCGGCGTGGAGCTTCGCCCCGGTCGTGGACGCCTGAGCCGGGTCGAGCTGGGTGTCCTGCTGCGAGAGCTTGATCTTCCCGCCGGCCAGCTTCCGGATCGCGTACTGCGCGAAGCCGAGCTGCTCCTTGCCGATGAAGGCCGCGTCGCCGGTGATCGGCCCCTGGAACCCGATCTTCGGGCTGTCGCAGCCGGCGTTCGCAGCTGCGGACGCCGCCGGCCGGATGTCCGCCCGGGCCATCGCCGAGGCGACGATCGCGAGCGACACGATCAGGAGCACCGCGAAGGCGGCCACTCCCTTCCTTGTGCTTCCGTGCATTCCATGCCCTCCTGTCGATTGCAAGTTCTAAGACGCCTGAATCAGTTCCGAGTTGTCCTCGTACGCGCGTGAGGCCGGATCGCCGGACGGATGGAAGACCCCGAGGATCCGCATCACGCCCGGGCCCGTGTTCTCGATGCAGTGCACCTGCTCGGGCGGCAGGTGGAAGCACGAGCCGGCCTTGAGCGGGATCGACGTGCCTTCGATGTGGGCGAAACCGTCGCCCTCGATGATGTAGCCGAGCTCGTCGTAGGTGTGGCTGTGGTCGGGGGCGCGGCACGGCTCGACGATGCCGACGAACTGTGTCGCGTCCATGCAGCCGGCGTCCTGGTTGACGAGGTAGCGGAACGTGCGCTTGGCGTCGGCGCGGAGCTCCGGCCGGTCGGCGAAGCGGACGACGACCTCCCGGGGCGGGCGGTACACCTGCTCGACGGGGACGGAGCTGGAGACGAGCAGCAGCTCCTCGGGACCGGGGTTCTCGACGGTGTACGTCTCGCCGGCGCGCACGTAGACGCCGCTGTCAGGCTCGAGCCCGTACTGCTCCCCCTCGAGCTCGAGCGTGCCCGCGCCCGAGACGACGAAGAGGAGCTCGTCGCGGCCCTCCTGCCCGCGCGGGAGCGACCGCCCCGCTGCGAAGCGCGTGACGTGCTGCTCGAGCAGCTGCGAGCCGGTGTGGGCGCCCAGGACGACCTTCTCGAGGGCGGTGTCTCCCTCGGTCCGGCGACCTTCGACGTCCTCCTCGGCGACGACGAACGTATGCCGCATTGCCGCAATCACACCTGCTGGCCCGTGTCATGTCAACCGGAGGCAATCGAGGTGTCAAATGTCGGAGCGTCCCCTAGACTCCCGGCAAGTGAACGTCGTCGAGGCCGTTGACCTCCGTCGCACCTATCGGATCACGACGGGGACGCTCCGGCGACGGTCGCGGGACGTCGAGGCGGTGCGCGGGGTCAGCTTCTCGATCCGCGAGGGCGAGCTCTTCGGCCTGCTCGGGCCGAACGGCGCCGGCAAGACGACCACGATCAAGATGCTGAACACGCTGCTCATCCCCTCTGGAGGCAGCGCGCACGTGCTCGGCTTCGACGTCGTCCGCGACGCGCGGCGGGTGCGGGAGCAGGTCGGCTACGTCTTCGGCGGCGACCGCGGGCTCTACGAGCGGCTCTCCGCGCTGGACAACCTCCGCTATTTCGCCGAGCTCTACGGCGTCGAGCCGCGCCGGCAGCGTGCCCGGATCGAGGAGCTGCTCGAGCTCGTCGGGCTGAACGGCCGCGAGCGGGAGCGCGTCGAGGGGTACAGCCGCGGCATGCGCCAGCGGCTCCACATCGCCCGCGGGCTCATCCACGACCCGCCCGTGCTCTTCCTCGACGAGCCGACGATCGGCGTCGACCCCGTCGGCGCCCGGGAGCTGCGGGCGCTGATCGCATCGCTGACCGAGGGCGGGAAGACGGTGCTGCTGACGACGCACTACATGTTCGAGGCCGACTCGCTCTGCGACCGCATCGCCGTGATCGCAAAGGGCGAGATCGTCGCCCAGGGGACGCCGCAGCAGCTCAAGGCGCGCGTCGAGCAGAGCGGCGTCGTCGAGGTCGAGGTGTTCGGGATCGACGAGGACTCGATCCGCCGGATCGAGCTCCTGCCCGACGTGCTCGCGGTGACCGTCGAGGAGCAGGAGCAGAAGCAGCTCCTGATCGTCCAGACGGCGCCCGGCGCCGAGCTGACGAACGTGATCCTCGCTGAGCTGCGGACGGTTGCGGTCGGGCGGGTCGCGTCGCGCGAGCCGACGCTCGAGGACGCCTACGTGCAGCTCGTCACCGCATGACGCGGACGGCACGGCTCGTCTGGCTCGGGCTCGTCTTCCACTTCAAGCACCTGTCTCGGAACGCGTTCGCGGTGATGACGACGACGATCTGGCCGCTCGTCTACGCGTCGCTCGCGTACTTCATGTTCCGCGCCGGCAGCGAGCCGGAGGCGCTCCTGGTCGCGTCGCTCGGCGCGACCGTGATGGGGATCTGGTCGGTCACGACCGTCGACGCGGCCGACTCGATCCAGCGGCAGCGGTGGCTCGGTGTGCTCGAGCTGCTCGTGGCGGCGCCGACGCCCTTCTGGACGGTGCTGCTGCCGATCACGATCGCCTCGTCGGCGATCGGCGTCTACTCGCTCGTCTCGACGCTCCTCTGGGGCCGCCTCGTCTTCGGGATCCCGCTCGACATCGAGTCAGCCGCTGCTCTTCGCGCTCGCGATCCCGCCGACGATCGTCTCGATCGGGCTGCTCGGCTTCCTGATGGCGTCGGTGATCGTCCGCTTCCGTGCCGGCTGGGCGGTCGGAAACATGTTCGAGTACCCCGTCTGGATCGTCAGCGGGCTGCTGATCCCGGTCGCGCTGCTGCCCGACTGGGTCGAGCCGGTCTCCTGGCTGCTCGCACCGACCTGGGGGATGCGCGCGCTCAGCGACGCGGCGTTCGCCGGCGGGTCGCCGCTGATCGACATCGCGATGTGCCTGCTGCTGAGCGCCGTCTACACGATCCTCGGCGCGATGCTGCTCGGCCGCTTCCTCGAGTCGGCGCGCCGCCGCGCCACGCTGTCGCTGACGTGACGCGCGCTCCGCGTCGCCCTGATCGGCGGGCTGCTCAGCTTCCGCGGCCTCTTCAGCTGGCTGCACCCGGCGCTGTTCGTCCCGACGCTCGTCGTGCCGCCGCTCTTCCAGGTGCTCTTCTTCGCCTACCTCGGCCGCGCCGCGAACCTCGAGGACGACACCTTCTACGTCGTCGGCAACTCGATCCAGCTGGCCGCGCTGCCCGGCCTCTTCGCGATGAGCCATGCGATCGCGGGCGAGCGCCGCTCCCAGACGCTTGCCCATCTCCTGGCCTCTCCGGCGAGCCGGCTCGCGCTCTTCCTCGGGCGGAGCCTGCCGGTGATGGCGATCGGGCTCCTCGTCTCGCTCTCGAGCTTCTCCTTCGGCGTGCTCGCGCTCGACGTCGAGCTCGTCGTGGAGCTCGCTGCCGCTGCTCGTCCTGACGATGGCCGCCGCGGCCTTCTCCTGCACCGCGCTCGGGATCGCGCACGCCGCGATCGCGCTGCGGGTGCGCGAGCTGGCCGTCTTCTCGAACCTCGTCTTCGCCGTGCTGCTGATCTTCTGTGGCGTCAACGTGCCGCTCGACGACCTGCCCGGCTGGATGAGCGCGATCGCGCAGGTCCTGCCGGTGACGCACGCCGTCGAAGCGGGGCGCGAGGTCGTCGCGGGCGCCTCGCTCGGCGACGTCGCCGGCCTGCTCGCGCGCGAGCTCGCGATCGGGGCCGCGTTCCTGCTGCTCGGGCTGGCGCTGCTGCGCTAGTACGAGCACGTCGCGCGCCGGCAGGCGACGCTCGAGCTCACCTGACGCTAGAGCTCGAAGAGCTCGAAGTCCTTCCCGATCACGTGCACGGCGACGTTGCGCACGGGCACCGGGCCCGAGCTCGCCCGCGAACGTGCCGCGGTGAGCGTGGCCGTGGAGGACGAGGTCGGGCCGGTGTGCGCCGATCGGCGCCGCCAGCCGCGAGGTGCCGAGGAAGGCCCAGATCGTCTCGGGCTCGCCGACCAGCGTCTCCGGGATCGGGGCGTAGTGGAGCAGGACGACGCGCCGGTGGCAGCCGGAGACCTGCTCGAGCCCGGCCTCGAGCGCCTCCACCTCCCGCGTCGTCTCCGCGTAGACCTCGCGCAGGAGCGGCTCGCCGAAGTCGGGCAGCTCGGCGCCGGGGAAGCCGCCGACGAACCCCTTGCCGCCGACGATCCCGAGCTCGAGCCCGCCCATCTCGTGCACGGCGAAGTCCCGCTGCAGCACCGTGATGCCCGCCTCCTCGAGCACCGCGATCACCTCGTCGCAGCGGTTGACGTGGAAGTCGTGGTTGCCGAGCACGGCGTAGACGGGCAGGTCGAGCGGCCGGCAGGCGTCGGCGAGGACGGCCGCCTCCTCGGGCTCGCCGTGCGTCGTCAGGTCGCCCGCGAGCAGGACGACGTCGACCTGACCCTCGAGCTCGGCGAACGACCGCGCGATCCGCTCGCGCAGCGGCTCGGCGCAGTGGATGTCTCCTGCGGCGGCAACACGGATCGTCTCGCCCATCGAGCGCCATGTTCACGGTGGGCGGCTTTCACAAACGGGCGCGCGGGTATAGGCGCGGGACGATGGCCTACACGCCCTCCGAGAACTTCCCCGAGCTGATCGACTCGATGAAGCGCGCAGCCGCAGCGCTGCGCGACGCCGAGGTGCCGTACATGCTCGGCGGCGGCCTCGCAGCCTGGGCCCGCGGCGGCCCGCCGACGGAGCACGACGTCGACTTCTTCGTCGTCCCCGCGGACGCCGAGCGCGCGCTCGAGGCGCTCGAGGCCGCGGGCATGAAGGCCGACCGGCCGCCCGAGGGCTGGCTGCTGAAGGCATGGGACGGCGAGACGCTGATCGACCTGATCTACAGCCCGGCCGGCGGCGACGTCGACCACGGGTACTTCGAGCGGGCCGAGGAGATGGAGGTCGCCGCCCAGCGGCTGCCGGTCGCCTCGCTCGGCGACGTGCTCGCGACGAAGCTGCTGGCGCTGAACGAGCAGGAGCCGGACATGGCCTCGGTGCTCGAGATGGCGCGCTCGCTGCGGGAGCAGATCGACTGGCCCTTCGTCCGCGAGCGCACGTCGGCCTCGCCCTTCGCGCGCGCCTTCTTCACCCTCGTCGAGGAGCTCGGGATCGTCGAGCCCGTCGAGGACGCGGCGTGACGCCGCTCGTTACTGACAGCAACTAGCTCGCCGATACATCGGATCCGCGCCGTTCAGCAACTTAGTTGCTGTCAGCACGTCTCCGGCCGGCTACGTCTCGAAGAAGAACAGCTTCCAGGCCTCCCACCACGAGTCGGCCTCGACGCGGATCGTGCGGCCGTCGAGCCGCTCGACGCCCGGATGGAAGCGAAGCCGGTCGGCGGGCTGGGTGCGCTTGAACTCGACCTTGATCTCACACGGGCTGCCGGGGTCGTACGGCGGCACCGCCTTCAGGTCGGAGAGCGCCTTCTTCGCCCCCTCCTCGATCAGCTTCCGCGCCCGTGTCGGCGGGATCTGGCGCGCCGCGCCGGAGCCGAACCCGCGCTTGACCGCCACCGTCGTCAGGCCCGTCGCCGAGCAGCGCCTTGCCCTCACGGCAGGAAGCCTCGTCGCCCGTGACGAGCAGAACGGGGCAGCCCCAGGTGCCGCAGAGCGCGGCGTTGATCCCGGTCTCGCCGACCTCGGTGCCGTTGAACCAGAGCCGCTGGTAGTCGCGACCGGAGACGGTGTGGTTCATGTTCCCGTCCTGCGTCCCCGCCATCGCGTGCATGCCGACGAAGAGCGCCGCGTCGCAGCCCTGCTCGAGGAACTCGGTGTAGCCCGTCCACTCCTCCTGGACGACCCACTCGCAGTCCTCGTGCAGCAGCTCCGGGACGAGCGAGTTGAACGTCCAGCCGCCGCCCGCGCCGTGGCAGTCCATGACGACGATCTCGGTCGCACCGCCGGCCTTCGCGCCGCGGACGGCCGCGTTGATCTCCTCGGTGTAGAGCTTGCGGCCCTCCTCGTACATGGGGTCGCCGCCGCTCGTCTGCTCCGGCTTGACGATCCCGGAGACGCCCTCCATGTCGCTGATGACGTGGACCCGCACGGCGGCAGGCTACCCCCGCTGGACGGCGACGCGCAGGCCGAGGGCGACGAGCGTCGCCCCGGTGACGGCGTCGACGGTGCGGCGGACGCGGTCGCGCTGCAACAGCCGGCGTGCCCGGGCCGCGGCGACCGCGTAGCCGGCGAGCCACACACCGGTGAGGAGCGCGAAGAGGAGCCCGAGCGCGAGCAGCACGGGGAACGCGGTTCCGAACTGCGGCAGCAGGCTGGTGAAGAAGACGGCCATCTTCGGATTCGCGAGGTTGCTGAGCAGCCCCTGGCGGAGCGCGCCGCCGGGGGTCGAGCGGACCTCCAGCTCCGGCCTCCGCCGACGCCGCACGGCGGCGAGGAGCGACTGGACGCCGAGGAGGACGAGGTACGCGGCGCCGACCAGCCGCAGCGCCGTGAACGCAGGCTGCGACGCGCGCAACACGGCCACGAGTCCAACGGCCGCCGCCGCCGTCCAGACGGCCTGGCCGAGGGCGACGCCGAGCGCGGTGGCGAGGCCGCTCCGCCGCCCACCGGCCAGCGCGTTCCTGATCGTGAGCGCGGTGTCCTGCCCCGGGGTGCAGATGACGACGGCGGCGACAGCGAGGAACGCGGCCAGCTCGGCCATGCGGAGAGCATACGCTTGCCCGGTGGAGACCGGACTCGCGGGAAAGGGCGTGCTCGTCACCGGCGCATCAGGCGGCATCGGCGCGGCGTGCGCGCGAGCCTTCGCCGCGGAAGGAGCGCGCGTGGTCGTCCACTACCACCGCGGCGAGGAGCGGGCGCGCGAGGTGGCGGCGGCTCTCGGCGGCGCTCCGACTCTGCAGGCCGACCTGACCGACGAGCTCGAGGTCGAACGCCTCTTCGACGAGGCGCGGTCCGCGCTCGGCCGCATCGACGTCTGCGCCGCCGTCGCCGGCGTCTGGCCGTCCGCGGACGTGCCGGTGTGGGAGCTGCCGCTCGAGCGCTGGGAGCGGACGCTGCGCCAGAACCTGACCTCGTCGTTCCTGACCGCGCGCGGCTTCCTCCGAGAGGTGGCCCGAAACGGGCACGGTTCGCTCGTCCTGATCGGCTCGACCGCCGGCCTGGTCGGCGAGGCCGGCCACGCGGACTATGCAGCGGCGAAGGCGGCCGTGACCGGCGGGCTCCTGCTCAGCCTGAAGAACGAGGTCGTCCGCGTCGCCCCGAGCGCGCGCGTCAATGCCGTCGCACCGGGCTGGACCGAGAGCCCGATGACGCGCGGCCACGTCGAGCCCGAGGCGATCCGCCGCGTCTCCCGGACGATGGCGCTGCGCAAGGTCGCCCAGCCCGAGGACGTCGCGCGCCAGGTCGTCGTGCTCGCCTCGGACGAGCTCTCCGGTCACGTCACCGGCCAGGTGGTCACCGTCGCGGGCGGGATGGAGGGCCGCGTCGTCCACGACGACGCCTGAGTGCCCCGGAACGAGAGAAACGGCGGGCCGGAACCCGCCGTTTCAATACTCACCGCGCGCCGCAGGATGATTGCCGTCAGTCCCTCGGACTCGGAGAGCCGTCTTCCGTATCGGCCGCGCGCGGCCCGGACTTGAGCCTGAAAAGCCGAAGGAGCCCCCCGCCGCCAGGGGGCTCCTTCTTGGGGGGAAGGAGGGGGCCGCCGCCAGGCTCCCTCCTAATGGCTTCCAGTCTTGGTCGGAAGCCGGACTGCCCTCCTGATCTGCACTCGCCACATCAGTGCGCTCAGAAGATGACCGGAGTATGGGCGCGCTCCCCCGCCCCTGGTATCACCCCTTAGGAGTTGACTCGTCCCTCGAACGGGGTTGACGGGTCGCACTTCACTACGCTGCTCCGATGGCCAGCCGCTTCGAGGACCGCCTGCGGACCGGGCCGCCGATCGTCGCCGACGGCGGCATGGGGGCGCTGATCTCGGGAGCCGTGCCGCGCCTGCGCTGCCCCGAGGAGGCAAACCTGCGCGCGCCCGAGAGCGTCGTCGCGCTGCACGCGAGCTTCATCCGCGCCGGCGCCGAGCTGATCGAGACGAACACCTTCGGGGCCAACCGCCGCAAGCTCGCGTCCCACTACCTCGAGGACGAGTTCGAGCGGATCAACTCGACCGGCGTGCGCCTCGCACGCGAGGCCCGCGAGGTCTCGGGAGCCGACGTCTACATCGGCGGCTCGATCGGGCCGATCGGCGACGTCGAGCGCTTCGACCCGGCGGAGCAGAGCCAGCACTTCGGCGAGCAGGCACAGATCCTCGAGGGACGGGGCGTCGACCTGCTCATGCTCGAGACGTTCTTCGACCTCGACGAGCTCGTCGCCGCGATCGGCGCCGTGAGGGAGGTCTCGGCGCTGCCGATCGTCGCGCTGATGACCTTCGACGCGGACGGCCAGACGCTGGGCGGCGTCTCGGCGGAGACCGCGGCGGAACGGCTCGTGGAGCTCGACGTCGCCGCCGCCGGCGCGAATCACAGCGCGGGGCCAGCTGCCGCGCTGAACGCGCTCGCGTCGATGCAGCGCGACGGGCTCGTCCTCGCCGCGCTCCCGAACGTCGGCCTCGCGAGCCTCGCTGGGAACCGCGTCGTCTTCCCGCACGCGACCCCCGACTACTTCGCGGAGTTCGCGGCGCAGGCGCGCCGCCTGGGCGCCGGCATCATCGGCGGCTGCTGCGGCACGACGCCGGCGCAGATCGAGGCGATCCGCTCGGCGGTCGACGAGGATCGCGCCCCGGCCGCGCCGCTCGTCGTCCGCGAGCGCGAGCTGGCCGAGGCGTCCGACGCCGCGCCCGAGGAGACGGGGCTCGCCCGGATGCTGCGCGAGCAGGAGTTCGTCGTCTCGGTCCAGCTCGACCCGCCGCTCGGCGCCAACAACGCCGCCCTCGTCGAGGCGGGGCGCGCGCTACGCGAGTCGGGCAAGGCCCACTTCGTCGACGTCAACGACAACCCGCGCGCCCGCGCCCGGATGAGCGGCGTGATGGCCTCGGTCGCGATCGAGCGCGCCTGCGGGATCGAGACGATCCCGCACCTGACGACGCGGGACATGTCCGTCGCCGGGCTCGAGTCGCTCCTCCTCGGCGCGCACGCGGAGGGCGTCCACAACATCCTCGCGGTCACCGGCGACCCGCCCGAGGAAGGCGACTACCCGGGCGCGCGCGGCGTCTACGAGGTCGACGCGATCGGCCTGACGCGGCTGATCACGAACCTGAACCGCGGCGAGGACTACCACGGCCGCGGCATCGACGCCCCCACCTCCTTCTTCACCGGCGTCGCCGTCAACCCGTCGGCGGACGACCTCGACCTCGAGCTGGAGCGGTTCGAGCGCAAGCTCGAGGCAGGCGCGCAGTTCGCGATGACGCAGATCCTGTTCGACCTCGGCTACCTCGACTCGTTCCTCGCCCACTTCGGCGGCCGCTCGCCGATCCCGCTGCTCGTCGGCGTCTGGCCGATGCCGAGCCTGCAGCTGGCCGTGCGGATCCACAACGAGGTGCCCGGCATCGTCGTGCCGGAGCCGGTGCAGGAGCGGCTGCGCGCGGCCGGGACCGACGCGGCCGAGACGGGCAAGGCGCTCGCACGCGAGCTGATCGAGGAGGCGCGCGAGAAGGCGGCCGGCGTCTACCTCGTCGCGCCGTTCCGGCGCCCGCTCGGGATTCTCGACGTCCTCTAACCGGCGACGCAGGGGCCGGTCGAGACCTCGCGCGCGCCGGCGTCCGCGAGCTCGCCCTCGACGATCTCCGTCGGGACGCCGTACCCCTGATCCTCGACGCCGACCCGCGAGGCGAAGATCGTCGTCTGCACGCGGCCGCGGATGTCGACGGCCGGGCCGCCCGAGTTGCCGTGCCGGATCTCGCCGCGCAGGGTCGTGATCAGGCGACGCGACCGGCCCGCGGCCGTAGGCGTCCTCGGTGAGGACGACGCTCGTCTGGCCGATCCGCCCGGCCGCGGCGGCGAACGGGCCGCTCTCCGGGTAGCCGAGGATCGCGACCGCCTGGCCCGGCGACGGGCTCGACGGCTTCGAGCGGCTCGGCGCCGAGCCCCGCGACGCGCAGCACGGCGACGTCGTTGCGCGCGTCGAAGGCGACGACGACCGCGTCGCGGTACTCGCCGTCGCGCCGGTCGACGCGCGGGTCCTTCATCCCGGCGACGACGTGGGCGTTCGTGACGACGAGGTTCGGCGCGGCGGCCCAGCCCGAGCCGGAGACGCCGAGGCCGCACGCGCTGCCGGTGACCCGGAAGACGCTGCCGCGAGCCGCCTTGACGCCCGGGGCTGGCGCAGCAGGGCGGGATTCGGCGGCGCGACGTTCGCCTCCGGGCCGCGGATGGCGAGGAACGGGATCGACGCGCTCGATCGCGTCGAGCAGACGCGACGGCGGCACCCGCTCGTTGAGCTCGCCGAGGATCCGCGAGCGCTGCACCTCCTCGCGAAGCTCGCGCTGCCCCGGCAGGTGCAGGGCGACGGCGCCGCCGACCCAGACGATCGCCGCCCCTGCGGCCGCGCCGAGGAGCAGCCCGCCGACGGAGTCGAGGAGCCGCAGCGGCGGCACGGCGAAGAGGCTCGTGCGGATCGCGCTGCCGGCCATCCCGGCCACGGTCTGAAGCAGGATCACGAGCACGAGCGCGCCGCCCAGCGCGACGAGCGGTGTGTAGGGCGACTCGCTCCCGGAGAGGAACTGCGGCGCGAGCTTGGCGCCGAAGTAGGCGCCGGCGGCGATCCCGGCGAGCCCGAGCACGCCCGCCGACGAGCCCGCGCCGAAGACCCGTGAGCGCCGCGAGCGCGATCACGCCGGCGGCGATCCAGTCGACGCTCGTCACGACCGCCACCCTACTGACGCTCCCGGCTACACTGTCCGTCGCCCCGGGGGGCGTAGTTCAGTTGGTTAGAACGCCGGCCTGTCACGCCGGAGGTCGCGGGTTCGAGTCCCGTCGCTCCCGTAGAAGCGTCCTGCAAATCGCGTTCGCTTGCTCCCAACGCCCCGGGGGCGCCGAGAGCGCCTCGCGACCTGTTCGTCTTCGCCGACGACCTCGAGCATTTCATCGTGGGCACCCCGCCGATGCCCCAGAATGTGGCCGTGAGCGTCGACAGTCGCTCGGCCGAACGTGCGCTCCGAGCGCGGCCGCGCCTCGTACGCGAACCATGCGTGGCGCGATGCCTACGAGTCGCTTTCGCGCGCCGACGACGCGAGCCGGCTGGAGCCGGAGGATCTCGAGCTCCTCGCGACGTCCGCTTACATGCAGGGTCTGGAGGACGAGTACGTTCGCGCACTCGAGCGCGCTCATTACGCCTACCTCGACGCCGGCCAGGTACCGGCGCCGCACGCTGCACTTGGTGGATCGGCCTCAGTTTCCTGCTGCGCGGGGAAGAAGCCCCGGCGACAGGCTGGTTCGCGCGCGGAGAGCGGCTGCTCGAGGGCGAGGAACGTCGACTGCGTCGAGCGCGGCTACCTCCTTCTCGCGTCGATGCTGGAGAGCTTTGCGGAGGGCGACTTCGAAGCAGCGAGGGCGAAAGCAGCCGAGGCAGTCGCCATCGGCGAGCGCTTCGGCGATCGTGACCTGATCGCGCTCGGCGTGATGGACCTGGGCCACGCGCTCCTCGAGCTGGGACGAACCAGAGAGGGACTCCGGCTCGTGGACGAGAGCATGGTGGCGGTGACGAGCGGCGGGCTCTCGCCGATCGTGGCCGGCATCCTCTACTGCAACACCATCTCGGTCTGTCAGAGCGTGTACGAGCTGCGCCGCGCCCGAGAGTGGACCACCGCCCTCACGCTCTGGTGCGAGCGTCAGCCCGACATGGTGGCCCACACCGGCGTCTGCCTGGTTCATCGGGCCGAGATCATGCAGCTGCAAGGAGGCTGGCAGGCCGCCCTCGAGGAAGCGGAGCAGGTCGCGGCCCAGGGAGTGTTGAACCAGCGGGCCTTCGGTCGGGCGCTGTACGTCCAAGGAGACCTGCATCGCCTGCGTGGCGACTTTGGAGCAGCCGAGCAGGCGTATCGCGCCGCCGCCCGGCAGGGCGAGCAGCCGCAGCCGGGGCTGGCACTGCTCCGGCTGGCGCAGGACCGCGTCGACGCTGCTATTGCAGGGATCCGCCGGGCCGTCGGCGAGTCCGGCCAGCCGCTGAAGCGAGCGGCGCTGCTCCCCGCCCACGTGGAGATCGCGCTCTCGGCCGGCGAGGTCGAGGAGGCCGAGCACGCCAGCGACGAGCTCGCGGCGATCTCGCAGGTCCACCAGGGCGTCGCGCTGGGAGCGATGTCGGGTACGCCGTCGGAGCCGTGGCTCTCGCGCGAGGCGAGCCCGCCGCGCGCGCTGAACGAGCTGCGCCGCGCGCTGGGGATGTGGCAGGAGCTGGGAGCGCCGTACGAGGCCGCGAGAGCGCGCGTTCTCGCCGGTCTCGCGTGCGCACGGTTGGGGGACGAGGACGGCGCCGCGCTCGAGTTGGAGGCGGCCCACACCGTTTTCGAGGAGCTCGGCGCGCGCCCGACGTGTCCCGCATGGACTCGCTGCTGGACCTCCTCCTCGACGCCGGACACACACGGGCTGAGCCCCCGCGAGCTGCAGGTGCTCCGCCTGGTCGCGTCCGGCGAGACGAACAAGGCGATCGCGGCCGCGCTCGTCCTCAGCGAGAGGACGGTCGACCGTCACGTCAGCAACATCTACGCCAAGCTGCGGGTTTCGTCCCGTGCTGCGGCGACCGCCTACGCGTACGAGCACGGGCTCTTCTGAGCCGAAGTACCCATTCCGCGACCTCGCAAAAGTTGGGTAGTTCGACCGAAGAGCCTTCGGCCGGCGGCTCCTACGCTCGCGAGCGAACCGACGCATCCGAACGAGGAGGAGTCACATGAAGCGTGTATACGACGCGATCGTCGTGGGAGCGCGCTGTGCCGGATCGCCAACGGCGATGCTGCTCGCGCGCAACGGCTACCGCGTGCTGCTGGTCGACCGGGCGACGTTCCCGAGCGACACCGTCTCGACCCACATGATCCATCCGCCGGGCGTCGCGGCGCTCGCGCGATGGGGACTTCTCGACGGCGTCGTCGCATCGGGCTGCCCGCCGGTCGACACCTACGAGTTCGATTTCGGCCCCTTTACGATCAGCGGCCGTCCTGCGACCGCCGAGGCGCCGGTCGCGTACGCCCCGCGGAGAACGGTGTTGGACGCGCTGCTCGTCGACGCCGCGGCCGAGGCCGGAGTCGAGGTGCGCGAGCAGTTCACGGTCGAGAGCCTCGTGTTCGAGGATGGCCGAGTCGTCGGCGTCCGCGGTCACGAGCGGGGCGGCTCAGCCGTGACGGAGCGCGCGCGTGTCGTCGTCGGAGCTGACGGCCGCTACTCGTTCGTCGCGGACGCCGTGGACGCGGAGGAATACGACCAGAAGCCGAAGCTCCTGGCCGGCTACTACAGCTACTGGAGCGGCCTGCCGCTCGACGGCCGCTTCGGGAACTGGATCCGGCCCGATCGCGGGTTCGCCGCGTGGCCGACGAACGATGACCTGACGCTGGTCATCGCCGGCTGGCCGTATCGCGAGTTCGAGGCGAACCGGAACGACGTCGAAGCCCACTTCCAGGCGACGATCGACCTGGCGCCCGCATTCGCAGAGCGTCTCCGCGCCGCCACCCGCGAGGAGCGCTTCGTCGGCGCGGCCGTCCGTGGGTATTTCCGCAAGCCGTACGGCCCCGGCTGGGCACTCGTCGGCGACGCGGGCTACAACAAGGACTTCATCACCGCGCAGGGCATCAACGACGCCTTCCGCGACGCCGAGCTCTGCGCGGCCGCGCTGGATCAGGCGCTCTCCGGAACACGTCCGTTCGAGGATGCGATGGCCGAGTACCAGTCGAGCCGCGACGCGCACGTGCTCGCGATGTACGAGCTCACGGCGGATTTCGCCTCGCTCGAGCCCCCACCGGCCGAGCTGCAGCAGCTCCTGGCAGCCGTGCACGGGAACCGGGCGGCGATGGACGACTTCGCACGGGTGATCGCCGGGATGACCTCCCCCGCGGAGTTCTTCTCGGACGAGAACGTCGGGCGCATCTTCGCCGCGGCAGCTTGAAGCCCGGGGGCGTCCGCTCACTGCGAGCCTCGAGCGCTGTCGACGGCGATCCGGACGCGTGAGGCGGTCACCCTGCTGATAGCAGGTTTTTGGTTCCAACGCAGTCCTGCGATACGCGCCGTCAGTCGGTCAGGTCGCGTCGTGTCAGCGCGTGCAACGCCGGCTCGGACGCCAGCGGTGCCTGCGTACCCCGCCAAGGCACAAACTTCTCAACGATTCCCACCGTCTCTGACCGTCGCGAACGTTGAGCCCGGTCGAGAGCGACCGTTCCGTCCTGATCCGCTCCCTGCTCGGGAGCGATCTTCGGTTGTGCTGCGGGACGCTGCCCACTGCGCCTACAGATCGATCACCGAACAACCCTCGTCGGCACGACGGTGATGTCGGCGGTCCCGTTTTACGTTTCGCGCTGTCGGTGACGATGCAGCATGCGGTCACGCCCTGACCCGATCAGCCCCGCGCCGGTGACGTCATGGCGTCCGGAGTACCTGCCCGCTTACGTGTCGAACGGTGTCGTCGGAATCCGGGTCGGCCCCGTGCCGTTCGTCGACGGGGTCGCGATCTTGAACGGGTTCGCAGGCGCCGACGCCGAGACTGGGGTCGAGTCGTTCGCGCGGGCGCCGTATCCATTCGCCGGCGACGTCCTCCTGGATGGATCGTCGGTGGCAGCGGCTCCCCAGCGCGCTCGGCTCGTGGAGCAGCGGTACGACTTTTCCTGCGGAGAGTTGCACACGCGGTTCGTCGTCGAGACCGACGGCCCACGTGCGGAGGTATCAGTCCTCACCCTGTGTAGCCGCACGCACCCGACAATCGTCCTTCAAGAGATCGAGGTCGGCGCGCGCCAGCGGCGGCGTCAGGTGATCGACGATCACCGCCGACGCGCGGCGCTTGGCCTGCGTGCCTTCGCCCGGGATCGTTGACGATGAAGGGATAGAGATGCGGCAGCGGCCCCAGCATCGCTTCGGGATAGCAGGCCTCGCTCAGCGCCAGCGCCTTGCCCGGCAGCCATTCGAGATTGCCATGCTTGCCGAAATGCACGATCGCGTCGATCTGTGCGACCTTGCGCAGATACCTGTAGAAGGCGAGATAGTTGTGCGGCGGCACCAGCTCCGGATCGTGGTACGACTTGACCGGATCGATGTTGTAGCCGCGCGCCGGCTGGACGCCGATGAAGACGTTGCCGAGCTGGATCAGCGGCAGGCGGAACGCGCCGTCGACACAATGCGGATCGTTCTCCGCGGCGCCCCAGCGCTGCGCGATCCCATCGGGAATCTGCACGTAGCTCTGATAATCGGCGCGAGACAGGGCGAACTCGCCCTTGCGCGCCCGCGCATTGGTCGGCCCATCGAGCAGGCGCGCGATCAAATCGTCGCCACTCTCCGGAATGTCCTCGATCGCATACCCCGCCGCCTTCATCGCCTTTAGCGCTTCGATCACGCCGGCAGGCGTATCCAGGCCCACGCCGTTGCCGATGCGGCCGTCGCGGTTGGGGTAGTTGGCGAGGATGATGGCGACGCGACGCTCCGCGGCCGGCTTGCGGCGCAGCTTCACCCAGTTGGCCGCCAAGTCGGCGACGAAGGCGACGCGGCCCGGCTCCGGCTGCGGCTCGACGATGTTGCATTGCGTGGCGTCGTCGTAGCGGCCGGCCGCCTTGAAGCTAGATGGCGCGGGTCATGATGCGGCCGTCGACCTCGGGCAGCGCCACCTGCATGGCGAGGTCGCGCGGGCTGAGGCCGTTCTTGCCCGCTCGCCAATCTTCGAGCGTGCCGCTGCTCAGCACCACCTGCAGCACCGGCGCATCGGCCGCATCGAACGGCGTCGCCGCCTGCGCCGCGCCGGGCTGCGAGATCGCGAAGCTCGTGCAGTTGAGCGTGATGTCCGGCCGCGCCTCGGCATAGAAGCGCGCGATCAGGTCGGCGGCCGCCTGCTCCTTCAGGCCCGCCGCGTAGATCGGCAGCGGATTGAGGCCGCGCTCCTGCAGCGCCGCGATCAGCGCATCGATCGGCGCGGTCTGCCCGGCCTGCACCAGCGCGCGATAGAACACGATGCCCGCGACCGGCGCGCCCTCCGATCCATTCCGCGCGCAGGTCATCGAGCGAGAGCATGGCTTTGCCCGGCCAGTAGAGCCCGGCGCGCAGCAACGGCCGCGGCTCGCGCCACTCGGTCTCGCGGCCGATCAGGCTGGCGCCATAGCGCAGAAACTCGGACGCGTTCTCGAGCCCGCCTTGCACCAGGAACTGCCACAGGCGATGCGCCGCGGCCGGCGGCCAGCGTGTTGTGATCGCTCAGCTCCGGGTCGGGCTGGTCGTCGCCCGGCAGGCAGGCGAGCGCGATGCCGCGCTTCCGGCACTCGGCCGAGACCTGCTCGATGCCGTAGGGCCAATAGCGCACGCCGCCGAGCAGCCGCACCACCACCAGCTTGGCGTTCGCGACGATGTCCTCGACATAGGCGTCGACCGACAGATGGTGCGAGAGCTGCAGCAGGTTCGCCAAACGCAGGCTCGGCTTGCGGTTCCAGCCAGATGCGCATAGGCGCGCGACAGGCACGCCAGCTCGCTGTCCGCCGCCGACAGCACGACGATGTCGCCCGGAGTCTGGCCGAGGTCGATGGCCTCGCTGCCATCGGCGATCTGACCCGGCTTGGCGGCGAGCAGATGCATCCTAGAGGCCGAGGTCGCGCGCGATCGCCGCGTGGTCGAGGCCCTTGAGCCCGATCACCACCAGGCGCGAGGAGCGGTCCTCGCCCGGCGCCCAGGCGCGGTCGTAGTAATGCTGCAGCCGCGGGCCGACGCCCTGCAGCACCAGGCGCATCTCCTTGCCCGCGACGTCGAGGAAGCCCTTCACGCGCAGGATGTCGTGGCGCTCGATCGCCGGCAGCAGCCTGGCCAGCAGGTCTTCCGGCTTCTTCAGCTGCGGCAGGTCGAGGCGGAACGAGGTGAACTCGTCGTGATCGTGATCCTCGCCCTCCAGCTCGTGATGCGAATAGCGGCTGTCGAGATCGTCCTCCGCCGCCGCGCCGAGGCCCAGCAGGACCTTGAGATCGATCGCGCCGAAGCTGGCCGGCACCACCTTGGCCGCGCGCTTCAGCTCATGATTGATCGCGGCCATCGCGGCCGTGCGCGCGGCATCGTCCATCTGGTCGTTCTTGTTGAGCACGATCAGGTCGGCGCAGTTGATCTGGTCCTCGAACAGCTCCGCGATCGGGCTGTCGTGGTCGAGCGCCGCATCCGCGGAGCGCTGCGCGGCGACCGCATCGAGATTGTCGGCGAAGCGTCCGGCAGCGGCGGCCGGCCCATCCACCACCGCGATTACGCCGTCGACCGTGACGCGCGTGCGCACCTCCGGCCAGTTGAACGCCTTCACCAGCGGCTTGGGCAGCGCGAGGCCCGAGGTCTCGATCACGATATGCTCCGGCGGATTGGGCCGGTCGAGCAGCGCGCGCATGGTGGGCAGGAAATCGTCCGCCACGGTGCAGCAGATGCAGCCGTTGGCGAGCTCGACGATGTTCTCCTCCGGGCAGCCTTCGATCTTGCAGCCCTTCACCAGCTCGCCGTCCACGCCGGTCTCGCCGAACTCGTTGATGATGAGCGCGAGCCGCCTGCCGTTGGCGTTGCGCAGCAGGTTCTGGATCAAGGTCGTCTTGCCGGCGCCGAGAAAGCCCGTCACCACCGTCGCCGGAATCTTGCCGCTCATTCTGTCTGTCCCCTCATTTCAGGCGCAGCGGCAATCCTGCCGCCACGAAAAACACGTCGTTTGCGATCTCCGCGATGCGCTGGTTCAGGCGCCCCGCATGGTCGCGGAAGGCGCGCGCCAGCGCATTGTCCGGCACGATGCCGAGCCCGACTTCGTTCGAGACGAACACCACCGGCCCGCCCGCCTGGCCCAGCGCGCGGACCAGCTCCTCGGTTTCCTTCGCTGGGTCGCGCTCCGCCGCCATCAGATTGCTGAGCCAGAGCGTCAGGCAATCCACCAGGACCGCCGCGCCCTTGTTCCGTTTCGGCCACGATCGCCGCGCCGATCTCGAGCGGCGCCTCGACCGTGCGCCAATGGGCTTCGCGCCGCGCCTGGTGCTTGCGCACGCGCTCCGCCATCTCGTCGTCGCCGATTTCGGCGGTCGCGACATAGACGCAGCCGCGCGGATGCACGACCGTGATCCGTTCGGCGTAGCTGCTCTTGCCCGAGCGCGCGCCGCCCAGCACCAGGGTGACCGGCGGCAAAGACTGTGTGATGCCAGCCGTCTTGGCTGCCATGGATGTGGTCCCTTCCTCCCGCCGAGGCGGCCGACAAAACGAGCGTCCGTTGAGGTCTCCTGGCTCGATCGCGGGACCCTGGTCGCGCCTTCCCAGCCCCTAGGGGCCAGTGGCCGATGCGCCGGTCCTTCGCCGCGAGACAGCGCGGCGGGCGATCCTACAGTTGCGGGGGCAGCGCCGGATTTGCGCCCTGTACTTAGGCAGGCACCGGCTTCCCTCACGACGGACCGGCGGACCATAGCGGAGAGAGTACGGGCTTTCCATCCCCCAGCGGCCGCGCTCGCGACCTCGGCTGCGACAGGCCCCGGAAATAGCCTGGGTTTGTCGCCGCTTTTTCGCGAACGGTCAGGCACCTGCCCCATTTCCCGGAAAAGCTCCAAAACACACACCCGAGTATGAAAGGTGCGTCATTCGGCAATCTGGAAAGCGGCGCAGGAATTCGCCAAGATTCTTTCATCGCTGCGTCGACTCTGTGCCTGAGGAGTAGATTGAAGATCAGGCGCGGGCCGTTATTAGGCGAAGCAGCGAACGAATCATGGCGTTGACCGATATCACCCCTGGGCCGGCCGAAGACGAGATCAGCCGGCTGCTCCGCACATCGTCGCTCGTGCCGCTCACCATCGCTGCGTGGGATTCCGGCGCGTTGATTCACGCCAACGAGGCCGCCGCGGCGATGATCGGCGTTCCGGCCGACGCGCTGCGCGGCCGGTCCATGCTCGAATTCTATGTCGATCCCGAGCAGCGCGCCGCCTTGCTGCGCGCGCTGGAGGCCGGCGCCGGCGAGGCGTTCGCCGAAATCCAGCTTCGCCGCACCGACGGCCGGCAGATCTGGGTCAAGGTGGCGGCGCGACGCATGACCTATGGCGGCGTGCCCTGCCTGCTCGCCATCAGCCAGGACATCACCGAGCACAAGGAGCAAGCCCGCGCCCTCGCCGAAGCGCTGGAGCAGCTGCGCCGACAGGCCAGCAACCTCAACCTCGACGAGCGGCAGGCCGCCCAGGCCGCGAGCCGCGCCAAGAGCGCGTTCCTCGCCCACATGAGCCACGAGCTGCGCTCGCCCCTCAATGCGATCCTCGGATTCTCGGAAGTCATCCGCGGCCTGCATTTCGGGCACGAGCAGGTCGAGAAATACGCCGAATATGGCGGCTATATCCACCAGGCCGGCATCGCACCTGCTGGCCTTGATCGACGACATCCTCGATATCGCGAAGGTGGAAGCGGGCAGGCTGGACCTGCAGCCGAGCAGCTTCGATCTTGCGGAGCTGCTGGACGAATGCGCGCGCATGATGCGGCCGATGGTGGATGGCCGCGGCCTCGCCCTGCGCGTGACCGGCAGCGCCGCCGGCCTGTCGCTCACCGCCGACCGCCGCCGCACCAAGCAGATGATCGTCAACCTGCTGTCCAACGCGATCAAGTTCACCCATACCGGCGGCCGGGTGGAGTTGGCTGCGCATCGGATGGCGGACGGGGCGATCGCGATCACCGTGGCCGACACCGGCATCGGCATGAGCGAGGATCAGATCGCGGTGGCGCTGGAACCCTTCGGCCGCGTCGAGAGCGCGGCATCAAGGACCCGACCGGCACCGGCCTTGGCCTGCCGATCGTGAAGAACCTGATCGAGGCCCATGGCGGCCGCCTGCAAATCCGCTCCCAGCTCAAGCGCGGCACCCTCGCGCGGCTGGTGTTTCCGGCTCAGGCCTGAGCATTTTCCGCCGAAGTGGCTGCCGGTTCGGCGCAGAAATGCGAAACTAGACTGGCTAGACTGTCCCACACTTTCTCCGGCGGGCGGCACAGCACGGCGCCCTTGCCGCTGACGACGATCGGCCGCTCGATCAGCACCGGCTCTTCCAGCATCTTCTTGAGCAGCGCATCGGCGCTGAGCTTCGACACATCGCCCAGCGCTTCGTAGGCGTCGCCCTTGCGGCGCAGGATGTCGTGCGGCTTGGCCTTCATCTGCGCCAGGATGCGCTTCAGCTCCGCCGCGCTCGGCGGCGTCTTGAGATACTCGATGACCTTGGGCTCGATGCCCTTGTCCTTGAGCCAGCCCAGCACCTTGCGCGAGGTGGAGCAGTTCGGATTGTGATAGATGGTGACGGCCATGCGTGCCTCCGTGGTTGGAGGCGACGGTAGGTCAGCCGGTACTCCGGATCAAGATCGCTAAGCCGCGCGCACGCCGGCGAGGAACCGATCCATCTCCGCCCGCAGCATGTCCGCCTGCCGCGCCAGGTCCGATGCGGAATTCAGCATCCCGCTGGCAGCCTCGCCGGTCTCCGCGGCCGATGCGGTGACGGTGCCGATGCTCTCCGTGACCTGGTTCGAGCCATCGGCCGCCTGGTTGACCGAGCGGGCGATTTCCTGGGTCGCGGCGCCCTGCTGCTGCACGGCGGCGGCGATCGCCGACGAGATGCCGTGGACTTCAACGATGTTCTCGCAAATCTGCCGGATGGCCTCGACCGCCAGATCGGTCTGCGTGCGGATGGCGCCGATCTGCGCGCGGATATCCTCCGTCGCCTTGGCGGTCTGGTTGGCCAGCACCTTGACCTCGGACGCCACGACGACGAAGCCCTTGCCGGCTTCGCCCGCGCGCGCCGCCTCGATCGTCGCATTGAGCGCGAGCAGATTGGTCTGCGCCGCGATGTCATCGATCAGCTTGACGACCTCGCCGATCCTTTGCACGGCGGTGGACAGCGTTCGCACCGTCTCATCCGTGCGGCGGCCATTGGCGGCAGACTGATCGGAGATCTGGGTCGCGTTGGCGACCTGGCGGGCGATCTCGGAGATCGAGGAGCTCAGCTCCTCCGCGGCGGTCGCGACCGTCTGGACGCTGGCATTGGATTGCTTGGCCGCGGTGGCAACCGCCAGCGATTGCTTGCTGGTCTCTTCCGCCGCCGCCGACATGCGGCGCGCCGTGTCCTTGAGGCCGGCGGCGGCGGCAGACATGCTCTCGACCACGCCGGCGACCGAAGCCTCGAACTGGTCAGCCAGGCGGTTGCGCTCCAGCACCTTTTCCGCTTCGGCGCGCTCGGTCATCGCCTGGCGCTCGGCCTCCATCTTCTCCATGGCCAGCGCGTTGTCCTTGAAGACCTGGACGGCCCGCGCCATCGCGCCAATCTCGTCCGACTGGCCGAGGCCGACGATCTCGACGGTCCGGTCGCGGTTGGCGAGGCGCTCCATGGCGCCGGTCATGCGGCCGATCGGCAGCACGATGCGCTTGAACACGATCCAATAGGACAAGGCGGCACAGACGAGGCCGGCCACGAACATCGCGGCGGCCCACAGCGCGCCGGTGGTGCTGTCGGCCGCCTGCTCGCGCGCCAAGCCGCCGGCATAGTCGCCCATCGCCTGGGACAGCTTGAGGATGGTGTTGATCGCGGCCGTGACCCGCTCGAAATACGCCTTCGACTCCACCGGATAAGCGCCGGTCTCGCCGCCCGCCAGGACCTCTTTGCGGAGCTTGCCGTAGGTCTCGAAATAATCCTTCTCGACCGCACCGATGCCGTCGACCAGCGACGCGGCAGATCCGGCCTGAGGCGCAGCACGGCGATCGCATTCCAGCTGAGATCGATGTGGCCGCGCCCTTCGGCGACCAGACGCATGTCCGAATCCTGCAGCGGCTGCTTCGAGGCGATGGCGCCGACCAGCCGCGCCCGTTCGCGGCCGGCATACTCCGCCATCTCGGCGGCGAGATGCCGGAGATTGGCGACCTGCACGAGCTGGGCGGCCGGCGAGCGCGTCAGGGTCTCCAGTGTCAGGCGCATCTGGCTGGTGCGGTCGATCAGCTTGGTCACCGTCGGGACGACCGCGGCGACGAGTTCCGGGTTGCGCTCGGCGCCGGGCTTCTTCAGTTCCGCATCGACCTTGGCGCGCAGGGCCTGCAGCGCGGCGAAACTCTCCTTGGCATCCGCCATGCTCTGCCGGCCCAGTTCCATTTCGGGAATGGCGGCGAGCCGCTCCAGCGCTCGATCATGGCCTCGTCGGCACTCTCGCGCTTGGCCGCGATCGCGGCGATCGCCGCGTCGTCGGCGGCAGCGGCCGCGCGCATCGCACCGTTGGTGAGCCCGCGTTCGACCGCCCAGTCGGCGGTGCTCTTCAGCAAGAGGGATGCGGCTTCGTTCACCGTGACGAATTGTTCGGCAACGGCGCGCTGTTTCAGCGCGTCATAGACCTGGTACCCGGTCACCGCCACCAGCAGCAATGCCAGCAGCGAGATTGCCGTCGGAAGCGCATATCGGATCTTCATGGAACCGGCTCCTGATCGCGCGAGCCTGTCATGGTGAACGCCAGCACTTAAGGGCGAGTAAAGGCCGAGGACCCTATCCTTTTGAAGGATAGTCCTAATGCAGGCGCTGGAGTCCTAGGGCGCGCATTAATGCGCGAACTCGGCGGAGCTCCTACACCTTATACCCGCAGCGCACGCCGCCCCAGTGGCGGCCCTTGACGATGATCGGCGCGGAGGCGTCCTTCATCAGCGCGAAGTTGCCGCCGCCCATGTCGCGGCGGTAGGTCTGGACCACGAACGGCTTTTCGCTGCGCCCGGCCTTGAGGCCGACGCGGTCGTTGAAGACGCGGCGGTTGCGGCAGTTGGCGGTGTTCCACACCACGTCGCCCGGGCGCTGGGCTTGCGAGAACTTCTTGTTGTGCGTCGGCAGGTAGCCGTTGCGGTCGACCGTCGCGCAGAACACCACGCGCGGGTCGACCTCGAGCGCCGCTTCCTGGACTTGCGGCAGCAGGCGGTCGGTGAGCGCGGTGTATTTCGCCATCACCTGCTGCGGCTCGGTGCCCGGCGATCGGCTCGTAGCGGTCGTCGAACAGGTCGGCCAGCGAGATCTCGCCGCGGTCGATCGCCTGCTCGAACAGCGCGCCGATCTTGGCCGCGCTCTCCACCACCAGGCGGATGATCGGCGTGTCGGTGGTCTCGACGCCGGCGTCGGCGGTGGCCTCGATCAGGTCCTCCGCCACCTCCAGCAGGTGATTGATGCGCTCCTTCGCCTGGCTCAAGTCGCCGGTCGATTTCTTGACGCCGCCGGAGAGGCCCTCGAACGCGTTGGTCAGCACGGCGCCGCGCTCGCGGATCTGGCGGGTGTCGCCGGCGATGGCTTCGGCCTGGGTGGCGATGTCGCTGATGGCGCGGGCGGAACTCTCCACCACCTGGCCGATCGCGGCGGTGCCGGATTCGACCTTGGCGGCGCGCTTGGTCGCCTCGGCGCCTTCGCGGCTGAGCTCGCCGGTCTGTTGCGTGATCTGCCCCACGGTCTGCGGCGATCTGCTGGGTGGCGTCGGCGGTCTGGCGCGCCAGCGCCTTCACCTCGCCCGCGACCACGCCGAAGCCGCGGCCGGCATCGCCGGCGCGCGCCGCCTCGATGGTGGCGTTGAGCGCGAGCAGGTTGGTCTGCTTGGCGATGGCGTCGATGGTCTGCGCGACCTTGGCGATCTGCTCCAGCGCCTGGCGCAGGCCGGCGATCTTGCTTTCGATCGCGGTCGCGCTGGCGGCGAGGCTGCGCACGTCCGCGAGCGAGGATTCGAGCGAGCCGCGCGAGGCCGACATCTCGGCGGCGGCGCTGCCCGCGTTCTTGGCGGCGTTCTCGACCGCGCCGGCGATGCGCTCGTTGGCCGCCACCATCTCGTCGGCGGCCGAGCGCAATTCCTCGAACTGCTGGGCCTGGTTGGCGACGACCTTGGCGACGTCGTCGATCGAGCCCGCCGCGTCGGCCAGCTGCACCCCCAGAGAGCCCGCCTTTTCGGCGATCTTCTGGGCGAAACCGGAATCCCGCTCGGACGCCGAGCCCCCCGACTCACGGATCATGCGAACATCCAATGCTTTCATCAGCAAAACTTAGGAGACTATGCGTTAACCGGGGGTAAAACCCCGACTAGACAAAGGTCGGAATTGCCCAATCCTTCCGCATGGTTGAGCCCCAGGGTGGCGTCCGCGGCGATTCGCCACTATTTCTGTCCCTGTGTCGGAGGGGCATCACGGAGGTCGCATGAAGCTGCTGTATTTTGCTTGGGTCCGGACCAACATCGGCAAGGCCGAGGAAGAAGCTGGCCGCGCCCGGTCACGTTCAGACCGTCGAGGATCTGCTCGACTGGCTGGCGACCCTCGGGCCGCACTACGCCGCCGCCCTCGACCGCCGCAACGTGATCAAGGTCGCGATCAACCACGAATATGTCGAGCACGACCATCCGGTCCGCCCCGACGACGAGATCGCGCTGTTCCCGCCGGTGACCGGCGGCTGATCGCGGCGATGATCAAGGTCCAGCGCGAGGATTTCGACATCGGCGCCGAGCTGGCGCAGCTGACCGACGGCAACACCAAGGTCGGCGGCCTCGCCAGCTTCGTCGGCCTGGTGCGCGATCTCGCCGATCAGGGCGCGGTCAGCGCCATGACGCTGGAGCACTATCCCGGCATGACCGAGAAGCGCCTGGCCGAGATCGAAGCCGAGGCGCGGGCGCGCTGGCCGCTCGAGAGCGTGCTCATCATCCACCGCTACGGCAAGCTGGAGCCCGGCGACCGCATCGTGCTGGTCGCCACCACCTCGTCGCACCGCCAGGCCGCGCTCGAAGTCGTGCGCGTTCCTGATCGACTGGCTGAAGACCAAGGCGCCGTTCTGGAAACTGGAACAAGGCAGCCAAGGGCGCGGCGTGGGTCGAAGCGAAGGCAAGCGACGACCGCGCGGCGGAGAAGTGGAAGCGGTAGGCGGAGCTACCCACGCTAACGGAGTCCCCCTCCCCCAACACGGGGGAGGGTTGGGGTGGGGGAAGCGAGCGAAGATCCGATCCCACCGAAACGCGCTTCCCCCTCCCTACCCTCCCCCATGCTGGGGGAGGGGAAGAGTGGCAGCGAGGTGCGAGCAGCTACTCCGCCGCCCG
Organism: uncultured Gaiellaceae bacterium; assembly: GCA_963827015.1. Lineage (GTDB taxonomy): Bacteria > Actinomycetota > Thermoleophilia > Gaiellales > Gaiellaceae > Gaiellasilicea. The sequence continues at coordinate 26,447 of CAWGZI010000006.1, read as the reverse complement.
GCTGCTCGCCGGCTGGCGCACTTCCTTGAGGTAGTCCTCGCGCAGCTGCTTGGTGACCGGGCCGACGGTGAACTTGTATTCGCCGACCTGGCCGACCGGCGTCACCTCGGCGGCGGTGCCGACCAGGAACACTTCCTGCGACTTGCCGAGCTCGTCCGGCATGATCGCGCGCTCCACCACCTTGATCTGGCGCTTGCGCGCGAGCTCGATCACGGTCTGGCGGGTGATGCCGTTGAGGAAGCAGTCCGGCTTGGGCGTGTGCAGTTCGCCGTTCTGCACCAGGAACACGTTGGCGCCGGTCGCCTCGGCCAGCTGGCCGCGGTAGTCCAGCATCATGGCGTCCTGGTAGCCTTCGCGCTCGGCGTCGTGCTTGGAGATGGTGCAGATCTGGTAGAGGCCCGAGGCCTTCGAGGCGGTCGGCGCGGTGTCCGGCGACGGGCCGGCGGTAGACCGCCCATTTCAGGCGGATGCCCTTCTCCAGCAGCTCCGGCGAGAAGTAGGACGGCCACACCCAGGCGGCGATCGCGAGGTGGATCTTGGCCTGCTGGGCCGCGACGCCCATCTGCTCGCTGCCGCGCCAGGTGATGGCGCGGACATAGAGGTCGCCCCCGCCCATCGCCTTCACCACCTCGGCCTTGCCCTTCTCGATCTCGTCGACCGAGTAGGGAATCTTGTAGCCCAGGATCTCCGCCGACTTGTGCAGCCGCTCGGAATGCGCCCGCGACTTGAAGACCTGGCCGCCATAGGCGCGCTCGCCCTCGAAGGCGGCGGCGGCATAGTGCAGGGCGTGGCTGAGGACGTGGAGCTTGGCGTCGCGCCAGGGGATTAACTTTCCGTCGAACCAGATCTGGCCGTCACGGTCATCGAATGGGACCAAACTCATCGCTGACAACTCCACGGGAGGGGGGTAGGGGTTGTATTATGCTGTATCGTAGTCCACAGCAGACGTTAGAACAATCGAACAAATAAGTCAACATGGCTGACATAAAATCACCAGCAAATCCGCTGTTTCTGCGCGAGGACGAGCTGCGGCAGGGCATCGAGATGCTGTTCTTCGCCTACCGCGATTTCACCGCCAAAGCCGACCAAACCCTTGCCGCCTTTGGATTTGGCCGGGCCCACCACCGGGTCATCTATTTCGTCGGCCGCAATCCCGGCATGACGGTGTCCGACCTGCTCGGCATCCTCCACATCACCAAGCAGAGCCTGAGCCGGGTCCTGGGCCAGCTGGTGCGCCAGGGCTTCATCGTGCAGAAGCCGGGCGCGACCGACCGGCGCCAGCGCCTGCTCAGCCTGACCGAGAAGGGCGCGGAGCTGGAGCGCAAGCTGACCGAGGAGCAGCGCGCCCTGATCGCCCGCGCCTATCGCTCGGCCGGCGCCGACGCGGTCGAAGGCTTCCGCAAGGTGCTGCTGGGCATGATCGAGGAAGCCGACCGGCGCCGCTTCCGCCCCAGCCAGCCGCGCTAGCGACCGGCGCGCATGAGCGAGGTCCAGCCGCATATCCTGGTCGTCGATGACGACAAGAGGCTGCGCGATCTGATCGGCCGCTATCTGACCGAGCAGGGCTATCGCGTCACCACCGCGGTCGACGCCGCCGACGGGCGCGGCAAGATGGCCGGCATCACCTTCGACCTGCTGGTGCTGGACGTCATGATGCCGGGCGAAAGCGGGCTCGAGCTCGCGCGCAGCCTGCGCGAGAGCAGCCTGGTGCCGATCCTGCTGCTGACCGCGATGGGCGAATCCACCGACCGCATCGCGGGCCTGGAGACCGGCGCCGACGATTACCTGGTGAAGCCGTTCGAGCCGCGCGAGCTGCTGCTGCGCATCAGCGCGATCCTGAAGCGCGCCAGCGTGCGGATCGAGCGCCAGACCAGCGTCGGCGCGGTGAAGTTCGGCGCCTTCGTGTTCGAGCTGGAGCGGCGGCGCCTGTTCAAGTCCGGCGAGCCGGTCCACCTCACCGAAGCCGAATCCGAACTGCTGTTCCAGCTGGCGCGGCGCGCGGGCCAGCCGGTGTCGCGCGAGGAGCTGGCGCCGCAATCCGCCGACGAATCCGGCGAGAGCCGCCTGATCGACGTGCAGATGACGCGCCTCCGGCGCAAGATCGAGGACGACCCGCGCTTTCCCCGCTTCCTGCAGACCGTGCGCGGGCGCGGCTACATGCTGAAACCGGATTGACCCGATGATGATGGCGCTCCGCGCGTTGCTGGTGGAGTTCGAGGCGATGCTGCCGCGCTCGCTGCTCGGCCGCTCCATCATGATCATCGTGACGCCGGTGGTGCTGCTGCAGGTGGTGTCGGCCTGGGTGTTCTACGACAGCCACTGGAACACCGTGACGCGCCGCCTGGCGCAGAGCGTCGCCGGCGACATCGCCGCCGCCATCCAGTTGATGCCGCATCCGATCAGCGAGGAGCGCGCCCGGCGCATCTTCCGCATCGCCAATTCCACCATGCGGGTGAACTTCGATTTCAAGCTCGGCGAGATCCTGCCCAACGATCCCACCATCATGCGCCAGAACCTGGTGGACCGGCAGCTGTCCGACGCGCTGGAGGCGCGGGTCGAGCGGCCCTTCATCATCGACAGCCGCTCGCTGCAGAACCAGGTCGAGATCCACGTGCAACTGCCGGAGGGCGTGCTGCAGGCGGTGGTGGAGCGGCGGCGGCTGTTCTCCTCCACCACCTACGTGTTCTTCCTGTGGATGCTCGGCACCTCGCTGGTGCTGCTGTCGATGGCGACCCTGTTCATGCGCGGCCAGGTGCGCCCGATCAAGCGCCTGGCGCAAGCCGCCGACGATTTCGGCAAGGGCCGCGATGTCGGCGATTTCGTGCTCGACGGCGCGGCGGAGGTCGAGGTCGCGGGCCGCGCCTTCAACCAGATGCGCGCCCGCATCCGCCGCCAGATCGCGCAGCGCACCGAGATGCTGGCGGGCGTCAGCCACGATCTGCGCACGCCCTTGACCCGCATGAAGCTGCAGCTCGCGATGATGGGCCAGAACCCGGCGATCGAGGACCTGAAGCGCGACGTCGACGACATGGAGCGCATGGTCAACGCCTATCTCGCCTTCGCGCGCGGCGAAGGGACCGAGCAGCCGAGCGACACCGACATCGTCGCCACCGTCGAGGACGTGGTCAGCGGCGCGCGGCGCGAGGGCGCGCGCATCGGCTTCGCCGCCACCAAGTCCGAGCTCACCGTGCCGCTGCGGCGCGACGCCTTCCGCCGCGCCGTCACCAACATCGTCGGCAACGCCCAGCGCTACGGCGGGCGCATCGAGGTCGCGCTCAACCGCCGCCGCGGCAGCGTGGAGATCGTGGTCGACGATGACGGCCCCGGCGTGCCGAAGGACAGCCGCGAGGAGGTGTTCAAGCCGTTCTTCCGCCTCGACGGTTCGCGCAACGAGGAGACCGGCGGCACCGGCCTCGGCCTCACCATCGCGCGCGACATCCTGCGCAGCCATGGCGGCGACCTCACCCTCGGCGATTCGCCGCTCGGCGGCCTGCGCGCGGTGCTGAGGGTGCCGGTCTAGCGATCAACCATGGCCCGGCGCATGGTCCGCCATCGCTGGTCGGCCTCGCGATCATGCTGGCGCTGCTGTTCGTGCCGGCCGGAACGCTCGCCTGGCCGGCCGGCTGGATCTTTCTCCTCGAGTTCGGCCTCGCCAGCGTCCTGATCACGCGCTGGCTGCTGCGCCACAATCCCGCGCTGCTGGAAGAACGGATGAAGCCGCTGATCCAGCGCGAGCAGAAGCCGTGGGACAAGGCGTTGATGGCGGTGTTCCTGCTCCTCTGGTGCGCGTGGTTCGTCGTGATGAGCCTGGACGCGGCGCGCTTCGCGCTGGTCGGAAGTGCCGCTCTGGCTCCAAGTGCTCGGCGCCATCGCGATCGCGGTTTCCATGTACATCATGTACCTGATCATGCGCACCAACAGCTTCGCCGCGCCGGTGGTGAAGATCCAGGCCGAGCGCGGACACCGCGTGATCAGCGACGGACCCTATGCGATCGTGCGGCATCCGATGTACGGCGGCACGCTGCTGCTGATCGTCGGGATCCCGCTGCTGCTCGGATCGTGGTGGGGCCTCGCGCTCTCGCCGCGCCTCATTCTGTTGTTCGCCGTCCGCGCAGTCATGGAAGAGCGCACGCTGATGGCGGAGCTGCCAGGCTACACAGACTACGCCGCGCGCGTGCGCTACCGGCTGGTGCCGTTTCTTTGGTAGCTCGACCTCGGGCAGACCCCTCACATCCAGCTTAAGCTCCGTCACCCCAAGGCTTGGCCTTGGCATGACGGGGAGCGGAAGCGGTAGGTGCAACACCTAAACCAGCCCGATCACCGACACGTGCCGCCCGTAGTCCGGCTCCTTGCGCAGGCATGAGCGGCGGTAGCTGAAGAACGTATCCGCCTCCGCGCAGGTGTCGCGGTGCGCCACTTCGATCGCGGCGAGCTTCATCGCAGCAAGTTCGGCCGCGACGTAGGATTCGAGATCGAACATGTGATGGCCCGCGCGCTGCGCCGGGCGGAAGAAGCGCGCGTTGGCCGGGTTCTGCGCCAGGAACGGCGCGGGGAATTCCGGCCCCACTTCGTAGCTCGCCGGGCCGATGCACGGGCCGACGCCGGCGCGGATGCGCTCCGGCCGCGCGCCCAATGCGCACATCTGCTTCACCGTCGCCTGCAGCACGCCGCCGACGGCGCCGCGCCAGCCGGCATGGGCCGCGCCGACCACGCGCGCCTCGGGATCGGCGAACAGGATCGGCACGCAATCGGCGTGCGACGCGGCAATCGCGATGTTCTTGCGCGTGGTGACCAGCGCGTCGACCTTGGGCCGCGGTCCGTCGCGCCATTCCTCCTCCACCACCAGCACGTCCGGCGAATGCACCTGGTAGGCGGTCAGCAGGGTCTTGGCCGGAATGCCGGCCATCTGCAGCACGCGCCGGCGATTTTCGAGCACGCGCGCCTGCTCGTCGTCGGAGCCGAGGCCGCAATTGAGCGAGTCATAGATGCCTTCGCTGACGCCGCCGGCGCGCGTCATGAAGCCGTGGCGGATGCCGGGAAGGTCGCTGAGAACGCCGAGGGTGATCATGGAAATCCGGCAAGCTCCTGCAGGTCGGGATGCGAAATCGCGAGCACCTTGAACAAGCTGCCCATTTGCCGCGGATCGATCAAGCGCGTCATCGCCTGCGCGATCGCCGCGCGGTCCTCCTCGTTCGCCCTCGCCGACAGCAGCGCCGCGCGGGTGCGGATGCCGAGGGTCTCCAGGAACGTCGCTTGCGCGACCGCGCCGTGGACCCGCGCGCCCGCTTCGCGCGCGGCATGGCCGATCGCGGCGAAATCGACATGCGCCGTCAGGTCCGCCGCGCCGACCTCTGCCAGCGGATCGCAGAAGCGATGCGCCTTCACCGCCTGCAGCGAGTCGCCGACCGCGCTCGCCGCCGGGCCGTAGTCGATGAACAAGGCGGCGATGCCGTCCTCCGCCACGCGCGCACCGAGCGCGCCGGCCAGCGACAAGGCGGCCGGGCACACCTCCGCGATCTCGCCCGGCTTGGCGCGGCGGTGCGCCGGCTGCAGCAGGCCGGTCTGCGGGCCCGGCGACAGCAGGGTCCAGCTCAGCGCATCGCCGGCAAGATCGACGGCGCGCTCGCGCCAGCCCTGCTCCGTCATCTGGAACTGGTGGATCGGCAGCGCATCCAGGAACTCGTTGCCGACGATCAGCGCCGGCCCATCCGGCAGCGTGGTCGTATCGTCGTGCCACAGCGGATGAAACGCGCCGAGCCTTTGCTCCTGCGCGTCGCGCAAGGGCCGGCTGATCTCCACCAGATGCAGGCGCATCGCCGAGAGGAAAGCGGGCCGCACCCTGGCGGCGCGCAGCGCATCCGCCATCAGCGTGCCGCGGCCGGGACCCAGCTCCACCAGCAGGAACGGATCGGGCGCGCCCGCGCGCTCCCACGCATCGACGCACCACAGGCCGATCAGCTCGCCGAACATCTGGCTGATCTCCGGCGCGGTGATGAAGTCGCCCGCCTGGCCGAGCGGATCGCGTGTCGCGTAATAGCCGGCGCCCTCGCCCGCCAGCGCCAGGCGCATGAACTCCGCGACCGTGACCGGCCCGCTCGCCGCGATCCGGCGCTTGAGGAGATCGAGGGTCGGATCAGCACCGCGGAGACTGGCACGCCTTCACTTCGCGCCTTCCGCCACCCGCGGCTTGCGCATCACCAGGTAGAGCCCGAACAGGAACATCGGCAGGCTGAGGATCTGGCCCCAGGTCAGGAAGCTGTAGGCGCCGAGATTGACCTCCGGCTCGCGGAAGACCTCGCCGATCGCGCGCGCGATCGCATAGCCGATCAGGAACAGCCCGGTCAGCATGCCGAGCCGCTCGCGGACCGCCTGCTGGCGCGCCACCCAGTGCAGGATGATGAACAGCACGATGCCCTCCAGCGCCGCCTGGTAGAGCTGGCTCGGGTGGCGCGGCTGCATGTCGACCTGCGGGAAGATGAAGGCCCACGGCACATCGGTCGGCCGCCCCGGCAACTCGCCATTCACGAAGTTCGCGACGCGGCCGAGGAACAAGTCCGATCGGCGTCGAGGCCGCCATCACGTCGGAGAAGGCGAAAGGGCTGAGCTTCTGGCTGCGCGCATAGAGCAGGATCGCGACGATCACGCCGATCAGGCCGCCGTGGAACGCCATGCCGCCCTTCCAGATCATGAGGATCTCCAGCGGATGGGCGAGGTAGTAGCCCGGCGCCCACAGCAGCACCTGCCCCAGCCGCCCGCCGACGATGATGCCGACGGTGACCCAGACCATCAGGTCGTCGAGCTGGGTGCGCGAGACGCGCTGCGGCGGCAGCTGCGCCTGCCAGATGCAATAGCGCCAGGCCAGCAGGATGCCGACGATGTAGGCGAGCGCGTACCAGCGAATCGCGATGGGTCCGATCTGCAAACGCGACCGGATCGAATTCGGGAAACATCATGCGCGGGAACCAATGGAATGGATGGAAACGACCGGCGTTCGGTTTATAAGTGGAGGCACCGACAGCGGCAAGCGAAGCGAATATATGCAGACCGACAACCAATTCCTCGACGATCTTGCGAAAGTGGCGAGCGGCGCCCTGGGTTCCGTCAGCGGCGTGAAGCACGAGGTCGAGGTCCGCATCCAGCAGCAGCTGGAACGGCTGCTGGCGCGCATGAACCTGGTTCCGCGCGAGGAATTCGACGCCATGAAGGCGGTGGCCCAGGCCGCGCGCGAGGCGCAGATCAAGCTGGAAGCGAGGGTCGCCGCGCTGGAAGCCCGCCTTGCCGCCGAGGACGCCATCGCAGCCGCCGACGCCGGCCGAGGACTCCGAGCCAAGAGTCTGATCGCGGACGGCCTTAGGCCCCCTTCTTAGACTCGGACTCGAAATTTCCTTAATTCCCCGCTTGCGCTCGACTCCCAAATTTGCGAGTCTATTTGTTGTGGGGATTCATCATTCTGTCATCTAGTCCTGGGGGCGCGGCCCCACCTGCGGGCCTCCGGGGGGCGACGCATGGAGGGCGCTAGCAATGGCCTTGCTCCGAGTAGAGTCGACCCAAACCCGTCACAATCCCATCGACATGCTGGAAGAGCTGGTGTCCGTCAACGAATGGCGGCACGAGCGGTCGGCTGACGAGGAGATGGTGGTCGAGTTTCGCGGTCAGTGGTGCGAGTACCGTATGTTCTTCGTTTGGCAGGAGGATTTGGGGGCTCTGTATTTCTCGTGCTTGTTCGACATGAAGATCCCGGCCGGTAAGCGCCCGCCGGTATCCGAGTTGCTGGCCATGATCAACGAACGGCTGTGGCTCGGTCATTTCGACCTCTCCTCCGAGGAGATGTCGCCGATGTACCGCCATACCGTGTTGTTGCGGGGAACCAGTGGGATCGTCGCGGAGCAGCTCGAGGATCTGCTCGAGACCGCGATCGGCGAATGCGAGCGTTTCTACCCTGCCTTCCAATTCGCATTGTGGGGCGGTAAGAAGCCCCATGAGGCGATGGAAGCCGCCATGCTGGAGACGGTCGGAGAGGCCTAAACCTTTCAATGAGTGACCAGAGGATCGTCTTGCCCGGCCCACTGTTGCTGGTGGGCTGCGGCAAGATGGGCGGGGCGTTGCTGCGCGGCTGGCTGTCGCGCGGCGTCCCCGGCAAGCACGTGTTCGTGGTGGATCCGGCGCCGCGGGACCTGGAGGATGTCCAGGCCCGCGGCGTCACGCTTGCGACCGCCCTCGACCAGCTGCCCGCCGGCCTGCAGCCCGGCATCGTGCTGCTGGCGATCAAGCCGCAATTCATGGACGAGGCCCTGCCCGCCTACCGCCGCTTCGTGACAGCCGGGCACCATCTTCCTGTCGATCGCCGCCGGCAAGACCGTCGCCTACCTCAAGGACAAGCTCGGCGCCGATGCCGCCGTCGTGCGCTCGATGCCCAACACCCCGGCCGCGGTCGGCCGCGGCATGACCGTCATCCTCAAGGATCCCGGCATCCCGGCCGCCGCGCTCGAGCTGTGCGGCCAGCTGCTGTCCGCCGTCGGCCAGGTCGGCTGGATCGACGAGGAGGACCAGATCAACGCCGTCACCGCCGTCTCCGGCGGCGGGCCGGCCTATGTGTTCCTGCTGATCGAGTGCCTGGCGGAAGCCGCGCGCGCCGCCGGCCTGCCCGCCGACCTCGCGATGCAGCTGGCGCGCGAGACCGTCGACCGGCTCCGGCGAGCTGGCGCACCAGTCGACCGAGCCCGCCACCAAGCTGCGCGAAGCGGTGATGAGCCCCAAGGGCACCACCATCGAGGCGCTCGCCGTCCTGATGGCGCCGAACGGCCTGCAGCAGCTGATGACCAAGGCCATCGCCGCCGCCACCGAGCGCGGCCGCCAGATCGCGCCAAGGTAAGTGATGGCCGTCGGTGCGGAGTCCAAGGGCAGCGTTGCCCGCGTGCGCGAGACCCTGGCGCGCCTCGGCCTCGAGACCGAGATCAAGGAATTCGACGCCTCGACCCGCACCTCCGCCGACGCGGCGGCGGCGATCGGCTGCACCGTGGCGCAGATCGCCAAGTCGGTGATCTTCCGCGCCAAGAACGCCAACCAGCCGGTGCTGGTGATCGCGAGCGGCGTCAACCGGGTCGACGAGAAGAAGCTGGAGGCCGCGATCGGCGACAAGATCGGCCGCGCCGACGCCGATTTCGTCCGCGCCACCACCGGCTTTGCCATCGGCGGGGTCGCGCCGGTCGGCCACACCGGCCCGGTCCGCGTATTCATTGACGCAGGACCTCGACCAATATGACGAGATCTGGGCGGCGGCGGGGTCGCCCAACGCCGTCTTCCGCCTCACCCCGGCGGATTTGCGGCGGTTGACCGGCGGCCAGGTGATCGCGGTCAAGTAGGCTGCCCCTGCAAAGCCTTGCCCTCGCCCCCTTCCCGCGCCACATTGCCTGTTAAGGTTCAGCGCAAGGAATGGAGCAGACCATGGCCAAATCCGCGCGCAAGACAGCGAAGGCAGCACGACCGAAGGCCCGGGCGAAAACCGTGCCACTCCGGGCGACCCCAAGGCGGCCCTGCGCGAGGCGCTGCTCAGGATGGTGGCGGCCGGCGGCTGGCGCGACCTCTCCTACGCCGACATCGCCAAGGACGCCGGGCTCGGCCTCGCCGCGGCCTATGAGGCCTATCCCTCCAAGGCGGCGATCCTGACCGGCATCGGCCGGGACATCGACGCCCGGCTGTTCGCCAGCCTGGACGAGGACCCGCTCGACGGCTCGCCCAAGGACCGGCTGTTCGACCTGCTGATGCGCCGGTTCGACGCCCTCAACGAGCATCGCGAGGCCTATGCGGCCCTGGCCTGGGAGCTGCCGCGCACGCCGGTCGAGGCCGGGTGCCTGGCGCTCCAGCTCCGCCGCTCGCTCGCCAACATGCTGGAGGCGGCGGGCTTGTCCGCCTCCGGGCTGCGCGGGGCCTTCCGGATCGAGGGGCTGGGCGCGCTCTATGCCTGCGCGCTCCGGGTCTGGCTCAAGGACGAGAGCGCCGATCTTTCCAAGACCATGGCCGAGCTGGACAAGCGCCTGGGCCAGGTCGAGCGTTACATCAATATGACGCGGCGCAAAGCGGCCTAGTTGTATGATTAATATAGATTAATCCAAGAATTTTTGCGTTGCAGCAAAATTGCCCTTGACCTTTCTGCTGCACTGCACAATATTCCTCCTCAGAACAACGGCGCCGGCCCGATTTATGGGGCAGCGCACGAGAAATTTAACCATACGCCCTGAGGAGATCAGACAGATGGCCAAGACCCAGACCGTCGAGAACGAGTTCGTGAAGGTTCCCGACTTTACCCAGTTCCAGGCCGAGTTCAGCAAGTGGGCCGGCGACTTCGGCAAGTATTTCGTGAACGGCAAGGCGCCGAGCTTTGACTTCGACGCGGTGTTCGCGCTCCAGCGCAAGAACGTCGAAGCCTTCACCGCCGCCAACCAGCTCGCCTTCGACGGCGTCAAGGCGGTTGCGCAGCGCCAGGCCGAGATCGCCCGCAAGGCGTTCGAGGAGTTCGGCAAGGTCACCAAGGAACTGACCGCCGCCGGCACCCCGGAAGACAAGTTCGCCAAGCAGGCGGACCTCGCCAAGTCGGCTTTCGAAGACGCGCTCGCCAACATGCGTGAAGTGGTCGACACCCTGCAGAAGTCGCAGAGCGAAGCGGCCGACGTGCTGACCAAGCGCGCCGTCGCCAACTTCGAAGAAGTCAAGGCGGCCGTCGCCAAGATCGCGAAGAAGTAAAACGCTTACTCTCGAGTAAGCCCGAGAAGGTCTCCCCTTCCCCCAAGTCGGCAGACCTTCTTAAAACTGACCGCCCGTTGCCCCCGCAGCGGGCGGTTTTGTTTTAGCGGCGCGAGCCTTCTCGACTAGGTCGCTGCGGCAAGTGTCGGTTCCCGAAGCATCGACAAGGCGGGATACGCACCGAGAGGCAAGGTATGGCGACAGCAGAATCAATCCCGCTTCCTTGCATACGCCTTCCCTGTCGGCGTTAGACGTCACAGCCCGTTCGCTCAGTGGATGATGCTCGTTGTCCAGGTAGCAGCGACACAGCGGCGATAAGCGCATCCGCAGGAAGAAGAACGCCAGAACGCCCGGCCCAGCCAGCACCAATGCCAGTTTGACCGCCAGCGACGTGAGAGCCGGATCCTGCAGAAGCCAGACTTGTAACGGCCAATACAGAAATGCCGACGCCAGGGCAGCCACCCAGCTCAAGCCCACCCACCAGAGCCGCACAGCGGTCGGCTGCGTTCGCAGGTAAGCAAGCCTGAATTGCCAATAGCCAACCCTGCCAGCGAGTTTTGGCCAGTGGCGAACATGCCGATAGTCGCGCAACCACGAGAAAGCTAGGGAAAGCGCGATGCCCACCACCAATCCCCGCATGGGATCAGGGTCGCCGATCCAAAACGCAGCTATCACCGACGGAAAGAATGCGAGAGCCCAGACGTAGTGCTGGCGTTGGCCATTTCGGCGAATGGGGATTTCGTCTGCGGCAATGAGCACGATGCGCAATGCGCCGAACCACGGGACAAAGACGCGCTGCCCCTGCCAGTTCACGAAACCCTTCTTCAGACGTCGCAAACTCGCTCATCCGGCCCTCTTGGATCGCTCAGAGGACGATAGCAGAGTGCAATCCTTGCGGGAAGGAGCCCGCGGCGCTCAGGCCCCCTTTGCAATCCAGCTGTAACTCCGTAGTCTCCCGCCCTTGCGCGATTAACCATGAGACGGGGCATGCCAGAGGGACAATCCGAGCCGCTTTCCGCGGAGATCAGCTACGACGATTTCCGCAAGGTCGACATCCGCGTCGGCACCATCGTGGCGGCGGAGCCGTTCCCGGAGGCGCGGCGGCCGGCCTACAAGCTGACGGTCGATTTCGGGCTCCGCGATCGGCACGCGGCGCACCTCGGTGCAGATCACCCAGCGCTACGGGCTGGAGGAGCTGCCGGGCAAGCAGGTCGCGGCGGTGGTCAATTTCCCGAAGAAGCAGATCGGCAAGTTCATGTCGGAGGTGCTGGTGCTCGGCTTCCCCGACGAGAACGGCAACGTGGTGCTGATCCAGCCGAGCCTCGGCGTGCCCAACGGCGGGCGACTCTACTGAGGGACGGAATAGATGGCGTTGCATTTCACCGAATCCGAACTGGCGGCGCGGCGCGAGCGCGCGGTCGCGCTGATGCAGAAGCGCGGGCTCGACGGCCTGCTGATGTTCCGGCAGGAGAGCATGTACTACCTGACCGGCTACGACACCTTCGGCTACGTCTTCTTCCAGTGCCTCTATCTCGGCGCCGACGGGCGGATGATGCTGCTGACCCGCGCGCCCGACCTGCGGCAGGCGGAGAACACCTCGGACATCAAGGACATCCGCGTCTGGATCGACGCGCCGCTCGCCGACCCCGCGTCGGAGCTGCGCACCTATCTCGACGGCTTCGGCCTCAATGGCAAGACGCTCGGCGTCGAGTGGGAGGCCTATGGCCTGACCGCGCGCAACGGCATGCGGCTGCAGGCGGCGTTCGACGGCTTCGCCGATCTGCAGGACGCCTCGGACCTGGTGTCGCGCCTGCGCCTGGTGAAGAGCCCGGCGGAGATCGCCTATGTGCGCGAAGCCGCCAAGCTCGCCGACCTCGCGCTCGACGAAGCGCACCGGCTGACCAGGCCCGGCGCCGACGAGGGCGAGATCCTGGCCGCGATGCAGTCGGTCATCATCCGCGGCGGCGGCGACGATCCGGCCAACGAGTTCATCATCGGCTCGGGGCCGGACGCCCTGCTCTGCCGCTACAAGACCGGCCGGCGCAAGCTCGACGCCCAGGACCAGCTGACGCTCGAGTTCGCCGGCGTCTATCGCCACTATCATTCCTGCCTGATGCGCACCATCCCGGTCGGCAAGGTGCCGGCGCGGCAGGTCGAGATGCACAAGGTCGCGGTCGATGCGCTGGAAGCCAGCAAGGCCGCGCTGAAGCCGGGCCGGCCGATCGGCGAAGTGTTCGACGCCCACGCCAAGGTGCTGGACGCCGCCGGCTACCGCCAGCACCGCATGAACGCCACCGGCTACAGCCTCGGCGCCACCTTCGCGCCGAACTGGATGGACTGGCCGATGTTCTTCCACGGCAACAGCGAGCCAGCCGCGCCGGGCCACGTCTATTTCATCCACCTCATCATCTTCGACAGCGAGCTGGGCCTCGCCATGACCAGCGGCCAGACGGTGCTGGTGAACGAGCGCGGCTGCGAGACGCTGTCGCAGCGCTCGACCGAGCTGGTGACGCGCTAGCGCAGCTCCGCCTCGGCTATCCGCGGAAACGCGATACTTTGCGAACTCGTGGCCGGTACAGGCGACAACGGCAGGCGGCCTCCAAGATGAGATGCAGTCTGGCGACCGCATCGGTGTCGCCACGCTCGATCGGAATGGCGAGCGTCGCCGCGCTTGCCCACGATAATGAGTCGAAGCCGACAGCAGCGCCCGCACCATCGGCGATGCCGCGAGCGTGCTGCGCGTCAGCGCGTGGATGCGCGCAGCGGCGGGACGCCGCTCGGCGTGCGGAGCGCCACGGCCTTGGTATCCGAGAAGCGACAGCGCCAGCTCCGGCACGAAGCCGACGCCGAGGCCGGCCGCCACCATGCGCAGCATCAGGTCGTAGTCATCGATCGTGTGGGTCATGCGCGGCGCAAAGCCGGCGAGGGCGCAGGCGCGTTCGGCCAGCTGGCGGTCGTCGGTCTGGCGCGAGCCGATGATCCAATCCTCCTTGGCGAGGCGCTTGAGCGCGATCGGCTGGCGCTCGCGCCGCCAGCGCTTGGGCAGGGCGAGCACGACGGCCTCCTCGATCAGCGGCGTGGCGACGAGACCGGGAACATCCGGCTGCGGCGCCAGGCTGTAGGCGAAGCCGATCGCGAGGTGGCAACGGCCGTCGCGCACCGCGGCGATGGCGTCGGCCGACTCCAGCTCATGAATGATCACGCGCAGCTCCGGATAGCGCGCCCGCACGCGAGCGATCGCCGGCAGCAGCCGTGCCTTCGCGAAGGTCGGGAAGCAGCAGACCTCCAGCACGCCCTTGGGCTTTTCCTTGGCGCCTTTCAGATCCTGCTCCGCCGCCACCACCGCCTGCAGGATGGCGTCGGCGTGGGCGGCCAGCCGCTCGCCCTCCGCGGTCAGCCGCACCCGCCGCCCGACCCGCTCCAGCAGCTTGGCGCGCGCTTCCCGTTCCAGGATCGCCAGCTGCTGCGACACGGCGGAAGAGGTCTGACCGAAGGCGGCGCCGACCGCGGTCATGGTGCCGCGATGGGCCAGTTCCCGGAGCAGGCGCAGGCGGGCGAGATCGAACATCAAGAATATCTAACATATATGATTAGGATACTGAAGTAGACCTGCGAGATAGCAGATCATAGAAACGGCGGCATCGGTGTCCAATAGAGAGTTCGACCATGCCCGCCATTTCCATCCTGGGTGTCCCGCACGACGACAACTCGTCCTTCCTGAAAGGACCGGCGGAAGCGCCGCCGCTGATCCGCGCTGAGCTGAATTCCGATGCCTACAGCGTCTGGAGCGAGACCGGCGTGGATTTAGGCGCCGCCGGCCGCCTGGTCGATCATGGCGACATCCAGTTCGACGCAGCCAGCGATCCATGGGACCTGATCGAGCGCAATGTCGCGCGCATCGTGGCATCCGGCGAGCCGCTGATCTGCCTCGGCGGCGATCACGCTGTCACCCATCCGATCCTGCGCGGCCTGCGCCGGCATCAGGCAAGCTGACCATTCTCCACATCGATGCACATGCCGACATCTACCACGCCTATCAGGGCAACCCGCGCTCCCACGCGTCGCCTTTCGCACGCATCATGGAAGAGAAGCTGTGCGACCGCCTGATCCAGGTGGGCCTGCGCACCATCAACGACCACCACCGCGACCAGTTCAAGCGCTTCGGCGTGGAGGTGATCGAGATGCGGCACTGGCGCGACGACCTCCGCCTCGACTTCAAGACGCCGGTCTATGTCTCGCTCGACATCGACGGCCTCGATCCCGGCTACGCGCCCGGCGTCTCGCACCGCGAGCCGGGCGGCCCGTCACTGCGCCAGGTGATCGACCTCATCCACAGCATCGACCAGCCGGTCGTCGGGGCCGACATCGTCGAATACAACCCGCGCTGCGACGTTGCCGGCATGACCGCGACGGTGGCCGCCAAGCTGGTGCGGGAGATCGCCGGCATGATGGTCAAGACGGCGCGATAATCCCCTCCCCCGACACGGGGGAGGGCTAGGGTGGGGGAAGCCGCGTCTCGGTGGACCGAATCTTCGCTCGCTTCCCCCTCCCCGAACCCTCCCCCAATCGGGGTAGGGGGAATGATTGCACCAGGCGTCACATATTATTATATTTATCATGCGCTTGAGCTGAGTCGGCACGACTCCGCCAAAGCCATTGCCAGCCCGTCATGCCGCTGTTACATTCCGCGCGCTTTTTCGCCCCCTGATCCTGGATCGGGGTGGCGGTTTTTTTGTCTCCCGATGGCGGCGGGGCAACGGGCGGGCAACCCAAGGGCAGAGCGGCGTCGAGATGAAGATCCTGACGGGCAACAGCAACCGGCCGTTGGCCGAGGCCATTTCGGCCTATCTCAACCTGCCGCTGGTCAATGCCAGCATCCGGCGCTTCTCCGACATGGAAGTGTTCGTCGAGATCCAGGAGAACGTGCGCGGCGAGGACGTGTTCGTCGTGCAGTCGACCTCGTTCCCGGCCAACGACAACCTGATGGAACTGCTGGTGATCATGGATGCGTTGAAGCGCGGCTCCGCGCGCCGCATCACCGCGGTCCTGCCCTACTACGGCTACGCCCGCCAGGACCGCAAGTCGGGCCCGCGCACGCCGATCTCCGCCAAGCTGGTGGCGAACCTGATCACCACCGCGGGCGCCAACCGGGTCCTGACGGTCGACCTGCATGCCGGGCAGATCCAGGGCTTCTTCGACATCCCGACCGACAACCTGTTCGCGGCGCCCGTCCTCATCAAGGACATCAAGGAGCGCTTCCACGGCGAGAACAACCTGTGCATGGTCTCGCCCGACGTCGGCGGCGTGGTGCGCGCCCGCGCGATGGCCAAGCGCCTGAACGCCGACCTTGCCATCATCGACAAGCGGCGCGAGCGCGCCGGCGTGTCCGAAGTCATGAACATCATCGGCGAAGTCGAAGGACATGCGCTGCATCCTGGTGGACGACATCGTCGACAGCGCCGGGCACCTTGTGCAACGCGGCCGTCGCGCTCAAGGAAGCCGGCGCGGCCTCGGTCAGCGCCTATGTCACGCACGGCGTGCTGTCGGGCGGCGCGGTGGCGCGCGTCTCGGCCTCGCCCCTGGAATCCCTGGTGATCACCGACAGCATCCAAGGCACCGAAGCGGTGCGGGTGTCGCAGACGGTGCGCCAGCTTTCGATCGCGCCCCTGCTGGCCGAGGCGATGGCCCGCGTCAGCGAGGAGCGTTCGGTCTCCAGTCTGTTCGACTGAAGACCTGTTGCCCGGATGGGTCGCTCCATCCGGTTCAAATCCGACCGGCACCCCTGGAGGCCGATCGGTTCCGTGAAGCGGATGGTCCGCCCGCGGAGATGCTGCTGGATGAAAGGAGAATATCATGCCCGCAGTTGAATCCATTCGCGCGGAGGCTCGCGACCGCGCTGGTAAGGGGGCTGCTCGTGCAACTCGTCGGTACTGGCCGTGTCCCCGCCGTGATCTATGGCGACAAGAAGGAACCGACTCTGATCTCGCTCGATCCGAAGGAGCTGGATCGGCTGGTACACAAGAAGGCGTTTTTCGCGACCCTGCTCGACGTCGAGATCGGCGGCACCAAGCATCGCGTGCTGCCGCGCGACGTGCAGTTCGATCCGGTGTTCGACAAGGCGCTGCACGCCGACTTCCAGCGCGTGAACAAGGATTCCAAGATCCACGTCAACGTGCCGGTGGTCGTGAAGAACGAGCATGCCTCGCCGGGCATCAAGCGCGGCGGCGTGCTCAACCTGGTGCGGCACGAGATCGAGTTCCTGTGCGATCCGGACAACATCCCGCAGCAGGTCGTGGTCGACATCACCGGCCTCGACATCGGCGGTTCCATCCACATCAGCACGCGTCGAGCTGCCGAAGGGCGCGACCCCGACCAGCCGCGAGGCGAACTTCACCGTCGTCAGCATCGGCGCTCCGTCCGGCCTCAAGGCCGAACTGGAAGCGGCGGCGCAGGCTGCGGCTGCTGCTGCGGCGGCTCCGGCTGCGGGCGCTGCTCCGGCTGCTGGTGCTCCGGCTGGTGCGCCGGGCGCTGCTCCGGCGGCGGGCGCTGCGGCTCCGGCCGCGGGCGCTGCTGCGCCGGCGGCGGCGGCAAGGCTCCGGCGGCCCCTGCCAAGGGTCCGGCGAAGAAGTAAATCGCTCCACCAGTTGGGAGCTGGCGATGCGTCTGATCGTTGGCCTGGGCAATCCGGGCGCACAGCACTCAGGACATCGCCACAATGTCGGCTTCATGGCGGCGGGCGCGATCGCTCGCCGCCATGGCTTTTCTCCGGCCCGCGAAAAGTTCCACAGCCTCGCTGCGGAAGGCACGCTGGCCGGCGACAAGGCGCTGATCCTGTGGCCGCAGACCTACATGAACGACAGCGGCCGCGCGGTGCAGGCCGCCATGCAGTTCTACAAGGCCGAGCCGAACGACCTCACCGTGCTCTATGACGAGATCGACCTCGAGTTCGGCAAGGTGCGGGTGAAGAAGGGCGGCGGCGCGGCGGGGCACAACGGCATCCGCTCGATCGACGCCCATGTCGGCCCGGATTTCTGGCGCGTGCGCATCGGCGTCGGCCATCCCGGGCGTCAAGGGGCTGGTGAAGCACTATGTGCTGCACGACTTCGACGCCGAGGAGAAGCCGGAGGTCGAGACCATGGTCGGCGCCATCGCCGACAATTTCGCGCTGCTGTTCGAGCGCGGCCACGAGCATTTCATGACCAAGGTGGCCCTGGCGATCAACCCGCCGCCACCGAAGCCGCCGAGGGCAGGAGAAGGCGGACGAAGGTTGAACAAATACCTCCTCCCCCAACATGGGGGAGGATCGAGGTGGGGGAAGCGAGCGAAGACTCCTTCCAATGGAGGCGCGGCTTCCCCCTCCCTACCCTCCCCCATGTTGGGGGAGGGGATTTGAATGAGAAGGATTTGACGAGACCATGGGTTTCAATTGCGGCATCGTCGGCCTGCCGAACGTCGGCAAGTCCACGCTTTTCAACGCGCTGACCTCGACCGCGGCGGCGCAGGCGGCGAACTATCCGTTCTGCACCATCGAGCCGAATGTCGGCCGCGTGGCGGTGCCCGATCCGCGCCTCGACAAGCTCGCCGTGCTCGGCAAGTCGGCCAAGATCATCCCGACCCAGCTCGAGTTCGTCGACATCGCCGGCCTGGTGCGCGGCGCCAGCAAGGGCGAAGGCCTCGGCAACCAGTTCCTCGGCAACATCCGCGAGGTCGACGCCGTCGTGCAGGTGCTGCGCTGCTTCGACGGCGAGGTCACCCATGTCGAGAATTCGGTCGACCCGATCCGCGATGCCGAGACGGTCGAGACCGAATTGATGCTGTCCGACATGGAGAGCCTCGAGAAGCGCTATGACGCGGCGGTCAAGCGCGCCAAGGGCGGCGACAAGGAACTGAAGGCGCAGATCGACGTGATGGAGCCGGCGCTGAAAGCGCTGCGCGCGGGCAAGCCGGCGCGCACCGTCATCGCCGCGCTGTCGGCCGAGCAGAAGCCGCAGTTCAAGCAGCTGCAGCTGCTGACCGGCAAGCCGGTGCTCTATGTCTGCAACGTCGATGAAAGCGCGGCCGCCACCGGCAACGCCTATTCCAAGAAGGTCGAAGCGCGCGCCAAGGCGGAGGGCGCGGTCTCGGTCGTGATCTCCGCCGCGATCGAAGCGGAAGTCGCGCAGCTGACCGATGAAGCGGAGAAGGCGGAGTTCCTGTCTTCGCTCGGCCTCAGCGAGACCGGCCTCACGCGCGTGATCCGCGCCGGCTACGCGCTGCTCGACCTCATCACCTTCTTCACCGTCGGCCCCAAGGAAGCGCGCGCCTGGACCGTGCGCCACGGCGCCCGCGCGCCGGAAGCCGCCGGCGTCATCCACACCGACTTCGAGCGCGGCTTCATCCGCTCGCGAGACCATCGCCTACGACGACTTCATCGCCAACAACGGCGAAGCCGGCGCCAGAGACGCCGGCAAGCTGCGCTCCGAAGGCAAGGACTACGTGGTGCAGGACGGCGACGTGCTGCACTTCCGGTTCAACGTCTAGGCCAGAGATCAGGGATCTGAGCAGCGGCGCCGATTCCTGATCCTTTTGAGTGGCTTGAAAACATACCGACCGTATGGTATGTAAGCTCGCATGCCACGGCCAACCAAGCACGACCCTGAACGCGGCGACGCGAGAACACGCCTGCTCGAGGCCGCGCGCGATACGATCCGCGCCAAGGGCTTCGCCTCGACCTCGATCGACGACCTTTGCCAGGCCGCCGCGGTGACCAAGGGCTCGTTCTTCCATCATTTCAAAAGCAAGGAAGCGCTCGGCGTGGCGGTCGCGGAACATTGGATCGAGACGACGAACGCCTTCTTCGCCGCAGCGCCCTACCATGCGCCGGACGACCCGCTCGATCGCGTCCTGGCCTACGTGGCGTTTCGCAAGGCGATCATCGCCGGCGCGTTCAGCGAGTTCACCTGTCTGGTCGGCACCATGGCGCAGGAGATCTACGCGAGCTCGCCGGCCATTCGCGAGGCCTGCGGCCGGAGCATCTTCGGCCATGCGGCGACTCTCGAGGCGGATATCGCCGCCGCCATGAGCGCGCGGGGCATCTCAGGCGGCTGGACGGCAGAGAGCCTTGCGCGTCACACGCAGACCGTGATCCAGGGCGCCTTCGTGCTTGCCAAGGCCGGAAACGATCCGGCGCTCGCGCGCGAGGCCCTCGATCATCTCGACCGCTACGTCCGACTCCTCTTCGGCTGCCCCAACAAGAAAGAAGCGCTGCCATGACGCGAACCACGCAACTCTCCTGCACATGCGGACGGCTCAATCTCGCGGTGGAGGGAGCGCCGATCGTCAGCGCCGAATGCTGCTGCAACAGTTGCCGCACTGCGGGCGCCCGGTTGCAGGCGCTTCCGTCGGCCGTCCCCCTGTTGGAAGCCAGTGGCGCGACGCGCTTCGTTCTCTACCGCAAGGATCGCGTCCGCTTCGGCGAGGGCACCGGCCATCTCAAGGAATTCCGCCTCTCACCCGCGGCGAAAACCCGCCGGGTCATCGCCACCTGTTGCAACACGCCGGTCTTCCTCGAATTCCACGGCGGCCATTGGCTCAGCCTCTATGGCGGGCTTTGGCCGGCGGGAACGCTGCCGCCGCTCGATCTGCGAACCATGATTGTCGACCTTCCGCCGGGCACACCGCTACCCGACGATGTGCCGAACAACAAACGTCAGTCGGCCTCGTTCTTCGCCAGGCTCCTCGGCGCGTGGATCGCGATGGGCTTCCGAAGCCCCAAGATCGCCTTCGTCAATGGAGAGATCCGTGCCTGACACCGGCGGCAAGATCGCGATCGAGAGCGTAACCTCCCCGGGCCGCGTAACGCGCGTCGACCGCGCCAAGTACATGGCGATGCGCGATGCACTGATCGCCGCCTTGCCCAAGAGCCCGCCCGGGATCACGGTCGCGGACGCCAAGGCCGCGCTCCTGCCTGGTCTGCCCGGCGATCTGTTCCCCGGCGGCGACAAGGCAGGATGGTGGCTCAAAGCCGTCCAACTCGACCTTGAAGCGAAGGGTGCGATCAAACGCGGAGCGGGCAAGCCGGTGCGGCTGTTCAAATCCTCACGACGCGGCCGTTAGGCGGAAGCCGCCGCCAATTGACCACGACTACGAGCCGGCACGAAGGCCGCAATCATCGCCGCCGCCAGCGCGAGGCCGAACGAGCTCGACCACAGCCACGTATAGCCGCCGGTCGCATCGAAGATGTAGCCGCCGGCGAACGCGCCCATCGCCGCGCCGATGGCGTGGCCAGCGGAAATGAGGCCCATGGCGGTGCCGACGCGCGCCTTGCCGAGATGGCTGACCGCGAGGCTGGCGGTCGGCGGCACCGTCGCATAGTCGAACACGCCGAACAGGAAGGCGAAGATCCACAGCACCGCGGTCTCGTCGATCAGCAGCGGCAGCATCAGGAAGGTGAGCGAGCGGAAGAAATAGATGCTCGCCAGCAGCACCGTGCGGTTCATGCGGTCGGTGAGGTAGCCCGCCGCCACCATGCCCAGCGTGTTGACACCCATCAGGATGCCGAAGGCGAGCGCGCTCGGCGCCGCCGGAATGCCGCAGAATTGCGCGAACGGGATGAGGTGCGTCTCCACCACGCCCGTTGACGTGTAGCCACAGAGCAGGAAGCTCCAGAACAGGCCGTGGAAGGTCGGCTGGCGCAGCAGGTAGCCGACGCGCGTGATGAAGCTCTCGTGCGTGCCTTCGGCGGGACCGCGCGCTGCGGTGGCGGCGCTGGCGTTGCGCAGCAGCCACCACGCGACGATCGCGACGACGAAGCATGCGCCGGCGAGCGCCTCGTAGCCCAGGCGCCACCCGCCGCCAGCCAGCACCAGGCCGAGGACCGGCATGAACACGAATTGCCCCGCCGTGGAGCCGGAGGTCGCGATGCCGACCGCCCGCCCCTGGTTCACGTCGAAGCTGCGCGCGACCGCGCTGCTGACCGCGTGGGTGGCAACCAGGCCGAAGCCGAGCGCGCCCAGCACCGCGAAGCCGATGATGAAGGCCAGCATCGAGTCCATGCCGGCGAGCACCGCCGAACTGGCGCCGACCATGACCAGGCCGCCGGTCAGGATGACGCGCGGTCCGCTGCGGTCGATGGCGTAGCCGACCAGCGGCGCGAGGCCGGCCATGAACACCAGGGTCACGGTCATGACGCTGGAGATCGCCGCCTTGGTCCAGCCGAACTCGGCGGTCCACTCCGCCATCGCGAGGCTCAGCATGCTGCGCCCCGAGAAGGCGAGGCTGAGCGCGACGAATCCCACCGCCACGATGGCCCAACGCGTGTCGAGCTTGAACTTGGTCATTCCGAGACTTTCAGGTCCGTTTCGCCAGGTAGGCATCGCACAGTTCGACGAGGCGCGCACGCCCGAAGCTGGGATCGTGGCCGGCATGCACGATCTCGACCGGCAGCGAACGCAGCCGCTGCATGGTGCGCACATAGGACAGGATGTCGGCGCCATCGATCTCGTCCAGCAGCGGCCCGTCATAGATCGCATCGCCGGAGAACAGCGTCCCGGTCTTCGCCTCCCACAGCCCGATGCTGCCGGGCGAATGGCCGGGCAGGTGCAACACCTCGAAGGAGCGGTTGCCGATGTCGACCACGTCGCCTTCGGTGACGATCTCGGTGACCGCCGCATCCTGCAGCCGATAGCACGCCATGTCGTAGTCCGCGCTTGGCAAGGCGGTGATCAGGTCGCCGTCGAACGGATAGCCGGCCTTCGCCAGCTTGGCGATCTCCTCGGCTCCCATGACGGAGGCGAGCAGCGTGCCGCGGTCGCGCGGGCTGCGCAGCTCATCAGCCTCCAGTTCGTGCACCAAGGTGTGCTCGAACTCATGATGGTTGCCGACATGATCGGTGTGAGTGTGGGTGGCGACCGCCGTGACCGGCTTGTCAAGCAAAGGCTCGATCGCGTCGCGCAGGCTGGCGATGCCCATGCCGGTGTCGATCATCAGGTCCCGGTCGCGCCCGCGCACGTGCCAGATGTTGCAGCGCATGAGCGGCACCACGTGCGGCTCCCACAGCAGGGTGATGTCGTCGCTCACCTTGCGGGCCTCGAACCAGCGGTCGGCGATCGGCAGCATTAGATATCCTTGAGATATGGCGCAGCCGGCTCCGATATGCCATCATTATCCGTGCGTATCAAACGCGAAGCTCTAACCTATAGAGTTATTTTTTCTAAATCATGAAACGGAACCTGCCACCGCTCAACGCCCTGCGCGCCTTCGAAGCCAGCGCCCGCCTTAACAGCATGCAGCGCGCCGCCCACGAGCTGAACGTGACGCCGAGCGCCATCAGCCAGCAAGTCCAAAATCTGGAGCAGTGGATCGGCTTTCCCTTGCTGGACCGGCGCGCCCGACAGGTGCAGGCGAACGCCGAGGGTCGCGCGTACCTCGACGGCTGTCAGCGCTTCGTTCGACCAGATCGCAGCCGCCACCGAGGAATTGTCCGCCGGGCGGGTGCCGCGCTCGATCTGCATCACCTGCACGCCGGGCTTCGCGGTGCAGTGGCTGGTGCCGCGGCTGCAGCAATTCCAGGACCTTCACCCCGATATCGACGTGCGCATCGATGCCTCGACCCGGTTGCTCGACCTCAAGGTCGAGCAGGTCGACCTCGCGGTGCGCCACGGCAACGGACGCTATGCCGGCCTGGTGAGCGAGAAGCTGCTCGACGACGATCTGGTGCCGGTCGCCAGCCCGCGCCTGCTGACGGGCAAAGGCCGCGTCAAGAAGCCCGCCGATTTGATGCAGCATCGCCTGCTGCACATCGAGACGCGCGACGACTGGCGGCTGTGGTTCGCGAGCCAAGGCATCGAGATCGACTGGAAGCGCGGCCCCCTCCTCATCGACACCGCCATCGGCGTGCAGGCCGCCGTCGCCGGCAAGGGCATCGCTCTGGTCCGCCGCTCCCTCGATCGGCGACGAGCTCGCGGCCGGGCGGCTGGTCGCCCCGCTGCCGCAGGGCCTGTCCAAGGGCATGGCGTATCACCTGGTCTACCTGCCGGAGAACATGGCCCAGCCGGCGGTGCGCGCCTTCCGAGGGTGGCTGCTGGAAGCGGTAAGCCGCGATGGAGCGGCGCCTGCTTCGGTGCGCTCCGCCTAGAGTTCGCTGGCCGGCTTGCCGTTGATGCCCCAGTTCTCGAGGTCGACCTCCTCCAGCACGATTCGGAGATCGCTGGCGTCGATGCCGAAGGCCGACTGGATATTGCGCGCGATCGCGGCATAGGCGGCGCGCTTAGCGGCCAGGGTCCGCCCGCTGACCAGCGCAATCTCGATCACCATGCAGCGGTCGGTCTTGCCCGGCGGCGTCGGGAAATGCGCGGCGTCGTAGGTGATGAGGCGGAAGCATTGGTCGTCCCGCGGGATCTTGATGCCCTCGACCAGGCCATCCTGGATCGCCCCGAACAGCTGCGCGTTGCGGCCTTGCAGCCAGTGATCGCGAGTTTCGATTCGCACCTGCGGCATGACCCTCTCCACCCTTGACCTCGCGCTGTGATCGCACGCGCCGAACCGGGTTGCAATCGGCTCCATGATCGCCGACCATCGCCGTCCCGAAACCGGAGAACCGCGCATCATGCACCGCCATCCGCTGGGACGCCCATTCCTGCCTGCCGCTGCTGAGCGGCATCGACATGGGCGCGCTGCGGCGGCACAAGAAATCCGGCTTCGATTTCGTCTCGATCAATGTCGGCATGGACATGAACCCGATCGAGCAGGTGATGACGACCATCGCCTGGTTCCGGCATTGGCTGAGCCAACATCCCGACGAGTTCCAGCTGGTCGATACGCTCGCCGACGTGAAGGCGGCGAAAGCGGCCGGCAAGCTCGCGGTGGCGTTCGACCTCGAGGGCTCCACGATGCTGCTGGAGGACGTCGCGATGGTCGAGGTCTATCGCGACCTCGGCGTGCGGCAGGCGCACCTCATCTATAACCGCAACAACACTGTCGGCGGCGGCTGCCACGACGAAGACAGCGGCCTCACCGCCTATGGCCGCGAGGTGGTGCGCGCCATCAACCGCGCCGGCATCATGATGGATTGCTCGCACAACGGCGAGCGCACCAGCCTCGACATCATGGAGACCTCGGAGAAGCCGGTGATCTTCTCCCATGCCAACGCGCGCGCCTTGATCGACCACCAGCGCAACATCACCGACCGGCAGATCGACGCCTGCGCCGCGACCGGCGGCGTCATCGGCATCAACGGCATCCGCCTGTTCCTGGGCGCCGACGACAAGTTCGCCGAGCCGATGGCGAACCACATCGACTACATGGTGCAGCGGGTCGGGCCGGATCACGTCGGCATCGGCGTCGACATCTCGTTCGACCTCGGCCTCGACGATCATCCGAAGACCGAGGACCGCGCCTTCTGGTGGCCGGCCAGCGGCCGCTATAACCGCACGCTGGTCGGCGGCGCCGGCCCGGAAGTGCTGCCGGAGATCGAGCAGAACCTGCGCAATCGCGGCTACGGCGCGAGCGACATCGACAAGATCTTCGGCCTCAATTTCCTGCGCGTGGCGGAGCAGAGCTGGCGGCCATGAGCGACGACTGGCGTATTGACAATGCACGGCATCTGAACGGCCTAACGCTGCATTTTCGCCAATGGAAGTCCCCAAGGCCGGATTGGGATCACGACCATTGCGCAGCGTGCAACGCAAAGCTTGCGGACTTTGATGCGCCGGATGTTCAGCGCTCTGGGTACGCGACCGGTGCGGACTATCCGAAAGGCGCCGGTTATGAATGGGTCTGCAGCGATTGTTTTCGCGACCTCAAGGCGGCCATGGGATGGAGCGCAGACGGGTCTCCTGAGTAACGCAATCACGGCCGGCGGGCGCTCGCCAGTACCGAGGCCATCGGTATGCTGAACTTGCCATCGCGCTCGTAGCCCGCGCTTGCTTCGCGCACCGCCTGGCGAATGTGCGCGTAGGCGTCCGGCGACTGCCTGGCCAGCAGCACCGAAATCCGGACCGCGCCGGCGACAAAGAAGTCGAACAATCCATCCGGCCCCGACAGGTCCAGATGATGCGGCAGCTTGCGGATCGCCACATCGACGAGGCCGGCGCCCGCAAACAACGATCGCGTTTCCTGCGGATCGGCGAAGCGGAACAGCGGTGGCCCGGCCGGCAGCCCGACATCTGCCTTGCCATGCTCGTTGATGGCCTGAAGCATGATCCGGTGCCCCGTGCTCTCCGCCGGCGGCGCCCAGGTGGTGAAGGCAACCTTGCCGCCAGGCTTCAGCACACTGGCGATGTGGCTCATTGCCAGTTCCGGGCGAGCGAGATGCAGCAGCCCGAAATTCAGCACCACCGCGTCGAATGATCGCTCGGGCAGCTCCAGCGCCTCCGCATCGCCCTCCTGGAACGGAATGCCGGACCAGCGCGCCTTGGCGAGCGCGATCATCTCCGGCGCGAAGTCGATGCCGATCGGCTCGGCACCACGCCGCTTGGCTGCAGCGGCGACATAGCCGGGCCCGCAGCACAGATCGAGCACGCGCGTCCCCCTCGAATCCGGCGGCATCCAACAGGGGATCGATGGCTTGCGTGACCAGCGGCTCGAACGAGCCGGCGTAGCCGCCGGCGAGCCGGCGCCAGCCGTCGAGCTCCAGGTTGTGAAACCGGTCCAGTTCGGTATCGACCATGACGATCTCCAGTAACGGAGTTGCGAGTCAGCCTTCGACCAATTCCAGAATAACGCCGTTC
>CAWGZI010000005.1:0-37949 GCA_963827015.1 uncultured Gaiellaceae bacterium | reverse complement strand
GGCAGGCCGTCGCGGCGCGTGCTCTCGCCGCTGGCGGACGCCGTCGGCCGGATCGCGCTCCGCCGCGGCGACGCCGTCCGTGCGCTCTCGAGCTACACCGAGAGCCTCGTCGAGGACGTGCGCGGGATCCCCGTGACGGCGTCCTTCGAGGCCTACATGGACCTGTCCACCTTCACGGCCAAGCCGCCCGTGCCGCTGCCGGAGCGGCCGACGGCGCTCTTCGTCGGGATGCTCGAGGCCTACAAGAACATCGACGGCCTCGTCGCAGGCCTGGCGGCAGGTCGTGCGGGAGCTGCCGCGAGGCGCGGCTCGTCCTCGTCGGCAAGGGCAGCCGCCGGGACCTCGTCGACGAGCTGGTCGCCGAGCTGCCGGACAGCGTCGAGCACATCGAGCAGCTGCTGCCAGACGGCGTCGCCGAGCAGATGGACGCTTCCACGGTGCTCGTCCTGCCGTCCCGCTCGGAGGGGCTCGGGCGCGTCGCTGGTCGAGTCGATGGCGCGCGGGCGCGGGATCGTCGCGAGCCGCGTCGGCGGGATCCCCGACGTCGCCCGCGACGATCGAGAGGCGCTTCTCGTCAAGCCCGGCGACGTCGACGAGCTCGCAGCGGCGCTCGTGCGCGTGCTCTCCGACCGTGCCGCTCGCCGAGCGGCTCGGCGCGCTCCGCGTTCGAGCGCTACCAGGAGTGGCACACGACGCCGGCCGAGTACGCGGCGCGCGTCCGGGCGCTCGTCGACGCGTCCCTGCGCGAGGCCGGAGCGCTTCCCGGCGAGCGGCCCCGCGTGCTGATCGTCTCGGCGGCCCCGCGCGCGGCCACCCCCGACGCCGATCCTGCGCTCGACGCGCTTCGCGAGGAGGTCGACTACTGCGTCCTCGCCCCGGCCGAGCGCGGCGCCCCGATCCGGCGGCCGGCGGTCGGCCCCGGCTCGATCCAGCTCGTCCGCCGCTGGCCCGGCTTTCTCGACCCGCTCTTCTTCTACGCTGTGCTGCCGTTCCGCGTCCTCCGGCTCGTGCGCCGCTTCCGCCCCGGGGCCGTGATCGCCGAGTCGCCGTACATCGGCTTCTTCGTCCTCCTCGCGATGTCGATGCGCCGGCGCGACCGCCCTTCGGTCGTCGTCGAGACGCACCGGGACTGGCGCACCGCCACCCGTCTCGGCGGCTCGCGGCTGCGCTTCCTCTTCGCGCCGATCGCCGACTGGGCCGCGCGCTACGCGCTGCGGCACGCGGACGCGCTGCGGGCGCTGTCGCCGTTCACCGCCGAGCTGGCGGGCCGCGAGGCGGGCGTGCCGCCGGTGGAGTCGTTTCCCGCCTACATCGACCTCGGCGCGTTCACCGGGCGGCCGCCGGCGCCGCTGCCGGAGCGGCCGACGGCCCTGTTCGTCGGCATGCTCGAGCGCTCGAAGGGGGTCACCGCGCTCGCCGATGCGTGGGCGCTGGTCGCCGAGCGGCTGCCGGAGGCGCGGCTCGTGCTCGTCGGGCGCGGCGCGCTCCGCGACGTCGTCGAGCGTCTGCGGGACGACTATCCCGGGCGTGTCGAGCACGTCGAGCAGCTCTCGCCGCAGGGTGTCGCCGAGCGCATGGACGAGGCGACGTGCCTCGTGCTGCCGTCGCGGTCAGAGGGGCTCGGCCGGGTGATCCTCGAGGCGTTCGCGCGCGGGCGCGGAGTCGTCGCGACCAGGGTCGGCGGCATCCCCGACCTCGTCGAGGACGACGTCAACGGCCTGCTCGTCGAGAACGGCGACGTGAATGCGCTCGCCGACGCGCTCGAGCGGATCCTGTCGGACGAGCCGACTCGCGGCGCGTCTCGGCGCCGCCGCCTACGAGGCGTCGCAGGCCTTCGAGTGGTCGCCCGACGACTACGCCGCCCGCGTCCGCTCGCTCGTCGACCGGACGCTGGCGGAGGCGCGGCACTGATGCGCCTGATCTTCGTGACGCAGTCCGTCGACGCGGAGGACCCGATTCTCGGAGCCACCGTCGCGAAGCTGCGCGCGCTGGCGCAGCGCTGCGACGAGCTGATCGTGATCACCGACCGCATCGGCGCGCACGATCTACCGGCGAACTGCACGCTGCGGACGTTCGGCGCCTCGACGAAGCTCGGCCGCGGCCTCAAGTACATGCGCGCGCTCGTGCCGCAGCTGCGTCTCCCGCAGGCGGCCCGACGCGCTGATCGCGCACATGTGCCCGATCTACCTCGTCCTCGCCGCCCCGCTGGCGAAGATCGTGCGGGTGCCGCTCGCCCTCTGGTACACGCACTGGACGATCGACCGGACGCTGCAGCTCGCGACCGAGCTCGCCGACGTCGGGCTCAGCGTCGACCGCCGCTCCTACCCGATCGACCGACCCGAAGGTGCTCGGGATCGGCCACGGGATCGACGTGGCGCAGTTCGCCGCGCGCGACGGCGCGCCGCCCGGGCAACGGGACGCTGCGGCTGCTCGCGCTCGGCCGCACCTCGCCGTCGAAGGGCTTCGCGACGCTCGTGCGAGCGTGCGCCCGCTCGCGCGCGGAGGGCATCGACCTGCAGGTCGCGATCCACGGCGCGTCGAGCACCGACGAGGAGAAGCGGCACCGCCGCGAGCTCGAAGCGCTGATCGAGCAGGAGGGCCTGACGGGGACGATCGTGCTCGGCGACCCCGTCCCGCGCCCGGCGGTCCCCGACCTCGTCCGCCGCTTCGACGCCGTCGTCAACACGACCCGCGGCCAGACCTCGGGCGGCGCGCTCGACAAGGTGGTCTACGAGTCGGCGGCCTGCGCGGTCCCGATCTTCGCGTGCAACCCGTACTTCGACGAGTTCCTCGGCGGGCTCCCGATCGAGCTCCACTTCGGCAGCGAGCGACGACGCCGACCTCGCGCGCGTGCTGCGCGGGTTCGCCGACGCGGACACGAGCCGGCGCGAGGTCACGGGCCGCGAGCTGCGGCGGCGCGTCGAGACCGGCCACTCCGTCGACAGCTGGGCGGACGCCGTCGTCGCGACGGTCCGGCGCCTGCGCGACTGAGCGATGCGGCTGCTCCGCCGCAACGTCGTCCTGATCTACGGCGTCTACGCCGCGACGCTGGTGTCGGGGCTCGTGATCACGCCGATCATCGTCGGCGCGCTCGGCACCGAGCAGTTCGGGATCTGGGCGCTGATCGGCTCGATCCTCGGCTTCATCGGCCTGCTCGACTTCGGGATCGGGCCGTCGGTGATCCGCTTCGCGGCCGAGCAGCGCGGGCGCGGCGCCCGCGACGAGACGAGCGCGCTCGTCTCGACCGCGTTCGCGATCTATCTCCTCCTCGCGCTCGTGACGATGGTGCTCGCGTTCGTCCTCGCCTTCGCTCCTGCCGCACGTCGGTCGACATCTCGGACGAGTACGTGCGCGCGGCGCAGGTCGCCCTCGTGATCTCGGTCGGCACCTTCCTGATCCGCTTCCCGGTCGGGCTCTTCAGCTTCCTGCTCGCCGGACAGCAGCGCTACGACGTGCTCAACATCGGCAACCTGCTCGGCTCGTTCCTCTACTTCGGCCTCGCGGTGATCGTCCTCTACGTCGCCGACGGCGGGCTCGTGGCGCTGGCGGTGATCACGGCGATCGTGACGGCGTTCAGGCTGCTGCTGCCGCTGCTCTGGCTTCGGCGGGAGCTGCCCGAGCTCCGGGTCGGCCGGAGCCTCGTCACCCGTCGGCAGGCGCGGGAGCTGCTCCACTTCAGCTCCCGCAACATGCTGATCCAGGTCGCGTCGAAGGTCGTCTTCTCGACCGACGTGATCGTCGTCTCGATCATCCTCGGCAGCGTCGCGGCTGGCGTCTACGGGATCCCTGCGAAGCTGTTCGCGCTCGCCTTCGGCGTCGGGATCGCCTCGACGACGCTGCTCTTCCCGCTGCTCTCCGAGCTCGAGGGCGCGGACGACCGCGAGCGGCAGGAGCGTTACCTCCTGGCCGGGGTCCGGCTCGGCCTCGCCGTCATCGTCGCGGTCGGGCTGCCGCTGGTCTTCCTGCCCGACCGCTTCCTCGAGGCCTGGCTCCCGTCCGACTTCGACGTCGACGAGGCCGCGCCGATCCTCGCCGTCCTGATGGTCAGCCTCCTCTTCGCGCAGCCGGGTCACCTGCTGGCCCAGTTCCTCGTCGCCCGCGGCCGGCACGGCCGCCTGGCCGTCGCCCGCCTCGCGACAGTGGCCGTGAACCTGCTGCTCTCGATCGGCTTCGCGCTCTGGGTCGGGATCTGGGGCGTCGCGGTCGCGACGCTGATCACGGAGGCGCTCTCGGCCGTGGTCGTGCTGCCCTACCTGCTCAGGCGGGAGTCCTCTGCGTCGCCGCTGGCGCTGCTGGCGGCGTGGCTGCCGCCCGTCGGCCTCGGCGTCGTCGCCGCGGTGCCGACGCTGGTGGCGCTCGGGCGCCTGCTCGAGATCGACACGCTGCCGGCCTTCGTCGGCGTCGGGCTCTGCTGGCTCGCCCTCTACAGCGCGCTCGTCTGGCGCTTCGCGATGCGTGAGCCGGAGCGGCGGACGGTCGGCGAGGCGTTCGGACGCGGCTCGCGCGCGGTCGTCGAGCCCGAGCAGCAGCTGCTCTAGCCGGAGCGGCGGAGATAGCCCTTCGGGTTGAAGGTGAGGTAGAGCTTCTCGCGCCCGCGATCGGCCTTGAAGGACGGGTTGAGGCGCAGGAACTCCTCGGCCGCCTCCATCGGTCCCGGACCGAAGTCGGGGCTGACGGGGTGGCCGTTCAGGATCGTGTCCTCGACGACGAGGTAGCTCCCCGGGGTGACGAGGGGCGAATAGAGGCTCAGCTCCTCGAGCACGTGCTCCTTGCGGTGATCCGAGTCGAGCACGACGAGCACGGTCGAGGCGCCGGCCACTCGCTCGCGGACGTGCTCGAGCGTCTCCGGGGCCACCGACGAGCCCTCGAAGTACTCGAGCCGCGGATGCTCCGGTCGCCCGTCCTGCGGCTGGACGTCGATCGTCAGCACCTGCCCGTGACCGAGCAGGTCGCAGAGCGAGGCGAGGTAGAGCGCGCTGCCGCCGAACGCCGTGCCGGTCTCGACGATCAGATCCGGCCTCAGCTCGTGGAGCAGCTCCTGGTAGATCCAGAGGTCGAGCGGGCACTTGTCCGTGCGCACGCCGAGCCACCGCGTGTCGGCGCGGGTGTCCCCGAAGAGCGAACCCTCGTAGTAGACCTCCGTGAACCGCTCGACGACGTCCCCCTGGAGCCGCCGCCGGAAGAGCGTCCGGTTGACGAGGCGGCGAAAGACGTACGCCTCGTTCCGGAGGTACACGAACGGCTTCGGGGTCGGCACGGCGGCGAAGCGTACCTGTGGCCCGAACCGTTGCCGCCAGGATGCGCAAGTAACATCCTGGACGTGGCGATGACGCCCTTGGAGACCGCGTCACGTGCCGGTGAGCGCGACGTGCGCGCCCTCCGGCCGTACGTCCTCCAGCGCGGCCCGCTGCGGACGCTGCTGCGCCGGCTGATCGCCGTCTCGACGCTCGTCGTGCTCGACACGATCGGGCTCGCGCTCGGGATCTACCTCGCGCTCGTGGTGCGGAGCGTCCTGTACGGCGACCCGGTCCTCTGGTCCCTGCTCTGGCGGACCGAGGTCGACGAGTGGCTGCCGTTCCTGATCCCGATCACGCTGCTCGTCTTCTGGCAGGCCGGGCTCTACGCGCCGCGCGAGCGCCGAGCCGGCCTCGGCCGCGTCGCCTCCTCGCTCCTCCTCGTCGCCGCGATCGTCGTGGCCTTCGGCTACGGCACCGGCTACGACTTCAACACGACGGGGCTGATCCCGACCGCGCTCGTGCTGTGCGCCTGCTCGATCGGGCTCCTGCGCGCCGCCTACGACTCGTCCGCGGTCGAGCTCGAGCGTCTCCTCCAGGCACGCCGGCGCGCGCTCCTGCTCGGCGACGCGCAGAGCAACGCGACGCTGGAGCGGATGCTCTCGGACCGTCGGGGCGGGATCGCGTACGAATTCGTCGACACGCTTGCCGCCGCGGGCGCGGGCCTCGCGGAGCAGCTCGCGGAGACCAGGCCCGACGAGGTGATCCTGAACGAGGGCGACTTCGACGAGGCGGCCGTGCTGGAGATCGTCGAGACGGCGCACCGCGCTGGTGTCAGGGTGCGGATCGCACCGAAGACCACCGACCTCCTGATCGAACGCGGCGAGTACGTCCCCGGGCAGGGGATGCCGCTCTTCGAGCTGCGGCCGCCCGTGCTCGCCGGCACCGACTGGGCGCTGAAGCGGGCCTTCGACCTGGCCGTGAGCGCGATCGTCGTCGTGGCCGGGATCCCGCTCTGGCTGCTGATCGCCGTTGCGATCAAGCTCGACTCCCGGGGC
Source organism: uncultured Gaiellaceae bacterium (assembly GCA_963827015.1). Taxonomy (GTDB): domain Bacteria; phylum Actinomycetota; class Thermoleophilia; order Gaiellales; family Gaiellaceae; genus Gaiellasilicea. The sequence goes on along the minus strand of CAWGZI010000005.1, from coordinate 31,657 downwards.
CCGATCCTGTACCGCGACCGGCGGATCGGCGTCGGCGAGCGAGAGTTCGGGATGCTGAAGTTCCGGACGATGGTCGAGGATGCGTTCGAGCAGCAGGACGAGCTGGAAGAGCAAAACGAGGCGCCCGGGGCGCTCTTCAAGATCCGCCGCGACCCCCGCGTCACGCGTGTCGGCCGGCTGCTGCGGAAGCTGTCGCTGGACGAGCTGCCGCAGCTGCTGAACGTGCTCCGCGGCCAGATGAGCCTCGTCGGCCCGCGGCCCCTCCCGATCCGCGACTACGAGAAGCTCGAGGCGTGGCACCGGAAGCGGTATCTCGTCCTGCCCGGGATCACCGGCCTCTGGCAGATCTCGGGCCGCTCCAACCTCACCTTCGACGACCTCGTGCGGCTCGACTTCTACTACATCGAGAACTGGTCGATCTGGCTCGACATCTCGATCCTGATCAAGACGCCGTTCGCGATCGTCAGCGGCAGGGGTGCGTATTGAGGCAGCCGAGCTAACAGCGCCCTCATCCCCGCTCCCTATGCTGTCCACCGTGAAACCGCCGAAGATCCTCGCCGTCGCGTCCGCCGTCGACCTCGACTTCCGCTACGGCTGCACGCCCGCGTGGTGGCAGCTGTGGAAGGGGCTGTACGAGGTCGGGGCCGATCTGATCGTGACCCCGTACCGCGGCCGGCCCGTCGAGTCGCCCTGGTGGCGGACGGCGCCGAACCCGACCTGGGTCGAGGGCGAGAGCTTCGCCGCCGTCCGCGGCGGGCTCGCGCGGCTGAAGGGGGACAAGTACCTCCGCCGCGCCGAGGACTCGCCGGACGAGACCGTCTTCGACAAGGCGACGCGCGAGGCGATCTGGCGCTGGGTGACGCCCCGCTGGCGCCGTCATCTGACGAAGGTGCTCGAGGCCGAGAAGGACGTCGACGCGGTGGTCGTCTTCACCGTGCCGATGGCGCACTTCCGCGGCATCCCGACCTTCCTGCGCGAGCGCTTCGGCATCCCGGTCGTCTTCTACGACGGCGACGTGCCGATGAGCCTGCCCGAGTTCGGCGGCATGGACACGGGCTTCAACTACTACCACGGCGCCGACCCGTCGGAGTACGACCTCGTCGTCTCCAACTCGGAGGGCGGCCTGCCGAGCCTGCTCGCGCTCGGCGCGAAGCGCGCGGAGGCCGTCTTCTGGGGCGCCGACCCCGAGTTCTTCGCCCCCAGGCCGGTCGAGAAGCTGCACGACGTCTTCTTCTACGGCTACGGCGACAAGTTCCGGCGCGACTGGATGGCGGCGATGGTCGGAGAACCGAGCAGAGCCGCGCCGGAGCTCGAGTTCGCGTTGGGGGGCCGCGACTTCCAGGGCGACACGGGCCGCGCCCGGCTCGTCGGCGACATCCCCTTCAACGCCTTCAACCACGCCATCTCAGCCTCCCGGATCAACCTGAACATCACCCGGCGCTCGCACGCGAGCGTGACGGCGTCGTCCTCGTGCAGGCCGTTCGAGCTCGCCAGCGCGGGCGCGGCGATCGTCTCGAACCCGTACGAGGGGATCGAGCGCTGGTTCGAGCCGGGGGAGGAGCTGCTCGTCGTCAACGACGCCGACGAGGCGCTCGCGGCCTACCGCGGCCTGCTCGACGACCCCGCGCAGGCGGAGGCGATGGGCGCCCGCGCCCGCGAGCGCGTCCTCGACGAGCACACCTATGCGCACCGGGCGCGCCAGCTGCTGCGGCTGGTCGGGCTCGGCGTGCCGGCAGGCTCCCGTGCCTGAGCGGCGGCTGGCGATCGTCCCCGCCCGCAACGAGGAGGAGGCAGTCGCACGCGTCGTCGAGGAGCTACGGGAGTTCGATCCCGGCCTCGACGTGGTCGTGATCGACGACGGCTCGGAGGACGAGACCGGCGCGCGCGCCGCCGCAGCCGGGGCAACCGTCGTCAGCCTCCCGTTCAACCTCGGCATCGGCGGCGCCGTCCAGACCGGCTTCAAGTACGCGCTCGCGAACGGCTACGAGACCGTGATCCGGCTCGACGGGGACGGGCAGCACGACCCGCAGCAGATCCCGAACCTGCTCGTCCCGCTCGAGCGCGGCGACGCCGACGTCGTCGTCGGCTCCCGCTTCGCCGAGGGCGGCGGCGACTACAAGGCGCCGTTCGCGCGCCGGGCCGGCATCCGCTGGTTCGCGCAGCTCGTCTCGCTGCTGACGCGGCAGAAGCTGACCGACACCACGTCCGGCTTCCAGGCCGTCAACGCGCGCGCGATCCGCCTCTTCGCCGCCGATTACCCTCACGACTACCCCGAGGTCGAGGCCGCGGTGATGGTCGTCCGCCACCGCCTGCGCATCCTCGAGGTGCCGGCGAGCATGCGCGGCCGCGAGACGGGGCGGTCGTCGATCACGCTGCTGCGCTCGCTCTACTACGCCGTCAAGGTGACGCTGGCGCTGTTCGTCGGCATCTTCCGGCGGCGCATCGTTCCGCTGGAGGAGCTCTGATGAATCCGGTGACGCCGTTCTACGTCTCGCTCGCCGCCACGGTGGCGTCGATCCTGCTGATCCTCGTCGTGCTCGAGCTGATCCGGAGCCGGCGACTGCGCGAGCGCTACGCCCTGCTCTGGCTCGCGACCGGGGTCGTGCTCCTCGTCCTCTCGGCCTGGCGCGGCGGCCTGAACACGATCGCCGGCTGGGTCGGCGTCACCGGCTACCCGCCTGCGGTGCTCTTCGCGGTGGCGACGCTCTTCATCCTCGCCGTCCTGCTCCACTACTCGACGGTGATCTCGAAGCTCGCCGACCAGAACGTCATCCTCGCGCAGAAGCTCGCCCTGCTCGAGCAGCGGCTCGAGGACAAGCGCTCCTAAGCAGGCCTGGCGAGGGGCCCGAGCCGCGCGGCCAGCGTCGGCACGAGCAGCGGCAGCGACGCCGCGAGCAGGACGTACGCGGGGAAGGCGGGGAGGAGCGCGCGGAAGAGTTCGCCGCCTTCGAGCCCGACCGGCTCGCCGGCGCGGAAGGTGACGTAGCCGCCCAGCCAGACGGCGAGCGCGAGCGCCGCGGGAACCGAGCGCCGCGCCACCGCGATCGCACCGGCGACCGGCAGCCACTGCAGCACCCGGTGGCTCCAGAAGTACTCCCGGACGCCGGCCATGTTGGCCTTGAACGCGTCCACGGACGGGTCCGGGAGGGGCAGTCGTGAGAGCCAGACGCCCGCCAGCGCTGCGAGGACGACCGCGCCGGCGGCGAGCGCGACGCGACGGCGCTCGAGCAGCAGCGCGAGCGCGGCGAGCAGGGCCGACGCCCTCGAGGTAGCCCCCGTCCGGGGTCAGGCCGACCGCGAGCGGGAGCACCTCGTCCCGGAGCGTGGCGTCGTAGGCCGCGAGCGTGAAGAGGGGCGCGAGCCAGGGCAGTGCGACGCAGACGAGCAGCGTCCATGCGCCGAGCGCCGGCCCGGAGATCCGCTCGCCGATCCGGTACGCGAGCAGCAGCGACAGCGGGCCGAGCAGGGCGACGTTGACGAGCTCGCGTGCTCCGAGCCTCGACGTCGGCCCGGATCCCGATCGCGAGCGCCGTCAGCCAGTAGAGGGCGACTCCCGCCGTCAGCAGCTGCCATCGCCGCTCGAGCAGCCGCGGCAGGTCAGCGGGACGCATGTGCGGGCGCCTGCGCGCGATACCAGGCGATCGTGCGCTCGAGGCCGTCGCGCAGCGGCGTCCGCGCCCGGAAGCCGAACAGCTCGGCGCCGCGCGAGGCGTCGAGCGACCGGCGCGGCTGCCCGTTCGGCATCGAGGTGTCCCACACGATCTCGCCCTCGAAGCCGGTCAGGTCGGCGATCGTCTCCGCCAGCTCGCGGATCGGCGTCTCGACGCCCGTGCCGAGGTTGACCGGCTCCGGGCCGTCGTACCGCTCGGCCGCCAGCACGAGCCCCTCGACGCAGTCGTCGACGTAGAGGAACTCGCGGCTCGGCGAGCCGTCGCCCCAGAGCACGACCTCGCCCTTCGAGTCGACCATCTTCCGGATCAGAGCCGGGATCACGTGCGAGGTCTCGAGGTCGAAGTTGTCGCCCGGGCCGTAGAGGTTCGCCGGCAGCAGGTAGACCGTGTTCAGGCCGTACTGCTCCCGGTAGGCCTGCGCCCCGACCAGGATCGCCTTCTTCGCGACCCCGTAGGGGGCGTTCGTCTCCTCCGGGAAGCCGTTCCAGAGCTCGGCCTCGCTGGAACGGGACGGGCGTGAACTTCGGATAGGAGCAGACGGTTCCGGCGACGACGAGCTTCCCGACCTCGTGCAGGCGGGCCTGCTCGAGCACGTGTACGCCCATCATCAGGTTCGCGTACCAGTAGCGGCCGGGGTTGGCGCGGTTCGCGCCGATGCCGCCGACCTCGGCGGCGAGGTGGAAGACGAGCTCCGGCCGCGCGTCCTCGAACAGCCGCGCCGCGGCGTCCATCGAGGTCAGGTCGTAGTCGCGGCGCCGGGCCGCGAAGACGTCGTGCCCGTCGGACGCGAGCCGCTCGACGAGGCGCGAGCCGAGGAAGCCTCCGCCTCCGGTGACGAGCGCCCTCACTCCACGACTCCGGGGCTGTAGACGGTGTACGTCAGCGTGGTCAGCGGCTGCAGGGCCGACGGCGCCCGAGCGGCGAGCCGGTTCGCCTGACGGGCCAGCGGCACCGGCAGGGGGCCGAGACGCCGCGGCAGCACTTCGTGGGCGCCGGCGACGACCCGCAGCTCCCCGGTCTTCGCGGTCAGCCCGCTCGACACGAGCAGCGACTCGATCTCGCGCCGCGTCCAGAACTTCATGTAGTTCGGCGACCTCAGCCGTTTCGGCTTCGCCTGCAGGAGCAGGTTCGAGGGGTTGCGCGCGTTCGGGAACGAGGCGTCGAAGACGATCGAGCCGCCGGGGCGCAGGACGCGCGCGATCTCCGCCACCGCCCGCGCGACGAAGCTCTTGCCCATGTGGAGGAAGACGACGCTCGTCAGCACCGTGTCGACGGAGTCGTCCTGGATCGGCAGCTCGTCCGCCGAGGCACAGAGGAGGTAGAGCGGCGTCTCGCCCGGGGTGAATCGCAGCCGGTACTCGGACAGGCGCCGCAGCATCGTCTCGGAGATGTCGAGGGCGCAGAAGGCGGACCAGGTGACGTCGCGCTCGCGCGCGAGGTAGAGAGGGATCCGGCCGTAGCCGGCGCCGATCTCGAGCACGGCGCCCAGGTCGGCGCCCCGCGGGATCCGGTCCCAGACGGGCGCGATCTTGCCGATCAGCTGCGCGTAGTCGAGCTCCTTCGTCTCGCCCGCGGCGATCGCCGAGCGGACGTGGTCCTCGGCGGCCTCGTCCTCCCAGCGGCGGCGGTAGTCCGACATCGGCTCCTCGCCGGCGCGGTGGTAGATCCCGTCGCGGAGGACGAGCTCGTCCTCGTTCAGGAGCGAGGCGCGCTCCGACGTCGCGCTCACGAGCGGACGGGCGCGGGGTCGAGCCAGTCGACGCGGCCGATCCAGCGCTCGCGGTGCTCGGCGTACCACTGGATCGTGCGCAGGACGCCTTCCTCCCACGACACCTGCGGCTCCCAGCCGGTCTCGCGGTTCAGCTTCTCGTAGCCGACGCGCAGCGCCATCACGTCGGTGACGCCGGGGCGCAGGCGGCCCTCGTCGATGACGATGTGCCGGTCCTCGGGCCAGAAGCCGTGCTCGACGCCGGTGCGCAGGATCAGGTCGGCCCAGTCGGCCATCGAGATGTTCGAGCCCTGGCCGTAGACGTAGACGTCGCCCGGGACGCCCTTCGCGGCGACGGTCAGGTGGCCGCGGACGCCGTCGGTGCAGAAGCAGAAGTCGCGCAGCGGCTCGAGCGCGCCGAGCTCGATCTGCGGCCTCGTCAGCGCCTGGGTGATGATCGTGCCGGTCACGTAGCGCGGGTTCTGCCGCGGACCGTAGTTGTTGAACATCCGCGTGACGACGCCGGGGACGCCGAACGCGTCGTGGTAGTTCATCGTCAGGAAGTCCGCGGCGACCTTCGCGGTCGCGTAGATCGACTTCGGGTTGATCGGCGAGCGCTCGTGCAGGATCAGCCCGCCCGCGTCGTCGAAGTCGTGGTGGTGCGCGACGCTCTCGCGCACGTTGCCGTACTCCTCGGAGGTGCCGGCCGTGTCGAACTTCTCCAGCTCGAGCCCCCAGTCGACGACCGACTGGAGCAGGTTGAGCGTCCCGATCGTGTTCGCCATCACCGTCTCGTAGGGCCGGTGCCACGACTCGCCCACGTGCGCCTGCGCGCCGAGGTGGAAGACGTAGGGCTTGTCGGAGACGGTGTCGCGCAGCTCCTTGACGAGGTAGTCGACCGACGTCTTGTCGGTCAGGTCGGCGAACTTGACCTTCAGCTGGTTGCGCAGGTGCGAGATGTTGTTGAGCGCGCCGCTCGACGTCGCGCGGACGAACGCGGTCACGTCGGCGCCGATCGCGACGAGCGCGTCGGTCAGGTGCGAGCCCATGAAGCCGTCGGCGCCGGTGACGAGCACGGTGCGGCCGCCGTAGGTGTCGCCGAACTCGCGACGCAGGTCGGCGAGGGCGTTCTCGGTCCAGACTGAGGAATTCGTCACAGTGCGTACGCTACGCGCGTCGTGCGCAACCCTAGCGGCTCCTCTCGTCGAAGCGCCTTCGCCAGCGGGATCCTGACCGCGATGTCCCTCGCCGTCGTCACCGGCCTCTCGGCCGCCGTCGGCGTCGTGATCGCGCGGAAGATCGGCCGCGGCGTCGAGACAGACGGCTTCTTCGCGGCCTACGGCGTCTTCCTCGTGCTCGTCCTCGCCGCGAGCGCGGTGCGCGCGGCGGTGCTGCCGAAGCTCGCCCGCGCGCGTGCCGAGGGCGCGTTCGGGAGCCTCTTCGCCTCGTACGCGCTGGCGATCTCGGTCGTCGCGGCGCCGGCGCTCGCGCTGGCGCTCTTCGCGACCGACTGGTCGGCGCGGCAGCTCGCCGCGGGCCTGCCCCCGAATGCTCAGAGCGTTGCGGCGGACGCGCTCGTGTTCCTCGTCCCGGCCGCCGTCCTGCACCTGTTCGCGGCGCTCTGCGGCCAGCGGGCTCGCCGCGCACGACAGCTACGCCACGGCCGCGGCCGGCTACGCGCTCGGGAGCGTCCTCGGGCTCGCGCTGATCCTCTGGCGCATCGACGAGGACGGGATCGTCGCCTGCGCCTGGGGAACGCTCTGAACGGGGCCGTGACGCTCGCGGTGCCGCTCGTCGCGCTCGTCCTGCGTGCGGAGTGGGGCAGCAGCGCGCGGCTGCCCGTCCTGGCCCGGCTGGGGGAGCTGGCCCGCGCGTCCGCGCTCGCGATCGTGCTGCAGGCGTTCTTCGTCATCTGCCTCCGCTTCGCGAGCGGTCTCGGCACGGGCGCCGTGACGAGCTTCACCTACGCCTACTTCGTCGCGGCGGCGCTCGTGTCGGTGACGGCCACCTCGCTCGGCGTCGTCTCGAGCGTGCCGCTCACGCGCGCCGCGCTCTCGGCCGCGCGGGCCGACCCGGCACGTGATCAGCATGTCGCTCGTCTCGTTCGCCGCGGTCGCGGCCGCGGCCGGGGTGTTCGCGCTCGTCGGCGACGACCTCATCCACGCTGGCGCTCGGCCCTGCCTACGAGGGGGACGCCGGCAGCGAGATCGGGCGCCTGATCGTCCTGCTCGGGCCGTGGATGGCCACGTCGATCGGCGTCACGATCACGTTCCCGATGATCTTCGTCGCCGGACGCGAGCGGCGGCTGCCGCTGCTCGCCGGCATCGCGATCGCGCTGCACATCGTGGTCGCGGCGCTGGCGGTCGACGCCTTCGAGCTCGCCGGCGCCGCCGCTGGCGCTGACGATCTCGACGTGCGTTCGTGCTCGTGGCGCTGCTGCTGCTGCTCTCGCCGGAGGTCCTCGAGGCCGGCGTTCGCGGCCTCCTGCTCGGCGCGGCCGTGATCGGCGGGCTCGCGCTGATCGCGTTCGGGGTGGCGGATGCCGTCCTCCCGGCAGAGCCGGCGGCCGCGGTCGGGGCGCTCGCGTTCTGCGCGATGCTGGTCGCGGCGCGCGGGCTGGGCCTCCGGCAGGCGTGGGGCTACCTGCGGACGCTCGGACTAGACTGCCGCCCGTGCTGCGCGACCTCGTGAAGCGGGCGCTCGGCGCCGCAGGGCGGACGGGGGTCGGCAAGAACCTCGTCAACGCCGCCGTCCAGGCCGATCCGGGCCTGAAGCGGTACCCGAACGTCCAGCGCTGGCCCGATTCGCTCGACGGCTTCGAGGACCTCGCGTTCCTCTTCTCCTCGAACCAGCTCAGCCACGGGATCGCGTCGCTCCAGCTCGACGAGGCGGCGCTGCTCTACCGGCTCGCCCGCCGCGTCTCGCCGGGCGCGGCGGTCGTCGAGATCGGCCGCTTCAAGGGCGGCACGACGCTGATGCTGGCGAGCGCGCTGCCGGAGGGTGCCCAGCTCTGGTCGTACGACCTGCACGTTGCGATCCGGGACGACCTGACCGGCCCACAGCTCGACTCGGAGCTGGAGGCGGCGCTCGATCGCTACGGGCTGACGGATCGCGTCCACCTCGTCGTCGGCGACTCGCGCACCGCCGAGCCGCCGCCGCGCGTCGCCGAGCTGATGTTCGTCGACGGCGACCACACGTACGAGGGCGCACGTGCCGACTACGAGCGCTGGCGCGAGCTCGTCGCGCCGGGCGGCCACATGCTCTTCCACGACGCCGTCGACGTCGGCGGCTACGGCAACCACTATCCGGGGATCGCCCGGCTGGTGAGCGAGATCGAGCGGGACGACGCGAGCTTCGAGCGGCAGCAGGACGCCGGCTCGATCGCGCACTTCACGCGACGCACCTGATGCGCGTCGTCGCCGTCGTCCTCTCGTACAACGGGCGCGAGGACACGCTGGCGGCGCTCGAGTCGCTGACGGGGATCGAGACGGTCGTCGTCGACAACGGCTCCACGGACGGCTCCGCCGACGCGGTCGCGGAGCGCTTCCCGGAGGTCGAGCTCGTCCGCGCCGGCGTCAACCTCGGCTTCGCCGGCGGCAACAACGTCGGGATCCGGCGCGCGCTCGACCGCGGTGCGGACTGGGTCCTGCTCGTCAACAACGACGCGACCGTCGAGGCCGGTCTCGTCGACGCGCTCGCGGCAGCGGCGGCGTCGAGGCCGGACGCGGGCGTGCTCGCCTGCAAGGTGCTCTTCGCCGACTCCGACCGGCTCTGGTACGCCGGCGCCGGCGTCTCGCTGCTCCTCGGCCGCAGCCGGCACGGGGGCTTCGGCAAGCCCGACGCGCCCGGCGAGCTCGAGGACACCGGGCGCGCCACCGGCGCCGCGATGGCGGTCTCGCGGGCGGCGATCGAGGCGGCGGGGCTGCTCGACGAGGAGCTCTTCCTCTACGCCGAGGATCTCGAGTGGTGCCTGCGGATCCGCAAGGCCGGCTTCGCGGTCGTCTACGTGCCGGAGGCGCGGGTGCGGCATCGAGTCTCGGCCGCCGACCGGCGGCGCGGGCTCGCCGACGACGAGCTACTACGAGACCCGCAACATGCTCGCGGTCGTCGAGGGCTACCGGCCGCTGCCGCGCGGCCTCACCGGGATCCGGCGCGCGCTCGTCGTGGCGCCGCGCGTGCTGCTCGCAGCCCGGCGACCGGGCTCCGCCTGGGCGGCGCTGCGCGGTTGGCGCGACTACCGCCGCGGACGCATGGGCCGGCGCAGTTAGCCTCCCGGGGTGGCGAACGAGCGCAGGAGCTTCTACCGCCGCGTGCTCGAGCAGCTGCTGGACGAGGGCCTCATCCGCCGCGACATGAGCGTCCTCGTCGCGGCCGGCGGGCAGGCCGACAGGGATGCCTTCAAGACGCTCGGCTTCGAGCACGTGACGATCACGAACGTGGACGAGTCGGTCGCAGCCGAGGCGCTCGCCCCGTACGACTGGAGCTATCAGGACGCGGAGAACCTCGACTACCCCGACGACAGCTTCGACCTGACCATCGTCTCGGCCGGGCTCCACCACTGCCGCTCGCCGCACCGCGCCCTGCTCGAGCTCTACCGCGTCGCGCGCGTCGCCGCGGTCGCGATCGAGAGCCGCGACAGCGCGCTGATGCGCGTCGCGGTCAAGCTCGGCGCCGTCGACGAGTACGAGCTTGCCGCGGTCGCCGCGCACGGGCTCCGCTCGGGGGGTGTCGCCAACACGAGCACGCCGAACTACGTCTACCGCTGGTCGGAGCGGGAGGTGGAGAAGACGGTCGCGTCGTTCGCGCCGCACGTGCGCCATCGGATCCGGTTCTTCCGCGAGTTCGAGGCGCCGGAGGCGCTGCTCGCGATCGATCGAAGCGGCTGGGCGAACGTGCTCAGGGTCGCGATTCCGGTGGCGGAGCGGATGTCGCGGCTGCTGCCACGCCAGGCGAACCTGTTCGCGTTCGCGATCGAGAAGCCGCGGCTGCCCGCCGACCTCCAGCCGTGGATGCAGGTCGAGGAGGGCGAGCTCGAGCCCGACCGGGACGTCATCTCACGACGGTACGGTGTGCCCGAGCCGTGAGCATGACGCGTCACCAGCAGGACTGGGAGCGCCTCGCCGAAGTGGATCCTCTCTGGGCGGTTCTCACCGCACCCGGCCGAAAGGGCGGCGGTTGGAACGAAGCAGACTTCTTCGCCACCGGCGAGGACGAGGTCGCGGCCGTCCTGGGCAACGCCGAGCGACTCGGCAGGCCCGCGCACTGGAACCGCGCGCTCGACTTCGGCTGCGGCGTCGGGCGCCTGACGCGGGCGCTCGGAGAGCGCTTCGACGCGGTGGTCGGCGTCGACATCTCGGCGGGCATGCTCGAGCAGGCGCGTCTCTTCAACGCCGAGCACCCCGCCTGCGAGTTCCGCCTCAACACCGACCCCGACCTGCGGCAGTTCGACGCCGCGTCGTTCGACCTCGTCTACTCGAACATCGTCCTCCAGCACCTGCCGTCGGTCGCGGAGATCAGCGGGTATCTGGAGGAGCTGATCCGAGTCACGCGGCCCGACGGCCTCGTCGTCGTCGGCCTGCCGAACCGGGTTCCGTTCCCGTACTCGCTCCAGCTCCGGCGGCGCGTCTACGCCCTCCTGCGCAGGCTCGCCGTCTCCGAGTCGTGGATGCTCCGGCGGACGTCTCTGACCCCGATGCGGATGACCTGGATGCCGCACGCGGACGTGCTGCGGGTCCTCGCCGGCCGGGGTGCGAGGCTCCTCGCGGTCGAGGAGGCCGCCGGCGAGGGCTGTCGCCCGGCCGCCGCTACTACATCAGCCCGGCGTAGACGGTCTCGTGCCTGCGGGCCGTCTCGGCCCAGGTGAAGCGGCTCGCCTGCTCCGGGCCGGCCGCGGCGAAGCGGTCGGGGGCGTCGAGGACGCCGGAGACGACCGCCGCGATGTCCTCGGGATCCTCGGGCTCGAAGAGCGCAGCCGCCTCGCCCGCGACCTCCGCGATCGCCGGGATGTTCGAGGCTGCGACCGGCGCTGCGGACGCCATCGCCTCGAGCGGCGGCTGGCCGAAGCCCTCGTAGAGGCTGGGGAAGACGAGGCAGGCCGTCCGCCGGTAGAGCGACGCGAGCTCGTCGCCGGGCACGAGGCCCCGCACCTCGACGCCCGCCGGGACCGCGCGGCCCTCGTGGCCGCCGCCCGTGAGCACGAGCCGGAGCTCGGGCCGCTCCTGCCGCAGCAGCGCGAACGCGTCGAACAGCCGCGCGTGGTTCTTGTGCGGCCACGGCCGGGCGGGGTAGAGGAGAAACGGCTCCCGCTCCTCGTCGCCCGGACGGAAGCGATCGTGGTCGACGCCCCAGGGGATCGCGTGCACGCGCTCCGGCGGCAGGCCCGAGCAGCTCGATCGCACGACGCCGGACGAACTGGCTCGGGACGATCACCGCGTCCGCGTTCCGCGCCGAGCGCTCGTGCGTGCGGGCGCGGAACACCCGCTCGGCCCGGGAGAAGAGCTCCGGGTGATCGAGATGTTGGAGGTCGTGCACCGTGACCGCCGTCGGCAGGTCGAGCGTCGGGAGCGCGATCGTCAGCGGGTAGTGGACGGCGTCGAGGCCGGCGAAGCGGCTCCGGAGCTTCTGCGGCCGCGCCGCGGCGAGCGCCATCGCGAGCGCCCGCTCCCGGATGCTGCGCGCGTTGCGGTACTCGGGCACGGCGGTCTCGGGCAGCCCCTCGCCGGCTCCGGGCGCGGCCGGCGGCGTGAAGGCGACGTAGTCGAGCGTCCCGACCTCGGCGAGCCCGCGGGTCAGCCCGCGGGCGGAGGTCTCGGCGCCGCCGACCTCGCCGGGGACGAGCGTGAGCAGGCTGAGGCCGACCCGCATCGCGGGAGCCTATCCCGGCTGCCCGGTACAATCGTCCGATGTCCGACGGTGCCGCCGAAAATGGCGAGCTTGCAGGGATTTCGTCGCAGGACGAGGCCAACCTTGCGCTCCTCTTCGAGCAGCTGAAGCAGGAGGTCCGCCGCTCGGGAGCGGCGCCGGGCGAGGCCGGCGGCGGCGCCGAGGAGCGCAGCGCCGCCCGCGCCGAGGCAGAGCGGCTCTGGCCGGTGTCGGCCGACCGCGGCCTGCGGCTGCGGCCCGGTGTCCGCGGCGGCGTCGCCACGCCCGCCAAGGCGGTGCTCCGCAAGCTGATGCGCTGGTACGTCGAGCCGGTCGCCTACGACCAGCGCTCGTTCAACGCGGCCGCCCTGCGGCTGATCGACGACCTCGAGGCGCGCGTCGCCGCGCTCGAGGCCGAGCTGAAGCAGCGGGCATGAGGATCGCCGTGTGCGCGCCGCAGGTGCCCGTTCGTGCGCGGGGGCGCCGAGATCATGGCGGAGACGCTCGTCGACGAGCTGCGCCGGCGCGAGCACGAGGCGGAGCTCGTCACCGTCCCGTTCAAGTGGTACCCGGGCACCCGCGTGCTCGACCAGGCGTTCCTCTGGCGGCTGCTCGACCTGACCGAGTCGGACGGCCGTCCGATCGACCTCGTCGTCGCGACGAAGTTCCCGTCCTACGTCGTCCGCCACCCGAACAAGCGCGTCTGGGTGCTGCACCAGTTCCGGCAGGCGTACGAGCTCGACCGAACCGATCTGGGCCAGTTCTCCGAAGAAGCGGAGGACCGGGCGTTGCGGCGCTCGGTCCAACGCCTGGACCGGATCGCCCTCGGCGAGGCGAAGCGGCTCTTCGCCACCTCCCGCAACGTCGCCGACCGGATCGAGCGCTCGACCGGCCTCGCAGCGGAGGTCCTGCCGCATCCGCCGCAGGAGCTGCCGTACCGCAACGACGGCTACGGCGACTTCGTCCTCTCGGTCGGCCGGCTCGACCGCGCGAAGCGGAACGACCTCCTGCTCGAGGCCGCCGCGCTCGACCCGGAGCTGCGGGTCGTGATCGCGGGCGACGGGCCCGACCGCGGCCGGCTCGAGTCGCTCGCGCGCCGACCGCGGCCTGAACGGCCGCGCCGAGTTCGCGGGCCGCGTCGACGAGGACGAGCTCGCCTCGCTCTATGCGCGCTGCCTCGCCGTCTACTACGCGCCCGTCGACGAGGACTTCGGGATGGTGCCGTACGAGGCGTTCCTGTCCGAGAAGCCCGTGCTGACGACGACCGACGCGGGCGGCCCGCTCGAGGTCGTCACCGACGGCCGCACCGGCTTTGTGACCGCGCCGGAGCCGGCCGAGCTCGCCCGCGCGGCCGGCCGTCTGCGCGAGCACCCGGACGAGGCGCGCGACTACGGGCGCGCCGGCAAGGAGATCGCCGCCCGGGTGACCTGGGACAGCTGCATCGACAGGCTGCTGCGCGTGAAGGTCGCCTACTACTCGCCGCTGCCGCCGGAGCGGTCGGGGATCGCCGACTACAGCGCCCACCTGCTGCCGGCGCTGCGCGAGCGGATCGACGTCGAGGTCGTCAGGCGCGGCCGCACGCGTCCCGCCCGCGGCACCGACCTCTCGCTCTACCACGTCGGCAACAACCCGGACGCGCACGGCTGGATCGTCGACGCGCTGCGGAAGCGCCCCGGCGTCGTCGTCCTGCACGACTTCGTCCTCCACCACCTCGTCGCCGGGCTGACGATCGGCCGCCGCGACGGGCACGGCTACCTCGACGCGATGGAGCGCGAGGGCGGCGTCGTCGGCGCGGCTGCTCGGCCACGGCGTCCTCGACAAGCGGATCCCGCCGCTCTGGGAGAGCCGCCCCGAGGAGTTCCACCTCGCCGGCGAGGTGCTCGACCTCGCGACCGGCCTGATCGTCCACTCGCGCCACGTCGAGGAGCGGGCGCGCGCCGCCGGCTACGAGGGCCCGATCTGGCGGATCCCGCACCCGGCCTGGGAGCATGCGCCGGTCGAGGCGGCGCCGCTCGAGGGCTCGCCGCTGATCGGCTCCTTCGGGAACGTGAACGCGAGCAAGCGGATCCCGCAGCTGCTCGAGGCGTTCGCCCGCCTGCGCCGCGACCGGCCGGACGCGCGGCTGCTGCTCGTCGGCGCCGTCTCGCCCGGCTTCGACCTCGACCGGCGCCTGCAGCGCCTCGGCCTGTCCGGAGAGGGCATCGTCCGGGAGGCGTACGTCGAGGAGGACCGGCTCTGGTCGCTGATGGCCGCCTGCGACGTCTGCGTCAACCTGCGCTCGCCGACGATGGGCGAGACCTCGGGCAGCGTCATCCGCCAGCTCTCGCTCGGCAAGCCGGTCGTCGTCAGCGACGTCGGCTGGTTCGCCGAGCTGCCGGACGAGGTCGCGCTCAAGGTTCCGGTCGACGAGCACGAGACCGACACGCTCTACGCGGCGCTCGAGCTGCTCGCGCGCGACGAGCGCGCCCGGACGTCGATGTCGAGCGGCCGGGCTCGAGCTCGTCCGCCGCGAGCACGACCTCGGCCGCGCCGCCGACCTCTACGTCGCCGCGCTCGAGCAGGCCGCCGGCGGCGAGGCGGTCGCGAACGCCGTGCTCGGCGACGTCGCCGCGGCCGCCGCCGACGTCGGGATCGAGCCGGGGTCGCCGGAGGCAGCGGAGCTCGCGCGGCGGCTCGCCGAGGTCGAGCTTGGTCGATAGCGTGCGCCGCGTCCCCGCCTGGGCGTGGCTCGCCGTCATCGTCACCGCCTCGATCGTCTTCCGCGCGTGGCTCGGCAGCCGGATGCCGGCGCCGTTCATCTTCACCGACGAGCTCGACTACCAGGAGAACGCGCGCAGCCTCGCCGAGGGCGACGGGCTCGAGGTGCGAGACGCGCCCTTCGGGATCGTCAGCGTCCTCTACCCGCTGCTGCTCGCGCCCGGCCTACGCCCTCTTCGACTCGCTCCCCGACGCGTACGCGGCGGCGCGGACGATCAACGCCGTCCTGATGTCGGTCGCGGCGATCCCGGCCTACCTGATCGCGCGGCGGCTGCTCCCGACCGGCCTGTCCCTGCTCGCGGCGCTGCTCGCGGTCGCGCTGCCGTCGCTCGCCTACACCGGCACGCTGATGTCGGAGAACGCGTTCTACCCGGCGTTCCTGCTCGCGGCGTGGGCGCTCTTGCGCGCGCTCGACGAGCCGACGCTCGCGCGCGCAGGCCGTGCTCCTCGCCGCGTGCGGGGCCGTCACGCTCGTCCGGGTGCAGGGCCTCTCCGTCCTCCTCGCGGCGCTGACCGCGCCGCTCATCCTCTGGCTCGCCGCTCGCAGGCCCCTGCGTGCCTGGGTCCCGTCGTACGCGGTCGTCGCCGGCGGCGGCGTGCTCGTGCTCGTCGCGCAGCTGGCGCGGGGCGCGTCGCTCTCGAGCCTCTTCGGCGCCTACCAGGTCGTCGGCGAGGAGAGCTACGACCTCGCCGAGGTGGTCAAGTTCGCCTTCTGGCACGTCGCGGAGCTCGACCTCTATCTCGGCGTGATCCCGTTCGCCGCGTTCCTCCTGCTCGCGGCGCGGCTGCGGGCGCTGGAGCCGCGGGTGCAGGCGTTCGTCGCCGCGACGATCGCGCTGACGGCGTGGACGATCGTCGTCGTCGCTGCGTTCGCCTCCCGCTTCGCGGGCGCGATCGTCGAGCGGAACGTGTTCGTCGTCGCGCCGCTGCTGCTGATCGCGCTGCTCGTCTGGATCGACCGCGGCCTGCCGAGACCCAGGGCCCTGGCGGTGACGGTCGGCGGGCGTCGCAGCGGTGCTGCCCGCGCTGATCCCCTACGAGCGCTTCCTGCAGCTGAAGGTGCGCTCCGACACGCTGATGCTCGTGCCGCTCTGGAACGTCCAGGACGAGATCGGGCTCGACCGCCTCGAGGAGTTCGTGCTCGTGGCCGGCATCGCGGCGGCGCCGTGCTCTTCGTGCTCGTCCCTCGCCGCTACGCGCTCGTGCTCCCCGCGGTGGTGCTCTGCGTCTACGCCGTCAGCGTGCAGCCGATCACCGCCGGCCCGCACGGGATGGAGCGGGCGGCCGCCGGCGCGCTCTTCGAAGGGATCCGCGTTCCGCACCGCGACTGGATCGACCGGGCCGTCCCCGAGGGAGCCACGGTTGCGGCTCTCTGGACGGGCAGGACGCACCACTTCACGGTCAACGAGATCGAGTTCTTCAACCGGTCGATCGGCCCCGTCTACACACTCGGCGGACCGATGCCGGGCGGGCTCCCCGAGACGATCGTCCACGTCGTCGAGGGATCCGGGCTGGTCGTCCGGCCCGACGGCCGGGTCGTCCGTGCCGAGTACGCGTACACGGACGGGTCGGTGGCGCTCGACGGGGAGCCGCTCGCGTCCGACCCGGCGGTCGGGCTGACGCTGTACCGCACGAACGGGCCGCTCGTCTCGACGACGACCGTCACCGGGATCTACAACGACCAGTGGTCCGAGCCCGAGGTCGACTACCGGCGCGTGCGCTGCCAGGGCGGCACGCTCACGGTCGTGCTCGAGGGCGACCCAGGCCTCTTCGACGAGCCGCAGACCGTCGTCGCGACCGGCGGTGCGCGCCGGGTGGTCGGAACGGTGGTGCCGGGCACGCAGCTCGCGCTGGCCGTCCCGCTCGCGGTCGGTCGGCGGCGTCTGCAAGCTCCACTTCACGGTCAGCCCGACGAAGTCGCCCGGCTCCGGCGACGCGCGCGAGCTCGGCACCCACTTCCGCGCGTTCGAGTACGAGGCGCCGTGAGGATCGTCTACGACGTCAGCCCGCTCTCGCATCCGCTGACTGGCGTCGGCAACTACATCCGCGGCTCGCTCGCCGGCCTCGTCGAGGCTGCGGGCGGGCGGCACGAGATCGTCGCCTTCGCGCCGACGAGCCCGGCGGGGCGGAAGGCGATCCCGCAGGCGCTCGACGGGCTCGACGTCGAGCTGCGGCTGGTGCCGCTGCCGTTCTCGCAGCGCTGGCGCGACGCCTGGAGCCGGCTCGGCCGGCCGTCGCTCGAGCGCTTCCTCGGCGACTTCGACGTCTTCCACTTCTCGGACTGGATGTACCCGCCGCAGGCCGGCGGCGTCCGCGCCACGACCGTGCACGACCTCGTGCCGCTGCGCTTTCCCGACTGGGTGACGCCGAAGACCGCGGCGATGCACGGCGCCAAGTACGCGAACACGGCGCGCACCGCCGATCTCGTCTTCGTCAACTCCGAGTACACCGGTCGCGACGTCGTCGAGCTGCTCGGCGTCGGCCCGGAGCGAGTCAGGGTCGCGTACCCGGGCGTGAAGGACGTCTTCCGGCCGGACGGCGAGCGCGCCGACCTGGGCCGGCCGTACGTGCTCACGGTGGCGACGCTCGAGCCGCGCAAGAACCTGCAGAGCCTCGTGGCGGCGCACGAAGAGCTGTCCGGCGAGCTCCTGCTCGCAGTCGCGGGCGGCACGGGCTGGGGCGACCAGCCGCAGCTGCAGGGCGCCGACGTCGCCCGCCTCGGCTTCGTCGGCGACGAGGAGCTGGCCCGGCTCTACCGCGGCGCCGCGGTCGCCGTCTACCCGTCCCGCTTCGAGGGGTTCGGGATGCCGATCACCGAGGCGATGGCGTGCGGCGTCCCGGTCGTCGCGTCCGCCCACGCGTCGATGGACGAGGCCGCCGGCGCCGCGGCCGTGCGGGCGGATCCGGACGATCCGGCGGCGATCGCGGCTGCGATCCGCGAGGCTGTGAACCGCCGCGAGGAGCTCGTCCCGCTCGGCCTGCGAGCATGCGTCGCGGTTCACGTGGCGCGCTGCCGGCGAGGCCTTTCTCGCCGGCTACGAGGAAGCGGCCGGATGATCCGGGCCGCGGTCGACGCCTCACCGCTCGTGCAGACCCGCGCCGGGACGGCGCGGCACGTGCGTGGGCTCATCGACGCTCTCGCCGGCCGCGAAGGTCTGGAGATCGTGCCGCGCTCGTTCGGCGGCGCCGGCAGGGCGGCGTCGGTCGCACGGGACACGTGGTGGTACTACGCGGGCCTGCCGCGATCGGTCCGCGGTCTCGACCTCCTCCACTGCACGACCTTTCGCGGGCCGCTGCGGGCGCCCGTGCCGTTCACGGTCACGCTGCACGACCTCGGGCTCGTGCGCCACCCGGAGCTCTTTCCCCGCTGGCACCGGCTCTCGGGTCGCGCCGGCATCGGCCGCGTCGCCCGCGCCGCCGATCGTGTCTTCGCCGTCTCGGAGTTCACGAGGCGCGAGGCGGTCGAGCTGCTCGGCCTGCCCCGGGAGCGCGTGGTCGTGAGCGGGAACGCGGTCGAGCCGGTGTTCACCCCCGACGGGCCTGCAGCCGACGGCGACTACGTCCTCGCCGTCGGCACGCTCGAGCCGCGCAAGAATCTGCGCCGGGTCGCCGAGGCCGCGGCACGGATCGGCGCCGAGCTGCGCGTCGTCGGAGCGCGCGGCTGGGGCGGCGTCGAGACGCCCGGCTGGGTCGGCGAGGTCTCCGACGAGGAGCTCGCCGCGCTCTACCGCGGCGCGCGCGCCTTCGTCTTCCCGTCGCTCTACGAGGGCTTCGGCATCCCGGTGCTCGAGGCGATGGCCTCCGGCGCGCCCGTCGTCACGAGCCGCGGCGGCGCCACGGAAGAGGTCGCCGGCGGCGCCGCGGTGCTCGTCGACCCGCTCGACGTCGAGGCGATCGCCGCGGGCATCGAGGAGGCGGGGGCGCGGCGCGAGGAGCTGCAGGCGCTCGGGCTCGAGCGGGCGCGCGCCTACTCCTGGAGCGCCGTCGCCGACGTCGTCGAGCGGACCTGGCGGGAGCTCGCGTGAGCGCGCGGCTCGTCGTCGTCGACGCGGACGTGCTCGGCCGGCGACGGACGGGCGACGAGACCTACGTGCTCAACCTGCTGCGAGCGCTGGCGCCGCTGGCACCGGACGCCGGCCTGCGGCTCGCCGCCGTCACACGGCATCCAGAGCTCGTGCCGCCGGGGATCCAGGCGGTGAAGCTGACGACGCCGTCGCAGGAGCTGCGGATGTCGCTGCTGCTGCCGCGCCTGCTCCGCGGCCTCGGCGCCGCGCTCGGGCACTTCCAGTACGCGCTGCCGCTGCTGCTGCCGTGCCCGGCCGTGGTGACGATCCACGACCTCTCGTTCGAGCGGGAGCCGTCCCTGATGGGCAGGAAGGACCGGCTCGTCTTTCGCAGGGTCGTCCCGCGAGCCGCCCGCAAGGCGAGTCGCGTGCTCACCGTGTCGGAGCGGACGCGCCGCGATCTTCGCGAGCTCTACGGGGTCCCCGACGAGAAGATCGTCGTGACGCCGAACGGCGTCGACCCCGCGTTCTCGCCCGGGGACGGTGCGCACGACTACGTCCTCCTCGTCGGCGCGGTGCAGGAGCGGAAGAACCCACTCGCGGCGCTTGCGGCCGCCCGCGCCGCCGGGCTGCCGCTCGTCGTCGCCGGGCCGGCCAAGGACCAGGCGCTCGCCCGCGAGCTCGAGCAGGGCGGCGCCCGTGTCACCGGGTACGTCGACCAAGAGCAGCTCGTCCGGCTCTACCGCGGAGCCGCCTGCCTCGTGCAGGCGTCGCGCTACGAGGGCTTCGGCCTGCCCGTGCTCGAGGCGATGGCGACCGGGACGCCGGTGGTCGCCGTCCCGGAGCCGGCGCTGCGGGAGGTCGCGGGAGACGCCGCCGTCTGGGCGGAGGAGGACGACCTCGCCGACGCGATCCGCCGCGCCGTCGCGGACCGTCCCCGGCTCGCCGCCGCCGGGCTCGAACGTGCCAGGCTCTTCTCGTGGGAGGAGACGGCCCGGCGGACGCTGGCGGTGTACCTGGAGGCGCTCGGGCGATGAAGGTCTCCGCGGTCGTCGTCTCGCACGGTCATGCGCGCGAGCTCGAGCAGTCGCTCCCGGCGATCGCGCCGCAGGTCGACGAGCTCGTCGTGATCTCGAACCTGCCGGGCAGCGTCGGCGCGGCCGGCGGCGACGCCCGTGTGGTCGAGAACCCGAAGCCTCTCTCCTTCGCCGCAAACGTCAATCTCGGCGTCAGGGCCACGAGCGGCGAGTACGTCCTGCTCGCGAACCCGGACGCCTTCCCCGAGCCCGGTGCGGTGGCGGAGCTGGTGCTGTTCGCGGACGCGACGCCGCGGGCCGGCCTCGTCGGCCCGCTCGTGCTCTGGCCCGACGGGAGGTGGCAGCCGACCCTGCGCCGCTTCCCGACGGTGCTCGGCACGATCTGGCGCCGCACGCCGCTGCGGCTCCTGCGCGACCCCTACCGGCACCAGACCTCGCACTACGGGACTCGTCCCGACGAGCCGGTGCAGGGCGACTGGCTGCTCGGCGGGGCGTGCCTGCTGATGCGGCGGACGATGCTGGAGGAGATCGGCGGCTGGGACGCCGGTTTCCGGCACTACGTCGAGGACATCGACGTCGCCTACCGGGCGGCGCAGGCGGGCTGGGAGCGCTGGCTCGTGCCGGCCGCCGTCGCCCGGCACGACTACGCCGCGGTCGTCGACAAGCGGTTCCTCCACCGGCACACGCTCTGGCATCTGCGCGGGATGCTGCGCTTCCTGCGCAAGCACCCGGAACGGCTGCTCGCGCTGCGCTAGCCCTCGAGCGGGAGGAAGTCGAAGCCGACCTGCGCGCCGAGCTCGCGCCTGTCGCCGCCGCCGCCGAACTCGTCCGGGACGAAGGTCGGTGACACGGTCACCTCGACGTGGTACGGGATCGTCGCCCGCACGACGATCGGCTCCTCGCCGCAGGGCGCGAGCGTGCGCTCGATCACGTCGTCGACCCGCTCGAATCCGGGCTGCTTGTCGACGACGGCGACCGGCCCGATCTTCACCGTCACCTCCGTGGAAAGCGGCACCCCACAGGCGCCCTTGCGAGAAACGACCACCTTCGCGAAGCCGCGCGAGCCGCCATCCTCGGGCGCGTACTGCGAGAAGGTCGCGCGCTCCCCCATCCAGCCGTCGGGGTAGACGCCGGTTTGCGCGGAGCGGAGCCGCACCGGCTGCGCCGCCTTCAGGAGCGTCATCCCGTTCCGCGGCTCCCCCACCTGCTCGCCGACGACCTCGACGCCGTTGCCCACCACGACCCAGTCGACACCCGGGTCGGGATCGAGGCGGCCGTCGGGAGCGCCGAGATTCGGCGACAGCGTCGGCAGGGGCGCCGTGCCGTCGAGGCTCCAGATCTTGTCGATCGAGTAGTTCCAGAACTCGAGCAGCCAGATCGGGTTCGCATCCTGGCCGAGCTGCTGGCCGAGGAAGAGGGTCGGCTCGCTCCCGGTGCTGCGGTCGACCCAGTCGACGGGCTTCGGCGAGCTCTGGTGCAGACGCTCCGAGAACAGGTTCAGCCCGCGCGCCGCGTAGATCTCGGTGGTGAGCGCCCACCCGGAGACGCCGGCCGCGGCGACCACCGCGAGCGCGAGCCCCGCCGTCCGCGAGCTGACCACCGAACGGGCCACCAGGAGCGCGACGGAGACGAGCGCGGCGACGATCAGCGCGCGCTCGATGTCCGCGGCGTCGTACGAGAAGTTCCGGTTCGCGAGGTGGCCGATCGACAGGCTCGGGGCTTCGAAGTAGGGGTACTGGTCGAGCCGCAGCTCGGCGTTCGTGACCAGCAGCAGCGCGACGAGGAAGCCGGCCCCGAGCGCCGGAAGGCTCGCGCCGGCGTGGGAGAGGACGGCCACCGTCGAGGCGAGCACGACCGGGACGAGGTAGATCACGTTCCGCTCGACGATCAGGTCTGCGAAGCGGGTCGAGAGGAAGGCGCCCTTGACAGCCGCGTACGTGAGGAAGGCGGCGACCGCGGCGATCCCGACGACGACGAAGGCGCGCCCCTCGGGGGTGGCGCGGATCCGGCTCGACGCGAAGGCGGCGACCGTCGCCACGATCGGCAGCACCGCCAGGCCGATCGTCAATGCCGCGAGTGACCAGACGCCGTGGTCGACCAGGCTGTGCTTCTCGAAGCCCGTCGCCGTGTACCACGCGTCGGAGCGATGCCCGGCGGCGGCGCTGACGGCGACGACCGCGCCGACGGCCAGGACCGCCGCACCGAGCCAGTCCGCCCGCGTCCAGCTCGCACGCCAGCGCGTGAAGCGATCGGCTCGCCAGAGCAGGAAGGCGATCCCGGCGCCGAGGACCGCGAGCAGGACGCCGAGCTCGCCGCGGATGAACGGAGCGACCACGCAGAGGGCTCCCGCTAGCATGAGCCGCCCACGCGTCGGCGCCGCGATCGCGGCGGTGATCGCCCAGAGCGTCGTCGTCGCGTACGGGTAGGCGAGGGGCTCCTCGAGCAGGTACGGCGCGTAGGCGAGCGGGGGCGCCGCGACGGCGCCCACGGCTGCGACGATCGCCCAGGGCCGTGAGACGACGAAGCGGGCGAGGCCGTACGCGGGGAAGATCGCCGCGGTCATCACGAGCACGCCGATCAGCTTCGCCGCCTCCCAGGCCGACGTCGGATCCAGCCACCAGGCCGGCGCGACGACGTAGGTGTAGAGCGAGCCGAAGCCGCTCGACTCCCCGAGCCGCGAGGGCATGCCGGTCTCGGCGATGCCGCGCGAGATCTGCGTGAACTCGATCTCGTCCGAGAAGATCGACGGCGAGACCCGCTGCGACGCCTGCCAGGCGTAGAGCGAGCCGAGGCAGAGGTACGCGACGCCGAGCAGCCACCGCGCAACGCCCGGCGTCAGCCGTTCCGCGTCGCGCGCTGCGTCCGACGTCACTCGGCGGGCACGCGGGTCAGGAACGGCGGCGGTGCGATCTCGCGGACGACGAAGCGGCACTCGACCCCGGCCGCCGTGCAGGCCTCGACGAGCAGCTCGAGGCGGTCGGACTCCGCTGCGGGAATCGTCACGAGCACCTCGTCGACCTGCAGCTCGTCGAGCAGCCGCTCGACGTCGTCGAGGACGCCGTGGACGGTGACGCCGTGGATGCGGCGCCGCCGCAGGCCCGGGTTGTCGTCGACGAAGCCGACGACCTTTGCGTCGGGCGTCTCGGCGAGCTCGCGCGCCAGCGCGCGTCCCGAACGGCCCGCGCCGGCGATGAGCACGCGCTTCTGGTCGCCGCGCACGCCGCCGAGGCCGGGCAGGAGGCGCAGGGCGAGACGGGAGCCGGCGACGAGCGCCGCGCAGAGCAGGGCGTCGACGACGAAGACCTCGAGCGGGAAGTCGACGAACGAGCGCATCGCGCGGACGATCCCGATCGTGATCGGCACCGAGGCGGCGACGGCGACCGCGATCGCGAGCAGGTCGCGCGCGGAGGCGAAGCGCCAGATCCGGCGGTAGATCCCGGAGACGACGAAGAGGACGTAGCGGACACCGAGCAGGATCGGCAGCGAGGCCAGGAAGAGCGCGCGCTGTGTGTTCGTGCCGCCGCCGTCGACGAACAGCAGGTACGAGGCGAGGAACGAGACGCAGATGATCGCGAAGTCGACGAGGACTTCGACGAGCCGGCGCGGGTTGGAGAGGAATGCGCGCCAGAGCGGCGGCGGCGGCCCCGGTTCCTCGCGGCGCGAGCGCTCCTGCAGGTCGCCGAGGAAGCTCGCGAACTGGACGAGGACGACGAAGGAGACGAGCAGCCCGACCGCGGTGACGCGGGCATTCGCGAGCACGTTGTAGGCCAGCGCGGTCGCGCCGAGCAGCGCGGCCAGCAGCGTCAGCGCGAAGACCGCCTGCAGCTCGGACAGGCCGTAGTAGACGAGCCGGTGCGAGGAGTGGTCGGTGCCGCCCTGGGTCACCGGCCGCCGCTCGAGCGTCCGCCGCACCGTCACCAGCGTCGTGTCGAGGATCGGGATCGCGAGCACGAGCAGCGGCAGCACGAGGCTCGTCAGCGTCGCACCCGCGGTCGTCCAGCTCGAAGCGAGCGCGAGCGACGCCAGCCCGAAGCCGAGCACCTGGCTGCCCGAGTCGCCCATGAAGACGGTGGCGCTGCGGCCCGGACGCAGGTTGAAGGGGAGGAAGCCGAGGCAGGCGCCGCCGAGGGCGAGCGCGACGACGAGCGCGAGCTCGCCCGAGTCCTGCGCCGAGCGCGTCCACGGCGAACACCGCGCACGAGACGGCCGCGAGCGACGCGGCGAGGCCGTCCATGTTGTCGAGCAGGTTGAAGGCGTTCGTGATCCCGACGAGCCAGACGAGGCCGAGCACGGTCGCGACGAGGTCGTTCCCGAACACCTCGACCGTCAGCCCGGACAGCGAGCACGACGCCGGCGGCGGCGAACTGGGCCGCGAGCTTGGCGACCGGTTTCAGCGCGTAGACGTCGTCGACGAAGCCTGCGACGAAGAGGATCGCGCAGCCGCCGAGGATCCCGAGCAGCTCGCTGGTCCCGTCGGTGGCGCCGACCGCGACCGCCGCGCCCGCCCCGGCCAGGAGGCCGAGGAAGATGCCGACGCCGCCGAAGAGCGGGGTCGAGCGGGTGTGCCAGCGCTGCCCCCGACGGGTCGGCGACGAGCCGTCCGCCGACGCCGGCGCGGAGCAAGCCGTAAATCGTCAGCGCCGCGACCGAGAGCGCGGCGACCGCGGCGATCGCGTTCACGGGAGGACAGGGTAAAGCAGGTCTGTTAGGCCGAGATGAGCCGGCACCGGCCTACACTAGACCCCGCCGGTGACGACGTACCTCGACCTCTTCCGCTACCGCGAGCTGTTCGGGAGCCTCTTCCGCCGCGACCTGCGCGCGAAGTACAAGGGCTCCGTCCTCGGCCTCGCCTGGTCGCTCGCGCACCCGGTGGTGCTGATGCTCGTCTACCTGCTCGTCTTCAGCGTGATGCTGAAGATCCAGACCGCCGACTACGAGCACTACTGGCTCTTCCTGCTCGGCGGCCTCCCGGTCTGGGTCTTCTTCGCGACCTCGCTCCAGTCCGCCTCCCGGAGCCTGCTCGAGAACGCGAACCTGATCCGGAAGGTGCGCTTCCCGCGGCAGCTCGTGCCGCTCTCGATGGTCGCGACCCAGCTCGTCGGCTTCGCCGTGATGCTCGCGATCGTGATCGTGCTCAGCCTCGTCTACCTGCCCGGGCGCCCGCGACACCGTCTGGCTGGCGCTGCCGCTCGCGGCGCTGATCGTCTGCTTCGTCGCGGGGATCGCGCTCGCAGTCGCGTCGCTGAACGCGATCTACCGCGACGTCGAGCACATCGTCGCGGCGCTGCTGCTGCCCTGGTTCTTCCTGACGCCCGTGCTCTACTCGCTCGACCGGATCCCGGGGATCGAGGACCACCCGCGCCTCGTCGACCTCGTCCACTGGGGGAACCCGGTCACGCCCGCGATCGAGGCCTTCCGCGACCCGCTCTTCTTCGGCCGGCTGCCCGCGGGCGGCGACGTGCTCTACCTCGCGGTGGCGGCCCTCGTCTCGCTCGCGCTCGGCGCGTTCGTCTTCAGCCGCGTCGACGACCGCGTGGCAGTCGAAGTCTGATCCGCCCGTCGAAGAGCGACGGCTCGCCGTCGGGGACGTGGGCGGGCAGCCCTTCGTGCTCGCCCGGCTCGAGGCCGGCGAGGAGCGACGGCAGCAGCAGCGGGTGCGAGAAGGCGGGGTTGCGGCCGCCGCCCGGCGCCCACGGCCGGAGCGCGCGGTCGCGCGCCTCGATCGAGCCGCCGACCGCCGCGTAGCCCTCTGCGTGCGCGTCCAGGATCCGCCGCGACCAGTCCGGGTCGGGGATCGCGCCGGCGACGAGGTGGGCGGTGGCGACGGCGTCCGTCTCGACCAGCGGCTCCTCCTGGGCGACGAGCGCCGCGGTCGTCTCGGGGTCGGCGCCGCCGCGGACGACGACGGCGAGGCGGCGCTCGTCGATCCGCGGCCGCACGTCCGCGTCGAGCTCCAGCGGCGCGGAGCCGACCTCCGCGAACCAGAAGCGCAGCTCCTCGACCAGGTCGAAGGCGAGCCGGTAGCGGCCCGGCGGCTGCGGCGCGCGGATCCGCAGCTCGACCTCGACCTCGTCGCCGGGCGCGACCGGCCCGCCGAAGTCGACTCGCGGGCCGTCCCAGACGATCGCGTTGCCGCGGTCGTCGAGCCAGTGGTAGGAGAGCCTGACGCCGAGGTCGCGGCGGGTGCGCCAGGTCGCCGTGCCGGCGTTCCGCAGCGCCACCTCGACGGTCGACTCGGCGCCCGCCCGCAGCTCCGGCAGCCGGTAGCCGAGCCACCGAACCGCCAGGGGCCCGGCCGGTACCGGATGCTCGCCGACTCGCTCCATGGCGTGGGTAGCCTACTTCGGCCATGGCGAGCCCCTTCTCGTCCGCGCGGCGCGTCTCGAGCCGACCGAGCGCACGCCCGTCTGGTTCATGCGCCAGGCGGGGCGCTCGCTGCCGGAGTACCGCGAGATCCGCAAGACGCACACGCTCTTCGAGGTCTGCTACGAGCCCGAGCTCTGCGCCGAGGTGACGCTGCAGCCGGTGCGCCGCCACGACGTCGACGCGGCGGTGATGTTCGCGGACATCATGCTCCCGCTCCTCGGCATGGGCGTGAACGTCGAGCTGGTCGAGAACGTCGGCCCGGTGATCGAGCGGCCGATCGGGTCGCTGGCGGACGTCGAGCGGCTCACCGTCCCCGAGCCGGAGGAGTCGGTTCCCTTCATCCTCGAGGCCGTCTCGATCGTGCGGCGCGAGCTGCGGCCGGACCAGGCCGTGATCGGCTTCTGCGGCGGCCCGTTCACCGTCGCCGGCTACCTGATCGAGGGCAAGCCGAGCCGCGAGTTCCTGAACGTGAAGCGGATGATGTACGCCGAGCCCGAGACCTGGCATGCGCTGATGGAGAAGCTCACCGACGCCTTCTCGCGCTACATCCGCGGCGAAGGTGCGCGCCGGAGCGGACGTGATCCAGCTCTTCGACTCGTGGGTGGGCGCGCTCTCGCCGCAGGACTACGAGGAGTTCGTGCAGCCGTACTCGGCGCGCATCCTCGACGCGGTCGACTGCCCGACGATCCATTTCGGCACCGGCACGGCGACGCTGCTCGAGCAGATGCGCGACGCCGGCGGCGACGTGATCGGGCTCGACTGGCGGATCCCGCTCGACTGGGGCTGGCAGCAGGTCGGCGACGACCGCGGCGTCCAGGGCAACCTCGACGGCGCGATCCTCTTCGGCCCGTGGGAGCGGATCGAGGCCGCGACGCTCGACGTGCTCGCGCGCGCGGCCGGCCGCCCGGGCCACATCTTCAACCTCGGCCACGGCGTCATGCCCGACACCGACCCGGACGTGCTCGGCCGCCTGCGCGCGTTCGTGCACGAGCAGACCGCGCGCGTCCCCGCATGAGCACTGCAGTCGTCCTGATGGCGTACGGGTCGCCGGACCGGCTCGAGGACGTGCCCGCCTACTACGCCGACATCCGCGGCGGCCGGCCGATCAGGCCGGAGCTCCTCGAGGATCTCGTCGCGCGCTACCGCCGGCTCGGGATCGAGGACTCGAATCCGCTGAACGAGATCACCGAGGCGACGCGGGCGGCGCTCGAGGCGGAGCTCGGGCTGCCGGTCTTCACCGGCATGCGCCACTGGCAGCCGCGGATCGCGGAGGCGGTCGAGCGGGCGCTCGACGGCGGCGCCGACGAGATCGTCGGCCTCGTGCTGGCGCCCCACTACTCCTCGATGTCGATCGAGCGCTACCGCGAGCAGCTCGTCGACGCGCGTCGCCGGCCGCGCCGAGCTCCGCTTCGTCGAGCGCTGGGGCGACGAGCCCGGGTTCGTCGAGCTGCTCGCCGAGCGGCTCGCCGACCGGCGTGACACGCACGTCGTCTTCACGGCGCACTCGCTGCCCGCGCGGATCCTCGACGAGGGCGATCCCTACCGGGACGAGCTGCTCGAGACCTCGCGGCTCGTCGCCGAGCGCGCGGGCGTGGGCGAGTGGTCGTTCTCGTTCCAGAGCGAGTCGCCGACCGGCGAGCCCTGGCTCGGCCCGGACATCCTCGAGCACCTGAACGAGCTCGCCGCCAACGGCGTCCGCGACGTCCTCCTCTGCCCGGTCGGCTTCGTCGCCGACCACCTCGAGATCCGCTGGGACCTCGACGTCGAGGCGGCCGACCGCGCCGCGCGAGCTCGGGATCCGGCTCGACCGGATCGAGCTGCCGAACGCCGAGCCGGCGTTCGTCCGCGTGCTCGCCGGGCTCGTCCGGCGCGCACGCCGCGGTACCGTCTGCAGGGTGAACACGGGCCAGATCCGGGTCGACGGGGTCTCGCGCCGCTTCCGCGTCCACGCGAACGAGGCGCGCAGCCTGAAGGAGCTGTTCGTCCTCCGCGGCCGCACCGACGCCGCAGGACGTGCTGGCGCTCGACGACGTCTCGCTCGCGATCGAGCCGGGCGAGGCCGTCGGGCTCGTCGGCCGCAACGGCTCCGGCAAGTCGACGCTGCTGCGGCTGATCGCCGGGATCATCAAGCCGACGAGCGGGCGCGTCGCCGTCGGCGGCCGCATCGGCTCGCTGCTCGAGCTCGGCGCCGGCTTCCACCCCGACTTCAGCGGCCGCGAGAACGTCTTCCTGAACGGCGCGATCTACGGGCTCAAGCGCGCGCAGATCCGCGAGCGCTTCGACGAGATCGTCGCCTTCGCCGAGCTCGAGCAGGCGATCGACCGGCCCGTGCGCACGTACTCCTCGGGGATGTACATGCGCCTCGGCTTCGCGATCGCGGCGCACCTCGACGCCGACATCCTCCTGCTCGACGAGGTCTTCGCCGTCGGCGACGAGGCGTTCCAGCGCAAGTGCTTCGGCAAGATCTTCGAGTTCAAGCAGCGCGGCGGCACGATCGTCTTCGTCTCGCACGACGCGACCCAGGTCGAGCGGCTCTGCGAGCGGGCGGTGCTGCTGCGCGAGGGCAAGCTCGAGTTCGACGGGCCGACGCACGAGGCGATCGTCCGCTACCGCAGCGTGCTCGCCGCCGAGGCCGACCCCGCCGAGCGCGCCGCCGGGCTGCGCGAGTGGGGCACCGGCGAGGCGACGATCGCGGCCGCGCGGCTCGTCGGCCGCGAGGGCCAGGAGCGGCAGCAGTTCCTCGCCGGCGAGCCGTTCTCGCTCCGGCTCCGGATCGAGGCGGAGAACGGGATCGCCCCGCCGCAGCTCCAGCTCGAGCTGCGCGACGAGGCCGGCCTGCTCGTCGCCTCGGACGTGCTCGACACCGGCCGCAGCTGCGGCTGGGCGGACGGCGCCCGCGCCCTCCGCTACGACGTCGAGCGGCTGCCGCTCTCCGACGGCCGCTTCCACCTCCGGCTCGGCCTCGCCGACGCGACCGGCGACCGCGTCCTGCACTGGCTCGACGACGCGCTCACCTTCCTCGTCTACCCGGCCGGCGAGGAGCGCGGCGTCGTCCGGCTGGAAGGGAGCTGGGCCGTGGAGCAGAACTCCAGTCGAGCGATGAGCTCCCGCAGCTGCCCCGACTGGCCGGACCTGATGGAGCTCGCTCCGGACCTCCAGTTCATGCACTACACGGTCGCCGAGGCGCAGCTGCCCGTCGAGGCGCTGACGCAGATCCCCACGTCTCGCTCGGCGACGTCGCGATCTGCTGCGACCTCGAGCACCACGTCTTCTACGCCGGCCACACCGACCCGCAGGTCGCCGAGGCGCTGCGCGGCACGCACTGGTACGAGGTGCACGAGTACGCCGAGCGCGGCCCCGGCGCCTCAGCGGCCTAGGAGCTCCGCCAGCGACAGCGTGTTGAGGACGGCGCCGCGCGGGCGCGCCGCCGCGGCGCGCGGTCGCGACCGACAGCGCCATGTTGCCGAGCCCGCGGACGGAGTGGGCGTCGGTCGAGCAGACGATCGGGACGCCGGCCGCGAGCGCCTCCCGGACGTGCGCGCCGGAGAGATCGAGCCGGTCGGGCAGGCCGTTCACCTCGACGCGCGACGCCCGTCTCGAGCGCGACCTCGAAGACGCGGTCGAGGTCGAGCGCGTTCTCGGGGCGGTGGTTCAGGATCCGGCCCTTCGGATGCGAGAGGCACGAGGCGCGCGGATGGCGCATCGCCTCGACCACGCGCTCCGTGATCGCGCTGCGCGCGCGCGCGCTGGCCCGCGTGGAGGCTGATCTGCACCCAGTCGAGCTCGGCGAGCACGTCGTCCGGGAGGTCGAGCGAGCCGTCGGGGAGGATGTCGCACTCGCTGCCGCGCAGGATCCGGAACGGCGCCAGCAGCTCGTTCGCGGCCGCGATCTCCTCGGCCTGGCGCCGGAGCTCGTCGGCGTCGAGCCCGGGCACGACCCGCACGTTGCGCGTGTGGTCGCAGATCGCCAGGTACTCGTAGCCGAGCGCCGCGCGGCGCGGCCCATCTCCTCCACGGTCGCCTTCCCGTCGGAGGCGGTCGTGTGGCACATGCAGATCGCCGCGGATGTCGCCGAGCTCGAGCAGCCCGGCGGCGGCGTCGGCGCGTTGAGCTCGCGCAGCTCCGGCGGCGGGAGCGGCTGCCCGAGCCGCGCGGTGCGCCGCGACCCACGCTCCGGCGAGCCGATCGCGCGCACGAGCCCGGCGCTCCCAGCTCTCCGCGGTCGCGCCGATCACCTCGATCGGATAGCCGTCCGCCGTGACGCCGACGACCCGCGCTCGTCCCGCTCGAGCACCGCGACCAGCTGCGGCAGCGCCTCCGCGTCCGCGAGCCGCTCCTGCGGGACGACGACGGCGAAGCGGTTCGAGAGCTCGCACCCCCGCCGCGGGATCGCCCGCGGCTCGCCGCCGAGCGCGGCGGCCATCTCGCCGACGAGCGCCAGCGCGCGGTTCAGCGTCATCCCGCGCCGCGGCCTAGCCCTCGGCTCCGCGAGCCCCCCCTGGATCCGCGCGGCGGTCTTCGGGCCGATCCCGCGCACCCTCTCCAGCCGGCCGGCGGCGGCCGCCGCCCGCAGCTCCGTCCGCCTCCGGACCCCGAGCCCCTGGCCGAGCTCGCGCATCCGCTCGGCCGAGAGCCCGAGCAGCCGGCCACGCCGACGAGCCCCGGCATGCGCCTCCGCCCTCCAGCGCGCGAGCTCGGCCACCGCCCGGTCCGACGAGCTCGCGCAGCCGGGCCTCGATCCCGGGGCCGATCCGGCGAGCTCGCGCACCCGCCCCGCGCGGACGAGCGCGGCGACGTCCGCGGGCGTCGCGCGGATCAGCTCGGCGGCCCGCCTGGGCAGCGGCGCCGAGAAGCCGTGGAGCCGTTCAGGCTCAGCAGGGCGGCGAAGGCCTCGAGCCGCTCGGCGAGGGCGGAGTTGTCCACGACTAGAGTCTTCCCGGATGACGCAGATCGTGGTCCCCTTCCGCGGCCGGAGCGGGAAGCAGCGGCTCGACGCGACCGACGAGGCGCGCTTCCGGCTCTCGCTCGCCATGCTCGGCGACGTGCTCGCCGCCGCGACCGTCACCGGACGCACGCTGGTCGTCACCGGCGACGCCGAGGGTCGCGCACTCGCCGACGAGCTCGGCGCGGACGGGGTCGACGACCCCGGCGGCGGCCAGGGAGCGGCCGTGGCGGCTGCGCTCGGAGCTCGTCGAGGAGGGGCCGGTGCTCGTCGTCAACGCGGATCTGCCCTGCGTCGTCCCGCACGACCTG
>CAWGZI010000004.1:0-172352 GCA_963827015.1 uncultured Gaiellaceae bacterium | reverse complement strand
TCTCTCGTTAGCCCAACCTCCGGTGTCAGACTCGTCTCTGACACGTGCCTGAGTCCTCTCCGACACCGTGTCAGACTCGTCTCTGACACCACCTGGTCGATTCGGACACGTCCTTCGTGACAATTCAGCGTCGAAGCGGCCACGATTGTGTCAAGGACGCGGTCCGGTTCTCCCGCTGCCGCTACGGTCGAAGCATGCCAAGGCGACCACGCGCGTTCTACGCAGGTGTCCCAACGCACATCACCGCTCGCGGCGTCGACGACCAGCCGATCTTCCACTCCGACCTCGACCGCTACGAGCTGCTCGGACTGTTGCGGAAGGCGACGGAGCGCTTCGGGTGGCAGGTGCTTTGCTGGTGCCTGATGACGACCCATTACCACCTCCTCGTCGTCGTGCCGGAGGACGAGCCACGCGTGTCTCGGGCGCTGCAGACGGTCAACTCCACGTACGCCCGCAGGTTCAACTCGTGGTATCGCCGCCGCGGCCATCTCTTCGGCGATCGCTTCGCAGACACGCTGATCGAGTCGGACCAGCACGGCCGCAGGACGATCGCCTACATTCTCGACAATCCCGTCCGCGCGGGAATGGTGAAGAACTTCGAGGATTGGCCGTGGTCGGGGCTCGCGACGCTGAGTCCGCGTGACGAACTTGCGACGCTCTAGGCACGGGATTGGCACAGCCCCGTCCGCCGCGCGGGCTAGCCTCGACACATGGCCAAGGCCGCAGTCAACTTCGCTTGCACCGAGTGCGGCTACTCAGCCGGACGGTGGTTCGGCAAGTGTCCCGGCTGCAACGCCTTCGGGTCGCTCGTCGAGGAAGCACCGGCCGCCGCCCCCACCAGTCCTCCGCGAAGCCGCTCCTGCGCCTCGTCGACGTCAACGCCGAGGAGGCGAAGCGGATCTCCACCGGCGTCCCCGAGCTCGACCGCGTCCTCGGCGGCGGTCTCGTCCCGGCGAGCCTCGTCCTCGTCGGCGGCGAGCCCGGCGTCGGCAAGTCGACACTCCTTCTGAGCGCGCTCGGCGCCATTGCGGCATCCGGCCGCCGCGCCCTGCTGGTCACCGGCGAGGAGTCGACTGCGCAGGTGAAGCTCCGCGCCGCTCGCCTCGGCGGGACCGAAGGGGTCGAGATCCTCGCCGAGACGGAGCTCGACGCCGTCTGCGCGACCCTCGAGCACGAGCGGCCCGACGTCTGCGTGATCGACTCGATCCAGACCCTGTACGCCGCCGACATGAGCTCCGCGCCGGGATCGGTTGGTCAGGTCCGCGAGGCGGCGGGGCGGCTGCTGCGAGTGGCCAAGGAGTTCGGCGTCGCCACGATCCTCGTCGGGCACGTGACGAAGGACGGCGCCGTCGCCGGCCCGCGCGTCCTCGAGCACCTCGTCGACTGCGTGCTCCAGTTCGAGGGCGACCGTTACCACGCGCACCGCGTCCTCCGCGCGACGAAGAACCGCTTCGGCTCGACCAACGAGCTCGGCGTCTTCGAGATGACCGGCGAAGGGCTCGTCGGCGTCCCCGATCCCTCCGAGCTCTTCGGCAAGACGCTGCCCGGAGAGATCGGCGCCGCAGTCGCTTGCGTGCTCGAGGGGACGCGGCCGATCCTGCTCGAGATCCAGGCGCTCGTCGCGCCCACGGACCTCGCGATGCCGAGGCGGCTCGGCACTGGCGTCGACCCGAAACGTCTGGCCATGATCGTCGCCGTCCTCTCGCGTCATGCCGGAGTCGCGCTCGGCTCCGCCGACGTCTTCGTCAACGTCGCCGGCGGGCTTCGGATCGACGAGCCCGGCGCCGACCTGGGTATCGCGCTCGCGATCGCCTCGGCCCACGCAGTTCGCCGGTGCGGGAAGGAGTGGCTGCGTTCGGCGAGATCGGCCTCACGGGACGGCTGCGACCCGCGGCCCAGTCCGAGCGCCGACTGGAGGAGTGCACGAAGCTCGGCATCGCCGCCGCAGTCGCGCCGGCCGGCACGCGCTCCCGCTCGAAGATCAGAGTGTCCGAGTCGGGCACGCTCCGGGAAGCTCTCCGCGCCGGGCTGGAAACGCGTGAAGAAAACCCCCGCAAATCAGCGTAAATAGCCGAAAAGGTCGCGTTTTCCAGGGGTTTCTGATACACTGGCAGTCGCATGCCGGTGAGCTCTCGAGCCCGCCGGCTTCTTCACTGAACAGTTCTATTTTACACGGTTGTTTCAAACCAGGGAGGCTGGCTTGTTCGAGGTTGGCGACAAGGTGGTGTATCCGCACCACGGAGCAGGCACGGTCGTGAAGAAGGAGAAGCGCGAGATTCTCGGTCAGACGCGCGAGTACCTGACGATCCAGATCCTGCACAACGACATGACCGTGAACGTCCCCGTCGAGAACGCTGAGCAGGTCGGCCTGCGCACAGTCATCGACGAGGATCTCGTCAACACTGTCGTCAAGGCGCTTGACTGCGGGCGAGTCGGAGATGCCGAAGAACTGGAATCGGCGGTTCAAGCACAACCGCGACAAGATGAAGACCGGCGACATCTTCGAGCTGGCCGAGGTCGTCAAGAACCTCAACCTGCGCGACCACGAGAAGGGCCTTTCGACGGGCGAGAAGCAGATGTTCGTGAAGGCGAAGAAGATCCTCGCCTCCGAGCTGATGTACGCCAAGGCCGTCGACGAGGATGAGGCCGCCGAGTGGCTCGACGGCGTGCTTGCCGGCACCGGCGAGAAGCCGAAGAAGAAGACCAAGGCGAAAGCCGCCGCCGCTACTGCGTAGCGTAGCGCAGCTTCGACGCGAGCATGAGCGTCTGGGCCCTCCTCGTTGCCGCGGGGGCGGGAGAGCGGCTAGGCGGAGAACGGCCGAAGGCGTTCGTCGGGCTCGGGGAGCTGCCGCTGCTCGCCGAGCCGCTTCGCCGGCTGGACGAGTCGGACTGGATCGACGCGATCGTCGTCGCGGTGCCGGCCGGCTGGGAGGAGCCGGCGATCCTCCTGGCGGAAGAGCTCGCCGCGACCAAGGTCGTCGCTGCCGTCCCCGGCGGGGCGACGCGGGCCGAGTCCGTGCGGGCGGCGCTGGCCGAGGTGCCCGACGACGCGCTGGTCGTGATCGTGCACGACGCCGCCAGGCCGCTCGTCACCGAAGCGGTGCTCGAGCGGGTGCTGGCGCCGCTGTCGGAGGGCTGGGACGGCGTCGTCCCGGCGCTGCCGCTCACGGACACGGTCAAGAGCGTCGACGGCGACCGGGTCACCGGACCGAGCCTCGTGAGAGGCTCGTCGCCGTGCAGACACCGCAGGCGTTCCTCGCCCCGAAGCTGCGCGAGGCCTACGCCGGCGACCTGGCCGGCGCGACCGACTGCTCCTCGCTCGTCGAGGCGCGCGGCGGGCGCGTCAAGGTGGTCGAGGGCGACCCGCGCCTGCTCAAAGTGACCACGCGCGCCGATCTCGAGCAGGTCGCGGCGTGGCTGTGAAAGCCGTCGTCTTCGACGTCGGGCGAGACGCTGGTCGACGAGACCGGCATGTGGGAGCGCGCTGCCGACATCGCCGGCGTGCCGCGATTCACGCTGATGGGCGTCCTCGGCGGGCTGGCGGCCCGCGAGGAGCATCACAAGCGCGCCTGGGAGATCCTCGGCGTCGAGCGCCCGGCCTCGACGTGGGAGCCCGGACGACTTCTATCCCGACGCGCTGCCCTGCCTGGCCCGGCTCCGCTCGCTGGGCTTCCTCGTCGGCGCCGTCGGCAACACACCCGCCGAGACCGAGGAGCTGCTGCGCGAGCACGTCGACCTGATCGGCTCGTCCGAGCGCTGGGGGATCGAGAAGCCCGCGCCGGAGTTCTTCGAGCGGATCGTCGCGGAGAGCGGCTTCGCCGCCGGCGAGATCGCCTACGTCGGCGACCGCGTCGACAACGACATCCGGCCCGGCGATCGACGCCGGCATGCTCGCAGTCCACATCCGCCGTGGCCCCTGGGGGCATCTGTTCGATGCCCGCCGCGCGCGCAATCCGGATCCCTCGTTGTCCGAGCTGCCGGAGGCGCTCGCGTGTCTGAGCTCCGGATCGGCCTCGGCGTCGACGCGCACGCGCTCGAGGACGGTGTCCCGCTCGTTCTCGGCGGCGTCACCTTCGATCATCCGCGCGGTCTTGCGGGCCACTCCGACGGCGACGTGATCTGCCCACGCGCTCACCGACGCGCTGCTCGGCGCAGCGGGGCTCGGCGACATCGGCTCGCTGTTTCCCTTCCGGCGACGCGCGCTGGGAGGGCGCCGACTCGCTCGAGCTGCTGCGCGATGCCTACGCGCAGGTGCGCGAGGCGCGGGCTTCGCGCTCGTCAACGCCGATTGCGTCCTGATCGGCGAGGAGCCGCGCATCGCCGGGCACCGCGAGGAGATGCGCAGCAGGCTCGCCGCCGCGCTCGGCGTCGCAGCCGGAGCTCGTCAACGTCCGCGCGACGACGACCGACAGGCTCGGCTTCACCGGCCGCGGCGAGGGTCTCGCCGCCGAGGCGGTCGCGCTGCTGGAGCGGGTGTGAAGCTCGTCTCGCACGCCGAGCGGCCGGAGCTGCACGAGCGGCGCGACGAGCTCGGCGCCGCGTGGGACGAGTTCATGTACCACGACGCCGTCGCGAACCGGCTCTGGGATCGCCAGTACGGGGAGTTCCCCGACCTGCAGCTCTATCTCCTCGACGAGCGACGACCGCTACCTCGCCGAGTCGAATGCCGTCCCGATCCCGTTCGGGCCGGACGAGCTGCCGGACGATGGCTGGGACGCCGCACTCGAGCGGGCTTTCGCCGGCGGCCGCGAAGGCGGTGTCCGCGATCGCGATCACGATCGGCGTCGACCAGCGCGGCCGCGGTCTCAGCAAGGTGATGCTCGACGGGATGCGGAAGGCGGTCGCCGCGCGCGGCCTGGCCGACCTGGTCGCGCCGGTGCGCCCGAGCCAGAAGCACCTGTACCCGCTGACACCGATCGACCGCTACATCGAATGGCGCCGCGACGACGGCAAGCTCGATCGACGCGTGGCTCCGCACCCACGAGCAGGCCGGAGCGAAGCTGGTTCGCGTCGCACCGCGCTCGATGCGCATCTCAGGCTCCGTCACCGACTGGGAGGGTTGGACCGGCATGCGCTTCCCGGACACCGGCAGCTATGTCGTTCCGGGCGCGCTCGTCCCCGTCGAGATCGACCGCGAGCGTGACGAGGGCGTCTACGTCGAGCCCAACGTCTGGATGCACCACACGGTCTAGGCGGGCAGGCGAACGAGATCGCCCGCCTGCTCGACGAGGCCGTCGCGCAGGAGCGACTCGACGGCCTCGCGATCCAGCGCTCGCGAGCGGCCGCGGCTCCGTCGGCGACGAGCCGCAGCAGCGCCGCACGCCGCTGCCGGAACGAGCCCTCGAACCGGGACTGCTTGCGCAGCGGCTCGTACCGCGGCCGCGCGACGGGCACTCGCGCGGCGAGCGGGCAGACGCCGCAGCGCGGGATCCGGCGCGAGACAGACGGTCGCGCCGAGGTCGAAAGCGCCTGCAGCGCTCCGGGGCCGAAGCTGTGTCCGGTGCGCTCCTGGATCCGCGCGACGTTCGTGTCGACGGGGAGCACCGGCTCGCCGAATGCCTGGTTGCGGATCGCGGCCGCCGTGTAGGGGCCGACGCCGGAGAGCTCGCGTGAGGTCGTCCGGCCAGCCGTCCGCGGCGATCGCACATGGCGGCGCGGTGCAGGTTGAGCGCGCGGCGGTTGTAGCCGAGCCCCTGCCACGCGCGGATCACGTCGCCCGGTGAGGCGGCGGCGAGCGCAGCCGGAGTCGGCCACCGCTCCAGCCACGCCGAGCCAGCGCGGAATCACGCGCTCGACCTGCGTCTGCTGCAGCATCACCTCGCTGACGAGGATCGCGTACGGATCTCGCGTTTCTCGCCAGGGAAGCGGGCGCTTGTGCTCTTCGTACCAGCGGAGAAGTGCTACTTCCACGGCTCGAGCCTAGAGGAGCGTACGCCGCAACGTGGTATTCACCTGAGCGTGACCACGGCAGCGATCATCCGAGAGCGGTTTCTGGAGTCGTTCGAGCTCTACGACGAGCTGGCGGCGGAGGTCCCCGAGGCCGCACTCGCTCTGAAGCTGCCCGGAATCGCCTCGAACACGGTGGGGGCGCAGCTGTGGTGCGTCGTCGGCGCCCGAGAGAGCTTCGCCGGCGCGATCAGATCGGGTGCATGGCAGGGCTTCGCCTGCTCCCTGACGGCCGACGAGACACGTGAGCGGGCGGCTGTCGCGGCCGCTCTCTCTCGATCGGCGGAGCAGGTGCTTGCGGCGATCGACGACGTCGACCTGGACGACGGCGACCGCCTTCGCTTCGTCCTGCGTCTGCTCGAGCACGAGTCCTCTCATCAGGGACAGCTCATCCGCTACCTCTACGGCCTGGAGCTGCCGATCCCGCCGCGTTGGAAAGAGCGGTACGCCTTGGCCTGACCCCTAGACTGGCCGCCAATGGTCCGCACCCGCTTCGCCCCCAGCCCCACCGGCTCGCTGCACCTCGGCAGCGCCCTCTCCGCCGTCGCGAACCGGCGCCGCGGCGACTGGATGCTGCTCCGGATCGACGACACCGACCGCAGCCCGGAACGTGCCGGCGCGGTCGAGGAGCAGCTCGTGGCCGACCTCGAGTGGCTCGGGATCGTCTGGAACGAGGGCCCGTCCGGCAGAGCGACCGCGTCGATCGGTACCGCGAGGCCGCGGCGTCGCGACGCCGGACGGACGGCTCCTGCGCTTCGACGGGATCACGCTCCTCCGCGACCGGACGGCAGCCCGACCTACCACCTCGCGAGCGTCGTCGACGACCTCGACTTCGGGATCACGCACGTGATCCGCGGCAACGACCACCGGCCGAACACGAGCTCTGCACCGCCGCCTGCGCGAGGCGCTCGGGATTCGAGCCGCCCGAGTACGTCCACCACGGGCTGCTGCTCGGGCCGGACGGGAAGAAGCTCTCCAAGCGGGCACGGCGTGCGCCACGCGTCGCCGATCTACCGCGAGCAGGGCATCCCGCCGGAGGCCGTGCGCGCCTACCTCGAGGAGCTCGGGCTGCCGCGCGCACGACGTCCACCTCGACGAGCCGCGGATCCGGCGGCTCGCGATCGACGCGATCGAGGCGCTGTCGGACGAGGAGCTCGCCGCGCGCGCCGGCGCGCCGCCGCAGCTGGCCCGCGCGCTGCGCGGCGCCCGCGACCTGGTCGAGGCGCAGCGCGATGGCGGCCGCGATCCTCCAGCCGCAGCCCGTGAGCTCTCCCGAGGAGGCACGGCCGACGCTGGAGCGCTTCGTCGAGCTCCGGGCGAGCGGGCTCGACGGCAAGGACATCGTGCGCGAGCTGAAGGCGGTCGGCGGCGACCTGAAGGCGCTCCGGCTCGCGCTCACCGGCGTCGAGCGCGGCCCCGAGCTCTGGACGGTGATCGCGGCGCTGCCCGCAGGACGAGGCGCTGCGGAGGGTCGATGCGGCTCTATAGCACCGCCGCCCGCGGGCTCGTCGACCTCCCCGAGGCTCCCGGGACCGATCGGGATGTACGTCTGCGGCCCGACCGTCTACGCGCGCGCCCACATCGGCAACGCGCGGCCCTACGTGCTCGGCTGCTGGTACAAGCGCTGGCTGCGCGAGCGCGGCTACGAGGTCACGCTCGTCCACAACATCACCGACGTGAACGACAAGATCTACGAGGCCGCGCCCGGCGCGAGCGCCGAGCGGGCCGCCGAGGCGACCGAGTGGTACCTCGAGGACACCGGCCGCTTCGGGCTCGACGAGGTCGACCACTGGCCCAAGGCGACCGAGACGATGGACGAGATCGTCCGCTTCATCGTCGACCTGATCGAGCGCGGACTACGCCTACGAGGTCGAGGGCGACGTCTACTTCCGCGTCGCGCGCTTCGAGGAGTACGGGCGCCTCTCCGGGCAGCGGCTCGACCAGCTCGAGGACGAGGAGGAGGCGCCGAACCCGCTCAAGGAGGATCCGCGCGACTTCGCGCTCTGGAAGGCGAACAAGCCGGAGGAGGACACGGCCTGGGACTCGCCCTGGGGACGGGGCCGGCCCGGGCTGGCACATCGAGTGCTCCGCGATGGCCGAGAAGCTGCTCGGGCCCGTCGTTCGAGATCCACGGCGGCGGGCTCGACCTCGTCTTCCCCCACCACGAGAACGAGGTGGCGCAGTCGCGGGCGCTCGGCCACGAGTTCGCGAAGATCTGGATGCACAACGGCATGCTCCGCTTCACCGGCGAGAAGATGTCGAAGTCGCTCGGCAACGTCGAGACGATCGAGGAGGTGCTCGACCGGTGGGGCGCCGAGACGACGCTGCTCTTCTTCCTCACCGCGCACTGGCGCAGCCCGATCGACTTCTCCGACGAGACGATGGAGCAGGCGAGGGCGCAGTGGACGACGCTTGGCGAACGCCTTCGCGCAGGAGGACGAGACCGACCTCGGTCCCGACGTGGGACGAGTTCGTGGCGGTGCTCGACGACGACTTCAACACGCCGGCGGCGCTGGCGCTCATGCACGAGTGGCGCCGCGTGCGGAACCTCGACGCGCCTGCGACGGGCGCTCGAGCTCTTCGGCCTCGCGCCCCGCCGACGGCGGACGTGCCCGACGGAGATCGACGAGCTGGCGCGGCTGCGGCAGGAGGCGCGCGCAGCAGCGCGATTTCGCCGAGTCCGACCGGCTGCCGGGCGGAGATCGAGGCTGCCGGCTGGGAGGTGCGAGACGAGGCCGGCGGCTACCGGCTCGTCCGCGGCGCGTGACGCGGGAGCAGGTCTACGGCCGCCGGCCCGTACGCGAGGCGCTGCGCGGGCCGCGCGAGGTGCTCGAGCTCTGGGCGACCGAGCGCGCGGTCGCCGTCCGAGCCCTGGCTCGCGCGACGGCCCGCGCGTCCACGTCAAGCCGGACCGGGAGATCGGCGAGGCGGCGGAGACGCGCGACCACCAGGGCGTCCTCGCCTGGTGCGAGCCCTACCGCTACGCGGACGCTCACGAGCTCGCGGCCGTCGAGACGCCACTGCTCGCCTGCCTCGACCAGGTCACCGACCCGCGCAACCTCGGCGCCGTGATCCGCAGCGCCGAAGGCGCGGGCGCGACCGGCGTCGTCGTCCCCGCGCACGGCTCGGCGATGGTCACCGCCGGCGTCTGCCGCGCCTCGGCCGGCGCCGTCGAGCACCTGCCGGTCGCGGTCGTGCCGAACCTCGCCCGCTACCTGAACGAGATCAAGCGCGGCGACCTCTGGATCTACGCGGCGAGCGCCGAGGCGGAGCAGGACATGTGGACGGCCGACCTGACCGGCGGGCTCGCGCTCGTCTTCGGCGCCGAGGGCAAGGGCGTCCGCCCGCTCGTCCGCCGGGCGTGCGACGCCACCGTCTCGATCCCGCTCGCGGGCAACGTCGAGTCGCTCAACGTCAGCGTCGCCGCCGCCCTGCTGCTCTACGAGGCGCGGCGGCGACGAGAGCCTCTGACGCAGATGAAGCTCTGAGCCGCCGGGGCGCGCCGGCGGCGCCATGCGGCGTCCTCAGGAGCGTCGATACACCACTATCGACGCTCCCTGCGTCCTTGCCTCGCACCACCCGGCGCACCCCGGCGACGAGGCCTCATCTACGTTAGAGGATCAATGGCTGAGCCGACGCTGTATCTCTTCGACGGGCACAACCTGCTCCACGCGGGCTCGTTCGCCGACCAGCGCGAGCTGACGGACGCGCTCGCCTCCTTCGTCGCCATGCGCGGTGCGCGGGGGTGCTCGTCTGGGACGGCGCCAGGACCGGACGCCGAGATCGGCCCGCTCGCGGTCCGGTACGCGGCCCACGCGGACGCCCTGCTCGAGCGGCTCTGCCGCGGAGCACCGCGACACCGAGGAGGTCTGTCTCGTCTCGTCGGACTTCGCCGTCCGCGGCACGTCGGGCCAGGCGGTGCAGAAGCGCTCGTCCGCGATCGTTCCTCGGCGACCTCGAGCAGCCGCGCCACGAGGAGCCGCACGGCTCCCGCCTGCGCGACTCGCTCGACGACGAGACGCGCGCGCGGCTCGAGCGGACTCCGCCGCGGCGAGGGCTGACACGAACATACGTTCCTAAGGTATTCAGATCGTATTGCAAGCGACTTGTAACTTGCGCGGACCCTGCTGCTATGTTCTGCCTCAACCTAAGGGTGAGAGTTGAGCGTCCGGCACGGCGGCCGCCATGGCTCTTTCCCGTTATTTGCAGGGAGACCGCGATGTCCGCCCAAACCGCAGTCGCCGTCAAATCGGCTCAGAAGGCTCAACGAGAGCTTGAGGATTTGCAGCTGGTGATGAAGGCACGGAACGGCAGCGAGGCCGCGCTCGACGCGCTGATGCGCCGCTACACGGGGTTCGTGCGCCTGAAGGCGAGCTCGTACTTCCTCGCCGGCGGCGACTCGGAGGACCTGATCCAGGAGGGTCTGATCGGTCTCTACAAGGCCGTGCGCGACTTCCGCGCCGACAAGGAGACCTCGTTCCGCAGCTTCGCGGAGCTCTGCGTGACGCGGCAGATCATCACCGCGATCAAGACCGCGACCCGGTTCAAGCACCAGCCGCTGAACCAGTACATCTCGTTCAGCCACACGCCCGCCGGCCAGGACAACGACGGCGAGTGCACGCTCGGCGACGCGCTCCCGGGCCCGACGACGAACGACCCGGCCGTCTGCGTGATCTCGACCGAGGAGCTGCAGAGCCTCGTCTTCACGCTCGGCACGAGCCTCTCGCCGCTCGAGGCCGACGCGCTGCGCTGCTACCTCGAGGGGCTCTCCTACGAGGAGATGGCGGAGGACCTCGGCTGCGACTGCAAGACGATCGACAACGCGCTCCAGCGGGTCAAGCGGAAGATCCTGGCCCACCAGAAGACGCGCGAGGTTTTGCAGTAGGCGCGAGCCGAAGTTTGCGATCTCGTACGCCGCTGCAGGTCTGATGCGTGCGCGACTGATTGTTTCGGCTCGGTGTAACGCGTAGGGAGCATTGGGTTCGCAACGCTGCGTCCTCGATAGGGACGAGGTAGACGCCCCCATTCTGCGGACAGTGCACTCCGAAATAATCGATCTCGACCAACGTAGTCACGCCCCCTCGTCTTCGGGTTCGGATGGTGCGCGTATGAACTACAAGCCTTGAAGACGACCGCGCCTTGACGAAGTCGGCCTGTCTTGCATTGGACGCGCGACAGACGTCGTTCCGTCGTCGATCACGATGTCGTACCGAGTGTTCTCGCCGAACGGCACGAGAAGCGAGTAGCCGGCTTGGCGCAGTGCCAGCATCACTGCAAGTGTCGTCCGGTCGCCGACTGCCTTTGGATGCTCCACGACTTCGAGCCGTGCCTGAGGCATCGGCTGGGCCATGTCCGTTTCGGACAGTCGGCTTCTCGCCTACCATTCGACGCGCTCGCGCCGGAGTAGCTCAGCTGGTAGAGCAACAGCTCTTGTAAGCCGTATGTCGTGGGTTCGAGTCCCGCCTCCGGCTCCAGGAACGAATGAAGCCCCGCCCTCTCCGTTGCAGAGGGCGGGGCTTCGGTCTTTCGAGGGCTACGCGGCGTCGAGCGCCGGCGTCGCCTTGGGAGCCGGCTCGTGCTCGAGGCGGGGGAGCCACTCGAGCCAGCGTCGGCAGGTACCAGTTGCGGTCGCCGAGCAGCTTCATCGTCGCCGGCAGCAGCACGGCGCGGATCAGCGTGGCGTCGATCAGGACGGCGGCCGCGAGGCCGATGC
Source organism: uncultured Gaiellaceae bacterium (assembly GCA_963827015.1). Taxonomy (GTDB): domain Bacteria; phylum Actinomycetota; class Thermoleophilia; order Gaiellales; family Gaiellaceae; genus Gaiellasilicea. The sequence continues at coordinate 160,693 of CAWGZI010000004.1, read as the reverse complement.
CCATCTCCTTCATGTCGATCACCGGCAGCAGGGCGAACACCGAGAAGGTGCCGACCATGACGACGGCCGCGCTCGTGACGACGCCGGCCGACGACTTGATCCCGTGGGCGACCGCCTCCTCGTTCGAGAGGCCGCGGTCGTAGGCCTCGCGGACGCGGCTCAGGATGAAGACGTGGTAGTCCATCGAGAGGCCGAACAGGATCACGAACAGGAACATCGGCAGCCAGGCGGTGATGCCGCCGTTCGACTCGAAGCCGAGCAGGCTCTCGCCCCAGCCCCACTGGAAGACCGCGACGAGGATGCCGTACGCGGCTCCGACGGAGAGCAGGTTGAGGACGATCGCCTTGATCGCGACCACGAGCGAGCGGAACGAGGCCAGCAGGATCAGGAAGGCGAAGATGAGGACGAAGCCGAAGACGAGCGGCGCCGTCTTGACCATCTTCGCTTCCCAGTCCTTGTCGAGCGCGGTCGTGCCGGTGACCGCGTACTCGACGCCGTCGACCTGTGCCGACCGTCTGCGGCAGGAGCTCGTCGCGCAGGGTGGCGAGCGCGGCCTTCGAGCCTCGTCCGTGCCGGTGCCGGCCAGCGGTGATGTCCATCGTCGCGACGGTGTTGTCGCGGCTCGCCTCGATCTCGACCGGGCCGCTCATCTGGCCGCTCGCGAGCGCACGCCGCTCGAGCTCGGCCATCGCGTTCCGGACCGGCTCGGCCCGGACGTCGTCGGCCTTGATCGCGACGACTGGCCGGATCGTTGCCGCCCGGGAACGCCTCGTCGAACTTCTTCAGCGGCTCGATCTCGGGGATCGAGATGTCGTCGATGCCCGGTCGTGGTCGTGTTGAGCGAGAACGCCGGGACGGTCAGCGCGACCAGGACCGCGGTGGCGGCGACGGCCGAGACGACCGGGCGCCGGAGCACGCGCGCCGAGGATCGCTCCCCAGACGCGGCTCTCGCCGTCCTTGCGCCTGAGCCGGTGCAGGAACGGGACGCGGCCCTTCTCGACGCGGTCGCCGAGCTTGCCGAGCAGCGCCGGCAGAACGGTGAGCGAGCCGATCATCGCGATCGCGACGACCATCATCGTCCCGATCGAGAAGGACATGAACGTCTTGTCGCCGGAGAGGAACATGCCGGCCATCGCGATCAGGACGGTGATCGCCGGAGATCAGGACGGCGCGGCCGGACGTGGCCGCGGCGGCCTCGAGGGCTGCGTGCTCGCTGCGTCCGGCGGCACGCTCTTCGCGCTCGCGCCGGAGATAGAAGAGCGAGTAGTCGATTCCGACCGCGAGGCCGATCAGCAGGATCACCTCGGCGATCGACTCGTCGACCGGGATGAACTGGCTGGGCAGGGCGATCAGGCTCGTGGTCGCGAAGACCGCGGTGATCGCGAGCAGCAGCGGCATCAGCGCCGCGACGGCGGAACCGAAGACGAGCAGCAGGATCACGAGCGTGAGCGGGATCGCGATCATCCCGGCCTTCGCGAGCATGCTGTCGAACGCCTCGTCGGTCGCCTTGCCGGTGCTGACGCTGCCGAGCTCGTCGATCTCGAGAGCCCGGATGCCGTGCCGCGACCTTGTCGACGGCCGCCTCGATCGTCTCGATGTAGAGGATGGCCTCCTCGTAGGTGCCCTTGGGGCTGAACTGCACCATCGCGGAGTGGCCGTCGGCCGAGATCAGGTCGGCGTGCCCGGCGTCGAGCGGCGAGTCGAGCTTCCGCACCTGCGGGAACGCGTCGAGCGTCTTCGCGACGTCCTCGATCGCGGCCTTGAAGGCGGGATCGTCGGCCGACAGCGTCTTCGACTGGATCAGGACGATCTCGCCCTGCTCGTCGGCGGACTGCGGGAAGCCGGCCTCGATGATCTTGGTCGCGCGGCCGGCCTCGCCGACGGCGAGGTCGTTGTCCTCGAGGTACTTGGTGCCGACCGCGCCGCCGATGATAGACGGACGCGATCACGAACGCGAGCCAGCCGAAGACCGCGGTCTTCCAGTGGCCCGCACTCCAGCGGCCCATGCGGGCCGCGAAGTTGTTGCTGTGCTTCAGGGGTGACATTGGTGGGGTCCTTTCGTGCTTTCGGGTGGGTGAGCTCAGGCTGCCTGGGCGCGGGCCGGGTGGAATGCGGCGTCCAGGCGTCGTCGGGTGCGGCAAGCCGCACCGGGCGGGACCGCACGGTGCGCGCGAGCCGGGCGGCGACGAGCCAGCCGGCGGCGACGACGAGGCCGCCGGCGGCGGCGTCGAAGAGGAAGTGGTTGCCGGTCGCGACGATGATCAGGAGCATCAGCGCGGGGTAGGCGGCGCCGACGCGCCGCACGAGCCGGCGCGACGCGAGCTGCGCGACCGCGACGCCGACGATCAGCGCGTAGCCGAAGTGGAGGCTCGGGACGGCCGCGATCGGGTTGTAGAGGCTGCCGAGCAGGTCGGAGCTGAGGTTCAGGCCCGTGTGCGTGCTGACGGTGTCGGCGAAGCCGAGGTTCGCGAGCCGCGGCGGCGCGGCCGGATAGAGGACGTAGCCGGCGAGCGCGAGCCCGGTGCTGACGATCAGCGTCGTGCGCAGGAACGGGAACGCATGCGGGCGGCGGCTGTGCACCCAGATGAGCACGCCGGCCGTGCCCGCGAAGTGGAGCGCGACGTAGAGGAAGCCGAGGAGCGCGGGCACGCCCGGGAGCAGGCCTGCGAGGTCCTGGACGTCCTGCTCGACGAAGAGGTTGAGGCGGCGCTCGAGCGCGACGATGTCGGCGGTGTGCGCGCGGGCGGCCGCCCAGTCCTCGCTGCCGAAACCGCGCACGAGCTCGTACGCGCCGTAGAGGACGGCGAGCGCTGCGAGCTCGACGCGACCGGGGTAGGGCCGGTCTGCGAGGCGGCGGATGCGGTCGAAGGACATGGCGCCACCCTCGCAAGCCGCGAAGGCCCGAACCATGCGGCGAGCCAGCGTCTCGCAGGTGCGGTAACCCGTACCGCCGCGAGCCGGTGTGGTTGCCGGTTGCCACGATGCTCGAAGGATCGAGTGCCGCGCGGCCGCGGCGGTATCCGGCATCACCCTGAGCCGACCCTGGTCTTCTCCCGCGGCCGGGCTCAGCCGCGGAGCAGCGCGAGCACGGCGAGCACGCGCCGGTGATCCTCGGCCGCGGCCGGCAGCCGCAGCTTCACGAAGATGCTCGTGACGTGCTTCTCGACGGCGCGCAGCGTCACGAAGAGGCGCTGCGCGATCGCCTGGTTCGAGCGGCCCTCGGCCATCAGCTCGAGCACCTCGCGCTCGCGCGGCGAGAGCGCGTCGAGCGGGTCGTCGCGGCGGTGCCGGCCGACGAGCTCGCTGACGACGGCCGGGTCGAGCGCGGAGCCGCCCTCGGCGACGCGCCGGACGGCCGCGGCGAACTCCTCCACGTCGGCGACGCGGTCCTTGAGCAGGTAGCCGACGCCCTCGGCGCTCTCCGAGAGGAGCTCCATCGCGTAGCCGGGCTCGACGTACTGGGAGAGGACGAGCACGCCGGTGCGCTCGTGGCGCTCGCGGATCTCCTTCGCGGCGCGCAGCCCCTCGTCGGTCTGGGTCGGCGGCATCCGGATGTCGACGACGGCGACGTCGGGCCGGTGCATCGCGACGTGGCGGAGCAGGTCCTCGGCGTTCCCCGACTGGGCGACGACGTCGAAGCCTGCATCCTCGAGCAGCCGCGCGATCCCCTCGCGCAGGAGCACGGAGTCGTCGGCGAGCACGACGCGGACGGGCGTGGCGCCCGGCCGGGCGCGCAGGGGCGGGAAGTCGCCGCCGAGACCCGGCTCCTCGAGCTGGAAGATGCGCTCCGGGTCGGGCAGGTCGGGCAGCGCCCAGAGGCCGAGGTCGCGCAGCTCGCGCCCGGGCGCGAGGGCCGCCGCGCGCGCTCTCGGAGGCGACGATCTGCCCGCCGTGGCCGGTGGAGGCGATCCGGTAGGCGCGATGGACGTCGACGCCGACGTAGCCGTCGTCGCCGAGCGCGGCCGTGCCGGTGTGCAGGCCGATCCGGGTGCGCACGGGCGCGGGCCAGTTGTGGCCGCCGAGCCGCCGCTGGGCGTCGGTCGCCGCCGCCGCCGCCGCGTCGGGCGACGACGAAGACGGCGAAGAGCTCGTCGCCGCGCGAGTCGACCTCGTGGCCCTCCGCTCCGCTGACCGCCTCCCGCAGGAGGCGGCGGATGTCCGCGAGCACGGCCTGCCACTCGTCGCCGAGGTCGCGCGCGAGCCGCGTCGAGCCCTCGACGTCCGCGAACAGGAAGGTGACGGTGCCGGTCGGGAGCGCGCTCATGCGCGAGAGTCTAGGCCGCCGACGTCCAGCAGTTCAGGACTCCGGCGGGCGGCGTACGCGAAGGGGTGGTAGAAGGCGTCGAGGGCGCGGGCGCGGTCGACGGCGAGCTCGAAGCTCGACTCGCTCGCGAAGTGGAGCACCTCGACCGCGACGCTGTCGTCCTCGGGTGACCACCAGAGGGTGACGTCGATGCCGTCGCCCTTGCGGTGTGCGAGATCGATTCTGGGACTGGCGTACATGACGTTCCTCCTTGGTGCTCCGTGGGATGACCTCCACATTCCCACGCCGGCCGGCGCGCGCCGATGCGGCGCGCAGGCGTCCGGAGGTGCGGCCTGCCCTACTGCTGTCCGGTCGGGCTGCAGCGGGATCGCGGCGGTCACGCACGTGCCGCCGCCGGGCGGGCTCTCGACCGTCGAGGCTGCCGCCGAGCGCCTCGACGCGGTCGGCGAGCCCGCTCAGGCCCGAGCCCTCGCCCGGATCGGCGCCGCCGACGCCGTCGTCCGAGACCTCGACCACGGCGCCGGCCGTCCTCGCAGGCGACGCGCACGTTCACGCCGGTCGCGCCCGCGTACTTGATCACGTTCGCGAGCGCCTCGGCGATCACGTAGTAGGCGGCCGCCTCGACCGCGCTGCGGCAGCTCCTCCTCCGGCGTCTCGAACTCGACGGGCACGGGCGAGCGTGCGGCGAGCGCCTCGACGGCGGCCGCCAGCCCGCGGTCGGTGAGGACGGCCGGGTGGATCCCGCGCGCGAGCTCGCGCAGGTCGTCGAGCGCGGCGGCGAGCTCCTCGCGGGCGCCTTCGAGCACCGGCCTCGGCCGCGTCGGGATCGGTGCGCACCTTCGACTGGGCGAGCCGCAGCGAGAGCGAGAGGGCGACGAGCCGCTGCTGGGCGCCGTCGTGCAGGTTCCGCTCGAGCTGCCGGCGCGCCTCGTCGCCGGCCTCGACGATGCGCGCCCGCGACGCGCGCAGCTCCTCCTCCTGGCGCTTGCGCTCGGTGATGTCGGCGAAGAGCGCCATGTGGCTGATCACGTTGCCCGGCCGAGTCGCGGATCGGCGCTGCGGCGATCGCGACGTTGACGTACGACCCGTCGCTGCGCACCCTCGTGCTCTCGACGCCCGTGTAGACCTCGCCGGCGCGGACGCGGCGAAAGAGCTCGGCCAGCTCCGCTTCGCGACCCGGCGGCTGGTGCTTGGCCTTCCCGCCGACCACCTGCTCGGCCGTCCAGCCGAAGATCCGCTCCGCAGCCGGGTTCCAGCGGGTGATCGTGTCGTCGAGGGCGTACTCGACGATCGCGACCGGCGACGCGTCGATCGCGGCCCGCAGGCGCTCCTCGCTGGCCTGGAGCTGCTCGGTGCTGCCGCTCGCGCTCGGTGATGTCGAGCCCGCCGCAGACGACGTAGCGGACGCTCCCGTCCTCCTCGTAGAGCGGCGCCGTCGACCACGCGATCGTCAGTCGCTCGCCCAGCTGGTTGACGAACGTGTGCTCGAAGCTGGCCGCCTCGTGCGCGGGCGCCGCCTCCTCGAACCGCCGGCGCGCCTCGCTCGCGCCTCCGGGCCGACGAAGACGTCCCAGAACGGCTGGCCCTTGACGTCGTTCTCCTCGACGTAGCCGCTCGCGCTGCCAGGCGGCGTCGTTCAGGTTCGCGATCCGTGCCGTCGCGGTCGAGCGAGCAGAGCAGCGACGGAGAGGCGTTGACGATCGCCTCGAGGAACGCGATCTGCGCGCGCAGCTTCGCCTGGAGCCGCTCGTTGTCGAGCCAGAGCCCGGCGGCCGCGGCGACCGCGTCGACGAGCTCCGGCTCGTCGGCGAGCAGTCGGGTCGTGCAGGAGCGCAGCCGTCGGCCGGCCCGCGTGCTCGACGAGCGTCATCGCCGCGTCCGTCCGGCTGCTCGGGCAGCGGCTTTCCCTCGGCCGAGACGTAGCGTGCCTGCTCGGGCAGCCAGTACGCGATCTCGAGCGTCGGGTCGGCGAGCGCGCCCGCGAGCGCGTCGCGGATCGGCGTGCCCCGGCCGAGCGCGAGCAGGAGGTCGCCGACGCCGGAGCGTGCCAGCCTGCTGCGCAGCACGCCGACGAGGAACGCGAGCGGGACCATGGCGAAGGCGGCGAGGAAGACGTACTCGAGCGGCTCCGCAGCGCCTGCGGAGTAGGTGTCGACGCTCACCTGGAGCGCGAGAACGCACCATCACGAGCGCGCCGGCGCCGAGCACCGGGCCGAGCGCGCGCCGCAGCGCCCCGCGCGAGCGCAGGAAGCGGGTCACGACGATGACGAGCACCGCGCGAGGAGCGCGAGGGCGAGAGCCGTCACGATGACGGTCGAGGACGGCTTCGAGGCCGTCGTTGCTTCCGACCGCGATCGTGCTTCGGCACTCGGGACAGTCCGTCGGGGTTGGGAACCTCCACCAGCAGCAGGGTCGCCACGCTCCCGGTGAACACGAGCGCGTACGTCGACGAGCGACGAGCCAGAGATCGCGGCGTCCGGTGAGCCGGCCGCCGGGGAATGCGAGCAGCAGGTGGATGAACGCGCCGAAGGCGAGGCTGCCGAGCGCTCCGCCGGCCGTGAACAGCCAGTCGTTGTTCGACTCGCTGAGCGCGCCGAAGAACCAGAGGTAGCCCACGGCCGCGAGCAGGTAGCCGGTGCGGTTCTCCGGCCGGCGCCACAGGGCGATCGAGACCGCTCGCGATGAACGAGAGCCCGGCCGTGACGCGCGAGCGCGATCGTCGCCGCCTTGTTGTCCTCGTGGTCGCTCGCGAGGACGAGCAGCGTCGCGATGCGCTACGAGCGCGAGCCCGACGACGGCGGCCGCGGCGAGGAAGAGGAGCGCGCGCGCTCAATCCGAGCAGATCGGCCAGCGCGGCCCCGCTCAGCTCGGCTTTCGCGATGAAGCCGCGGGCGCCGCTCTGCTCGATCAGCCCGCCGTAGTCGCACGCGTCGCGGCTCGAGACGAGCACGACGGCCGGAGGGCCGCCGTTGAGGCCGACTCCCGGCAGACGGCGAAGCCGTCCAGGTCCGGGAGCTGCACGTCGAGCAGCAGCACGTCGGGCGCGAGCTCGCGGACGGCGGCGATCGCGCTCGCTCCGTCCTCGGCCTCGCCGATCACCTCGAACCCCTCCGCCTCGAGGATCGCCCGCGCCGAGGCCCGGAAGCTCGGGTGGTCGTCGGCGATCACTACGGTCTTGGGCACAGGCACATCGTGGCAGAGGCGCGGTCGCTGTCAGTGCGGTAAACCGCACATTCGCTCGCCTCAGAGTCGCTTGCGAATTCAGGCTGCTCGGCGCCTTCGTCGCGGCGCCGAGCGCCTGCTTCGCCTTCACGGCCAGCCAGAGCTCCATCCGCTGCGCCGGATCGTCCGGATGCCGGCCCGTCTGCTTGCGCAGCTGCTCCATCCGGTAGCGGAGCGTGTGGCGGTGGACGCCGAGGCGGTCGGACGCCTCGCTCCAGCGGCAGCCGGTGTCGAGCAGCGCCGTCAGCGACTCGAGCAGCCAGGAGTTCGTCGACGCCGGGCCGAGCACGCGCGCGACGAACGCCTCGAGCGTCGCGCCGGGCAGGCTGAGCAGCAGCTCGAGCGAGCCGAGGTCGTGGTAGGAGGCGACCGGGCCGGCGACGGCGTCGAGCGCGGCGCGCGCCTCGAGCAGGCTGCGGCCGAGCCCGGCGCCCGAGCTGGGCCGGCCGACGCCGACGCGCGTGCCGGGCGAGGCCTCGACGAGCTCGCGCGCGATCGCGAGCGCGTCCTCCTCGAGGCCGGTGGCGACGAGGAAGGCCGCGCGGTCGCGGCGCGAGGCGGAGAGGTAGCGCGCGCCGCGCGCGTCGAGCACCCTGGCGGCCGCCGCGCGGACGTCCTCGGCCTGCGCCGGGCCCGGCGGCGACGGCGAGCAGCGCCGCGTAGCGGCCCTGCGGGTCGAGCCCGAACGCCGAGATCCGGCGTGCGATCTCGCGCTCGTCGAGCCGGTCGTGCTCGAGGTCCTCGAGCAGGTCGCCGGCGAGCCGGAGCTCCGCCGCCGAGACCGCATGGCGGCGTGAGAGCTCGAACGCGAGCGCCGTCTGGCCGTGGTGGAGCACGAGCCGGTCGTACTCGGAGAGCTCGCCGCCCGGCTTGCCCGCGCGCAGCGTCGCGATCTCCCCGTCCGCGACGACGGGCAGCTCGAGCACGTGCTCGCAGGCGTCGAGCCGGGCGCCGTGGCGCTCGCCGACGACGCGGCCGGACTCGTCGACGAGCGCGAGCGAGCAGCCGACGTGGTCGCCGAGGATCGCGAGCAGGGCGGGCGCGCCGCGTCCTTCGAGCACGGCGTGGGCCAGCCGCTCGTGCACCTCGAGCGCCCGTTCGACGCGCGCGAGCTGCTCGTTCGCGAGCTGCGCGGCGATCGCCTTCGTCAGCGCGATGAACGGCACCTCGTAGGGCACGGTCACGAGCGGGAAGCCGAGCTGCTCGGCCTCGTCGGCGAGCGCCTCCGGCGGCTCGGCCCACCCGAAGCCGACACCGAACGCGAGCCCCGCGAGCCCGTGTCCGGCCAGGCGGCGCACGTACTCGCGCTGCGGCCGTCGACAGCTCGCCGACGCCGAGCCCCGTCGTGATCAGCAGCTCGCCGCCCTCGAGCCACGGCGTCGGGTCGGGCAGCTCCGAGACGTGGACCCAGCGGATCACGTTCGCGGCGCCGGCGGCGCCCGCGGCGAGCTCCAGCCCGAGGCCGGGCAGCGCTGCGATGTCTCGGACGGTCAGCATCGCGGTCCGGCGCGTCGCTTGGACGCGCGGGCCAAGACGCTACTCCTTGCGCCGGATCGGAAGCAAGCATTTGCGGCGTACGCGCACGAGCCACGAACGCGAGTTTACGACACCGTGTCGAAGGCGGGCAGCGAGCGCTCGCCCGGCGGTCTATTGCGCTCGGGAGCGGCCGCGCGAGAGAATCGCCGCGTGTCCCTCCGCGAACGCACGGCGGTCGACGACGTCCTCGAGGCGCGCGCCCGCTACGTCGCGCGAGGCGTCTCGACGCCGAGGCTCGTCGTCGCCCGTGCCGAGGGCGCGCAGGTGGAGGCCGCCGACGGCACCGTCTACCTCGACTTCGCCGGCGGGATCGCCTGCCAGAACACCGGCCACGGCTTCGCACCGGTCGTCGCCGCGATCCACGAGCAGGTCGACCGCTTCCTGCACCAGTGCTTCATGGTCGGCACCTACGAGCCGTACGTCGAGGTCTGCCGCCGGCTCGCCGAGCACTCGCCCTGCGCGGGCTCCGAGCAGAAGTCGATCCTGGTCAACTCGGGCGCCGAGGCGATCGAGAACGCGGTCAAGATCGCGCGCGCGGCGACGGGCCGCCCCGCCGTTGTCGTCTTCGACAACGGCTTCCACGGCCGCACGCTCCTGACGATGGCGATGACGAGCAAGGTGCGGCCGTACAAGGCGGGCTTCGGGCCCTTCCCGCGGCGAGGTCTACCGGGCGGCGGCGCCGTACCCGTACCGCGGCATCGACACGGACGCGGCGATCGCCTCGCTCGAGCACCTGTTCAAGAGCGAGGTCGACGCCGAGTCGGTCGCGTGCGTCGTGCTCGAGACCGTCCAGGGCGAGGGCGGCTTCATCCCGATGCCGCCGGACTACCTGCCGCGACTCGCCGAGCTCTGCGCGCGGCACGGGATCCTCTTCGTCGCCGACGAGGTGCAGTCGGGCGTGGGGCGGACCGGGCCGATGTGGGCGATCGAGCACTACGACGGCGTCGAGCCCGACCTGCTCGTCTCGGGCAAGTCGCTCGGCGGCGGCCTGCCGCTGGCCGCGGTCACCGGCCGCGCGGAGATCATGGACGCGCCCGGGCCCGGGCGGCCTCGGCGGCACGTTCGGCGGCAACCCGGTCGCCTGCGCCGCGGCGGCGGTCGTCCTCGACACGGTCGCCGAGCCGGCGTTCCGCGCCCGTGCGGACGAGCTCGGCGTCGACGCTGCGCGCCCGGCTCGACGAGCTCGCCGCGCGCCACGAGCAGATCGGCGAGGTGCGCGGCCTCGGCCCGATGCTCGCGCTCGAGCTGCGCGAGCAGAGCCCGGATCTCGCGCAGGCGGTGACGGCCGCGGCGTTCGAGCGCGGCCTGCTCCTGCTCGCCTGCGGCCTCTACGGCAACGTGCTCCGGCTGCTGCCCCCGCTCACCGTCACCGACGAGGAGCTCGACCGCGGGCTCGCCCTGCTCGAGGAGTCGCTTGCCGCCGCAGGCTGAGATCGACGTCCGCGTCGCCGGGCTGCGCAAGCGCTACGGCGACGTGACCGCGGTCGACGGCGTCGACCTCGAGATCGGGCGCGGCGAGTTCTTCACGATGCTCGGGCCCGTCGGGCTCGGGCAAGACGACGACGCTGCGCGTGATCGCCGGCTTCGAGCGCCCCGACGAGGGCACGGTCGAGCTCGCGCGGCAAGGACGTCTCCGCAGCTGCCGCCGTACGCGCGCGACGTCAACACGGTCTTCCAGGACTACGCGCTCTTCCCGCACATGACCGTGCAGGAGAACGTCGAGTACGGCCTGCGCGTGAAGAAGGTGCCGCGCGGCGAGCGGCGGCGGCGGGCCGGCGAGGCGCTCGCGCTCGTGCGGCTCGAGGGCTACGGCGGCCGCAAGCCCGCGCAGCTCTCGGGCGGCCAGCGCCAGCGCGTCGCGCTCGCCCGCGCGATCGTCAACCGGCCGCAGGCGCTCCTGCTCGACGAGCCGCTCGGCGCGCTCGACCTCAAGCTCCGCCAGGAGCTGCAGGTCGAGCTGAAGCGGATCCAGCAGGAGCTCGGGATCACCTTCGTCTACGTCACGCACGACCAGGAGGAGGCGCTGACGATGAGCGACCGCCTCGCGGTCTTCAACGACGGCAGGATCGAGCAGGTCGGGGCGCCGGCCGAGGTGTACGAGCACCCGGCCAGCGAGTTCATCGCCGGCTTCGTCGGCGTCTCGAACGTGCTCGAGCGGGACGGCCGCCGCTTCACGGTGCGGCCGGAGAAGATCCGCCTGCTCGGCGACGGGGAGCAGCCGGAGCAGGGCGTCGACGTGGAGGAGGGCGCGATCCGCGACGTCGTCTACGTCGGAGCGATCACCCGCTACCACGTCGAGCTGGACGCGGGCGGCGAGCTGACGGTGGTGAGCCAGAACCTCGAGAGCGGCTCGAGCGAGGTGCTGGAGCGACAGGGAAGCCGGGTCCGGCTGTGTTGGCGGCCGGAGCACGTGTTCGTAATCGAAACCGGGTCGAATGGAGGAGACGAGCAATGAAGCAAGCGGAGAGTGGGACGCTGGGCGGCGGCGCTGCTCGCCACCGGCGTGCTGTGCGTCATGGCCGCCGGCTGCGGCGGCGACGACGACGAGGCGCGGCGGCGCGGGCACGACGGCCGCCGAGACGACCGGCGGCGCGCCCGAGGGCATGCTCCAGTCGCTCGGCGAGGGCGAGGGCCAGGTCAACCTGATCGCCTGGGCCGGCTACGTCGAGGACGGCACGACCGATCCGAAGGTCGACTGGGTGACCGACTTCGAGACCGAGACCGGCTGCCAGGTCAACGTCAAGGTCGGCAACACCTCCGACGAGATGGTGACGCTGATGCGCACCGGCCAGTACGACGGCGTCTCGGCCTCCGGTGACGCCAGCCTGCGGCTGATCGCCGCCGGCGACGTCGCGCCGGTGAACACGGACCTGATCGAGAACTACGCGGGCGTCTTCGACGGGCTCAAGGACCAGCCGCACAACACGGTCGACGACGTCAACTACGGCGTTCCGCACGGCCGCGGCGCGAACCTGCTCCAGTACCGCACCGACATCGTCAAGCCGGCGCCCGACTCGTGGAGCGTCGTCTGGGACGAGAACTCGCCGTACAAGGGCAAGGTGACCGCGTACGACAGCCCGATCTACATCGCGGACGCGGCCGTCTACCTGAAGGCGACCCAGCCCGACCTCGGGATCGAGGATCCGTACGAGCTCGACGAGGAGCAGTTCGACGCCGCCGTCGACCTGCTGAAGAAGCAGCGCGGCGATCATCGGCGAGTACTGGTCGGACTACACGAAGCAGATCGCGGCCTTCACCGGCGGCGAGAGCGTCGTCGGGACGACCTGGCAGGTGATCACGAACGTGCTCGAGGGCGAGAAGGTGCCGGTCGCGGCCGTCCTGCCGAAGGAGGGCTCGACGGGCTGGTCCGACACGTGGATGATCTCGTCCAAGGCCAAGAACCCGAACTGCATGTACCTGTGGATGAACCACATCATCTCGCCGAAGGCGAACGCAGCCGCGACCGAGTACTTCGGCGAGGCGCCTTCGAGCAAGGAGGCGTGCGGGCTCACGGCCAACAAGGACCACTGCACGATCTTCCACGCCGACGACGAGGACTACTTCGACCAGATCTACTACTGGAAGACGCCGCAGGCCGACTGCGGTGACGACCGGGGCGCAGGTCTGCAAGGACTACTCGGAATGGACGCAAGCCTGGACGGAGATCAAGGGATAGCTCATCGCTCGCCTGAGGCAGTGGAGGCGCCGCCCCGGGAGTCTCCGGGGCGGCGCCTTTCCTCGTTCCTCCACCGCCACCCGCGCCTGCGGCTCGGCCTGCTGCTGACGCCGCCGCTCTCGTGGCTCCTGCTCGCGTACCTCGGCTCGCTGGCCGTGCTCTTCGTCGCGGCGTTCTGGCGGCTCGACCCGTTCACCGCCGCAGGTCGTCCACGACTACGGCTTCCAGAACTTCCGGCTGCTCTGGGAGAGCGACGTCTACCGGACGATCACGCAGCGGACGGTGCTGATCGCGGCCGCGGTGACGGTCACCGACGCCGTGCTCGCGTTCCCGATCGCCTTCTACATGGCGAAGGTCGCGTCGCCGCGGACGCGGAACCTGCTCGTCGTCGCGATCCTGCTGCCGCTCTGGGCGAGCTACCTCGTCAAGGTCTACGCCTGGCGGATGATCCTCCAGGAGGAGGGCATCCTCAACTGGGCGCTCTCGCCGCTCGGGCTCTCCGGCCCCGGCTTCGGCAACGTCGCCACCTGGCTCGTCTTCTCGTACCTCTGGCTGCCGTTCATGATCCTGCCGGTCTACGCGGGGCTCGAGCGGATCCCGTCGTCCCTGCTCGAGGCGTCGGCCGATCTCGGGCGCGCAGGGCGGCCGGACGCTCCGGCGCGTCGTCCTCCCGCTCGCGCTGCCGGCGATCGCGGCCGGCTCGATCTTCACCTTCTCGCTGACGCTCGGCGACTACATCACGCCGCAGCTCGTCTCGAGCACGCAGTTCATCGGCAACGTCGTCTACATCAACGTCGGCGTCGCGAACAACCTCCCGTTCGCGGCCGCGTTCGCGACGGTGCCCGTCGCCGTCATGGTCGTCTACCTCGCTCGCTCGCGCGCAGCGGCGCGATGCGGCAGCGTTCGACGATAAACCTGTCGACGCTCCGCGCCGCGCGCACCGGCAGCGGCGTGGCTCGTGACCTCGCGACCGGCTCTGCGAGGCACGGCGCTGACGCTCGCGTTCATCTACCTGCCGCTGCTCGTGATCTGCCTCTACGCCTTCAACGAGCGGCGCTCGCTCGTCTGGCCGCATCCCCGGCCTGACGACGAAGTGGTTCGGCCGGGCGATCGACAACCCGGGCGTGCGCGATGCGCTGCTCGTCTCCGCTGAAGGCGGCTCTCGGCGCGACCGCGATCGCGCTCCTGCTCGGCTCGCTCGCGGCGCTCGCCGTCGCGCGCCACCGCTTCTTCGGGCGCGAGGCGATCTCGTTCCTCGTCATCCTCCCGATCGCGCTGCCGGGGATCGTCACCGGCATGGCGCTGAACGCGACCTTCCGCAACCTGCCGGAGCCGTTCGGCGTCGAGCTCGGCCTCTTCACGATCATGGTCGGGCACGCGACCTTCTGCATCGTCGTCGTCTACAACAACGTCGTCGCGCGGCTGCGGCGGACGGCGGCCTCGCTCGAGGAGGCGTCGGCCGATCTCGGCGCCGACGCGTGGCAGACGTTCCGCTTCGTCACCTTCCCGCAGCTGAAGACCGCGCTGCTCGCGGGCGCGCTGCTCGCGTTCGCGCTCAGCTTCGACGAGGTGATCGTGACGACGTTCACCGCGGGCGCCGACCAGACGCTGCCGATCTGGATCCTGAACAACCTCTCGCGGCCGAACCAGCTCCCGATCGTCAACGTCGTCGCCGTCTTCGTGATCCTGCTCTCGATGATCCCGGTCTACTTCGCCTCGAAGCTCTCGAGCGAGTCGGCCGGCGGCGGCGCCACCGGCGCCGCCGGCGGCGCCCGCTAGCACCGTGTCAGACTCGTCTCTGACACCGTGTCAGGGTCGTCTCAGGACCCCGCCTGTCCGAAGGGACGCTGGCTCAGCCGGCCTTCGCGGGCGCCTTGCGCTTCTCGGCGGTCGCCGCGGGGAGCTCGACGACGAAGGTCGAGCCCTCGCCGAGCTTCGACTCGACCCAGATCTTCCCGTCCATCCGGCGGACGAGCTCGCGGCAGATGTAGAGGCCGAGGCCGGTGCCGCCGATCCCGCGGGTCATGTCGGGATCGAGGCGGTAGAACTTCTCGAAGATGCGGCGGTGCTCCGAGGCGCGGGATGCCGAGGCCGCGGTCCGCGACCGAGAAGCGGATCGCGCCGTCGCCGTTCGCGACCGCGAGCGCGACGAGGCCGCCTTCGGGCGAGTACTTGATCGCGTTGTCGACGAGGTTGACGAGCACCTGGCGGAGCTGGCCGGGGTCGGCGACGACGTTCGGCACCCGCTTCGGCGCGCGCAGCTCGAGCTCGATCGTCTCGGGCAGGTGCGTCCGGGCCGCCTCGACGACCGCCGCCCGCCAGCTCGACGGGGTCGCAGCTCTCGATCGCGACCGGCAGCTGGCCCGCGTCGAGGCGTCCCGCGACGAGCAGGTCGTTGACGATCGTCCCGAGCCGGTCCGACTCGGAGGCGATCACGCCGAGCAGCTGGTCCTGGATCTCGGGGTCGAGCTCGATGTCGGTGCGCCGGATCGTCTGCGCCGAGCCGTAGATCGCGGCGAGCGGCGTCCGCAGCTCGTGCGAGACGGTGGCGACGAACTCCGCCTTCATCTCCTCGAGCGCGCGCTCCTCGGTCAGGTCGCGGAACGCGTAGACGGTGCCCTCCTCGAAGCCGACGCCCGAGCCGGAGATCCAGAGCTCGCGGCCGCCGAACTCGACCGGCACGGTCTCGGCCCGGACGGGCTCGCCGGGCTTGCTCGCGACCGGGATCAGCGGCGCGATCTCCGCGCCAGCCCTGGACGACGTCCTCGATCTTCCGCCCGAGCACGTCCGCCTCCGGCACGCCGGTGATCGTCGCCGCGGCCGTGTTCCAGAGCCGGATCACGCCGTCGCGGTCGACGAGGACGACGCCGTCGCCGACGGCCTCGAGCGCCCGGGCGGCGCGGCCCCGCCGCTCCGCCTCGGCGTAGAGCCGGGCGTTGTCGATCGCCGCCGCGGCATGCCGCGCGAGCTCCTGCGCGAGCGTCAGGTCGTCCTCGCCGTAGACGCGCGCCCGACTCCGCCGTGACGAGGCTGATCGAGCCGAACACCTCGCCGCGGGCGACGAGCGGCACCGTCACGTACGAGCGGGGCGCGAGCGCGCGGGCGATCTCGAGCTGGCGCTCGTCGAAGCCGAAGGTCGCGAGCGCAGCGCTCGTCGATCTCGCGGACGAGCACCGGCTCCTGCGCGCGGATCGCCGTCGCGCCGGCGGCGGCGGCCGCGGTCAGCATCGTCGCCTCGCAGCTCGCGCGCGAGCGCCACCTTGAGCGGATCGACGTGCTCGAGCGCGAGCCGCTCGAGCCGGCCGCCGACGAAGATGTCGACGGCGCACCAGTCGGCGATCCGCGGCACCGCGAGCCGCGCGACGTCGGTGAGCGTCTGCTCGTAGTCGAGCGAGCTGCCGAGCACCCAGCCCGCCTCGGCGAGGAAGCTGCTGCCGCTCCTCGGCGAGCTCGGCGCTCCTCGATGTCGGTGTTCGTGCCGACCCACCTGACGATCTCGCCGTCGTCGTCGCGCATCGCGACCGCGCGCGCCGAGGTGCCAGCGGTAGGCGCCGTCCGACGCCCGCCGAAGCCGGTACTCGATCTCGAACGGCTCGCCCGTGCGCAGCGCGGCCGTCCAGCGCTCGATCATCGCTGAGACGGTCGCTCTCGTGGACGAACTCGCTCCAGCCCCAGCCGATCAGCTCCTCGAAGCTGCGGCCGATGTACTCGAGCACGCGCTCGTTGTACGTAGTCGAGCGAGCCGTCCGGCGACCGCCGTCCAGACGATCTGCGGGATCGAGTCGCCGAGGAAGCGGTAGCGCTCCTCGCTCTCCCGCTCGAGCGCGCTGATCTCCTGCTCGCTGAGCAGCGCGTCCTGCCGCCTGATCTCGACCGTCTTCTGCCAGAGGTCGATGAAGACCGCGACCTTCGCCCGCAGGATGTGCGGGTCGAACGGCTTCATCAGGTAGTCGACGGCGCCGGCGTCGTAGCCGCGGAAGACGTGCTCGGCGTCCTTGGAGATCGCGGTCAGGAAGAGGATCGGGATGTGCCGCGTCCGCTCGCGCCGCTTGATCAGCTCCGCGGTCTGGAACCCGTCCATGCCCGGGCATCTGGACGTCGAGCAGGATCGCCGCGAACTCCTCGCTGCAGCAGCGTGCCGCAGCGCCTCCTCGCCGGACTGCGCGCGCACGAGCTCCTGCCCGAGCGGCTCGAGGAGCGCCTCGAGCGCGAGCAGGTTCTCCGGGCCGGTCGTCGACGAGGAGCAGCTTGGCGCGTCGCTCGGTCACGCGCAGCACAACCCGTAGAGGAACGGCCCGATCTCCTCGAGCGGCAGCACCGCGTCGGCCTGCGACGGCCGCGATCGCCGCCTCCGGCATGGCCTTCCTCGTCGCGGTCCTCGGGTCCTGGACGATCCCGACGCCGCCGTTCCGCTTGATCGCGGCGAGCCCGGCGGCGCCGTCCTCGTTCGCGCCGGTGAGCACGATCCCGATCGCGCGGTCGCGGTAGGTCTCGGCGACCGACTCGAAGAGGACGTCGATCGACGGCCGCGCGAACTGGACGCGGCCCTCGACGGAGAGCGCGAAGCGGCCGCCGTCGACGAGCAGGTGGTAGTCGGCGGGAGCGACGTAGACCTGGCGCGGCTCGATCGGCTCCTTGTCGACGCGGCTCGAGCACCGGGCGCGCGATGTGCCGCTGCAGCAGCGACTCGAGCACGCCGCGGGTCGACTCGGCCGAGCGGTGCTGCGCGATCACGATCGCCTGGTCGAGCTCGGCCGGGATTCCCTCCAGCAACGTTCCCACCGCCTGCAGCCCTCCCCAGGACGCGCCGATCGCGATCACCTCGTACGCTCATCGAACCTTCTTGTACAGCCGCTCCTCGGCGTCGAGCTCCTCGAACGAGCTCTCGTGCGGAGAGAACCGGATCGTTTCCTTCTGCCCGAGCGCGAGCACGCCGAACATCGCGAGGCTCTCGTAGAAGAGCCGGTGCACGTGCTCCTGCAGCGGCTGGGCGAAGTAGATCATCACGTTGCGGCACGTGATCACGTGGAACTCGTTGAACGCGGCGTCCGAGACGAGGTTGTGCTGCGCGAAGACGACGCCGTCGACGAGCGACGCCGGCGAAGCGGGCGCCGTCGTAGCGCGCGACGTAGTACTCGGAGAACGAGCGCGTGCCGCCGGCGCGGATGTAGTTCTGCGTGTACTCCTGCATCTTGTCGAGCGGGAAGACGCCGAGCCGGGCGACGTCGATCACGGCCTCGTTGATGTCGGTCGCGTAGATGCGGACGCGGTCGGCGAGGCCCTCCTCGGCGAGCAGGATCGCGAGCGAGTAGACCTCCTCGCCGGTCGAGCAGCCGGCGACCCAGAGCCGGGAGAACGGGTAGGTGCGCAGCACCGGCACGACCTTCTCGCGGAAGGCGAGGTAGAAGGTCGGATCGCGGAACATCGCGGTCACGTTCACCGAGAGGTCGAGCAGCAGCCGTTCCATCACGGCCGGGTCGTGCAGGATCAGGTTCTGGAGCGCCGAGACCGTCTCGACCTTCTCGCCGTCCATCCGCCGGCGCAGGCGCCGCTTCAGCGACGCGGGCGCGTACTCGCGGAAGTCGAAGCCGTAGCGGCGGTAGATCCCCTCCAGCAGCAGCTCGATCTCGAGCTGCTCGAGCTCGAGCTCCTCGCCTCGTTCTACTGGTAGAGCCACACGCGCATCAGGGAGAGAAGCTGGTCGGTGTCGACCGGCTTCGTGATGTAGTCGGAGGCGCCGGCGGCGATCGAGCGCTCGCGGTCGCCCTTCATCGCCTTCGCCGTCAGCGCGATGATCGGCAGCTTCTCGAACTCGGGCAGCTCCCGGATCGCCTGCGTCGTCTCGTAGCCGTCCATCTCCGGCATCATCACGTCCATCAGGACGAGGTCGACGTCGCCGCTCGACGCGGAGCGCTTCGATCCCCTCGCGGCCGTTCTCGGCGAACAGCACCTCCATCCCGTTCGCCTCGAGCGCGCTCGTCAGCGCGAAGACGTTGCGGACGTCGTCGTCGACGATCAGCACCTTCTTGCCGACGAAGAGCGCGTCGGTGTTGTGCAGCTGCTCGAGCATCCTGCGCTTCGAGTCGGGCAGCTTCGACTCGACGCGGTGCAGGAAGAGCGACGTCTCGTCGAGCAGGCGCTCGGGCGAGCGGGCGTCCTTGACGACGATCGTCTCGGCGTAGCGCTTCAGCTTCGTCTCCTCGCGCCGCGTCAGCTCCTTGCCCGTGTAGACGATCACCGGCAGGCTGTGCGACCGCTCGTCGGTCTTGACCTTCTCGAGCAGGGCGAAGCCGGTCATCTTCGGCAGCTTCAGGTCGAGCACCATGCAGTCGAACGGCGGCTCGGAGTCGAGCGCGGCGAGCGCCTCCTCCGACGAGCCGACGGCGACGATCTCGACGTCTCCGTCGCCGCCGACGAGCTCGACGATCGACTTGCCGCTGCGCCTCGTCGTCGTCGACGACGAGCAGCCGGCGGACGTCGCGGTTGATGAAGGACTCGATCCCGCCGAAGACGCTCCTGCAGCGCCTCCGCGGACGCCGGCTTCTGGAGCGAACGCCGCCGCGCCGGCCATCAGCGCCGGCTGCATCTCCTCGACGCCGGAGACGATGTGCACGGGGATGTGCCGGGTCGCGGGATGCCGCTTGAGCCGGTCGAGCACGGTCCAGCCGTCGAGCACCGGCAGGCTCATGTCGAGCACGATCGCGTCCGGCCGGAACTCGCGCGCGAGCGCGAGCCCGGTGTCGCCGCGCAGCGCCACGATCCCCTTGAAGCCGCGCTCGCGCGCGATCTCGAGCTCGGTGCGGGCGAAGTCGGCGTCGTCCTCGACGATCAGCACGACGCGATCGCCCTCCTCGATCGAGTCGCGGTCGTCGCTCACCTCGCTCGGCACGAGCAGCGGATCGGGTCGAGCGTCGTCGAGCTCGGCCGTCTCCGTTCGTCCGACGGCAGCAGCGCGGCCGTCGCCGGCGTCAGCCCGGCCGTGACGTCGCGCAGGAGGTCCGCGCCGGTCTCGGCCGCGGGCGTGCTCGACGTAGCGGTCGGGCAGGTAGAGCGTGAACGTGCTGCCCTCGCCGGGCGTCGACTCGACGTGGATCTCGCCGCCGAGCAGGCGGGCGATCTCGCGGCTGATCGAGAGGCCGAGCCCGGTGCCGCCGTAGCGGCGGCTCGTCGTCCCGTCCGCCTGCTGGAACGCCTCGAAGATCAGGCGCAGCTTGTCGGCGGCGATCCCGACGCCCGTGTCCTCGACCGAGAAGCCGACCACGTGCGCGGCGTTCGCGAGCGTGTCGCCGGCGAACTGGCGTCCGGCGGGCGCCTGGGCGACCCGGAGGACGACGCCGCCCGTCTCGGTGAACTTGAACGCGTTCGAGAGCAGGTTCTTCAGCACCTGCTGGAGCCGCTGCTGGTCGGTGACGATCGTCGGGCAGCGCGTTCTCCGCGAAGTCGAGCTCGAACGTGAGGCCCTTCTCCTCGGCGACCGGCGCGAACGAGCGCTCGAGCGTCGCCGAGCTCCTCGGCCACCGAGACCTCGGCGACGTTGCACGTCCATCTTCCCGGCCTCGACCTTCGAGAGGTCGAGGATGTCGTTGATCAGGCCGAGCAGCTCGGCGCCCGCGTTGTGGATCGTGTTCGCGAACTCGATCTGCTTGTCGGTCAGGTTGCCGTCGACGTTGTCGCCGAGCAGCTTCGCCAGGATCAGCAGCGAGTTGAGCGGCGTCCGCAGCTCGTGCGACATGTTCGCGAGGAACTCGGACTTGTACTTCGACGAGAGCGCGAGCTGCTCCGCCTTCTCCTCGAGCGCCTTGCGGGCCTCCTCGATCTCGGCGTTCTTGATCTCGATCCGGCGGTTCTGCTCCTCGAGCTGCTGCGAGCGCTCCTCGAGCTCCTCGTTCGTCTGCTGCAGCTCCTCCTGCTGGGTCTGGAGCAGCTCCTCGGAGGCGCGGAGCGTCGCCGTCTGCGCCTCGAGCTCGGCGTTCGAGCGCCGCAGCTCGTCCTGCTGCGCCTGCAGCTCCTCGGACTGGCTCTGCAGGTCCTGCGTCAGCGACTGCGACTGGAGCAGCAGCTCCTCGGTGCGCGTGTTCGCGTGGATCGTGTTCAGGACGACCCCGATCGACTCGGAGAGCTGGTCGAGGAAGTTCTGCTGGATCTCGGTGAACGGCGTGAACGACGCGAGCTCGATCACCGCCATCACCGTCTCCTCGAAGAGGACGGGGAAGACGATGATGCTCGTCGGCGCCGCCTCGCCGAGGCCCGACGAGATCTTGATGTAGTCCTCGGGCGCCTGCGTGATCACGATCGGCTTCCGCTCGAGCGCCGCCTGGCCGACGATCGCCTCGCCGACCTTGAAGCGGTTGGAGATCGCCTTGCGCTCCTTGTAGCCGTAGGTCGCGATCAGGCCGCAGCTCGGTCTCCTCGTCCTCGCCCGAGTCCTCGGCGACGTAGAACGCGCCGTGGTGGGCCGCGACGAGCGGCGTCACCTCGCTCATCAGCAGGCGGGCGACCGTCTTCTGGTCGCGCTGGCCCTGCAGCATCCCGGAGAAGCGGGCGAGGTTCGAGTTGAGCCAGTCCTGCGCGGCGTTGCGCTCGGTCGTCTCGCGCAGGTTGCCGATCATCTGGTTGATGTTGTCCTTGAGGTCCGAGACCTCGCCGGCCGCCTCGACGGTGATCGAGCGGGTCAGGTCGCCCTGGGTGACCGCGGTCGACACGTCCGCGATCGCGCGCAGCTGCGTCGTCAGCGTCTCGGCGAGCTGGTTGACGTTGTCGGTCAGGCCCTTCCACACGCCCGAGACGCCCTCGACCTGAGCCTGGACGCCGAGCTTGCCCTCGGTGCCGACCTCCTGCGCGACGCGGGTCACCTCGGCGGCGAACGTCGAGAGCTGGTCGACCATCGTGTTGATCGTCCCGGCGAGCTGGCCGACCTCGCCCTTCGCCTCGACGGTGATCTTCTGCGAGAGGTCGCCCTTCGCCACGGCGGTCGTGACGTCGGCGATCGTCGCGCACCTGGTCGGTGAGGTTGTTCGGCGAGCAGGTTGACGTTCTCGGTCAGGTCCTTCCAGGTGCCGGAGACCCCGGCCACCTCGGCCTGGCCGCCGAGCATGCCCTCGGTGCCGACCTCGCGGGCGACGCGCGTGACCTCGGCGGCGAAGCTCGAGAGCTGGTCGACCATCGTGTTGATCGTGTCCTTGAGCTCGAGCACCTCTCCCTTCACGTCCACGGTCACCTTCTTGGAGAGGTCGCCGTTGGCGACCGCGGTCGTCACGGTGGCGATGTTCCGCACCTGCTCGGTGAGCGATGTAGACCATGAAGTTGACGCTGTCGGTCAGGTCCTGCCACGTGCCCGACACGCCCTTCGACGCGTCGCCTGACCGCCGAGGCGGCCCTCGGTGCCGACCTCGCGAGCGACGCGCGTCACCTCGGAGGCGAAGGCGCGCAGCTGGTCGACCATCGTGTTGATCGTGTCCTTGAGCTCGAAGATCTCGCCCTTCGCGTCGACGGTGATCTTCTTCGAGAGGTCGCCGTTGGCGACCGCGGTCGTGACGGTGGCGATGTTGCGCACCTGCTCTGTCAGCGACGACGCCATGAAGTTGACGTTGTCGGTCAGGTCGCGCCACGTGCCCGAGACGCCCTTCACCTGGGCCTGGCCGCCGAGCTTGCCCTCGGTGCCGACCTCGCGGGCGACGCGGGTGACCTCGGCGGCGAAGCTCGAGAGCTGGTCGACCATCGTGTTGATCGTCGACGCGAGCTGGGCGACCTCGCCCTTGGCCTCGACGGTGATCTTCTGCGAGAGGTCGCCCTTGGCGACGGCGGTCGTCACGTCCGCGATCGCTCCGCACCTGATCGGTGAGGTTGTTCGCGAGCTGGTTGACGTTCTCGGTCAGGTCCTTCCAGGTGCCGGAGACGCCGATCACCTCGGCCTGGCCGCCGAGCTTGCCCTCGGTGCCGACCTCCTTGGCGACGCGGGTGACCTCGGCGGCGAAGCTCGAGAGCTGGTCGACCATCGTATTGATCGTCGACTTCAGCTCCGCGATCTCGCCCTTCACGTCCACGGTCACCTTCTTCGAGAGGTCGCCGTTCGCGACCGCGGTCGTCACCTCGGCGATGTTCCGCACCTGCGCGGTGAGCGAGCTCGCCATCGTGTTCACGTTCTGGGTCAGGTCGCGCCAGACGCCGGAGACGTCCTCGACCTCGGCCTCGACGCCGAGCTTGCCCTCGGTGCCGACCTCGCGGGCGACGCGGGTGACCTCGCCGGCGAACGCCGAGAGCTGGTCGACCATCGTGTTGATCGTCTCCTTCAGCTCCGCGATCTCGCCCTTGGCGTCGACGGTGATCTTCTGCGAGAGGTCGCCCTTGGCGACGGCGGTCGTCACGTCCGCGATCGCGCGCACCTGACCCGTCAGGTTGTTCGCGAGCAGGTTGACGTTGTCGGTCAGGCCGCGCCACGTGCCCGAGACGCCCTCGACCGTCGCCTGGCCGCCGAGCTTGCCCTCGGTGCCGACCTCCTTGGCGACGCGGGTCACCTCGGCGGCGAAGCTCGAGAGCTGGTCGACCATCGTGTTGATCGTCGACGCGAGCTGGGCGATCTCGCCCTTCGTCTCGATCGTGATCTTCTGCGTCAGGTCGCCCTTGCGCGACCGCCGTCGTCACCTCGGCGATCGAGCGCACCTGCGCGGTCAGGTTGTCGGCCATCAGGTTCACGTTCTCGGTCAGGCCGCGCCAGGTGCCGGAGACGCCTTCGACCTGGGCCTGGCCGCCGAGCTTGCCCTCGGTGCCGACCTCCTTGGCGACGCGGGTCACCTCGGCCGCGAACGCCGAGAGCTGGTCGACCATCGTGTTGATCGTCGCCTTCAGCTGCAGCACCTCGCCGCGCGCGTCGACGGTGATCTTCTTCGAGAGGTCGCCCTGCGGCGACGGCGGTCGTCACCTCGGCGATGTTCCGCACCTGCTCGGTGAGGTTGTTCGCGAGCGTGTTCACGTTCTCGGTCAGGCCGCGCCACGTGCCGGAGACGCCCTCGACCTGGGCCTGGCCGCCGAGCTTGCCCTCGGTGCCGACCTCGCGGGCGACGCGGGTGACCTCGGCCGCGAAGGCCGAGAGCTGATCGACCATCGTGTTGATCGTGTCCTTCAGCTCGCGCGATCTCGCCCTTGACGTCGACGGTGATCTTCTTGGAGAGGTCGCCGTTCGCGACCGCCGTCGTGACGGCGGCGATGTTGCGCACCTGCGAGGTGAGGTTGCCGGCGAGCGTGTTGACGTTGTCCGTCAGGTCCTTCCAGACGCCGGAGACGCCCTCGACCTGCGCCTGGCCGCCGAGGCGCCCCTCGGTGCCGACCTCGCGCGCGACGCGGGTGACCTCGGCCGCGAACGAGCGCAGCTGGTCGACCATCGTGTTGACGGTCTCCTTCACCTCCAGCACCTCGCCGCGGACCTCGACCGTGATCTTCTTCGAGAGGTCGCCGTTCGCGACGGCGGTCGTGACGTCGGCGATGTTCCGGACCTGGTCGGTCAGGTTGTCGGCGAGCGTGTTCACGTTCTCCGTCAGGTCCTTCCAGACGCCCGAGACGCCCTCGACCTGGGCCTGGCCGCCGAGCTTGCCCTCGATGCCGACCTCCTTGGCGACGCGCGTCACCTCGGCCGAGAACGAGCGGAGCTGGTCGACCATCGTGTTGATGGTCTCCTTGAGCTCGAGCACCTCGCCCCTGACGTCGACGGTGATCTTCTTCGAGAGGTCGCCGTTCGCGACGGCGGTCGTGACGGCGGCGATGTTGCGGACCTGGCTCGTCAGGTTGCCGGCGAGGGTGTTGACGTTCTCCGTCAGATCCTTCCACACCCCGGAGACGCCCTTCACCTGGGCCTGGCCGCCGAGCTTGCCGTCCGTGCCGACCTCGCGGGCGACGCGTGTGACCTCGTCGGCGAAGCTCGAGAGCTGGTCGACCATCGTGTTGACGGTGTTCTTGAGCTCGAGCACCTCGCCCTTGACGTCGACCGTGACCTTACGCGAGAGGTCGCCGTTCGCGACGGCCGTCGTCACGTCCGCGATGTTGCGCACCTGTCCCGTCAGGTTGGACGCCATCTGGTTGACCGAGTCGGTCAGGTCCTTCCACGTGCCCGAGACGCCCTTGACGCGCGCCTGGCCGCCGAGCTTGCCCTCCGTGCCGACCTCGCGCGCGACGCGCGTCACCTCGGCCGCGAAGCTGGAGAGCTGATCGACCATCGCGTTCACGGTCGTGCCGATGCGGCGGAACTCGCCGCGCACCGGCTGCCCGTCGATCTCGAGCTGGATCCGCTGCGTCAGGTCGCCGTCGGCGACGGCGTCGATCACGCGCGCGACCTCGATGGTCGGCCGTGCCAGGTTGTCGATCAGCTCGTTGACCGCGCCGACCTTCTCCGCCCACGAGCCCGGCGCCCCCGCGACGCCTGCCCGCTCGTTGATCCGACCCTCGCGCCCCACGACCTTGCTGACCCGGACGAGCTCCTTCGTCACGCGCTGATTCCGCTCGATCAGCGTGTTGAACGCCGCGGCGACGTCCGCCAGCGGTCCGTCGGCGCGCAGGCGCACCGAGAAGTCGCCGTTGGCGGCGGCATCGAGGGCGTCGACGAGCCGGTTCAGCTGGCTCTGGGTCAGGCCGTCGGCGCCGTTCTGGGGCGCCGAGCGGGCGGTGCTGCTCCGCGCGGGCTGCGCGCGCTCACCGCGGGTGGGCACTGGGGGCACGGGTCACTCCTTTGTCTGCAAGCGGGGTTCGGCGAGGAGCTCCTCTGGCTCCTCGGCCGTCTATGCCCATTCGCGGGCGATGTTGAACGACCTTTCGGCAGCTTCTCGGGGCCGGGCTAGGCCTGCTCGAGCGCTCGCTCGAGGTCGCTCCACAGCTCGTCGAGCGGCTCGAGACCGACCGACAGTCGCAGCAGCCCCTCGGGGACGCGCGCACCCTCCCAACGGTGGCGAGACTCCATCGTCGAGACGGCTCCGCCGAGGCTCGTCGCGTTCACGATCGTGCGCGTCGACGTCTCGACGCGCCTCGCCGCCGCCCCGTCGGCGACGTCGAACGAGACGAGGGCGCCGAAGCCCGGGTAGCGGACGAGGTGCACCGCGTGATGCTGCTCGAGCCGGCCCGCCAGCTCGGCCGCCGTCGCGCTCTGGCGGCGGACACGAACCTCCAGGGTCTGCAGGCCGCGCAGCAGCAGCCAGGCGGCGTCGGGCGCGGCGACGATTCCGGAGCGGGTGCGGAGCTCGTGCAGCCGGGCGGCGTGCTCGGCGCCGCTTCGCGACGACCGCGCCGAGGAGGACGTCGTGGTGGCCCCCGAGGTACTTGGTTGCGGAGTGGAGCACGAGGTCGCAGCCGCGCTCGAGGGCGCGCAGATTGACGGGCGTCGCCGCAGTGGCGTCGCAGAGGACCAGCCCTGGATGAGCCGCAGCGGCCTCGAAGTCGGGGAGCGTCAGGAGCGGATTCGACGGAGCCTCGATCCAGACGAGGTCGGCGCCGGCCGGCGGCTCCCCGGTCTGGTCGAAGAGAACATGTCGGAGGCCCCAGCGCTCGAGGTCCGAGAAGAGCACACCGGTGCCGTAGTACGCGCCCTCGGCGAGCGCGATCGTCTGGCCGGGCTCGAGCAGCGCCAGCACGACCGCCGTCGCCGCGCCCATCCCGGACGCGAAGAGCAGCGCCTCGCCGCCCTCGAGCTCGCCCAGCACCCGCTCGGCCTCGACCCCCACCGGGTGCGCATGCCTGGCGTAGTGGAAAGGGCCGGGCTCGCCGTCGACGTACGGCCAGATCGTCGAGCGGTCGACCGGCGGCTCCATGCCGCGAATCTACAGCGCAGCCTCCGGTTAGGCTCCCGCGATGGCCGAGATCCACGACACGACCGCCGCCAAGCTCGCATGGCTGCAGGAGCTCTCCGAGCAGGCTGCGCACGCGGGGAACGAGAAGGCGGTCGCGCGCCAGCGCGAGCGCGGAAAGCTGCTCGCGCGCGAACGGGTCGAGAAGCTGCTCGACCCCGGCTCGTTCGTCGAGCTCGACCGCTACGTCCGGCATCGGAACCCCGACTTCGACTCGATGCAGAACCGCCCCTACGGCGACGCCGTGGTCACCGGCTACGGCGAGATCTTCGGCCGCAAGGTCTTCGTCTTCTCGCAGGACTTCACCGTCTTCGGCGGCTCCCTCTCCGAGGTCTTCGCCGAGAAGATCTGCAAGGTGATGGACATGGCCCTGAAGTACGGGTGCCCGGTGATCGGGATCAACGACTCGGGCGGGGCGCGGATCCAGGAAGGCGTCGTCTCGCTCGCCGGCTACGCGGAGATCTTCTGGCGGAACGTGCAGGCATCCGGGGTGATCCCGCAGATCTCGCTGATCCTCGGGCCGACCGCCGGTGGCGCCGTGTACTCGCCCGCGATCACCGACTTCGTCCTGATGGCCGAGTCGAGCTCGTACATGTTCATCACCGGCCCTGATGTCGTGAAGACCGTGACCGGGGAGGAGGTGTCGTTCGAGGAGCTCGGCGGCGCCGAGACCCACGCGGCCAAGTCGGGCGTCGCGCACTTCACCGCCGCCGACGAGGAGGCCGTGCTCGAGGACGCGCGCTACCTACTCTCGTTCCTGCCTCAGAACAACCTCGACCGCCCGCCGCAGTCGGCGCCCACGGATCCGGTCGACCGCGAGGCGCCCGAGCTGGACACGTTCATCCCGGACGAGGCGACGAAGCCGTACGACATGAAGCAGGTGATCGGGAAGATCGTCGACGAGGGCGAGTTCATGGAGGTGCAGCCGCAGTTCGCCGCCAACATCGTCTGCGGCTTCGCGAGGCTCGGCGGCCGGCCTGTGGGCGTCGTCGGCAACCAGCCGGCGGCACTCGCGGGCGTGCTCGACATCGACGCGTCCGTGAAGGCGGCCCGCTTCGTCCGCACGTGCGACGCCTTCAACGTCCCGCTCGTCACGTTCGTGGACGTGCCCGGCTTCCTCCCCGGCACCGAGCAGGAGTGGGGCGGGATCATCCGCCACGGCGCCAAGCTCCTCTACGCCTTCGCGGAGGCGACGGTGCCGAAGCTGACCGTGATCACGCGCAAGGCGTACGGCGGCGCCTACGACGTCATGAGCTCGAAGCACATCCGCGCCGACTTCAACGTCGCGTGGCCGACGGCCGAGGTCGCGGTGATGGGGCCCGAGGGCGCCGTCAACATCGTCTTTCGCAAGGAGCTCGAGGAGGCGGACGACCCCGAGGCACGCCGCGCGGAGCTGATCGCCGACTACAAGGAGCGCTTCGCCAACCCGTACCACGCGGCCGAGCGCGGTTACGTCGACGAGGTGATCGAGCCGCGGCTCACCCGCCCGACCCTGATCTCCGCGCTCGAGGTCGCGGCGACGAAGCGCGAGCCGCGCCCGAAGCGGAAGCACGGGAACATCCCGCTCTAACCCGGACCGAAAGTTACGCCCGAAGTTCGACCGGTCGGACGACGCCCGAACGGACACGTCCGGGGACAGTCCCCGGACCGGTCCCGAGCGGACGGTGGCCGAGCTAGACGAACGCATACTGGATCGAGTCGCAGACGCGGCGGTAGCCGATCGCGACGTAGATCTTGTTCGAGGTCGGGTTGGCGAGATCGGTGTAGAGGAAGCAGAAGCTGCGGCCGGCGGCGAGCTGCTCCGCCGAGACGTGTGCGGTGAGCGCGCTCGCGTACCCGCGGCCGCGGTGCTCGGGCGGGGTGTAGACGGGACCGATCCGGACACCGGTCGGGGTCGGGCTGCCGAAGCCGACGGCGGACACCGGCTCGCCCCCGTCCTCCCAGAGGGCGATCCCGTTCCCGGGCGCCGTCAGCCTGTGATCGACGCTGCGGCGGTTCTGCTCCTCGTCCTGCTCGAGCGCGCCGAGCGCCTCGAGGCCGAACTCGCCCCACCAGCGCACCAGCAGCTCGCGGTCGTCCGAGGTCGCCGCGCGCGGGCCGCCGGTCGGCGACGCGGGCGAGACGACGGAGTCGAGCGCGTAGATCCCCTGCCGCAGCCGCGGCTCCGGGGAGACGCCGTGCGAACCGCGCGCATGCGGCGACGAAGTCGTCGATCTCGGGCAGGGCGCCGACCGCTCCCGGGATCGCACCGCCCGTCTCACGCGCGAGCGCCGCGAGCGCCGCGTCGCTGCCGCCGCCGAGGACGAGGTTGTACGGGGGCGTCCGCAGCGCAGCGCCGACGACCGCGTCGCCGTCCTCGACGAGCCAGAGCTCCTGGTCGCCATAGACCCGCGGGTCGTCCCGGAGCGTCCCCGCGATGCCGAGGATGAGGTTGTGGCGTGCCTCGTCGGCGAGCACCGGCGCCGCGCGCGCGAGGAACTCGACAGCCTCGCCCGACCTTGACGACCTGCATGAGCGTAGCGTACGCTGCCTAGGCAATGCCTAGGCAGACGTTCTCGGCTCCGAGGCTGCCCGTGCGCTCGGGATCAGCGTCGACACGCTCCGCCGCTGGGATCGCGACGGCAAGATCCGTGTCGAGCGCGACGCTGCGAACCGCCGTGTCGTCCCCGCCGACGAGGTCGAGCGCCTGCGCGGCCCGCACGGGGACGAGACGCTCTCCGCCCGCAACCGCTTCCGCGGCGTCGTCCGCTCGGTCGAGGTCGACGGGCTGCTGGCGCGGATCGAGATCGACGTGACGGAGCCGTCGCGCGTGGTCGCGATCGTGACGCGGGAGTCCGCCGACGAGCTCGGGCTGAAGCCCGGTGTGAGTGCCGCCGGCGTGGTCAAGTCGACCTCGGTGATGGTGGAGCGATGAGGCGCGGGCTTGCGTTCGGCGCTGCACTGGTGCTCGTCGTCGCCCTCCTGACGGCCTTCCAGACGCGGCGCGAAGCAGGCCCGGCCACCGTCTACGCGGCCGCGTCCCTGACGGAGGTGCTCCCGAAGGTGTCGCCCTCCTCGCGCTTCCAGTTCGCGGGCTCGAACCAGCTCGCGCTCCAGATCTCGCGCGGCGCGCCCGCGGACGTCTTCGCGTCGGCGAGCCCCGTCTACTCGCAGCAGCTCTTCAAGGACGGCAAGGTCGAGAAGCCGCGGACGTTCGCCACGAACTCGCTCGTGCTCGCGGTCCCGCGCTCGAACCCGGCGAAGATCCGCTCCGTCTTCGACCTGGCCAAACGTCCGCAGCTGAAGCTCGTCGTCGCGGGACAGATGGTCCCGATCGGGCTCTACACGCGCGAGGTGCTGAAGCGGCTCGCGCTCCTCCGCGTGCTGCGCAAGGCCGTCAGCCAGGAATCGGACGTGAAGGGGATCGTCGGCAAGCTCGCGCTCGGCGAGGCCGATGCCGGCTTCGTCTACGCGACCGACGTCCGCGCCGCATCGTCCCGGCTGATCGCGATCCCGCTGCCGAGGCGCTCGCAGCCGACCGTCCGCTACGAGGTCGCCGTCGTCAAGGGTTCGGGCAACCGCGAGGCCGCGCTCGAGTTCGTCGCCGACCTGCTCAGTACCGACGGCAGGCGCGCGCTCGGGCAGGCCGGCTTCGGGCTGCCGTGAGAAGCCCGTTCGCGGCGGCGCTCGCCCTGGCGGCGGCACTCGCGCTCTCCTTCCTGACTACTCCCGATCGTCGCGATCTTCGTCGACATCCCGCCGGGACGGCTGCTCGACGGCATGAACGACCCCGCCGCGATCGATGCGCTCGGCGTGACGCTGAAGACGACGCTGATCGCGAACGCGCTGATCCTCCTGATCGGCACGCCGGCGGCGTACCTGATCGCGTCGCGCTCCTTCCGCGGCAAGTCGCTGCTCGTCACCGCCGTCGAGCTACCGCTCGTGCTGCCGCCGGCCGTCGCCGGCATCGGCCTGCTGGCCGCGTTCGGCCGCTTCGGCCTCCTCGGCGGCGCGCTCGACGTGCTCGGGGTGTCGATCCCCTTCACGCAGGTCGCCGTCGTCTTCGCGGTCATGTTCGTCGCCAGCCCCTTCTACCTGCGCGCTGCGATCGCGGCGTTCGAGTCGGTCGACCCGGCCCTGACCGGTGCCGCGCGCACGCTCGGCGCGGGGCCCGCACGGACGTTCTTCCGCGTCGCGCTCCCACTCGCGTCGGGCGGCCTCGGCGCCGGCTGGGCGCTCTCCTTCGCCCGCGGGATCGGCGAGTTCGGCGCCACGATCATGTTCGCCGGCTCGATCCAGGGCTACACGCAGACGCTGTCGCTCGCCGTCTACGAGCAGTTCGACGCCGACTTCGACGTCGCGCTCGCGATCGGCGCCGAGCTGGTCGTCGTCAGCGCCTTCCTCCTCCTCGCCGTCAAGCTCGTGCCGCCATGGACACGCTCGAACTCGCCCTCGACCACCCTCTTCGCTCCTTTCGCCTCTCGGTAGCGGCGACGCTCGGGCGCGAGACGCTCGCGCTCGTCGGCCCGTCGGGAGCCGGCAAGTCGAGCGTGCTGCGCGCGATCGCCGGGCTGTTGCGGCCCGAACGGGGCAGAGTGGCGCTCGGCGGGGCGGCCTGGCTCGACACCGAGGCGGGTGTCGACCTGCCGCCCGAGCGCCGCTCGGTCGGGCTCGTCTTCCAGGAGTACGCGCTCTTCCCGCATCTGGACGTGCGCCGCAACGTCGCCTTCGGCGGCCGCGAGCGGGTCGACGAGCTGCTCGAGCGCTTCCGGATCTCGCACCTCGCCGGACGCGCGCCCCGGTCGACCTCTCCGGCGGCGAGCGCCAGCGCGTCGCGCTCGCCCGCGCGCTCGCCCGCGACCCCGCCGTGCTGCTGCTCGACGAGCCGCTCTCGGCGCTCGACGCCCACACGCGCGCGATCGTGCGAGGCGAGCTCGGCGGAGCTGCTCGCCGAGCTCGGGCTCCCGACCCTGCTCGTCACGCACGACTTCGAGGACGCCGCCGCGCTCGCGGACCGTGTCGGCGTCATCGTCGGCGGCCGGATCCTGCAGCTCGGGACCGCCGCCGAGCTGCTCGCGGCACCCGCCGACGCCTTCGTCGCGAGCTTCACCGGCGCCAACCTGCTGCACGGGATCGCGCTGCCGGGACCGGACGGGCTGACCGAGGTCGTGCTCGACGACGGGAGCGTCGCGTACTCGACCGACGCGGGCACCGGCCGCGTCGGCCTCGCCGTCTACCCCTGGGAGGTCGCGCTCGCGCGCGTCGAGCCGACCGACTCGGCGGTGAACCACCTCCGCGGCGAGGTCCGCTCGCTCGTGGCCCTCGGCAACCGCGTCCGCATTCGCGTCGGCCCGCTGACGGCCGAGGTGACGAGCGCCTCGGCCGAGCGGCTGGGCCTGCGCGAGGGCGACGCCGTCGTCGCCTCCTTCAAGGCGACCGCGTCCAGGCTGGTGCCGCTGAGCTAGGCCGGGACCGCGGTCGCGGCCCAGGCCGCGTCGGCGATCCCGAGCTCGTCGGCGAGCGCGGCGACGACCTCGGGGTCGAACTGCGTGCCCGAGCAGCGCGCCAGCTCCGCGATCGCCTCGTCGTCGGTGAGCCGGCCGCGGTAGACGCGGTCGGAGGTCATCGCGTCGTAGGCGTCGGCGACGAAGATGATGCGCGCGCCGAGCGGGATCTCCTCGCCGCCGAGCGCGTCGGGGTAACCGGTGCCGTCCCAGCGCTCGTGGTGGTGGAGAACCCAGTCCGCGACCGGGTCGACGCCGAGGCTCTCGAGCATCCGGTAGCCGATCTGCGGGTGGCGCTCGAGCACGAGCCGCTCCGTCTCGGAGAGCGGCCCGGGCTTGCGGAGGATCTCCTCCGGGATCGCGAGCTTGCCGAGGTCGTGCAGGCTGGCGGCGAGGCGTGTCAGCTCGACGTGCTCGCGATCGACGCCGAGGCGGGTCGCGATCCGGGCGGCGAGGTCCGAGACGCGCTCGGAGTGCGAGCCGGTGTAGGCGTCGCGCGCGTCGACGGCCTTCGCAAGGCTCGCGGCGGCGCGGAAGCGCGCGGCCCGGTCGGGGCCGGCGGCCAGCCGCTTCAGCTCGGCGATCTCGACCACGTCCGGCCGGTAGACGC
Organism: uncultured Gaiellaceae bacterium; assembly: GCA_963827015.1. Lineage (GTDB taxonomy): Bacteria > Actinomycetota > Thermoleophilia > Gaiellales > Gaiellaceae > Gaiellasilicea. The sequence goes on along the minus strand of CAWGZI010000004.1, from coordinate 128,079 downwards.
GGGTCTGGTTCTTGCCGTACTCCTTCGCCCAGTAGAGGGCGCTGTCGGCGCGGCGGACGAGCTCGTCCCGGTCGAGGTCGTCGAGCGGGGCGGTCGCGATCCCGGCGCTGACGGTGACCGGCGCCGGCGGGCTGCAGCTCGGCGGCTGCGATCCGCTCGATGATCGCCTCGGCGGCGATGCGCGCGCCGTCCTCGTCGCGGCCGGGGAGGAGGATCGCGAACTCGTCGCCGCCCAGCCGGAACGCCTCGCCGCCCTGGCGGAGGTTCGTCGCCAGCTGCGCCAGCACCTTGTCGCCGCCCGGATGCCCGAAGCGGTCGTTGATCCGCTTGAAGTCGTCGATGTCCACGAGGCAGAGGCTGAGCGGATAGCCCTGCGCCTGCGAGTCGGCGAGCTCGCGCTCGAGCCGGTCGTGGAAGTGGCGGTGGTTGCCGAGCTGGGTCAGGGGGTCGGTGAGCGCCAGCCGCATCGCCCGCAGCTCGCGGAAGGTCGAGCGCTGGTAGAGCGCGATCGCAAGCAGCGGGCCGACGAGCGCGGCCGACAGGAACGGCGAGCGCTGCCAGAGGATCACGAGCATCAGCGCCGCCGACGCCATCAGCGCGAAGGGCATCGCCGTGACCGAGATGCTCGTCCGCGTCACGCTCAGGAACGGCTTCCGCGAGCTGACGCCGACGACGAGGCTGATCAGGAGCAGGTTGACGCTGTAGAAGGCGAGAGCCGCGACGAGGACCTGTCCGAAGACGAGTCCCGCCTCGTGCCCGCGCAGGGGTGCGATTGCCGCGCCGGAGACGGCCGCGGCCATCGACATCACGGAGGCGTTGTAGACGACCCGGATCGGCGGCCGGTGCTCGAGCACGTGCATGATCGGCGCCGCCATCCCGACGACGACACCGGCTTCCCAGCCGTAGAGCACGATCGCCGCGGTGCAGAAGACGAAGCCGAGCGAGACGCCGCCGGTGTCGATCCCGTCCAGCGGCACGGGGTAGCGCTCGGCGAGCGTCGACGCCGCCAGCAACCCCGCGATCCCCGCGAGCGTCGCGAGATCGCGTGCAGAGATCGCGAACGAGACCGCGGCCGCTGCGGCGACCGCAAAGCCCACGACCGCGACCGGCAGCACGACCGCCGCGAGCCGCGGGGGCATCTTCGCCCCCGTGCTCACAAGGTGGTCCCTACCAGCCCCACGTGAAGCTGTCCCAGCCCCAGTTCCCGATCGCCAGGGCGAGTGCGCCCAGGGCGACCAGAACTCCGACGAGACGTGTGTTCCTCCACTGCAGCATTTCCGTGCCCTCCGTTGGCGGGATCGTCAGGACCCGGGATGATGAACGCCGGTCCGGGGGACGTAATCCCTCGAAGGGGTGATTTCACGTGAGCGGTGTCACAAGTGGTGCCCGGCTAGGCTACGGCGCGATGCCCGCGAAGATCGATCCGGAGCCCTCGGCGGAGGATCGAGCCGCGATTCTCGCCGCCCTCGCCGAGACGGTCGACAAGGACGAGGGCTGGGCCGCGACGGCACTGCTCGAGGGCGTCGAGGACGGCGAGCTCCACCCGTAACCGTTCCGTAACCGGCGGCGTTCTAGAGGCATGTGCTGTCGCTGTGGAGATCACCCCGCCCGGTCTGCCGAAGAGCCGTTCTGCCCGATCTGCGTCATCTCGATCAAGGTCGAGGTCGCGCGCGGGCTGACGCAGCTCGCCGGCTACCTGAGCGCCTGGGCCGCGTTCGGCGACTGGTGCCAGTCGCGCCAGACCGCCTGACGGGCTCCGTCTAGGCCGTCGTGCCGCGCAGCAGTCGCGGTGCCGCCCTGGCGTAGTCGAGGCCGGAGACCCAGGTGAGCACGAGCGCGACCAGCAGCGCCCACCAGCCCACGCTGTCGTCCCACGCACCCGCCGCCGCGAAGCCTCCGAGCGCGGCGGCAACCGCTTGCGCCCACGTCTTCAGCTTGCCGAGGTCGCGGGCCGCGATCACGACCCCGCGCTCGATCGCCGCCAGCCGCAGCCCCGAGATCAGGAGCTCGCGCGCGACGATCGCGGCGACCATCCAGCCGGGCCAGATCCCGTCCTCGATCAGCATCACGAGCACGGCGAGCACGAGCACCTTGTCGGCGATCGGGTCGAGCAGCGACCCGATCTGCGAGGTGACGCCACGACGCCGTGCGATCCGGCCGTCGAACCAGTCCGTCGCCATCGCGACGCAGAAGAGCGCCGTCGCCCAGTACTCGTTGTGCGGCAGCTCCCAGGCGTAGAGGAGCACGACGAGCGGCACCGAGGCGGCGCGGGCGACGGTCAACTGGTCGGGGAGCGACACCGGTTCCGTGAGAATACGCGGCGCCATGCCGCTGCCCTCGAAAGTGCTGGTCGCGAACCGCGGCGAAATCGCGATCCGGATCTTCCGGACGCTCCGCGAGCTCGGGATCAGCTCGGTCGCCGTCTACTCCGAGGCGGACCGTGACGCGCTGCACACCCGCGTCGCGGACGAGGCCTTCCTGATCGGTCCGGGGCCGGCCGCCGAGAGCTACCTCGCCGGCGAGCGGGTGCTCGACGCGGCCGCGTCGCTCGGGGGCGGAGGCGATCCATCCCGGTTACGGCTTTCTCGCCGAGAACGCCGCCTTCGCTCGCGCCGTCGAGGACGCCGGGCTGACGTGGATCGGCCCGCCGAGCGCGGCGATCGAGCTGATGGGCTCGAAGACGGAGGCGCGCACGGCGATGCAGGCCGCAGGCGTACCGATCATCCCCGGTGCGACCGAGCCGGTCGAGACCGTCGCGGAGGTGCTGCGGCTCGGCGAGGAGGTCGGCTACCCGCTGATCGTCAAGGCCGCGGCCGGCGGCGGCGGCAAGGGGATGAAGCTCGTCGCCTCGCCCGACGAGGCGCAGCGCGCGTTCGAGTCGGCGCAGCGCGAGGGGGAGAAGTACTTCGCCGACGGGCGGGTTTACGTCGAGCGCTACCTCGAGGATCCGCGCCACGTCGAGGTGCAGGTGCTCGCGGATGCCCACGGCAACGTCATCCACCTCGGCGAGCGCGACTGCACGATCCAGCGGCGCCACCAGAAGCTGATCGAGGAGACACCCTCGCCGGCGGTCGACGCCGAGCTGCGCGAGCGGATCGGTCGGATCGCGGTCGACGCGGCGCGCGCCGCCGGGTACCGGTCGGCCGGGACGATCGAGGGGCTGCTGACCGCCGACGGCTCCTACTACTTCATGGAGATGAACACGCGGATCCAGGTCGAGCACACGGTCACGGAGGAGGTGACCGGGATCGACCTCGTCCGCGAGCAGGTGCTGATCGCAGCCGGCGAGCCGCTCTCGGTGCGGCAGGAGGACGTCGTCCTGCGCGGCCACTCGATCGAGTGCCGGATCAACGCCGAGGACGTCTCGAGCGGCTTCCTGCCGGCGCCCGGACGGATCACGGCCTACCGGGAGCCCGCCGGACCCGGTGTCCGCGTCGACTCCGGCGTCGTCGCCGGCTCCGAGATCAGCGGCCTCTACGACCCGATGATCGCGAAGCTGATCGTCCACGCCGGCGACCGCGAGCACGCCCGGTTGCGGATGCTGCGCGCCCTCGACGAGTTCGAGATCGGTGGGCTGCCGACGCTGCTCGGCTTCCACCGCGCCCTGCTCTCGCATCCGGAGTTCATCGCCGGTGGGACGGGCCACGGCCTCGTGGAGTCGGAGGAGCTCGCCACCCGGGCCGCTGCGTTGACAAATGATCAAGTTGCTGACAGCAACTATCTCGACGGCCGCGCCCTGCGCCCGCGCACGACCGCGGTCGAGGTCGGCGGCCGGCGCTACGACGTCACCCTGCTCGAGCCCGAGCCGCCCTGGCTCGAGCTGGCTCGGCGCCGGCGTGAGCGAGAGGCGTCCGGCCGCAGCGGCGCCGGCAGCGACTCCGTCGTCAGCCCGATGCAGGGGACGGTGCTGAAGGTGGACGTCACCGACGGCGACATCGTCGACCCGGGGACGGTGATCTGCGTCGTCGAGGCGATGAAGATGGAGAACGAGATCGCGGCGCACCGCGCGGGCACCGTTGCGGACGTGTCGGTCGCGGCGGGCGACGCGGTCGCGAACGGGCAGGTGATCTGCCGTGTCGTCGCCGACGAGGCCTGACTCGACGCGGCCGCTCTGCGCGGAGACGAGCCGCGCGCACGCCGAGGCGCTCCACGCCACCGCGAGCCGGGTCGACAACTGGATCCTGATCGAGTACCGCGGTCTCTGGGCGCACGACGCCGTCGACGGCTCGACCCTCAATGCGGCCGTGAAGGAGCACCTCGTCGAGGCGCGGCGGCGCCTGCCGCACACGCGGATCCTCTTCATCCGCCGCGCGGAGCGCCGCAGCCGCCACGGGCTCGTCGCCTACGTCGCGCGCTCCACGCGCACGGAGCGACAGCTCCGCTGCCTCGAGCTCGAGCGGTACGACGACCTCCTCGGGGTCGACCTCGCAGCTGCGGGACGACCGGTCGACCACCCGCTCTTCCTCGTCTGCACGCACGGCAAGCACGACCGCTGCTGCGCCAAGTTCGGCCGCCCGCTCTACGACGCCGTGCGCGAGCAGGTCGAGGACGAGTGGGTGTGGCAGTCCTCGCACGTCGGCGGCGACCGCTTCGCCGGCAACGTCGTCGTCCTCGCCGACGGCGTCTACTACGGCCGCGTCGAGCCGGCGGAGGCCTGGGCGGTGGTGGAGGCGGCGCTCGAGCGCCGGGTGCACCTACCGCTCTATCGCGGCCGCTCGTGCTACGGCTTCGCGGCCCAGGCCGCCGAGCTCGCCGTCCGCGAGGCGGGCGGCCTGACCGGGGTCGACGACGTGATCGTGCGCTCGATCGCTACGGACGAGGATCGTTGGCGGGCCGTCGTCGCCGCCGCGGATGCGGTTCACGAGGTCGCGGTGCACGTCGAGGAGGGCCCGTTCACCCACCTCACCTGCTCGACCGCCCGGCTCAGCCGGCCGAAGCGCTACGTCGCAGAAATCCTTCGCGCACCAGCCGCCTGACGAGCACGAGCCGGCCCTCGTCGTCGAGGTCGCCGGCCAGCTCCGAGGCCCGGAAAGGCCGCTCGACGCCGACCAGGAACTCGAGCTCGGGTGCGAGCCGCGACGGCAGGCGCAGCGTCTTCCCCTCGAAGGTCAGCGTCGTCCCGTCCAGGTCGGCGATCACCGTGTCGCGCCGCTCGAGCTCGTCCTCGACGGTCAGCCGGGGCAGCGCCCGCAGCTCCGACAGCTGGCCGTCCAGGATCGGGCGGCGGGTGCGGACGAAGCGCTCGCGCGCCCGTGCGCGGACGGCGTCGGGGTCGAGCTCGGGCAGGGTCGGCGGCTCGTCCGCGTCGATCGCGCGGCGGAAGGACACGTCCGCCTCGGCTTCGTCCAGCGCGGCACGCGCCTCGTCGACCCAGCGTCTGACGTTGATGCCGACCGTGATGTGCAGCGAGTCGGTGTCGGTCGTCATCGCCTGGTGCAACCAGCCACGCGGCAGGTAGAGCGTGTCACCGGCGCGGGCGGTCACGTCGAGCACCGGCTCGCCGGGCTCTCCGAGCGCCGAGCGGTAGCGCTGGTTCTTCAGCGGCAGCTCGAGCGCCGGCTCGTAGACGAGCCAGCGCTTCGTGCCTGCGATCTGGAGCGTGATCACCTCGTGCGTGTCGTGGTGCACGGGCAGGCCCTGCGACCCGGCCGGGGTGAAGTACGCGTTCGCCTGCACGGGATGCCCGAGGTACGCCTCGACGTGGCGGCAGTAACGGGCGAGCGGCAGCCAGTTGTGGTGGAGGCCCTGGAGGACGATCGTCGCCCCGCGCTCGAACTCCTCGAGCACTCGCGCGACGTCGGCGACCCCGGTGAACGGCGCCGGCCGCCAGGAGAGGTCGTGCGTGTACCCGGCGACGGTCTCGCCTGCCTTGACCAGCCGGAAGGCCGGCGTGCGGATCGCGGTCTCCGTCAGCAGCCGCTCGACGTCCCGCACGGCGAGAAGGTCGTCGAAGCGCCCCTCCTCGGCGCGCGGGACGGCGAGCGGCTTCCGCTCCCAGTGCTCGGCGAGGAACCGCTCGACTTCGAGCGGCTCGATCGCGCGAGCGAGAGCTGCCGGACTAGGCGGCGTCCGAGTCGGAGTCGTCCGCGTCGGCGTCGCTGGAATCGCCATCCGTGGTGTCCGTGTCGTCGCCGTCGGCATCCGCCGAGATCTGCCCGACCTCGTCGTCCTCGACGGTCAGGATCTCGTCGTCCTTCAGCGTCGTGCTCTGCTCGTCCATCGTTCCTCCTTCGACGGCATGACCTAGGAGGCGCGGAGACTACTAGGCGAGCTAGAGCTGGTGCGCGTGATCGGTGAACCAGACGACGCGGGTGAACTCGACCGGGACGTCGCCCATGCCGAGGAAGGTGCCGAAGACGACGCGGACCCAGCTGCCGTCCGGCAGCGAGCCCGGCGCGCTGAGCGTCGCGCTCCAGGTGACGCCCGGGCGCAGGGTCTGAGGTGGCGCCGGCTCGATCCTCGTCGCCTTCCGGACCGGCGGCAGCCGCCCTTCCCGGTTCGCCTCCTCGACCTCCTTCAGGTCGCCGGTCGCGAACAGCATCAGGCCGAAGCTGTAGCCGCCCGGCCCCGTGTCGATCTCGAAGTCGTACTCGGTCCGGTTGGTGACGCTGATCGCCGCAGACCAGCCCTCGGTCGTCACCTCCAGCGCGGCGACCTCGAAGACGAGTCGCGTCCCGACGGCGGCGGGATGGCTCTCCGTCCAGCCGAGCTCCGCGTGCTGGGGCTCGGCCGCCTGAGCGGGCTCCAGCGGCTTCGACTCGACCCGTCCGCACCCGACCAGGAACAGGACGGCGAGCAGCGGCAAGGTCCGGCGCACCTCGCCAATCTACGCAGGTAGAGTCGCCACCGCTTTGGACCTCTACGAGTATCAGGGCAAGCAGCTCTTCAAGCGCGCGGGCATCCCGGTCTCGGAGGGGCGGCCCGCGAAGACGCCCGAGGAGGCGCGCGCGGCGGCGGAGGAGCTGGGCGGGCCGGTGGTCGTCAAGGCCCAGGTGCTCACCGGCGGGCGCGGGAAGGCGGGCGGGATCAAGCTCGCCGACGACCCCGCCGACGCGGAGGCCAAGGCGCGGGAGATCCTCGGCCTCGACATCCGCGGCCATGTCGTCCGCACGCTCTGGATCGAGCAGGCGTCCGACATCGAGAAGGAGTACTACCTCTCGATCACGTTCGACCGCGGCGTCAAGAAGCCGCTCTTCATGTTCACGACGCAGGGCGGGATGGACATCGAGGAGGTCGCGGAGAAGACGCCCGAGGCGCTCGTCCGGCTCCACGTCGACCCGCTCGAGGGCTTCCAGCCCTGGCAGGCGCGGCGGCTGATCTACGGCGCGGGCGTCGAGGACCCGAACGAGCAGAAGCAGATCGCCGCGATCGTGGGGAAGCTGTACGACGCCTTCGTCTCCAACGACGCCATGCTCTGCGAGATCAACCCGCTGATCGTGACGCCCGACGGCGAGGTCAAGGCGCTGGACTCCAAGTTCACCGTCGACGACAACGCGCTCTACAAGCACGCGGACATCGCGGAGATGCGCGACGTCGAGGCGGCCGACCCGCTCGAGGCGCTGGCGCGCGAGAAGGGCGTCACCTACGTGAAGCTCGACGGCGAGGTCGGCATTCTCGGCAACGGCGCCGGGCTCGTGATGTCGACGCTCGACGTGATCGCGCTCGTCGGCGGCACGCCCGCGAACTTCTGCGACCTCGGCGGCGGTGGCGACGCGGAGGGCGTGGTCGACGCGCTCGAGGTGATCACGCGCGACCCGCAGGTGAAGTCGATCTTCTTCAACATCTTCGGCGGGATCACGCGCTGCGACGAGGTCGCGCGCGGCATCCTCGCGGCGCTCGAGCGGATGACGATCGAGCAGCCCATTGTCGTCCGGCTCGACGGCACCAACGCCGAGGAGGGCCGCAAGGTGCTCGCAGACGCGGCGCCCCAAGGACTCCACGTCGAGGCGACGATGCTCGACGGAGCGCGCAAGGCCGTGGAGCTCGCGCGATGAGCGATTGGAGCACCCGTGCCGAGGCCTACCGCAACGCGCCCGAGCAGCGCGAAGGCGCCGACCTCGATCTGATCGTGCGCTGGGCGGAGGGCTCCCGCACCGTGCTCGACGTCGCCACCGGCGGCGGCCACGTGGCTCGGCGGCTGCGCGACGCCGGCCTCCAGGTCGTCAGCGCCGACCCCGCGCCGGGGATGCAGCCCGACGTGATCTGCCGCGCCGAGGATCTCCCGTTCGCCGACGGGGCCTTCGACCTCGTGGTCTCGCGGATCGCGCCGCACCACTTCGACGACATCTCGGCCGCCGTCGCGGAGATGGCGCGCGTCTCGAATGCGCTCGTCGTCGTCGAGGACACGCTCTACGTCAGCGAGGAGGTCGAGGAGGCGGAGAAGCTGCGCGACCCCACCCACGTCCGCTCGTACTCGCGGGAGGAGTGGCAGGACATGCTCGAGGCTGCGGGCCTGGCGGTCGAGCAGGTCGAGGAGTTCGAGAAGCGGCACCCGCTCGAGGAGTGGCTCGACCGCTCCGGGACGCCGGACGACGACCGCCCGCGCGTGAAGGAGCTGCTCGGCGCGCAGATCGAGGGCGAGGAGTACGTGGACACGAAGCTCGTCCTGAAGGCGAGGAAGCGCTAGCCGTGGCGATCGTCGTCGACAAGGAGACGAAGCTCGTCGTCCAGGGCCTGACCGGCTCGGAGGGATCGTTCCACGGGCTGCGGAACAAGCGCTACGGCACGCAGGTCGTCGCCGGCGTCACGCCGGGCAAGGGCGGCCAGGACGTCGAGGGGATCCCGGTCTTCGACACCGTGTTCGACGCGATCGAGGAGACCGGCGCGAACACGACGATGGTCTTCGTCCCGGCGCGGTTCGCCGCCGATGCGATCTACGAGGCGGTCGACGCCGGTATCGAGACGGTGATCTGCATCGCCGAGGGCCTGCCGGCACACGAGATGCTCGAGCTCTATACGTACGTCCGGCCGAAAGGCGTGACGATGCTCGGGCCGAACTGCCCCGGCGCGCTCTCGCCCGGCAAGGCGAACGTCGGGATCATCCCGGCCGAGATCTTCGCCGAGGGGAACATCGGCCTCGTCTCGCGCTCGGGGACGCTGACGTACCAGATCGGCCACGAGCTGACGCAGATGGGGCTCGGCAACTCGACCATCGTCGGCATCGGCGGCGACCCGATCGTCGGCTCCTCGTTCATCGACGTGCTGGCGAAGTTCCAGGACGACCCCCAGACCGAGTACGTGGTCATGGTCGGCGAGATCGGCGGCGACGAGGAGGAGAAGGCGGCGGCGTTCATCGAGGAGACGATGACGAAGCCCGTCGTCGCCTACATCGCAGGCTTCACAGCGCCGCCCGGCAAGACGATGGGCCACGCCGGCGCGATCATCTCCGGCTCGTCCGGCACCGCGCAGGGCAAGAAGGAGGCGCTCGAGGCGAAGGGCATCCGCGTCGGCACCTCGCCGACCGAGGCTGCCGAGCTCGTCGCCGAGGTCGCGCGCGGCTGATTCGACGACGTCGATCGCGTCCGGCGTGGCTTCGGGCTCGAGTCGCCCTCCTCTGCCGCTGAAGCCTTCTCGGACGAGGCCGTTGCGGCCGTGTGGGGTCCTGGCCCCGACACGGCTCGCAGGCGCGTGTCCTAGACGGACCAGCGGGACTCGAACTCGCGCTGCTTCGCCGTCGGCTGGGCGAGCGAGAGGCCGAGCGTCGCGAGCTTCGTCCGGGCGATCTCGCGGTCGAGCTCGTCGGGAAAGCGCTGCAGCCCCGGCTCGAGGCCTCCGTGCGCGAGCAGGTGCGCGGAGAGCGCCTGCACGGAGAACGAGAGATCCATGATCTCGACCGGATGGCCGTCGCCGCCGGCGACGTTCGTCTGGCGGCCTTCGGCGAGCACGTACGCGTGGCCGCCGCCGGGCAGGGCGTGTGCGGTCACGCCCGGCCGCACCTCTTCGCCGGGCGAGAGGCCGTCGATCGCGACCTCGCGCTCGTGGTGACCGCCGTTCGCGATCAGCACGCCGTCCTTGAGGTGCCTGAGCGCGTCCGCCGGGCACGCAGTCGATCGCGCCGGTCGCGGAGATCAGGACGTCCGCGTCGGGCAGCGCTTCCTCGAGCGACGCCACGCGATGGCCGTCCATGTGCGCCTCGAGGGCCGCGACGGGGTCGATCTCGACGACGCTGACGCGTCCGCCGGAGCCGCGGGCCGCGCGGGCGAGGCCCTTGCCGACCCAGCCGTAGCCCACGATGCAGAACGCGCGTCCGGAGAAGCTGAGGTTCGTGAGCCGGTCGATCGCCGCCAGGGTCGACTGCCCCGTGCCGTAGCGGTTGTCGAAGAGGTGCTTGCAGAGCGCGTCGTTCGCCGCGATCGCGGGGAACGTGAGCCTGCCGGCGGCCTCCATCGTCCGCAGCCGGGCGACCCCCGTCGTCGTCTCCTCGGTGATGCCAGCGAGCCCGGCCGCGACGTCGGGCCGGTGCTCGACGATCCGTGCGGTCAGCTCGGCGCCGTCGTCGACGACGATCTCGGGCTTCGTGTCCGCCACGGCGAGCAGGTCGGCGTCGAACTGCTCGCGCGAGGCACCGTGCCGCGCGTGCACCTCGATCCCGCGCTCGACGAGCGCCGCGCAGATCGCGTCCTGCGTCGAGCCGGGGTTGGAGCCCGAGGCGACCACGTGCGCCCCCGCCTCGGCGAGCAGCGTCGCGAGGTAGGCGGTCTTGGCCTCGAGGTGGACGACGACGGCGACGCGCCTGCCGCGCAGCGCACCGTCGGCGAGCCGCTCGCGCGCGAGCCGATTCAGGACGGGTGAGTGCCTGGCGACCCAGCGGATCCGCTGCTCGCCGTCGGGCGCGAGCGACAGGTCGGCGATGTCGGAGCGGGCCGCGGCGTCCACTGCCGGAATCTATCCGGCGGGTGCGAGTACCCCCGCGCGCACCCGTGATGGGCGACGCGCGGGGGTGAAGCCCAGAAAGACTGAGCTAGATCTTGCGGCGGGGCCGGGACGGGCCCCACTTCGAGTTGCGCCGCTTCGACTGGTAGACGAGCCGCGGCGGGGCGACCTTCATGCCCTGGCTCACGAACGTCTCCGTGTGGCCGAGCATGCGCGCGACGTGGCTGACCTCGGCCTGCTGCTCCGGGAGGACGAGCGTGACGCCCGTGCCGTTGCGCCCGGCGCGGCCCGTGCGGCCGACGCGGTGGACGTACGCGGTGTGCTCCTCCGGCGGATCGAAGTTGATCACGTGCGTGATGTCGTCGAGGTCGAGGCCGCGGGCGGCCACGTCGGTGGCGACGAGCGTCTTGACCGTGCCGTTCTCGAACCGCTTCAGCGCGCGCTCGCGCTGGTTCTGGTTCATGTCGCCGTGCATCGCCACAGCCGAGACGTCGTGGCGGGCGAGCTTCTGGACGAGCCGGTCGGCGCCGCGCTTGGTGCGGACGAAGACGAGCGCGAGCCCGCGCTCCTCGGCCAGCAGGCCGGCGAGGGTCTCGACCTTGTTGTCGGCCGTGACCGGCAGGAACCGGTGCTCGACCTCGCCCTGCTCCTGGTCCGGGGTCAGCTGCGCCTCGAAGCGCGACGGGTTCTGCGTGTACGCGCTCGCGAGCTCCCCGACCTTGCCGTCGAGCGTGGCCGAGAAGAACATCGTCTGCCGCTGCTTGGGCAGCCGGGCGACGATCCGGTCGACCTGGGGCTGGAAGCCCATGTCGAGCATCCGGTCGGCCTCGTCGAGGATGAGGATCCTGACGCCGTCGAGCGAGACGATCCGGCGCTCGACGAGGTCCTGCAGCCGGCCGGGCGTGGCGACGAGGATGTGCGCGTCGCGCGAGAGCTTCGCCTGGGCGCCGATCGAGACGCCGCCGTAGACCGCCGCGACCCTGAGGTCGTGGGCGGGGGCGATCGTGCCGATCTCGGCGGTCACCTGCGCGGCGAGCTCGCGCGTCGGCACGAGGATGAGGCCGGACGGCCGTGCCTCCGTGCCCTTGAGCCGCTCGACCATGGGAACGGCGAAGGCGAGCGTCTTGCCGGAGCCCGTCGGCGACTTCGCGAGCACGTCGCGGCCGGCGAGGGCGTCCGGGAGGACGAGGCCCTGAATTCTGAATGGAGCGTGGATGTCCCGTTCGGCGAGCGCTTGCGCGACGCGCGGGGACACACCCAGCTCGAGGAAAGACTGCATTGAGTTGTTGACTCCTTCGTGTTAAGTCGAGATCCGCCTGCCTCGACCGCCTGGCTCACGCACAGGGAAAACCGAAGAAGAACAAACCTCACAGGACGACACCACGCCGTCCATGTGGAACACGGTAGCAGCAGGGTCGGCTCCGCCGCGTCCGCCAATAGGGTGTATTCGTGATCTCGTTCGCCAGAGGCGCCCCGGCGCCCGAGTGCCTGGATGCGGAGCTGCTCGCCGACTGCGCCCGCGCGGCCGTCGTCGGCGACCCCGGCGTGCTCGCCTACGGCCCCGGCGGCGGCTACGGCCCGCTGCGGGAATGGCTCGGAGCCCGTCACGGCGTCGACCCCGGGCGAGTGATCGTCACGAACGGCGGCCTCCAGGGCTTCGTCTTCTACGCCGAGGAGCTGCTCGCCGAGCGCCCTGGCCGCGTGCTCGTCGAGGCGCCGACCTACGACCGCCCGCTGAAGATCCTCGCCCGCCTCGGCGCCGACGTCGTCCCGGTCGCGATGGACGGTGAAGGGCTCGACCCCGACGCGCTCGAGCGCGAGCTCCGGGCCGGCGCGACGAGCTTCCTCTACACGATCCCGACCTTCCAGAACCCGAGTGGCCGCACGCTCTCGACCGGATCGCCGACGACGGGTCGTCGAGCTGGCGCAGGAGCACGGCGTGCCGGTGCTGGAGGACGACCCCTACGGGCTCGTCCGCTACGAGGGCGAGCCGCCGCCGTCGCTGCACGAGCTCGAAGGCGGCGAGCTCGTCACCTACGCGTCCTCCTTCTCGAAGACCGTGGCGCCCGGCGTGCGCGTCGGCTGGTTCGCCGCGCCCGCCGGCCTCGCCGCCCGGCTCGAGGCGCGCGCCGTCTCGAACTACATCTCGCCGCCCTTCCTCACCCAGGCGACGGTGTTCGAGCTGATCGACCGCGGCGCCTTCGAGCCCAACCTGGAGCGGATCAAGCGGCTGCTGCGGCTGCGCCGCGACGCGATGCTCGGCGCGCTCGAGCGCCGAGCTGGCCGGCGAGGCGACCTGGAGCCAGCCGGAAGGCGGCTACTTCCTCTGGGTCGATCTGCCGGTCGACGCGGCGGACCTGCTCACCCGGGCGGAGGCCGCGGGCGTCTCCTTCGTCAAGGGCTCGGACTTCTTCCCCGACGGCAGCGGCGAGCGCTCCGCCAGGCTCGCCTTCAGCTACGCGTCGCCGTCGGAGATCGGCTCCGGCGTCTCGACACTGGCCTCGCTCCTGCGCGTCTGACGGCGCCGGTGCAGCTGCGAGAGCAGCACGCCGCCGACGAGGCCGGCGAGCAGCGAGAGCAGGATCACCCAGATCAGCGACGTGCGTGCCTGCCCGAAGACGAAGTCGACCGATGCCTCCTCGTCGTTCCCCGCGACGAACGCGATCAGGTAACCCGCGATGAGCACGAGCAGCCCGACGCGGATCCAGAGGCGCGGCTGCCAGCTCTGGTCGAACTCGTCGCGCGGCGACTCCATGAGGAGAGCCTACGCTGCGGCGAAGCCGGGCGCGACTGCCGGAATGGGGACGAGGCGTGGCTGCTTGGGCGGCTCGAGCGCTCCCACCGACGCGTGGCGGAACGTGGGACAGGGGGAGTTGCCGGGGAGAGCACACAGCCCTGCACGGCGGAAGTAGCAGTCATTGCAATTTGCTTCAGCGCGTTTGCCCATTTTCCCTCTTGCTCGTTTCTCGTCCCCTCCGGACTCGGGGGATTGTGGCGATCCGGTGAGCACGCTTCAACCCCCCTTTCGAGGAAAACACTGCAAATTCCGGAGGATTCGCGGGCGCCGAAAACCGCTGCTAACTAGGCTTTTCTCTCGACAGTTGCCAGCGCTTGCAACGCCTGTCGAAAACTCTCCACAGGGATGATCCGCAAATCCCCTGCATGACGGCGGGCCTCGCGCGCGTTGTCCCCAGCCGGGACGAGGAAGACATCCGCGCCGGAGCGCTGCGCGCCGATCACCTTCTGCTTGACGCCGCCGATCGGGAGGACGTCCCCGTCGAGCTCGATCTCGCCCGTCGCGGCCACCTTGAGGCCGCGGTCGACGTTCCCGCGCAGCTCCTCGACGATGTCGAGCGCGAAGGCGAGCCCGGCCGAGGGGCCGCCGACGCCGGCGAGGTCGATCTCGACGTCGATGGGGAGCCGGATGTCGGCGGACTGCTCGACCTGGATGCCGACGATCGGGCGGCCGGGCTCGTCGGTGCTGGCGATCGTGCCGACCTCGATCTCCTCGACATCGGTGCCACGGCGCACGCGGAGTCGGACGCTCTCGCCCGGCTCGTGCGTGCCGATCAGGCGGCGTAGGTCGTCGGGAGTGCGCACGGCCTTGCCGTCCACCGCGACGATCAGGTCGGTCGGCTGGAGCTTTCCCTCCGCGGGGGCGCCGTCCGCGACGGCGACGACAAGGGCGCCTTCCGGCTCCGCCTCGACGTCGTACCCGAGGTCGCGAAGCGCGACTGCGGCCGCGATCTCCTGGGAGCGGTCCATTTGGCGCAGGTTCTGCCGGCGGCGCTCGCGGAACGTCGAGCCGGGGGGCACGAGCGACTGCGCCGGAACGAGGTCGGCACCGTCGGGGCGGGTCATCGACGCTACCTTCTCGAGCAGCGACGCCTCGCGCACGACGACGTCGACGTAGTAGATCCCGCCGGGTGGATGCGGCTTCTCGCCCTCCACCTCCACCTTGTCGGCGAGCGGCTTCGCCGTGTCGGGGAGCAGGAGATAGCTGTCCGACGGAAGGACCCACGCGGCGCCGACGGTGAGCGCGCCGAGGATGAGCCCGCCCACGATCAGGCGGCGCGGCTTCACCGGTGTCCCGGCCTCACAACAGGCCCCTCGGGAGCCCGCCGTCGACCCCGATCGCGGCACCGGTGACGTAGGCGGCGCGGTCGGAGGCGAGGAAGCAGACCAGGTCGCCGACCTCACGGGCGGTGCCGAGCCGGCGCAGCGGGATGGTCTGCAGATCCTCCTCGCTCGGGCCGTCGGGATAGACCTCCTTGATCCGCTCGGTGTCGATGCGGCCGGGGGCGACCGAGTTGACGGTGATTCCCTTCGGGCCCAGCTCGCGGGAGGCGGTCTTGAGCCAGCCGACGAGGCCGGGGCGGACGGCGCTCGAGAGTGCGAGCGTCTCGATCGGCTCCTTGACCGCGCTCGAGGTGATCGCGATCACGCGGCCGTTGCCGCTCGCTTCGAGGTGCGGCAGGCAGAGCTTGACGAGTCTGATCGATGACACGCAGCAGCAGCTCGACGGCGTCGCCGAGCTGCTCGTCGGAGAACTCGAACGAGCGCGTGCGGGGCGGGCCGCCGGAGTTGAGGACGAGGACGTCGACGCCGCCGAAGCGCTCGACCGCGGTGGCGACGAGGCGCTCCAGGTCCTTCGGATTCTTGACATCGCCGGTGACGGCCACGCCGCCCAGGCGCTCCGCCTCGTGCTCGAGCACGTCGGCGCGGCGCGCGAACATGACGACGTTCGCCCCCTCGGCGGCGAGCGCCTCGGCGCAGCCGAGCCCGATCCCCGCAGAGGCGCCGCAGACGATCGCGGTACGGCCGCGGAGGCCGGACTCCACGGCCTAGGCCGTCAGCACCGCGACGACCTCACGGACCGCGTCCGCGGAGGCCTTCAGCGCCTGCTGCTCGGCGTCGTCGAGGTCGAGCTCGACGATGCGTTCGATCCCGTTCGACCCCAGGACGACCGGCACGCCCATGTAGAGGCCGTCGATCCCGTACTCGCCCTCGAGGTACGCGGTGCAGGGCAGGACGCGCTTCTCGTCGAGGACGATCGCATCGACCATCTGCGCCGCTGCGGCCCCGGGCGCGTACCAGGCCGAGGTGCCGAGCAGGTTGACGAGCTCGCCGCCGCCCTTCGCGGTGCGCTCGACCATCGCCTGGATCCGATCCTCCGCGACGAGCTTGCGGAGCGGGATCCCGCCGACAGTCGTCGCCGAGACGACCGGGACCATCTGGTCGCCGTGGCCGCCGAGCACCATCGCGGTCACGTCTTTGATCGACATCCCGGTCTCCCAGGAGATGAAGGTGGAGAAGCGCGCCGTGTCGAGGATCCCCGCCATCCCGAAGACGCGCTCCTTCGGCCAGCCGGAGACGGTCTTGGCGACATGGCACATCGCGTCGAGCGGGTTCGAGACGACGACGACGATCGCGTCCGGGCTCGCGGCGGCGACCTGCTCGGTGACGGAGCCGACGATCTTCTCGTTCGTCGTCACGAGGTCGTCGCGGCTCATCCCCGGCTGGCGCGGCAGCCCGGCCGTGATCACGACCACCTCGGATCCCGACGTCTCTTCGTAGCCGTTCGAACCGGTCACCTTCGCCTCGTAGCCGAGCACGGCTGCCGCCTGGTCGATGTCGAGGGCCTTGCCCTGCGGCAGGCCCTCCTTGATGTCGACCAGGACGACGTCCGCGTAGTCGCGCCGCGCCAGCTCCTGCGCGCAGGTCGCGCCCACGTTGCCGGCGCCGACGACGGTGACCTTGTGCCTCACGCGTGAACCTCCAGCTTCTCGATGATCGCGTCCGCAACCTCGCTCGTCCCGACGGCCGTCGGGTCGTCGCGGGTCGGCTTCATGTCGTAGGTGACGCTCTCGCCCTCTGCGATCACGTCGGCGATCGCCTGCTCGAGCCGGCCGGCCGCGTCGCCCTCGTCGAGGTGACGGAGCATCAGCATCCCGCTGAGCATCATCGCCATCGGGTTGACCTTGTTCTGGCCCGTGTACTTCGGCGCCGAGCCGTGTGTCGGCTCGAAGACGGCCGCGTTCGCGCCGAAGTTGGCGCCCGGCGCGAGGCCGAGGCCGCCGATCAGGCCCGCGCAGAGGTCGGAGACGATGTCGCCGTACAGGTTCGGGAGCACGAGGACGTCGTACTCCTCGGGCCGCTGCACGAGCTGCATCGAGAGGTTGTCGACGATCCGCTCCTCGAACTCGACGTCCGTGTTCTCGGCGGCGACGTCCTGCGCGACGTGGAGGAAGAGCCCGTCGGTGAACTTCATGATGTTCGCCTTGTGGACGGCCGTGACCTTGCGGCGGCCGTTGCGGCGCGCATAGTCGAAGGCGAACTGGACGATCTGGCGCGTCCCGGTCTCGGAGATCGGCTTGATCGAGATCCCCGAGTCGCGGCGGACGTTCGGGTAGCCCTTCTGGCCGAGCCAGTCCAGCAGCTCGTCTGCGTCCTCGGTGCCCTCCTCGAACTCGACGCCGGCGTAGAGATCCTCGGTGTTCTCGCGGATCACGATCAGGTCGACGTTCTCGTAGCGGGAGCGGACACCCGGATAGCTCTTGCACGGGCGCACCTGGCCGTAGAGGTCGAGCGACTTGCGCAGGCCGACGTTGACCGAGCGGAAGCCGCCGCCGACCGGGCGTCGTGATCGGCCCCTTCAGCGCCGTCCCGTTGGCGCGGATCGACTCGAGCACGTGGTCGGGCAGCGGGTTGCCGCCGTTCTGATCCATGACGTCGGTGCCGGCGTGCTGCACGTCCCAGTCGAACTCGACGCCGGTCGCCTCGAGCACGCGGCGCGTCGCCTCGGCGAGCTCGGGGCCGGTGCCGTCACCGGGGATCAATGTCACGCGATGCGCCATTCGGCGGCGGACTCTACCGACCGTTCAGAGCCAGGCGTTGCGGGTAATGTCCTGCGCGATGGCAGGCCCGAAGAAGTCCGTGGCGCTTTCCGGCGTCTCCGTCGCGGAGACGAGCATCTGCTCGATCGACCCCGACGAGGGCGTGCTCATGTACCGCGGCTACGACATCGCGGGCCTCGCGGAGCACGCGAGCTACGAGGAGGTCGCGTACCTGCTGCTCGAGGGCGACCTGCCCCGGAGCGAGGAGCTCGACGCCTTCAAGGAGCGGCTGGCCGCCGCCCGCGAGCTGCCGCGTGCGGTCACGACGATCATCGACGGGAACGCGATGGACGCGTCGCCGATGGAGACGCTGCGTACCGCCGTCTCGGCCCTCTCGTTCTCCGACCCGGCCGAGGACGCGATCGACCGCGACAACGAGCTGCGGAAAGCCGTGTCGCTGATCGCGCAGCTGCCGACGATCGTGGCGCGCTACGAGCGCCGCCGGCGCGGCGAGCCCGCGGTCGATCCCGACCCCTCGCTCGACTACGCCGAGAACTTCCTGACGATGCTGCGCGGCGAGGCTCCCACCGCCGACGAGGCGCGCGCCTTCGAGGTCGCGATGATCCTGCACGCCGAGCACGAGATGAACGCGTCGACCTTCACGGCGCGCGTCGTCGCCGGCACGAACGCCGACATGCACTCGGCGATCGTCGCCGCCGTCTCCGCGCTGAAAGGCCCGCTGCACGGCGGCGCCAACCAGGCCGCGATGACGATGTTCCGTGAGTTCGGGTCGCCGGACGGCGTCGCCGAGGGCGTGCGCGGCCGACTGGTCGAGAAGAAGCCGCTCTACGGCTTCGGCCACCCCCTCTACCGGGCGATGGATCCGCGCGCGCCGATCCTGCGGCGGCTGTCGGAGCAGTTCGCGGACGACGGCGAGCCGAACTTCCTCGAGATCGCGCAGGCGGCCGAGCGCGAGGCGCAGGCGCAGAAGGGTCTCTGGCCGAACGTCGACCTCTACTCCGGCGTCCTCTACCACTACCTCGGGATCCCGACCGACCTCTTCATCCCGCTCTTCCAGATGAGCAGGGTCGCGGGCCAGGCGGCCCACGTGCTCGAACAGCACGCGGGCGGCAAGATCATCCGGCCGAGCGCCGAGTACGTCGGTGAGCCTCGGCGCGACTATCCGGTGGAGGCGGCGCGATGAGCACCAACGAGTTCAAGCCGGGTCTCGAGGGCGTCGTCGCGTTCGAGACCGAGATCGCCGAGCCCGACCGCGAGGGCGGCGCGCTTCGCTACCGCGGCGTCGACATCGAGGAGCTCGTCGGCACGTATCGCTTCGAGCAGGTCTGGGGCCTGCTCGTGGACGAGAGCTTTTCGCCCGGGCTGCCCGCCGCCGAGCCGTACGAGGGCGGTGGCCTGACCGGGAACACGCCGGCCGACCTCCAGGCCGTGACAGCGCACCTCGGAGCGGAGTGGGGCGTCAAGAAGCTGATCGACATCACCGACGACGAGGCGCGCGAGGACCTGCGCCGCCTGTCCGCGCAGTTCATCTCGATCGCCGCCCAGTCGGCCCGGATCGCGGACGGCAACGACGACCGGATCGCTCCGCAGACCGTCGCCCAGGGAGAGACCACGGCGGAGCGCTTCTTCCTCGAGTGGCGCGGCGAGGCCGATCCCAAGCACGTGCAGGCGCTCGACACCTACTGGATCTGCACCTGTGAGCACGGGCTCAACGCCTCCACCTTCGTCGCCCGGATCACCGCCTCCACCGGCTCCGACTGCGCCGCGGCGCTCTCGTCCGCCGTCGGGGCGCTCTCCGGCCCGCTCCACGGCGGCGCGCCCGCGCGGGTGCTGCCGATGCTCGACGCGGCCGCCGAGTCCGGCGACCCCGCCGAGTACGTCCAGAGCCTGATCGAGCGGGGCGAGCGGCTGATGGGCTTCGGCCACCGCGTCTACCGCGCCGAGGATCCGCGCGCGCGGCTGCTGAAGAAGACCGCGAAGGAGCTGGGCGCGCCGCGCTACGACGTCGCCGACCGGCTGGAGGCGGCTGCGCTCGAGGCGCTGCGCAAGAAGTCGCCCGACCGCCCGCTCGAGACCAACGTCGAGTTCTGGTCGGCCGTCGTGCTCGACGTCGCCGGGATCCCGCCGGAGCTGGCGCCGGCGATGTTCGCGTGCTCGCGCACCGCCGGCTGGTCGGCCCACATCCTCGAGCAGAAGAAGCTGAGCAGGCTCGTGCGGCCGTCGGCGCGGTACGTCGGCCCGGGCGCCCGCTCGGCCTCGTCGATCGGATGACGCTCGCCGAAGCCGCAGCGCGTGCGGACGAGCTCGCGGCGGCCGGTGACCAGAAGGGCCTCGCCACGCTCCGCCAGGAGTGGGACGAGGAGCTGGAGCACGCCGCTCGGAGCCCCGACTACCGGATCCGCGCGCAGGCCTACCGGGCGATCGCCCAGTTCCGTTTCCGCCAGAAGCTCGAGCTCGTGCGCCGCGGGCTCCAGGACGAGAGCCCGGCCGCGCGTGGCTCGGCCCTGATCGCGCTCGAGGGGCTCTCCCGAGACCATCCCGGCGACGTCAACTCGATGCGGGCGATGCTGCACGAGCTCGCCTCCAACGACCCGAACCTCGCCGTGCGCCGCCTCGGAGTCGTCGTGCTGAAGAACGGCTCGCCCCAGCGCGAGACGATCCTGATCCTGAACGGCCTCGCCGACGACGACGAGCAGGACGCTGAGCTGCGCAAGACGGCCAGGGCGGTCGCGCTCGCGCTGCAGAAGCGTGCGAACACGCGATGACGCCGCTGGTCGGCGTGATCATGGGCTCGCGCTCCGACTGGGAGACCATGCGCCACGCGTGTGAGACGCTGGAGGCGCTCGACGTGCCGTTCGAGCAGCGCGTCGTCTCCGCCCACAGGACGCCCGACCTGCTCTTCGAGTACGCGGGGTCGGCCGAGGAGCGCGGGCTGCAGGTGCTGATCGCGGGCGCCGGGGGAGCCGCCCACCTCCCCGGCATGGCCGCGTCGAAGACGAATCTGCCGGTGCTCGGCGTGCCGGTCGAGTCGAAGACGCTGAAGGGGATGGACTCGTTGCTCTCGATCGTGCAGATGCCCGCCGGCGTGCCGGTGGGGACGCTCGCGATCGGCCGGGCGGGAGCGGTGAACGCGGCGCTGCTCGCCGCGGCGATCGTCGCCCGCTCCGACGAGGGCGTCCGCGAGCGGCTCGCGCGCTATCGGGCCGAGCAGACCGAGTCGGTCCTCGCCGATCCCGACCCGGCCGCGTCGACGTAGTTGCTGTCGGCAACGAAGTCGATCGTCGGCGTCATCGGCGGTGGCCAGCTGGGGCGGATGCTCGCGCTCGCGGGGATCCCGCTCGGGCTCTCCTTTCGCTTCCTCGATCCCTCACCGGACGCGCCGGCTGCCGAGGTCGGCGAGCTGCTCGTGGGCGAGTACGACGATCCGGAGCTGCTCGACCGCCTCGCCGACGGCGCCGCCGCCGTCACCTACGAGTTCGAGAACGTGCCGGTGCGGGCGGCCGAGCGGGTCGGCGCGGTCCCCGGGGCAGCGGCGCTCGAGGCCTCGCAGGACCGGCTCGTCGAGAAGCAGCTCTTCCGCCGGCTCGGGATCCCGACCCCGAGGATCGACGCCGAGGTCGAGCAGTTCCCGGCGATCCTGAAGACGCGTCGCCTCGGCTACGACGGAAAGGGCCAACGGCTGGTGGAGACATGGGAGGGGCCAGGACCCTCCCATGTCCTCGAGGAACGTGTCTCGTTCGACCGCGAGCTCTCGTTGCTGGCCGTCCGGGGCGCCGACGGGGACACGCGCTTCTGGCCGCTCGTCGAGAACGTGCACCAGGACGGGATCCTGCGCACGTCGCGCTCGCCGGCCGAGGCTGCGCCGCAGCAGGATGCGGAGGAGCACGCGGCCAGGCTGCTCGACGCACTCGGCTACGTCGGCGTGCTCGCGCTCGAGCTCTTCGACGTCGGCGGCCGCTTGCTCGCGAACGAGTTCGCGCCGCGCGTCCACAACACCGGCCACTGGACGATCGAGGGCGCTGCCACGAGCCAGTTCGAGAACCACCTCCGCGCGATCCTCGGGCTGCCGCTCGGCCCGACCGACTCGCGCCGCTCGGTGATGGTCAACCTGATCGGGTCGACGCCGCGGTCG
The DNA here is from genome assembly GCA_963827015.1 of uncultured Gaiellaceae bacterium. Lineage (GTDB taxonomy): Bacteria > Actinomycetota > Thermoleophilia > Gaiellales > Gaiellaceae > Gaiellasilicea. The sequence continues at coordinate 106,218 of CAWGZI010000004.1, read as the reverse complement.
GAGGCCGTGCTGGCCGTGCCCGGCGCGCACCTCCATCTCTACGGCAAGGAGCCACGACCCGGCCGAAAGCTGGGGCACGTGACGCTCGTCGATCCCACGGCGGAAGCCGAGCGCGCGCTGAGTGACTTAGTTGCTGTCAGCAACTAAGTGCGACGTTCAGAGCCGCCCAGCGGCCGAGCCGACGCTTGTTGCTGACAGCAACTAGCGCTTCAGTGCTCGCGGCAGACCGCGCCGCTGATGTTGCGGCCGCACGACGGGCAGATGCGCCGGCGGCGCTTCAGCTCGAGCGCGTGCTTCGTCAGGCCGGAGAAGGTCATCGTCCAGCCGATCGCCATTGCGAGTGCCGCGAAGGTGACGATCTGAGGGTCAAGCGTCATCTGAAGACGTCCTTTTGAGGGTCGTACCTCTCCGCGCATGTGGATGCGCTTGGAAGTACAACTCCCGACGCCTTCGATCGGATACGTGCGTGTAGAGCTCGGTAGTGGAGAGGTCGGCGTGCCCGAGCATCTCCTGGACACTGCGCAGGTCGGCGCCGCCCTCGAGCAGATGCGTCGCGAACGAATGGCGGAGCAGGTGCGGGTGCACGCGCTGCGGGTCGAGCCCCGCCTTCTCGGCGAGCCGCCGCAGGATCAGGAACGCGCCCGCGCGTGTGAGCGGCCCACCGCGGGCGTTGAGGAAGAGCTCGGGGCGGTTGCGCCGGTCGAGGTGGGGGCGGCCCATCGCCACGTAGCGTCGGAGCGCCTCGACCGCAGGGCGGCCGAGCGGCACGAGCCGTTCCTTCGAGCCCTTGCCGAGCGCCCGCACGATCCGTTCCTCGAGGTCGACCGAGCGGCGGTGCAGGCCCGTCACCTCGCTGACGCGGAGGCCGGCACCGTACATCAGCTCGACGAGCGCGCGGTCGCGCATCGCCCGCGGGGTCGTCCCGTTCGCGGCGTCGATCAGCCGCTCGGCTTCGCCCGGCGAGAGCGTCTTCGGGAGCCGGCGGGAGCGTTTCGGCAGCTGCAGCGCGGCGGCGGGATTGTCCTCGCGCGCCCCGAGCAGCATCTGGTGGCGGAAGAACGAGCGCAGTGCCGCGATCCGGCGCGCCACCGTCGACGCGGCCACGCCGGCCGCCCGCAGCTCGGCCAGCCAGCGCTCCAGCTCCTCGGTCGTCGTCTGCCCGACCGGACCGCCGCGCCACGCCGAGAGCTGCAGCAGGTCGCGCCGGTACGCATCGACCGTCCGCGCCGCCCGTCGGGTCGCGAGGAGGGCGAGGAAGCCGTCGAGCTCAGGATCGGGGATGTGCTCGGTCATAGACCTTGCGCAGACGTTTCGCGCTCACATGGCTGTACACCTGCGTGGTCGAGAGCGACGAGTGTCCGAGCAGCTCCTGGATCGTGCGCAGATCGGCGCCGCCTTCGAGCAGGTGCGTCGCGAACGAATGGCGCAGCCGGTGCGGGTGGGGGAGGAGGCGTCGGAGCGTGCTCGTGTCGAGGCGGCGGCCGCGCGCGGAGAGGAAGAGCGCGTCGTTCGCGCCGGTCGCGAGCTCAGGCCGCCCCTCGCGGAGATAGCGGGCGAGCACGTGCGCGGCCTCCTCGCCCAGCGGCACCACGCGCTCCTTGCCGCCCTTGCCGCGGACGTGGACGAGCTCCTGCTCGAAGTCGACGTCGGCGAGGTCGAGGGCCACCGCCTCGGCGCTGCGGAGCCCGGCCGAGTAGACGAGCTCGACGAGCGCACGGTTGCGCAGGCCGAGCGGCCCGTCCCCGCCGACCGAGTCGATCAGCTCCTCCACCTCCGCCCGCCGCGGCGCCTCCGGGAGGCGCTGTGGCCGCTTCGGCGCCAGCGACGCCTCGGGCACGCGCGTCGGCCCGAGCGTGTAGCGGAGGAACGAGCGGACGGCGGCGAGCTTCCGCGCGATCGTGGCCGGGGCGAGGCCGTTGCGCGCGCGCCCGAGCTCGGCCGCGTAGTCGACCAGGACGCGGACGTCGACGTCCTCGACCGTCGCGCCGCGCTCCGTCAGCCAGCGCTCGAAGCCGCGCAGATCGGACGCGTAGGCCCGCCTCGTCGACTCCGCGAGCGCAGGTGCAGCGAGGAACCGGTCGATCGCCGTTGAAGTCGTCACCTCGGGCGTGTTCCCGCGAGTGTCCGTCGTTCCTGCCATACTGCGCCGCTTCGGGGTCTGAGGGTGATGGGAAATCGGGTGAACATCCAACGCTGGCTGCTTCTTGCGGCCGTGGCCACAGCGGCGCTCGCCGCAGCCTCGGCGGCTCAGGCCGCCCGCTTCGGCTTCGCCGACGACGCCGGCAAGTACGCAGAGGACGGCGGCGCCGCGTACTACTCCGACCTGCGCGCGGCGGGCGGGACGGAGAACCGGATCACCGTGCTCTGGGATCCGGACAAGCCGCTGCACATCGCCGACGACGGCTTCCTCGACCGCTCGCTGCCGGTGGCGACGGCGAAGGGGATCCGGGTCGTCTTCCACGTCTATCCGCTCGGGCCGACGGCCGTCAGCTCGAGGCCGGAGGGGGCCGAGGACTTCGCGGCCTTCCTGGCCAAGCTCGCGAAGGCATACCCGCAGGTGCACGAGTACGTGGTCGGGAACGAGCCGAACCAGCCGCGCTTCTGGCGGCCGCAGTACTCGCCGACCGGCCGCGCGCTCGCCGCCGCCGCCTACGTGAACCTGCTCGCTCACTCGTACGACGCGCTGAAGGACGTCGACCCGGCGATCCGCGTCATCGGCCTCGGCCTCTCCGGGCGCGGCAACGACCTGCCGCTGGCGCCGTCGAATGCCTCCACCTCTCCCGTCCGGTTCCTGCGCGACCTCGGCCTCGCGTACCGCGCGAGCGGGCGGACGCTGCCGCTGATGGACGAGCTCGGGCTGCACCTCTACCCGCGCTCGGACCGTGACTCCGTGCTCGCCGGCGACCGCTGGCCGCGCGCCGGGCTCGTCAACATCGCGCGGCTCAAGCAGGCGTTCTGGGACGCCTTCGCGGGCACGGCGCAGCCGACCGTCGATGAGGGGCTGAAGCTCCGGATCGACGAGATCGGCTGGCAGGCCGCCGTGCCGGCCGCCCGCCGCCCCGCCTACCACGGCCGCGAGACCGCCGCCGCCACGAGCGAGAGCGCGCAGGCCGCGAACTACGCCAAGGCGATCGCGATGGCGGCGTGCGACCGCAGCATCTCGGCGCTGTACCTGCTGCACCTCCGCGACGACGCCGACCTCGAGCGCTACCAGTCGGGCATCCGGCGGGCCGACGGCTCCGCCCGCCCCGCGTACGCCGCGGTCAAGTCTGCGGTCACCCGCGCCAAGCGGGGCTGCGCCGGCGGGAAGTACGTCCGCTGGAGCCACGCCACCCGCGTGCTCGGGTCGCGGGCGCAGTTCGGGCTCGGCAACGGGCAGGCGTCGAAGCTGCGGAAGAGCTGGGGCTTCAACGTCACCGCCGCCGAGGAGGCGTCGTACGTCGCCGCGATCTTCCCGGCCGCGACGCCGGCCGCAACCGTACGCCGGCTGGCGTCGAAGAAGTCGGTGGGCGCGGTCGTGACGACGATCGGACGCGTTCGCGCCGCCTACAAGCCGCGGCTGCAGTTCCCGCGGCGGTCGCTCCGCCCGGGTCGCTACGTCTACGCCGTGCGGCTGCGCGCGAGCATGAACCCGCGCCGGAGCACGATGCTCGTCAGCCGGGTCTTCGTCGTCCGCTAGCCGACACGCGTTGACCTTCCCCCTCGCCAGCGGAGCGGAGGCACGCTGGACCGGGTCGCCCGAGGGCGGCGCCGTCGTCTGCGTGAACGGCGGCACCGCCGCCGAGGTCCCGGGGACCTGGAGCGCCTCCGTCGAGTGGCTCGTGCGGCACCTCGCGGGCCACTTCCCCGCCCTGGGCTTCCTCGAGGTGCGCTACCGGATCAAGTCCTGGCAGCGGCTCGACCTGTGCGTCGAGGACGGCCGGGCCGCGCTCGAGGCGGCGCGCGACGCCGGTGCCGAGCGAATTGCGCTGCTCGCCTTCTCGATGGGCGGCAGTCGTCGCCGTCCGCAACGCCGCGTCGCCTGCGGTCGAGGCCGTGGTCGGGGTCAACCCGTGGCTGCCGCCGCAGCTCGACCTCGCGCCGCTGGCCGGCAAGCGGCTCTCGATCGTCCACGGCTCGCTCGACGCGCCTCTGCCCGGCATCCCGGGCGTGAAGCCGTCGATGTCCGCGGCCGCGGCCGACCGGGCCCGCGCGCTCGGGGCCGAGGTCGAGCGGACGGTGGTGCGCGGCTTCCACGCCGTCGCGCTGCGACGCCGCAGGACGGCTCGCTTGCTCGCCGCTGCCGGGCGCACGCGGCTACGGCGACTTCGTGCGCCGGGGAGCTCGACGGCTTCTGCGCGTAGGGCTGTATCTCGCGATCCGCCGCGTCGTGCACGCGCTCGCCCGCCTGCTCTACCGGATCGAGATCGTCGGCACCGTCCCGCCCGGCCCCGTGATCGTGGCGGCGAACCACGAGTCGATGCTCGACCCGCCGCTGCTCGCGCTCACCGCGCGCCAGCCGCTCCACTTCCTCGCCAAGGTCGAGCTGTGGCGCTACCGCCCCGGTGCGTGGCTGATGGACGCGCTCGGCGGGATCCCGATCCGCCGAGACCGCCGCGACCTGCTCTCGGTCGGTCGGGCCGAGGAGCTGCTGCGGGCAGGGGAGAGCGTCGCGCTCTTCCCGCAGGGCACCGTCCAGGGAGGTGCGTGGACGCGAGGCGCGGCCAGGCTCGCGCTCCTCACCGGCGCCCCGCTCGTGCCCGTCCGGATCGTCGGCACGAGGCGGGCGCTGTCGAGAGGCCGGATCGGCTTCCCGAGGATCCGGCTCTTCGTCGGCGAGCCGATCCGGGTCGAGCCGCAGCAGCCGACGGTCGCGGCGGCGAAGGCGCTGACCGCGGAGCTGCAGGCGCGGGTCGACGCAGCGCGCTGACCGGTCCGTACGCTGTCACGGATGCCACGAGGACGAGCGCGCGCCTTCGACTACGACGATCCGCCGGAGCGGCCAGCCGACCGGGCGGTGCGCCGCGCCTACCTGCGCCGGATCGTCGCGCTCTTCAGGCCCGTACAAGCGGCGGCTCGCCGGCGTCCTGGCGCTGATCCTCTTCTCCTCCGCGCTCGGCGCCGTCCCGGCGCTGCTGCTGAAGGAGGTGATCGACGACGCGCTCCCGAACCGCGACCTGGCGCTCCTGAACTGGCTCGTCGCCGGCATGGTCGGGATCGCGATCTTCACCGGCGCCCTCGGCGTCGTCCAGACGCTCCTCTCGAACCAGGTCGGCCAGCGCGTCATGCACGACCTGCGCACCTCGGTCTACGAGCACCTGCAGCGCCTCTCGCTCGCCTTCTTCACGCGAACGCGCACCGGCGAGGTGCAGTCGCGGCTCGCGAACGACATCGGCGGCGTCCAGGAGGTCGTCACCTCGACCGCGACCTCGATCGTCTCGAACGCGACCACCGTGCTGGCGACGCTCGTGGCGATGTTCATCCTCGACTGGAAGCTGACGCTGTTCGCGCTCGCGCTGCTGCCGCTCTTCGTCTGGCTGACGAAGCGCGTCGGCGACCAGCGGCGGAAAGTGGCGAAGGTGCGGCAGGAGTCGATGGCCGACATCTCGAGCCTCGTGCAGGAGTCGCTCTCGGTCTCCGGCATCCTGCTCGGGAAGACGATGGGCCGCACCGGCGAGCTCGCCGGCCGCTTCCGCACCGAGTCGGAGCGCCTGGCCGACCTCGAGGTGCGCGCCCGGATGACGGGCCGCTGGATGATGGCGTCGATCCAGACGTCCTTCGCGGTGATGCCGGCGCTCGTCTACCTCTTCGCCGGCCACTACGCCGGCGCCGTCTCGATCGGCACCGTCGTCGCGTTCACGACGCTGCAGTCACGCCTCTTCTTCCCCGTCGGCTCGCTCCTCGGCGTCGGGCTCGAGGTGCAGACGTCGCTCGCGCTCTTCGACCGGGTCTTCGAGTACCTCGACCACCCGATCGACATCGAGGAGGGGAGGCGCACGCTCGAGCGGCCGCGCGGCGACGTCGCCTTCGACGGCGTCTGGTTCCGCTACGAGAACGGGCCGTGGACGCTGCAGGACGTCTCCTTCGACGCGCCGCGGGGGTCGAAGACCGCGCTCGTCGGCGAGACCGGGTCGGGCAAGACGACGGCCGGCTACCTCGTCGCCCGCCTCTACGACGTCACCGAGGGGAGCGTCACGATCGACGGCATCGACGTCCGCGAGCTCACGTTCCCGTCGCTGGCCGACGCGGTCGGCGTCGTCAGCCAGGAGACGTACCTCTTCCACGCGACCGTGCGCGACAACCTGCGCTTCGCGCGGCCCGACGCGAGCGACGACGAGATCGAGGACGCCGCGCGCGCCGCGCAGATCCACGGCCTGATCGCAGGCCTGCCCGAGGGCTACGAGACCGTCGTCGGCGAGCGCGGCTACCGCTTCTCGGGCGGCGAGCGGCAGCGGATCGCGATCGCGCGGACGATCCTGCGGAATCCGCCGATCCTCGTGCTCGACGAGGCGACGTCCGCGCTCGACACCCAGACCGAGCGCGCCGTCCAGGAGGCGCTCGAGCGCCTCGCCGAGGGCAGGACGACGATCGCGATCGCGCACCGGCTCTCGACCGTCCGCGACGCCGACCAGATCGTCGTCCTCGACCGCGGCAGGGTGGCCGAGGTCGGAACGCACGACGACCTGCTCGCGGCCGGCGGCCGCTACGCGTCGCTCGTCTCCCGCGACACCGAGGAGGTTCTCCGTTGAGCTGCACGCATCTGGACACGATTCGCGAGGTCACGCCGAGCGCTCCCGGCTGCGAGGAATGCCTCCAGCTCGGCCAGCCGTGGGTGCACCTGCGCCTCTGCCTCGAGTGCGGCCACGTCGGCTGCTGCGACAACTCGCCCGGGAAGCACGCGACGAAGCACTTCCACGACACCTCGCACCCGCTGATCCAGTCGTTCCAGCCGGGCGAGGACTGGATCTGGTGTTACGTCGACGAGGTGATGCTCGAGCCCGCTTGACCCAGGGCCTCCAGCAGCAGCTCGTGCGGCAGCGCGTGAGCCGTGTGCCCGTGCCGGCCCGTCATCGTGTCGGAGGCGAGCATCGCGTTCAGGATCGACTCCTCGACGGCGTCGATCACGGCCTCGTAGAGGGCGTCGACGCGGCCGTCGTTGAGCATGCGCAGCGCCAGTTCCGGCTCGGACTGGTCGAGGTCGACGTTGCCCGTCGCGAGGCAGAGGGCGAAGTCGCCGCTCGAGCGTTCGCCCATGCCGCCCGTGCGCGCGATCCCGAAGCCGGCGCGGCGGGCGACGCGCTCGCACTGGCCCGGGCACCAGGGGCGCGTCGGTCGCGACGAGGACGATGATCGAGCCCGCGCCCTCGCCGGCGTCGCTTTCGGGCAGCGGCACGGCCTCCGGCCCGATTCGCTCCCCGACGGGGGCACCGTCCACGCGCAGCCTCCAGCGGCGGCCGTGGTTCGCCTGGACGAGCACGCCGACCATCCAGCCGTCCTCGACGACGCGGGACGCCGTCCCGATCCCGCCCTTGAAGCCGTGGCAGATCATCCCGGTGCCGCCGCCGACCGACCCCTCCTCGACCGGCCCCTCCTGCGCGGCCTCGAGAGCGTCGAAGACGTGCTCGGACCGCACGTGGAAGCCGTTGATGTCGTTGAGGAACCCGTCCCATGTCTCGCCGACGACGGGGAGGCTCCAGTCGCTCTCGCCCGGGCGGGCGGCCGCGACCAGCGCGTCGCGCACGACGCCGACCGAGTGCGTGTTCGTGAGCCCGATCGGCGTCGTCAGCATGCCCGAGTCGCGGATCCACTCGAGCCCGGTCAGCTCGCCGTTGCCGTTGATCGTGTGCGAGGCGGCGAAGAGCGGCGTCCGCGGCACGACCACGGTGACGCCGGTGCGGACCTCGTCGCCCTCGATCAGCGTCGTGTGCCCGACCGCGATGCCGGCGACGTCGGTGATCGCATTCTCCGGTCCCGGCGGCAGCCGGCCGATCTCGATCCCGAGGTCACGCGCGCGCGGCTTCACGCCGCGAGCCTAGCCGCCGTAGCCGTAGTCGTCGTCCGTCCGGGTCTTGCCCGTCCGAGTCTGGTCAGTCGACGCGCCCGCGCCAGCGCTCGAGCCACCGACGACCAGGGTTCCCTCCATCCCCTGGTCTCGGTGGCCGTCGATCGGGCAGTAGAGCTCGTACTCGCCCGGCTCGAGCTCGACCGTGAGCGTGTCGGACTCGCCCGGCGCGATCGTCTCGGTCTCCTCCTCGATCCCGTTGCCCTCGACCTCGAGCGCATGCTCCTCCTGGCCCTCGTTCGAGACCGTGAAGGTCACCGTGCCGGCGTTGTCGAGCGTGACGTCGGCCGGGTCGAACCGGAACTCGGTCGCGGTCAGCTCGACCGACTGTTCGGCCGCCGCCGCCGTCGTCCCGCCGGCCTCGTCGCCGTCGTCGCTGCCGCAGCCGGCGGGTGCGAGCACGGCGAGAAGCAGGGTCGTGAGCAGCAGAATGCGTCTCACACCCGTTCCTACGGGGTGGTCGGCGGGTCGGTTTGATCCTTGCGTAGGATGTCCGGCGCCTATGGCCACGACGACCAGGGAAGAACGCCTCTCCGAGCACGGAATCGAGCCCACTGGGGCCGTGCACTGGAATCCGACGACCTCCCAGCTCTACAACGCAGCGCTCCAGCGAGGCGAGGGCATGATCGCCGAGGGCGGCCCGCTCGCCGTCGACACCGGCAAGCACACCGGTCGCTCGCCGAAGGACAAGTTCGTCGTGCGCGAGCCCGGGTCGGAGGATCGGATCTGGTGGGGGGACGTCAACGCCGACATCTCCGAGGAGCACTTCGACGGCCTGCGCGACAAGGTGACGGCCGAGATCGCCGCCGGCGACGACCTCTACGTCGTCGACGCCTTCGCCGGCGCCGACCCGAAGCAGCGGATCGCCGTCCGCGTCGTCACGAACTACCCCTACCACGCGCTCTTCGCGCGGACGATGTTCATCGACCCGACCGAGGAGGAGCTGCGCGAGTTCGAGCCGCAGGCGCTCGTCCTGCACGCACCCGGTCTCGAGTCCGACCCCGAGACCGACGGGACGCGCAGCGGCACCTTCGTCGTCCTGCACCCGTCGCGCCAGGAGGTGCTGATCGGCGGCACCTTCTACGCCGGCGAGATCAAGAAGTCGATCTTCACGTTGATGAACGACCGTCTCCCGCTCGAAGGCGTCTTCCCGATGCATTGCTCCGCGAACGTCGGCGAGGGCGACGACGTCGCGATCTTCTTCGGCCTCTCCGGCACGGGCAAGACGACGCTCTCGGCCGACCCGGAGCGGTCGCTGATCGGCGACGACGAGCACGGCTGGGGCGACGACGGCGTCTTCAACTTCGAGGGCGGCTGCTACGCGAAGGTGATCAACCTCTCCGCGGAGGCCGAGCCCGAGATCTTCAGGACGACGCGCACCTTCGGGACGATCCTCGAGAACGTCGCCCTCGACGAGCGCGGCGTCGTCGACCTCGACGACGGCTCGAAGACCGAGAACACCCGCGCCGCCTACAAGCTCGAGCAGATCGCGAACGCGCTGCCGGCGAAGCGCGCCGGGCACCCGAAGTCGCGTGATCTTCCTCACCGCCGACGCGTTCGGGATCCTGCCGCCGATCGCGCGCCTGACGCGCGACCAGGCGATGTACTGGTTCCTCTCCGGCTTCACCGCGAAGCTCGCCGGCACGGAGATCGGCGTCAAGGAGCCGCAGCCGACCTTCTCCGCCTGCTTCGGGGCACCGTTTCTGCCGCAGCCTCCGGTCGTCTACGCGCGGCTGCTGGCGAAGCGGCTCGACGAGCACGGCGCCCGCGTCTGGCTCGTGAACACGGGCTGGACCGGGGGCCAGTACGGCGAGGGCTCGCGGATGCCGATCGCGGCCACGCGAGCGTTGCTGCGCGCCGCCCTCTCCGGCGAGCTCGACGACGCCTCCTACCGGACGGACGAGCTCTTCGGCTTCGAGGTGCCGGTCGAGGTCCCGGACGTCGACTCGAGCCTGCTCGACCCGCGCTCGACGTGGGCCGATCCCGAGGCCTACGACGCCAAGGCCCGCGAGCTCGCCGACATGTTCAAGTCGAACTTCTCGAAGTTCAAGGCCGACGACAACATCGTCGCCGGCGGGCCTTCCTAGCCGTCGCGCGCAGACCTCTGAAGGGCCGCCCCCGGCGGCCGTGTCGGGCTGCGCTTTCGCACTCCTGAGCCGCCGTTAGCCGCCCGTTAGGGGGCAGTGACCGGGCGGTTTGGGCCGCCTCCGACCGTGGGCGCACGGAAGGAGGTGCGCCATGCGGAAGCAGCCTGGTGGAGGCGGTCCTGGCGGAAGCGGCGGCTAGTCGTAGCCCCGAGAAAAGAGGAGCCCCGACCGGGGCTCCTCTTTTTCAGCGTTGGGCGGGCGCGGCCGCCCGGGACCGCTTCAGCAACGCCGAAGCGCCCTTCTGTTTCAGCAGCTTCCGCGCAGTCGCCGTCTCGGCACGTGCCTCGCCGGTGCTCCCTGACAGCTGCAGCACTTCAGCGAGCGAGATGTGCGCACGGGCCTGCTCACGTAAGGCGTCCGTGAAGGAGGCGAGGGTGACGGCATCGCGTGCCATTTCTTCGGCGGCGATCGTGTCGCCCGCGCGCGCGAGTAGGCGCGCCCGTGCACCGCGCGACATGAACTGTGTCAGGACGTCGGATGCAAGCCTGTGCTCCTCGGCCACGCGAAGGAACGCGTCTGCGGCATCGGTGTCGCCCTCGTCGAGCAGCACATGGGCGAGAAGGACTGCCTGCGAGGCCGCATGCGCGACGTCTCCTTTGGCGAGGAGTCGCTCGATGTTCGACCGGCCAGCCGTCAAGGCGGCGTCCGGATCTCCGATGATCGATTCGGCCTCGATGCAATACCACGTCCAGGTTGTCAGCAGTCCACCCTCGTTGCCGGTCTCCTCGTACAGCGAGCGAGCGTGGGCCAGCAGCGACCTGGCGTCCACCGCATTTCCCTCCAGAGCCCGAAGGGCCGCGACGACCGTCGTCGCCGTCGCCTGGGCACGCTGATTCGGGATCCGTTCGAGGAGTTCGGCGCACAGCTCGAGCGCGCTCGCGACAGGTGCGGCGCCGAGGTAGAGCGCCTCCGCCTGAACCCCGATTGCCGTTCCTCCCGAGAATCCCGAGTCTCGGTAGTGACGCTCGGCACGCTTGGCCGCCTCGGCAAGCTCGTCGTGCCGGCCGGCGAACCAGTGGACATTGGAAAGGGTCAGCTCCGCCCGGGCGAGTCCCCGCACGTCACCCGCAGCCTCGAGGATCGGCATCGCAGCCGAGAGCACTGCCACGGCTTCGTCGAGCTTGAGGTCACCCGACACGAGCCGGGGGTGCACTCGATCGCAGTCGGCCCGCGCGCGCAATCGCTTCGATCCGGCGGCGTCTGCGTAGCGCTCCACGCTCTGCAGAGACTCCTCGGCCTCCTCGGGGCGATCCTGAAGGGAGAGCGCAAGGGACCGCTCCAGCTGCAGCTCGGCACGATGCTCGCCGGGAGGAAGCAGCAGGACTGCGCGTCCGAGCAGACCGGTAGTCGCGGCGACATCGTTCGTTCGCCACGCGCGCATTCCGGCCTCGCCGAGCCGCTTGCCGGCAGCTGTGGCGAGCTCGTCCGCGTCTTCGCCGAGCTCGCGCCGGTAGCCGACGGCCTGCTCGAGGTGGTAGCCGGCGATCGCGTCGTCGCCCGGGCCGTCGCGGTCGATCCACGCGGCCGCGCGCTCGTGCAGGTCGGCGCGGTCGGCCTTCGTCAGGCCCGCGTAGGCGGCGTCGCGGAGGAGGACGTGGTGGAAGCTGTAGCCGTCGTCGCCCGGCTCCGCGGCCGCGGCCGGGTGGACGAAGCCGCCGCGCGAGAGCGCGAGCAGCTCACGCGCGACCTCGCCGCCCGCGAGTGCTGCCACCGCGCCGAGCGTGAACTCGCGCCCGATCACCGCGGCGCGCTGCAGCACGGCGCGCTCGGACGGGTCGAGCCGTCCGAGCCGTCCTGCCAGGACCGCCTCGAGCGTCGGCGGCAGCCCTTCGCCGCCCTCGGCCGCGAACGTCGCCAGCTGCTCGGCGTAGAGGGCGTTGCCCTCGGCGAGCTCGGCGATTCGCTCGCTCGTCTCCTCGTCGAGGACCGCGGTGCCGGCGACGACCGCGCGCGTCTCGTCCTCGTCGAGCGGCCCGAGCACGAGCCGATCCCCCAGCGGGCGCTCGAGTTCCGGGCGGGCGAGGCAGAGCACGAGCAGCGGGGCGTCGGCGCGGTCGGCGAGGTAGTCGACCAGGTCGACGAGCGCCGGCTCGGCCCAGTGGACGTCGTCGAGCACGAGCAGCACCGGCTGCGCCCGCGCGAGCGCCTCCAGCAGTCGCCGCACCGCCCAGTACGACTCGCCGAGCGGCGCCCCCTGACCGCCCTCGGCGAGCGCGGTCAGCCGCTCCAGGACGAGCTCGGCGTCGGGCTCTCCTGCGAGCGCCTGCTCGGGCTCGGCCCGGAGGAGCGCGCCGAGCAGGGGGAGGAAGGTGGCACCGTCTCCGTGCGCGAGGCAGCGCGCGACGAGCACGGTCGTCGCGGCGCCTTCGCGCAGGGCCACCTCGCGGGCGAGCCGCGTCTTGCCGATGCCGGGCTCGCCGACCACGGTGACCACGTGGCAGCGGCCGGTCTCGCGTGCGCCTTCGAGTGCGCCGCGGAGCCGCTCTAGCTCCTCTGCGCGGCCGACGAGGGGTGCGTCGAGCCGCCGCTCCGCCCTGGCGAGCGCCGCCGTCCGCTGGTCGAGCCTGATCCCGCCGACGCGCGCGAGCTCGACGGCTCGGGTGACGACGGCGCCGGCGCCCTGAACGACTTCGCCGGTGGCCACACCGGCGGACAGACCGAGCTCCCGCGCCGCCATGACGGCGCGAATCGCGTCGTCGTCGGCCGGCGCCTCGGCGCCGAAGACCGCGACGAGCCCTTCCGGGCCGAAGCGCTCGAGCGTGCCGCCGTGACGGTCGAGGACGTCGCGGACGCTCGCGAGCGTCTCGTCGAGCAGGCGGCGGAGCTGCTCCGGATCCTCAGCGGTCGGCGGCGCTGCGGCCAGGACGGTCACCAGCCGGAGCTCGGATCGTTCCCGCGTCCGCGTCGGCTCGTCCGCCGCCTCTGCCGCGAGTTTGAGATCGGGATCCTGGCGCAGGATGCGCCGCTCGAGCTCCTGCAGCTCAGGGGTGGGGTCGAGGCCGAGCTCGTCGGCGAGTGCGAGCCGCGCAGCGCGGTAGACCTCGAGCGCCTCCGCCTGCCGCCCGCAGCGGTACAGCGCCAGCATCAGCTGCCCACGCAGGCGCTCGCGCAGCGGATGCATCGCGACGAACTGCTCCAGCTCGGCCACCAGCGTCGCATGGCGTCCGAGCGCGAGCTCGGCGTCGAGCCGCTCCTCCTGTGCAGCGACACGGAGCTCCTCGAGGCGGGGCGCCTCGAGCCGGGCGAACTCCTCCTCCACGAGCTCTGCGAGCGCGGGGCCGCGCCACAGTTCGAGCGCCGAACGGAGCAGCTCGAGGCGTGTGGCCGGCTCGGCGTCGCGCGCCTCCGCCAGCAAGCGCCTCGAAGCGATGTGCGTCGACGTCGTCGCGTGCAATCGCCAGCCGGTACCCGGGGGGCTGCGTCGAGCAGGACGTCGCGCCCGATCAGCTTCCGGAGGCCTGCGACCGTGTTCTGCAGCGACCCGATCGCGGACGCCGGCGCGTGGTCGCCCCAGAGGTCGGCGACGAGCCGGTCGGTCGACACCACCTCTCCCGCCCGCAGCGCGAGTGCGGCCAGCAGCGCGCGCTGCTGCCGGCGGGGCAGCGCGATCTCGCGCTCCCCGTCCCGCACCTCGAGCGGCCCGAGCAGGCGGATCTGCACGACCCGGTTGTAACACCGGCAACAAGCCTTTCCAAGTGAGCGCCCGATGAGAGCCGCGTGAGGGGCGCCGCGCAGCATGCGACGCGTGGAGACCATCGACAACCCCATCGACGTCGACGAGCTGATGCGCGAGATCGAGCTCTACCTCGCCGCCGTCGAGGTGTTCCGTGCCGCCGGCTGTGACGTCGGCGGGATCGAACGCCGGGAAAGGAGCAAGAGATGACGGTACGGAAGCGGCCCAGCCCGGCCCTCGTCGTGGCCCTGCTGGCGCTCTTCGTCTCGCTGAGCGGCACCGCCGTGGCCGCGGGGGTGGTTCCCCTCGCCAAGCGGGCGCTGACGGCGGACAAGGCGAAGGTGGCGGACAGCGCCAACAAGCTGGCGGCCCAGGCGACCGCCGGGCTCCTGCAGAAGGCGGCGCAGACGCCCGGTCCGGCCAGCAGCGCCGCCGGCCTCGTGTCGATCAAGCAGGCGCCCGACACGGTCGCCCCCAAGTCCGGACGCGAGTACGTGATCGCGTGCGACGGCGGCAAGAAGGTCCTCTCGGGCGGGTACTCGACGAACGGCGACGTGCTCGGGTTCGACTCGCGGCCGATCAGCGACTCGGCCTGGAGCATCTATCTCGGCAACGGCGGCGACGGTGCCGCGGCCGTGACGCTGTATGCGGTCTGCATCGGCTAGGGGGAGCGCCGCGGCGGCATTTGCCGCCCTGGCGACCGCGGTACCGGCGGGCGGGGTCGATCTCGGCTCCGCCGGCCGGGCCTCCGCGGCAGACGTCCCGGGCTGGGCCGGAGGGACGTTCCGGACTGCGAGCGGCGACTCGGTCACGGTGCACGTGTCGACGACGTACTCACCGGAGCAGGTCGCGCCGCAGGCGTGGGCCGAGTTCTTCGCCGCGCTCCCGCACGGGAGCGAGCTGGCCTCGGTCGTCGTCCGCGTCGCCCCGCCTGCCGAGGTCACGACGCTCTGCGGGGCAGCCGCGCTCGGCTGCTACCGCGCGAACGAGCTGGTCGTCCCGGGCGAGCCCGTCGACGGAATGGCGCCGGAGGAGGTGGCGCGGCACGAGTACGGCCACCACGTCGCGTCGAACCGCTCGAACCCGCCCTGGCGCGCGGCCCAGTGGGGGCCGAAACGCTGGGCGTCGGCAACCGGCGTCTGCACGCGTTCGAAGCGCGGTACTGCCTTTCCCGGCGACGACGGCCGCTTCTACCGGCTCGACCCGGCCGAGGCGTTCGCCGAGGTCTACCGGGTCCTCGCCGAGCAGAAGGCCGGGGCGCAGGTCGCCCGCTGGGGGCTCGTCGACGGCAGCTTCTATCCCGACCGCGCCGCTCTGCGCGCCGCGGAGCAGGACGTCGTCCGGCCCTGGGCCGGGGCGACGACGACGAGGTGGAGCGGCCGCTTCCGGGCCGGCACGCCGCGCCGCAGGCTCTTTCCCGTCTCGACGCCGCTCGACGGCGAGCTCACCGCGGAGCTGAGGCTGCCGCAAGGCCGCCTCGACACGCTCGAGCTGCTGGCGGCGGACGGGCGGGTGCTCGCGCAGGGCCTGTGGTCGGGCGCGCGTACCCGCAAGCTCGGCTTCGTCGTCTGCGGCCAGCGGAAGCTGACGCTGCGGGTGACGGCCGCCGGTGCGACCGGCCCCTTCGACGTGGCGCTCTCGAAGCCCTAGCGCCGATGAAGAAGCCCTCCCGAATGTCAGAGGTGGAGGTGCTGATCAGGGAGATCCAGCGCTACCTCGCCTACGTGGCGGCGCTGCGCGCCGAGAGCCCCCGGAGCGAGCCCGGCGAGAAGCACGGGTGACGCAGTTCCGGCGCGCCCTGCACCACCCGATTCGGTAGCGTCCTCGAGAGGTGGACGCGAAGCACGACGTACTCGTGATCGGCGCCGGCTGCGCAGGCATGCGCGCCGCGATCGAGGCCCACGATGCGGGCGCCGACGTCGCGATCGTGTCGAAGCTGCACCCGACGCGGAGCCACTCCGGAGCCGCCGAGGGCGGCATCAACGCGGCGCTCGGGAACTCCGCCGAGGACAGCCCCGAGATCCACGCCTTCGACACGGTCAAGGGGTCGGACTACCTCGGCGACCAGGACTCGATCGAGATCTTCACGCGCGAGGCGCCGGGCGACATCTACCAGCTCGAGCACTGGGGCGCCGTCTTCTCGCGCGCCGACGACGGCAAGCTCGCGCAGCGCCCGTTCGGCGCCGCCGGCTCGCCCCGAACGGTCTTCGCCGCCGACATCACCGGCCACGTCCTGATCCAGGTGCTCTACGAGCAGCTGGTCAAGCGCGACATCAAGGTCTACGAGGAGTTCTTCGCCTGGCAGCTGGTCGAGCACGAGGGTCGCTGCCAGGGCGTGATCGCGTGGGACCTGCTCCACGGCGGCCTGAAGGCGCTCGGCGGCAAGACCGTGCTGCTCGCGACGGGCGGCGTCGGCCGCCTCTACCGCGCGACGACGAACGCCTACGCCTGCACCGGCGACGGCATGTCGATGGCGCTGCGCGCCGGCCTGCCGCTCAAGGACATCGAGTTCATGCAGTTCCACCCGACGACGATGTACCCGAGCGGGATCCTGATCACCGAGGGCTGCCGCGGCGAGGGCGGGATCCTCCGGAACTCGGAGGGGGAGCGCTTCATGGAGCGCTACGCGCCGACTGCGAAGGATCTGGCCTCGCGCGACGTCGTCTCGCGCTCCGAGCAGACCGAGATCGACGAGGGTCGGGGCGTCAACGGCTCGGTGCTGCTCGATCTGACGCACCTGGGCGCCGAGAAGATCCTCACCCGCCTGCCGGGCTCCCGCGAGCTGGCGATGGTCTACGCGGGCGTCGACCCGATCCAGGAGCCGATCCCGGTTCGGCCGGGCGCCCACTACCACATGGGCGGCGTCGAGACCGACTCCGACGGGCTCACCGAGATGACGGGGCTGTACGCCGCCGGCGAGGTCGCCTGCGTCTCGGTCCACGGCGCCAACCGGCTCGGCGGCAACTCGCTGATGGAGACGATCACGTTCGGCCGGCGCTCCGGCCGCGCCGCAGCCGAGTGGGCCCTCGCGAACACGACCGTGACCGTGCCGGAGTCGGCCACGCGCGACGCCGAGCGCGAGCTGAAGGAGCTGCTCGGCCGGAGCAAGGGCGAGCGGCCCTGGCAGATCCGCGACGAGCTCGGGCAGACGATGCTGCAGAACTTCGGCGTTTTCCGCCGCGAGGATCAGATGCAAGACCAGATCGAGATCATCGAGGGCCTCCGCGAGCGCTACCCGACCGTCGTCGTCGAGGACAAGGGCGAGGTCTTCAACTCCGACCTGACGCAGGCGATCGAGCTCGGCTACCTCCTCGACGTCGCCGCCTGCATGCTCCAGGCCGGGATCGCGCGCAAGGAGAGCCGCGGCGCCCATTCGCGGCCGCACGACTATCCCAACCGAGACGACGAGAACTTCATGAAGCATTCGATCTCGCGCTGGAAGGACGGCACCCCTGAGCTCTCGTACAAGGACGTGCGCTTCACGAAGTATTTGCCCGAGGAGAGGAAGTACTGATGCAGGTTGCCCTGAAGATCTGGCGCTACGACGCGGCCACCGGCGACAAGGCGCTGCGCGAGTACGAGGTCGACGCGCCGGAGGAGGCGACTCTGCTCGACTGCCTCGATCTCGTCAAGGACCGCCACGACGGCTCGCTCGCCTACCGCAAGAGCTGCCGGATGATGATCTGCGGCTCGTGCGGGATGCGGATGGACGGCGGCGCCGTGCTCGCCTGCAAGGTGCGCATGTACGACATCGCCAACGCCGGGCACGTCCCCGTGATCTCGGCGATGGGGAACCTGCCGGTGATCAAGGACCTCGTCGTCGACATGGACCCGTTCTGGGCGAAGTTCAAGGCGATGAAGCCGTACCTGCAGCCGGGCTACAGCCAGCCCGACGACGGCAAGGAGCACCGGATCACGCAGGAGCGGATGAACGTGATCCACAAGGAGTCGCTCTGCATCAACTGCGGCTGCTGCGTCTCGGAGTGCAACGCGATGGAGTCGGATCCCGAGTTCCTCGGCCCGCAGGCATTGGCGAAGGGGATGCGCTTCGTCGGCGACCCGCGCGACGCGGCCAAGGCGGAGCGGCTGGACGAGTACTCGGGCGAGCACGGGATCTGGGAGTGCACCCGCTGCTACTTCTGCAACGAGCGCTGTCCGAAGGGCGTCGATCCGCGCGACGCGATCGCGAAGCTCGGCGCCGAGGCCATGAAGGAAGGGATCGACGACGACATGGGCGCGAAGCACGCGAACTGGTTCGTCGTCTCGGCGAAGACGACCGGCTGGCTGCGCGAGACCGAGCTCGTCCCGAAGACGCAGGGGATCGTCTCCTCGATCAAGGAGATGAAGTTCGCGATGGGGCTGCTGAAGCACGGCAAGGTGCCGCCGCCGTTCCCGCCGCACGTCGCCGAGGGCGTCAAGGAGTCGCGGGCGCTCTACGACATCGTCAAGAGCCAGGACCGGCAGGGCGCGATGGGGATCGTCCAGGGCGAGCGGGCGCTGTCGCGCCTCGAGCACGCGCACGGGGACGGCCACGGCAGCCGCGACCAGGCGGACGTGACGCCCGGCGAGGAACCGACGAAGAGAGGCGGCGAATGAGGAAGGTCGCGTACTACAAGGGCTGCCTCGCGTCGCTCTCGGCGAAGGAGCTCGACATCTCGACGCGGGCGCTGTCCCCCAAGGTGGGGCTGGAGCTGCTCGAGCTGGAGGCGGTCACCTGCTGCGGCGCCGGCGACATCCACGAGGCCGAGCCCGACTACTACCTGCACCTGAACGCCCGCATCCTCGCCTACGCCGAGGACACCGAGTGCGACACGCTGATGACCGTCTGCAACGTCTGCACGCTCAACCTGCGCCAGGCGAACCACCAGCTGCAGGGCGACCCGGCGCTGCTCGCCCGGGTCAACGAGAACCTCGCCAAGGTGGGGGTGCCCGCGTACACGGGCAAGGTCGAGGTGATGCACTTCCTCTGGCTCGTCGCCGCCGGTGAGGGCTACGAGCTGCTGCAGGCGGCCGCGCACAAGGGGCTCAAGGGCCTCAAGATCGCGCCGTTCTACGGCTGCCAGATCCTGCGTCCGTCGAAGCTGCTCGGCTTCGAGGACCCGGACCGGCCGTCCTCCCTCGAGCGGATCATCGAGGCGTGCGGCGGCGAGGCGATCGACTACCCCGCGAAGATCAAGTGCTGCGGCTTCCCGATCATCCAGGCGCGGGAGGAGACGGCCCTGGGCGAGCTGATCCAGCCGATCGAGCAGGCGAAGGAGGCCGGCGCCGACGCGATCGTGACGCCGTGCCCGCTCTGCCACCTCTCGCTCGACGCCTGGCAGACGAAGCTGAAGAAGCAGACCGGGAAGGACTTCCAGATGCCGATCCTGCACCTCTCGCAGCTGATCGGCGTCGCCGCCGGGCTCAGCGACTCCGAGCTCAAGTTCAAGCGGCACGTCGTCTCGGTCGACCCGGTGCTCCAGAAGCTCTCCGTGTGATCGCAAGGTTCCCGCCGCCCTGGCGTCTTTATGACTGGAGGGGCGGTTTCGGGGCCGGTGATCCTGGGGGGCGCCGGCCCTGAACTTTCTCTCGACCTCCCGGCCGGCCGAGAGCGGGGTCGTGTGACGAGCACGCTCTGGATCGTGCTGGGGCTCGGCGCAGTGGCAGCGTCGGCCCTGGCCTACGGGTGGTTCGAGGCAGGCTGGCTGCGCACGCGGGTGCTCGACGTCTCGGTCGACGGCCTGCCCGCCGAGCTGGACGGGCTCCGCGTCGCGCATCTCTCGGACTTCCACTTCGGGCCGCTGTCGCGTGGGCGGGTCGCCGGGCTGCGCGCGGCGGCGTGGGTGCGGGAGCGCAGGCCGGACCTCGTCGTCGTCACGGGCGACCTGCTCTCGCGCCCGAGCGGGCGCCGCGATCTGGACGAGGCGCTGGCCGGGCTCGACGCCTACGCGGTGCTCGGGAACCACGACGTCGCCGTCACGCGAGACCCCTTCTCCAGCGCCGCGAAGCTCGACGCCCTGCCGGCCACGCTGCTCGTCGGCGACTCCCGCCTCCTTCCGCTGCGCGGCGTGCCGGTTCAGGTCGCCGGCACCGAGCCGTACGTCAACGCGCCGACGCCGGCGCCCGACGACGACGCCCAGTTCCGGATCCTGCTCAGCCACTACCCGCGCCTGCGGACGCCGGGATACGGGCTCGTGCTCGCCGGCCACATGCACGCTGGCCAGATCGTCATCCCGTACCCGCGCGGCAAGCTCCGCCTCGCCCATCTGCGCGCGCCGCTGAGCCAGGGGATCTACAGCCGAAGCGGCGTCACGCTCCACGTCTCGCCGGGGCTCGGCACGACCTTCGTTCCGTTCCGCTTCTTCGCCCGCCCGGAAGTGACCGAGCTCGTCCTACGATCTCGTCCATGAGCGAGCTTCGGTACTTCCTGGGCACCGAGCAGACGATCGAGATCGTCCTCGACGGCGAGGCTACCGCCGGCGAGCTCGCACTGATGACGCTGCGCATGCCGCCCGGCGCGGGCGCGCCGCCGCACCGGCACACGCTCGAGTCGGAGACCCTCGTCCTCCGCGAGGGGACCCTCGCAGTCGAGGTCGAGGGCGAACGGCGCGACGTGAAGCCGGGCGAAGCCGTGCACCTTCCTCGCGGCGTCCTCCACTCGTTCGTCTCGGCGGGCGGCGCGGTCGTCGACGTGCTCGTGGTCCCGGCCGGTCTCGAGGAGTTCTTCCGCGCGATCTGCCCGCTCGATCCGGACGCACCGGCGCCCGATCCCGCCGACCTCGCCGCCGCGCTCGAGCGCCACGGGCTCGACTTCAGCGGGACGTAGACTCAAGGCGTGGAGGGCCATTCCGTCATCTCGCCGGACGTGCTCGCGCGCTATGCGGCGGATGCGGCACGCGAGGTCGAGGGTGTCCATGGCCTCGTCGGGCGCCACGAGGGCGTCAAGGTCTCGCGCGACGACGACCGCGTCGGGATCGAGCTTCACCTCGAGCTCGACTGGGGCGCGAACGCCCCGGCCGTCGGCGCGGCGGTGCAGGCGCACGTCGCCGACTGCCTCGCGCGGATGGCCGACGTCCGACCGGCCACGATCGACGTCGTGATCGACGAATGGCGCAGCGCGTCACCGGCCTGACCTCGGGCACGCTCGAGCGCGCGCCCGCGGTCTGCCAGACGTGCGTGTGGTGGCAGTCCCGCGAGGGGCGGGTCGCGTCGAAGGACCGCTGGATGGAGCGGATCGAGGACGACTGGGGGGCCTGGGGCGCGCTCTACCGAGACGACGACGGGCGCCTGCTCGGCTCGATCCAGTACGGCCCCGCCGGCCTCTTCCCCCGAGCCGCCGAGCTGCCGGCCGGGCCGCCGTCGGACGACGCCCTGCTCGTCACCTGCGTCTACGTCGTTTCGGCCGCGACGCCGTGGGTCGAGCAGTCGCTCTTCCTCGCCGCCATCGGCGAGGCGCGCGACAAGGGCGCCAAGGCCCTCGAGGCGTTCGCGTACCGCTATCCCGAGAGCGAGTCGACCTACGAGCGCTTCCTCGTCCACCGCACGGTCTTCCCGCGCGACTTCCTCGCCGACTTCGGCTTCAGGCCCGTGCGGGCGCAGGGGCGCGTGGAGCTGGCGCGCCTCGAGCTCGGCGGCCTCGTCCCCGTCGTCGAGGGCAAGCGCGCGGCTGTGCTGCGAGTGGTGAAGGAGGCGTTCGCACCGGCGCCGGTGCCGCACCAGCCCTGACTGCGCCGTCTGCGCCGACGGCAGGGTAGAGTCGACTGAGGTTTTCCGACGCACGCCCGCGGCAACTGAAAGGCACCATCTCGAACGCGACTTGCTCGATCCCTGCGGCCCTGGCAGCCTGCGCGGCTGCCGCCCTCCTCGCCGGAGCGACGCCGACTGCCGTCGGTGCGCTGCCGAACGGCTTCACCGACACGCTCGTCGCGAGCGTCGAGAGCCCGACCGCGCTCGCGTTCACGCCCGACGGCCGGCTGCTCGTGGCGACGCAGTTCGGCGCGTTGCGGGTCGTCGCGAACGGGACGCTCTCGCCGACGCCCGTGATCGACCTCGGCCCGGCGCTGTGCACGGCGAACGAGATGGGGCTGCTCGGCGTCGCCGTCGACCCGGCTTTCGCCGCCAACGGCTTCGTCTACCTCTACACGTCGCGCGACGGCGACGGCGAGTGCACGAACCGCGTCTCGCGCTACACGATGAGCGGCAACACGATCGGCCGCCTCGACCGAGCTCGTGCTCGTCGACGGGATCCCCGCCACGAGCGGGAACCACAACGGCGGCGATCTCGCACTTCGGCCAGGACGGCTACCTCTACGTCAGCGTCGGCGACGCCGGCTGCGACTACGCGGGCGGCGGCTGCTACGGCCAGAACGACGCAGCCCGGGACCAGCACGCGCTGGTCGGCAAGATCCTCCGAATCACGAGCACGGGCGGGATCCCGCCGAGCAACCCGTTCCAGGGTGCGGGCACGGCCCGCTGCAACCTGACCGGGCGCACGACCGCGGGCACCAAGTGCCAGGAGACGTTCGCCTGGGGGCTCCGCAACCCGTTCCGGATCGCCTTCGATCCCAACGCCGGCGGCACGAGCTTCTTCATCAACGACGTCGGCGACGGCAACTGGGAGGAGGTCGAACGCGGCGCAGGCAGGGGCGGACTACGGCTGGAACGTCCGCGAGGGCCCCTGCGTGAACGGCTCGCAGACGAACTGCGGCCCGCCGCCCGCGGGGATGACGAATCCCGTCTACGCGTACAGCCACGCGGAGTCGAGCTGCCACGCGATCACCGGCGGCGCATTCGTCCCGAACGGCGTCTGGCCGAGTGCGTACGACGGCGCGTACCTCTACGGCGACTACACGTGCGGCAAGATCTTCCAGCTGACGCCGAACGGGGGCGGCTTCACCCGCAGCGAGTTCGCGGACGACGTCGGCGCCGTCGTCAACCTCGCCTTCGGGCCCTCACCGCAGGGCCAGGCCCTCTACTACACCAACTACGACAACGGCGGCTAGGTACGACGGATCGAGGCGACCGCGGTCGCGAACCGGCCGCCGACGGCGCGGCTGACGGCGTCCCCGACCTCCGGCCCCGTGCCGCTGACGGTCACCTTCGACGGCTCCACCAGCTCCGATCCGGACGCGGGCGACACGCTCACCTACACCTGGAACTTCGGCGACGGCTCGCCGCCGCAGACGACGACGGCCGCGACCGTCGGCCACACCTACACGGCCGCCGGGCGGCGCACGGCGACGCTGGTCGTGCACGACGGCGACGGGGCCGCCTCCGACCGCGGCGAGCGTCGAGCTCGATCCGGGGAACGCGCCGCCGCAGGTGACGATCGATACGCCGACCGCCTCCGATCGCTTCTCCGTCGGCCAGACGATCGCGCTGCACGCGACCGCCTCCGACCCGGAGGACGGCGCGCTCCCGCCCTCGAGCCTGAGCTGGCGCGTGCTCCGTCACCACGACACGCACACTCATCCGTTCCTCGCGCCGACTGCCGGGAACGACGTCCAGATCACGCAGCCGGCGCCCGAGGATCTCGGCTCGGGCGTCGAGGGGTATCTCGAGATCCTGCGTGACCGCGACCGACTCGCGCGGCCTCGCGACGACCGTGAGCGCGAACGCCTATCCCCGCAAGGTCGACCTCACCTTCGCGAGCAACCCTGCCGGGCGGAGCGTCGTCGTCTCGGGGACGACGTACGCGACGCCGGTGACGCTGACCTCCTGGACCGGCCACGGCCTCGCCGTCGATGCGCCGGCGCAGACCGACGGCGCCGGGCGCTCCTACACGTTCCAGTCGTGGTCGGACGGGGGCGCGGCCGCGCACACGATCGTCTCGCCGACGACGCCGACGACCTACACCGCGACCTTCGCCGAGAGCGCGGCCCCAGCCGGCCTCGTCGCCGCCTACGGGTTCGAGCCCGCGTCCGGGAGCGCCGTCCCGGACTCGTCCGGCCGCGGCAACGACGGCACGCTCTCCGGGGCGACGCGCTCGACCGGCGGGCCGCTTCGGCTCGGCGCTCAGCTTCGACGGCGTCAACGACTGGGTCACGGTGCCGGACTCGGCCTCGCTCGACCTCACGACCGGGATGACCGTCGAGGCGTGGGTTCGGCCCGACTGCGCTCGCCAGCTGGCGCACGGTGGCCGTCAAGGAGCGCCCGGGCGGGATCGTCTACAGCCTCTACGCGAGCCAGGGATCGAGGCCGGTCGGGCCAGGTCGACATCGGCGGCGAGCGGAACGCGGTCGGCTCGGCGTCGCTGCCGCTGAACGCGTGGTCGCACCTCGCGACGACCTACGACGGGTCGGTCGTGCGGCTCTACGTCAACGGCACGCTCGCCGGGTCGTCGGCCATTCGCGGGACGATCCCAGCCTCGACCGGAGTCGCTCCGGATCGGCGGGAACTCGATCTGGACGGAGTGGTTCGCCGGCCTGATCGACGAGGTGCGCGTCTACGACCGCGCGCTCCCGGCGGCCGAGATCCAGCGCGACATGCAGACGGCCGGTCGACCGCGGCTCGCCACCGCCGGACCGCCACCGCCGCCCGACACGACGCCGCCGAGCGCGCCCGTCGGGCTTGAACGCGTCCGAGCGGCTCCGGGACGGTGTCGCTCGCCTGGAACGCGTCCACCGACGACGTCGGCGTCGCCGCGCTACAACGTCCATCGCTCGCAGACGGCCGGGTTCACGCCAGGCGCGGCGAACAGGGTCGGCCAGCCGAGCTCGAACGAGCTACGCCGACGCCGGACTTGACGCCGGGTCGCTACTACTACCGCGTCACCGCCGAGGACGCGGCCGGCAACGTCAGCGGCCCTTCTGCCGAGGTCGGCGCCGACGTCCCGACCACTCCCAGGCCAGCCGGGCTCGTCGCCGCCTACGGCTTCGGCGCCGGGAGCGGCGGCGACCGTTGCGGACTCGTCCGGCGCAGAACAACAGAGGCACGATCTCCGGCGCGATCTGGGCGAGCGGGCGAACCGGACCCGGGTTGAGCTTCGACGGCGTCAACGACTGGGTCACGATTCCGGACTCCGCCTCGCTCGATCTCTCGACGGGGATGACGTTGGAGGCATGGGTGCGCCCGTCGCGGCTCGGCGGCTGGCGGACGGTCGTGTTCAAGGAGAGGACGGGCGGCGTGGTCTACGGCCTCCAGGCGGACCAAGGCGGCGGGCGGCCGCGCGCGCAGGTCGACATCGGCGGCGAGCGGAATGCCGTCGGACTCGGCGTCGCTGCCGCTGAACGCCTGGTCACACCTTGCGGCGACCTACGACGGGGCCGTGCTCCGCCTCTACGTGAACGGGGCGCTCGCGGGCTCGCATCTCGCATACGGGCGCGATCCCGGCGCTCGACGGGCGTGCTGCGTCTCGGCGGCAACAGCATCTGGTCAGGAGTGGTTCGCGGGCGTGCTCGACGACGTCCGGATCTACGACCGGGTGCTCACGGCGAGCCGAGATCCAGCAGGACATGCAGACGCCGGTCGGCTGACGCGGCGCACGAACGACTCGAGGCTTAGGGCGAGCTGTTGGTGATCGCCTGCGCCCATGAACGTGAAGCCGTCCGACTGCGCCGAACTTCTTGTCCTGCATCGTCAGGGCATGCAACGAGCCGAGGACGGTCAGCTTCGGCGCTTCGTAGGCCGACTTCGCGGTGCTCTTGGGATCCTGCACGACTCTCCCCCCTGCGTTGGATGTCTGCCTGCAGAGTGTATGAGCCGGCATGCCTTTGGACAACTAGCCGCGCGGCTAGAGTTGACGAACGGTGTCGGGCGAGCCCGCAGCGGTCGGCGCGTACGGACTCGCCCTCGACGGCGTCGACGACGCGCGCCGGTTCCTGCTCCCGGCCGTCGCCCGAGTGGCCGCGCTTCCGGATCGACAACCGAATCGGCCAGCTCGAGCGTGTGCACGGACCGGCTCGGCGACGAACGCGCCGAGATCGCGCTGCGGTCGGGAGGCGTGCTCTTCCTCGACCGGGCCGAGGCGCGCGCGGAGTTCGTGACGCCTGAGCCGATGACGCCCGACGAGCTGGCGCATCCGGGACTTGCGCCCGTTGCCGCCGTCACCGCTCGCTGGCTGGGCCGCCAGAGCTTCCACGCCGGCGCGTTCGTCCTCGGGCGGCGACGTCTGGGCCCTGCTTGCGGACCGGGAGGGCGGCAAGAGCACGACGCTGGCGTGGCTCGCCGCTCGCGGGCATCCGATCGTCTGCGACGACATGCTCGTCCTGGACGGCGACGCCGCCCTCGCCGGCCCGCGGATCCTCGACCTTCGGAGCGAGTCCGCGCAGCGGCTCGGGCTCGGCGACTACCGCGGCACGGTCGGCCTCCGCGAGCGCTGGCGAGTGGAGCTGGACGGCGTGCCGGCCGGCGTGCGCTTTCGCGGCTGGATCTTCCTCGAGCTGGGGCGACGACGTGGCCGTCGAGCCCGTCGGCGCGCCGAGCGCCTGCCGCGGCTCGCTGCCGCACCTCGGCCTGCGGGTACCGCCCGCGCGGCCCGAGCGACTGCTCGAGCTGGCCGCGCTACCCGGCTTCGAGTTTCGCCGGCCGCGCGGCTGGAGCCGCTTCGACGAGGCGGGCGAGCGGCTGCTCGACGCGCTGGCCGGCTGACGGGCGGAGGTCGAGCGCGACCTTGACCGACTGCAGCAGCGTGTAGGTGCGCGGGTCCGGCGCGCCGCTCGCCCACTGCTCGCGCAGCCGCTCCACGTCGACGATGCCGCGTGTCGACGCCCTCGCCGCTCCAGCGGCCGGCGAGCTCGCGGCTGTGGTCGTGCCAGAACGCGCCGTCGAACGACGCCTTCGTCCGCCGCGATCGCACGGCTTCCGGGAGGACGTCGCCGAAGATCGCGTCCATGCGCGTCGCGGCGGCTGTGGAACCGCTGCTGCGCGCGGGAGCGCCGCGAGCGCCGCCACGAAGCCGCGGCCGAGGAACGGATGCGCGAGCGCCGACGTCCTGGTCGGCGGCGAGGAGCTCCAGGCTGTCGCGTGCCGACCTGGAGGTAGCGTTGCGCCGCGCTGCAGGCGGATGCCCTGCGCTCCAGCCGGAACGGCACGGCCGCCTCGTCGTCGGCGAGCCGACGCTCGACTGCGGCGACGCGCGTGGTGGACGCAGCCAGGGGAACGGCGCGCGCATCCGCGTGCGCGTGACGAGCCGCCGCAGCTGCGGCGGCGCGAGTGCGAGCCCGAGCGCAAGCACGTCGCGCGGCCTCGGCGCGAGCGGCGCCGGAGAGTACGCGCCGTGCGTGCAGCCACCGCGACGAGCCCGAGCACCTCGTCGCCGCCGATGCCGGTCAGGAACGAGCCCACCTCGCGCGTGTGCGAAGAGCGGCGCGTGGAAGTGCGCGTTCGACGGCCAGAGGACGCCGTGGCGCGTCAGGCATCGCGTCGCCACCGGCCCGACGCAGTCGAGCTCGTGCGTCATCTCGAGACGGATCCAGTCCTGCGAGCCCGAGATGAGCGACGACCTGCTCCTGCCACTCCGTCTCGAGCGCTGGCCTGCCGCGCCGGGAAAGCGGAGCGTCGCCGGAATCGGCAACGGAAGTCCCTCCCGGCGTGCGACCGCGGCAGCGAGCGCGAGGACGGCCGAAGAGTCCCGGCCGCCGGAGAAGCTGACGAGGCACGGGCCGTCGCGAAGCGGCTCGAGCAGCGCCCGCTCCATCGCGCTCACGCGGATCGGCGACTTCGAGGTCGCGCTGTCGATCAGGTGGCTCGTTGCCGAGGACGAGCCCCGAGGCGACCTCGAGCGGCGTCAGCTCGCTCACCGGTTGTCGCGCGGGCTGCGGCGCGACGCGAAGCAGCTCCTGGAAGCCGGGTGCAAGCTCGTCCGCCTCGCCCTCCACCCACGCGTGCGCCTTGAACTCATCCTCGTCGCGCATGACGCCGATCACGATCTCTCGCGGGTCTCCCTGGGCCGTCCGCCAGCGCTGGAGGACGACGGCGCGCTCGAGGCACGTCGAGGGAAGCCGCCTGAGAACGGCGTGGATGCCCGCGTCCGCCGTTGGCGGCAGCCCCATCGGCGGCTCGACCGAGAGCTCGTCGAGGCTGCGTTCCCGCAGCTCGCGCCGAGCCTGGCGGACTGCCCGGCCCGCCCAGACGACGCCGCGCCAGGCGCCCGGATCAGTCAGTCGCGTCAGTCTCATCGAGCAGGCCGCGCTCGCGCAGGTCGCTGAGGAACGACTCGACATCGGCTGCGGCGGTGTCGGGGTCGATGCCGTACGTCTCGACGAGGCGGTCGGCGAGCTCGTCCTTGCGTCGTGCCGTCGGCGAGCGCGCTCCAGAGGATCGCCCCGCTGTCGTTCGCGGTCAGGTAGTTGGACTCGCGGACGTCGATCGCGATCATCTCGTCGTCGACGGTCCGCCAGGCCAGATCGGCGTTGCGCAGGCGCAGCTGGGCGGTCATTGAGTCTCCCTGTCGTGGTCGGACTGTCGCTTGAAGAGGTCGAACGCCGCCCGGGCGGAGCGCCGGAGCATCCGTCGCGCGCGTCTCGCCCTCCGTCAGCGAGAACTGGTGAGCGACGTGCCTGCGCGACGGCGCCTGCGGCGCGCCGCGGCGGCAGCGCCGAGAACGGCGCCAACCACTGCTGCAGATGGCGTTCGAGCACGAGGCGCTCGCGCACGCTCCAGAGGTGCCGCGCCCACAGGTGGCCGACGACGGGTCGCCGCCCGCCGAAGAAGAGCGAGTCGACGGTGGCGCTCGTGACGTCCCAGAGCCGTCCGACGTGCCAGCTCGCGGCGATCGACTCCAGCGCGCGCCGATCGACCCCCTGGGAGAGCGCGGCGACGTCGACGAGCCGGCCGAGGCGACCCAGCGGGACGTGCGCCCACGCGTGCACGGCGAGCGCAATCGCGTGCCGGGCCGGGTCGAGCGCGAGCAGTCCCGGGATCCCGGTCGCCGACGGGACGGCGGTCTCGAGCAGCTCGGCGGTCGGCGGCGCCAGCCCGTCGATCCACTTCGGCTGGTGATGAATCTCGACCACGAGCGGCAGCCCGGGCCAGACGAGCGGCCGGAGGTGGTGGATGCCGACGTAGAGCTCGCGGATCGCCCGTCGGCTCGAAGCCCGCCTCGCGCAGCCGCGCGCCACACGTGCTCCGAGTCCTCGACGAGGAGGTCGACGTCGCGATAGGGGCGCGTGAGCGGGTCCGCCCACCACGCGGCCACCTCGGGCCCCTTCATCAGGACGACCGGCCGGTCGACCGCCGCGAGCACGCGCTCGAGGACGAGCGGCGCGATCAGCGACGTCGCGGCCGCGGTCCGTGGCCGCGGCGACCGCTCCGGGTCGAGGGCGCCCCCGGCTTCGCGACGACGCCGCAGCGCGAGCAGCTCGAGCGCCGTGGTAGCTGAGGTCGGATGCCCGCGGCGCGCGCCGGACGAGCTCGTCGACGCTGCGCCAGAGCGCGAGGTCGGTGACGACTCCCTGTGGGCCTTCCGCCGGAGACGGGCTCGGCGAGCTGGAACGCCGTGCTCAATACGCCCCCAGCGTTCCGAGTCGGCGCTCGCGCCGCAGCGCGAGCCGGAACGCAGCCGTCCCGAGGACGAAGGAGAAGAGCGACAGCGGGGTGAGGATGAGCAGGTCCGGGCCGATCGCGCCCCAGTCGGCGCCGCCGAGCAGCGCGTGGCGGAGCTGCTCCGCCGCGATCGCGAGCGGATTCGCCTCCGCCGCCGCCGTCAGCCAGCCGGGAAGGAGGTCGACGGGGAAGTAGAGGCCCGAGATCAGCGTCAGGCCTGCAACTCCCAGGCCGACGATGCCGCCGCCGCGGCGGAAGGTGAGCGTGATCGCGGCGGCGAGGATGCCGAGACCCCAGACGAACGGCATGAAGAAGACGAGCACGACGAGCGCCTGCGGCACCCCGTCGAGTTGAAGGCCGAGGCCGAACAGCAGCGCGAGCGTGGTCAGCAGGATCGCCATCCGGATCGGGATGAAGATCAGGTCGAAGAGCACCGAGCCGACCTGAACCGTCACCGGTGTCGTCGGCGTGCTCAGCAGCGACTCGAGCGTGCCCATCATCTGCTCGTCGCGGAGCGCCGCGGAGACGCGCTCGAGCCCGAGATGAAGGAAGCCGCCGAGCGCGATGCCGACCACCGCGAACTCCAGGTACGTGACCTGCTTGCCGTCGATCCGGGGGATCGACGCCGGGTCGACCATCAGGCCGACGAAGTAGAAGATCAGCGCGCCGCCGATCAGCCCGAGGAAGCCGGTCAGGAACGAGAGCCGGTAGCTCCACGCGACCAGGAAGTCGCGCCGGACGAAGGCGGCGAGCTTGCGGAGCTCGAGGCCGCGCGCCGGCGCCCGGTTCGGAGGAGAGGAGGAGTCGCTCACCGTCTCCTCCCGGGTGAGAGCGACGAAGGCTTCCTCGATCTCGGAGCGGTCGGGGCGACAGGCGACGATGGCGAAGCCCGCCGCCGTCAGCGACGCGAGCACGTCGCCGAGCACGGCGTGCTCGCGAAGCTCGAGGACGTAGCGGGCTGCATCCGAAGGGACGGGCGAGATCTCCGCCCGCCCGAGCACGGCGGCACCCGCGCGGCGCGCCACGAGCTCGCGGTCCGGCTCGCGCTCGGCACCGTCAGGACGTAGCGCCGGACGAGCGAATGCGCGATCAGGTCGTCGACGGAGCCGCAGAAGCGGGTGCGGCCGCGTGTCCAGCAGCGTGACGCGGTCGGCGAAGCCCGCGATCTCCTCCAGCCGCTGCGTCGTCCAGAGGACGGCGATCGACCGCTCGGCCGCTGCGGTGGCGACGAGGCCCGCACGCGACGCGCCCCTTCGGGGTCGAGGTCGTGCGTCGCCTCGTCGATCAGGAGCACCGCGGATCGCAGAGCAGAGCGCGAGCGAGCGCGAGCCGACGCTGCATCCCCTTCGAGAGCAGCCCGGCGCGCTTCCGCTCCTCGCGCGGCGAGCCCGACGGCCTCGAGCCCTGCCCGGGCGCGCTCGGCCGCCTCGCGGCGGCGCAGGCCGTGCAGGCGGCCGAAGAAGACGAGGTTCTCGAGCGCCGAGATCCGGAGGTAGAAGGAGCGGTCGCCGGCCGGGACGAGGCCCAGGAGCCCCCGCGCCGCCTGTGGGGCTCGCCCCGTGCAGGCGCACGATGCCGACGTCGGGGTGACGAGGCCGCTCAGGATCCGCAGCAGCGTCGTCTTGCCTGCGCCGTTCGGGTCCGAGCAACGCATGGACCTGGCCGGGCTCGACGCCGAGCGTGACGCCGTCCAGCGCCGTCCGCTGCCCGAAGCGCTTCGTCACGCCGGAGACGTCGATCGCGAGCAGGTCGTCCGCCGGCCGCACGACGCGGCAGAGGCGTCGGCGAGACGGCTGCAGAGGTCATGCCTAGGGTGGCCACCGCTTCCAGCGTAGGCGCGCTGCGGCGCGGAAATGTAGGCCAGACCCGGCCGAGCGGCACCTAGCCGTTCGGGCAGTGCCGGGCCGGCATTGGTCGGTTGGCTGGTCTTTGTTTTCTGGACTTCGAACGGCGCGTGGACGCTCATAGAGTGACGCACAGCAGGCGGGGCGAACCCGCCGTGCGGCACGGGGAGGCAGGACGGATATGAGCACGGGAGCAAATGCGGCAGTTCGCGCGCCGGTGGCAACGGCGCGGAAGCACCGGCTTCGGCGCGGGCGGACCGCATCCTCGCGGTCAGCGACCTGGCGATGCTCGCGATCGCCTACGCGGTCTCGTACCTGATCGCCGACCGGATCGCGCCGCTCCCGCCCGTCTCGGCCGACGCGTGGTTCCTCGCGCTCGTCGCCGTGACGGCGCCGTTCGTCTGGCTCGCGGTCTTCACGGCGTACAACCTCTACGACAACGACAGCCTCAAGATCTCGGTCTCGAGCTTCGACGAGGTGCGCGACCTCTTCCACGCGATGCTCGTCGGCTCGCTCGGCTACCTGCTCCTCTCGCAGGGCGTCGACTACTTCTTCGGCTGGTGGGTCTACACCCCGGTCGAGGCCTTCATCTTCCTCGGCGGTCGCGCTCGTGCTGATCCCGGTCGCGCGCGGCTCGATCCGCAGCTGGGTCTTCCCGCGCGTGATGACAGCCGCGGCGGACGCTGATCGTCGGCACGCGGCGCCGAGGCGCGGCTCGTCTACCGCAAGATCACGGCGCACCCGGAGTACGGCCTCGAGGTCGTCGGCTTCCTCAGCGCCGAGGGCGAGGCGGACGACGGCCTGCCGGAGCCGGTGATCGGCTCGGCCGTCCGAGGTCGCCGAGATCGTCGACTCGTACGAGGTCGACCGGGTCCTGATCGCGTCCTCGGTCGGCAGCCACGAGGAGACGCTCGACCTCCTCCGGACCGTCCACCGCCCCGACGTGCACGTCTCGATCGTCCCGCGCTACTTCGAGATCTTCACCTCGTACGCGACGCTCGACGACGTCGAGGGCATGCCGGTCGTGACGCTGCCGCCGATGCGCCTCGGCCGGAGCGCGCGCGCGCTCAAGCGCACGGTCGACGTCGTCGTCTCCGGAGCGGCGCTGCTCGTGCTCGCGCCGCTGCTCGCGGCCGTCGCGCGTCGCGATCAAGCTCGACAGCACGGGCACGGCGCTCTACCGGCAGCCGCGCCGCGGCCGGCTCGGCTCGACCTTCCACATCTTCAAGTTCCGGACGATGTTCATCGGCGCGGAGGCGAAGCGCGCCGAGGTGCTGCACATGAACGAGGTCGACGGGCCGCTCTTCAAGATCAAGGGCCGCGACCCGCGCGTCACCCGCGTCGGCGCCTTCCTCCGCAAGACGTCGATCGACGAGCTGCCGCAGCTCTGGAACGTCCTCAGAGGCGAGATGAGCCTCGTCGGCCCGCGCCCGTTCGTCGTCTACGAGGCCGACCTGATCACCGGCTGGGCGTCGCGCCGGCTCGACATGACGCCGGGGATCACCGGCCTCTGGCAGGTGCTCGGGCGGAACGACATCCCCTTCGAGGAGATGACGAAGCTCGACTACCTCTACGTGACGAACTGGTCGCTCTGGTGGGACCTGAAGATCCTCTGCCAGACGATCCCGGTCGTGCTCGGCCGCCGCGGCGCCTACTGAGCCCGCAACGTCGTGGAGGGGCGATTCTCGCCCCTCCACGTGTCACGACTCCGACGGCTGGCTCAGCAGGTGTTCCCCCAGCCGGCAGGCGCCGTGCCGGTGTTGCCGCAGAAGATGTTGCCGCTGCCGCGGGCGGGGCTGACGTAGACGTCGTTTTCGAACCAGTTGTTCCGGATCTTCCAGTTGTTCATGGTCCCTTCGCCGCTAGGGCCGATGCGGGCGATGTAGAGCCCGGCCGCATGTGTGGTGACCTCGTTCGGGTAGACGGAGCGGCCGAACGATGTTCTCTTCGATCGTGACGTTCTCATACTGCGGCGGTAGCGGGCTCCACCAGCTGCCGTAGGTGAAGAACAGGTCCATGGTCGACGCAGTTGTGGAAGGTGCTGTTGCGGATCGTGAAGCCGGGCACGACGATCGCGTAGATGCACTCGTTGTGGACGCCGGGGGTCGCGAGGCGGACGTCGTGGAAGAGGACGTTGTCGAAGGTGAAGTTGCTGCCCGAGATCAGGGCGCCCTTCTCGTCTGTGACGTTGCCGATCGAGCCGTTCTTGAACGTGGCGTTGTCGCCGTGGCTCTCGAATGCTGCTCCGCCGTCGGTCTTGGCGCGGCCGGCGTCGATGTCGAGGCCGTCGAAGATGATGTTGTCGAAGTTGCTGTAGAGCTGCCGGAACCGAGTTCCCGCGACGCCCCGGATCGTGACCCGCTTCGAGCCACCGGCGGGCCGCCAGACCCCGTAGTCACCCGCAGCCAGCTGGATCACCCAGCCGTCCTGCGCCTGGGTGTACGCAGCGCTCAGATTCCCGCCCGGCGCCACGTTGATCGTGCCCGCAGCAGGCGGCGTCGGCGCCGGCGGCGGCGGCGGCGGAGTCGACGTGCCGCACGGGCTGGTGGCGCCGTTGATGCTGGCGCGGCCCGACCTGTTACCGGCCGCGTCGAGTGCCTCGACGGCGAGCGTGTAGCTCGTCCCGCACGCGAGGCCGGTGAACGCATACGTCCGGGTGCCCGCCGCAGTGGAGCCTGCGAGCGTGCCGTTCCGGAAGGCGTCGTAGCCGGTCACGCCGACGTTGTCGGTGGACGCGTTCCAGTTGAGGTCACCGCGCGTCTGCGACTGGCCGCTCACGGCGAGACCGTCCCGGCGTCCGGAGCCGCGTGTCACCCGGCGCCGGAGGCGGTGGCGGCGGGCGGCGTGGGATCGGCCGCCGCGGTGCCGACGGGGTGCTCATGTCCGCCTGCACCTCCGGCCGCGTAGCGCGCGGCTGTAGACGCGGAGGTCGTCGATCTGGCCCTGGAACCATTCGGGCCAGACCGTGTTGCCGCCGATCTGGAGGGGCTTGTTCGAGTTCGGCATCGCGCCTCTGACGGCGCGAGCCGCGACCTGTGCGCCGTTGACGTACAGGCGGAGCTTCGTCCGTCGTACGTCGTCGCGAGGTGCGTCCACGCCGAGAGCCGGCAGTGCCGTCGAGCCACGGGTGATGTCCTGGACCGGACTCGACCCGATCGAGACGATGCTGCTCGGATGCGCGCCGTCCGAGTTGGCGAACAGCCCGTAGACGAGGTTGTTCGGCTGCTCCTTCGTCACGACCGTCCGCCAGGACGCGTTCGCGGTCGGGCGCACCCAGGCCTCGAGCGTCATCGCCGGTCGTCAGATCGAGTGAGGCGGCAGTCGGCGATCGTGACCAGGTCGTTGACACCGTCGAAGCGTGAGCGCACCGCCGTTCTTGCCTGCGGTCGTCCAGCTCGCGCCCGGCGATGCGTGCCGTTGTTGCCGCTTCCCGGAGAGATCAGCGAGGATCGAGCCGGAGCCGCCGTCGAACGAGTACGCGCCGACCAGGCCACCCGGCTGCTGCTGCGGCGGCGGCGCCGAGCACGCGGTGGTCGTTCCGGTCGCGGATGGACCGGTTGGACGCTCGGTTGCCGGCCGCGTCGAAGGCGTCCACGGCGAGCGTGTACGTCGTCCCGCAGGTCAGGCCCGAGAACGTGTAGGTGCGCAGTGCGGCCGTGGTCGAGCCGGCGGAGACACCGTTCCGGTAGACGCCGTAGCCCGCGACGACCGCACATTGTCGTTCGAGGCGGCCCAGCCGAGCGTCAGAGCGGTCTGCGTCTGGCCGCTGACCGTGAGTCCGCCCGGCGCAGTCGGCGCCTGCGCGTCGCCCGCCGGGGCGGTGGGAGCGGTGCCGACGCCGATGTTCATGTCGGACTGGATCTCGCCGCGGTGCAGCGCCCGGTTGTAGATGCGGACGTCGTCGATCTGCCCCCGGAACCACTCGGTCCAGATCGAGTTGCCGCCGAGGCGGAGCGGGCCGCTCGAGGCGGGCATGCTGCCGGAGATCGTGCTCGTCCCGGCGACCACGCCGTTGACGTAGAGGCGCACCGTCGTGCCGTCGTACGTCGTCGCGATGTGGCTCCAGGCATTCTGTGGCAGCGGGCTCGGGCCACTGCGTCCTGCTCGCCGTCGATGTTCACCTGCCCGACCGGCCTCGAAGCGTCCTGGCTCGCGTGCAGCGCGTAGACGATTCCGCCGCTGCTCTCCTTGGCGACGACGGTGCGCCAGCCGCCGCTGGCGGTGGGGCGGACCCAGGCCTCGAGCGTCATGCCGGTGCTGAGGTCGAGCGATGCCGAGTCGGGCACGGTGACCCAGTCGTTCACGCCGTCGAACGTGAGGGCACCCTTGTTCTTGCCGGATGTCGTCCACGTGGCGCCTGAGACGGCTCCGTCGTTGCCGTTGCCCGAGGCATCGGCGACGGAGCGTTCCGGAGCCCTCGTCGAACGAGTACGCGGCGACGAGAGAGTCCGACGCGGAAAAGGCGTTGTGGACGCCATTCGAGGCGGCGGCGCCGCACATGGCAACTGCAAGCCCAACGAGCATCGCTCGTAGCTTCATGTTCTTCCCCCTTCTAGGGAGCCCGGGCGGGAGCTCCACTGTCGGCCGAAGATGCGTGCTTGAGACCTCGGTCTCCACGCGTGACAGTCGGCCCTGTCTGGTCGATTGTGATTCGGCGGCAGATAGTAGCCACCTTGTGCAGATTCTGTGCGGCTACCGTCGCCGGAGGCTGCACGAACAGCATTTGCAAACGCTAGAGAAGGCGTCGGTCGACGGCCGCATCAGACATGCGGCGCCCCAGCCGCTGGGAGTCACACCGGTGTTGCCGCAGAAGATGTTTCCGCTGCCGCGGGCGGGGCTGACGTAGACGTCGTTTTCGAACCAGTTGTTCCGGATCTTCCAGTTGTTCATGGTCCCTTCGCCGCTAGGGCCGATGCGGGCGATGTAGAGCCCGGCCGCATGTGTGGTGACCTCGTTCGGGTAGACGGAGCGGCCGAACGAGTTCCCTTCGATCGTGACGTTCTCATACTGCGGCGGTAGCGGGCTCCACCAACTGCCGTAGGTGAAGAAGAGATCCATGGTCACGCAGTTGCGGAAGGTGCTGTTTCGGATCGTGAAGCCGGGCACGACGATCGCGTAGATGCACTCGTTGTGGACTCCGGGGGTCGCGAGGCGGACGTCGTGGAAGAGGACGTTGTCGAAGGTGAAGTTGCTGCCCGAGATCAGGGCGCCCTTCTCGTCTGTGACGTTGCCGATCGAGCCGTTCTTGAACGTGGCGTTGTCGCCGTGGCTCTCGAATGCTGCTCCGCCGTCGGTCTTGGCGCGGCCGGCGTCGATGTCGAGGCCGTCGAAGACGATGTTGTCGAAGTTGCTGTAGAGCTGCCGGAACCGAGTTCCCGCGACGCCCCGGATCGTGACCCGCTTCGAGCCACCGGCGGGCCGCCAGACCCCGTAGTCACCCGCAGCCAGCTGGATCACCCAGCCGTCCTGCGCCTGGGTGTACGCAGCGCTCAGATTCCCGCCCGGCGCCACGTTGATCGTGCCCGCAGCAGGCGGCGCGTCGGCGGCGGCGGCGGCGGCGGCGGCGGGGCGGGGGCTTCCGCCGGAGCAGGCCGCGGTGGACGTCGACCCGGTCGCCTCGGCGCCGTTCGAGGCGTTCCCGGCTGCGTCGTAGGCCTCGAGTGTGAAGGTGTACGACGTTCCGCACGCGAGGCCGACGTAGGTGTATCCCGGGGACTGGACGGTCGCGACGCTGGCGCCGTTCCGAAGCAGCCGGTAGCCCGCGACGCCGACGTTGTCGGTCGATGCGAGCCAGGTCAGGCCGACGCTCGTCTGCGTGACAGTCGTGAAGGCCATTCCCTGGGGCACGGACGGCGCCTGGGTGTCGTTCGACGGCGGGCATGCGGAGGTCGCGGCGGCGAGCGAGCGCTTGGAGCTGCGATTCCCGGCCGCGTCGTAGGCGTCCACGGCGAGCGTGTAGCTCGAACCGCACGCGAGCCCCGAGAAGGTGGCGTTGGTGGATGCGGACGAGCCCGTCGAAGCGTTGTTGCGATAGAGCCCGTACCCCGCGACGCCGACGTTGTCGGTCGATGCGCCCCACGAGACGGAGATCGAGCTCGCCGTCGTCCCGGTGACGCTCAGCGCGCCGGGAAGCGTCGGGGCGGTGGCGTCCCCTCCCGCCGAGCAGGCGCTCGTCGCCGCGGTCAGTCCTGCGCGGGCGGACGTGTTCCCGGCGGCGTCGTACGCCGACACCTCGAGCGCATAGGACGTGCCGCACGCAAGGCCTGAGAACGTGTAGTCGGTGACGAGGGACGTCCCGGCCGGAGCGCCGCCGCGGAAGAGGGTGTAGCCGGCGACGCCGACGTCGTCCGTCGCAGCCGTCCACGTGACGCGGACCGTGGTCTGGGTCGACGAGCTCTTCGCGAGCCCGCCCGGCGTGCTCGGCGCGACGACGTCCGCGCCGGCGCGGCGCCACCGCCCCCTCCGGGGCAGGCCTCTGTCGACGCGGTCGCCGAGATGCGCTCGGACCGATCCGAGCCGCGGTAGGCGTCGACGTCGAATGTGTACGACCGTCCGCACGTGAGCCCCGTGACCGTGATCGCCGTGCTCGACAGGGCGACGACGAAGGAGCCGTCGCGGTAGACGCCGTAGCCGTCGACGGCGGCGGGAGCTGCGGTCCAGCGAAGTGAGACGGTCGAGCTCGACCGGCCGACGACGAGGAGCGAGCTCGGCGCCGCCGGCCCGGCCGACTGCGGCCGTGCGCTCTCTCGGGAGCGTGGCGACGAAGCGGTTGACCGCGGGCGACGACGGCCGAGCGCTGAGCGCCGAGGTCGAGCGAACCGTCGGCGGCGGCGTAGGCGACGCCCTTGCGCCACGCGCTCGGCCCCTGGGGCGGAAGGATCGCGACGATCCGGCTCCGCTTGAACCGGCCGCCGCGGAGGTAGCGGAGCTGGCCCGGGCCGGAGACCCGCACGACCACGAAGTCGACGACGGAGCGGCGTGCGAGCTTCACCGCGGCGGCGGGGGTCCGCGCCAGCGCGGCGCACGTGTGCAGCGTCCCGGTCCTCGAGCCGCAGGCGCGCTTCGGCGCCGTTCGGCGGGCGGCGATCACGGTCATGTGCGCGCGCCTCGCAGCCGTGGTCAGACGAGCGAGGGGCTTCTGCGGCATCCCGAAGACGACGATCGTGTTCACACCCCTGGCCGAGAGCCAGTCGAGCCGAGCCTTCGTCACGGACGTCACCCCTGCCGGAAGCTCGAGCGCCCACACCTCCCCCGAGGGGGCTGCGGGCGAAGACTGGGTGCCCGACGCCGTGGCGGCGAAGGCGAGTGCGGTGGCGACAGCGGCGGCGCGGGCGGCGCTACCAGCGAGTCGGCACGGGAGTGCGGCTCTCCACATGCGTGCTCCTGAGCGATGTTGCGAGGACTAGGACTCCCCATCGGGCCGACCTGGGCCCTCGGACACCACTCGAACGGGGGATCGTTGCCTCTACAGAAGACAGCGCCATGTCGCCGAAAATCGGCCGGATTCGGCTTGGCTAAGCGCTAGGAGCGCTCGTACGCGCCGGCGTCTGGCGCGCCGCCGACCGGCCGGCGCTTGCGGTCGCCGTCGAGCGTGGGATAGACCGAGGGGTCGCCCCGGTTGACCGCCGCCGCACCGAGGCGGAGGCGGAAGTTGCCGCGCGGAGCGTCGAGTAGAAGGGCGCCTGGTTGGGCGCCGAGCGGCTGTTGACGGCGCGGCCGACCTTGAGGTCGCCGCGGCCGCCGCACGTCTCGCCGACGTTGTGGCTGTAGGTGAACGCGCGCACGCAGGTGATACCGCCGAGGTTGCCGACCCAGGCTGCCGGCGCTGCCGGGGAGCTCGTCCACGCACGGCGCCCGTCTCGAAGGTGTTGTAGTGCACGCGCCACCCGTCGAGCCGGTTCTGGTTCCCTGCGCCCGCACCCGATCTTGAACGCGCAGGACGGGTGCCAGGCGCCGTCCTCGTCGAGCGTGTGGCCGAAGACGTTGTTCTCGACGACGACGTCGCGGTAGGGCGGCGCCACCGCCCCAGTTGGTGAAGAAGAGGGCCATGGTCGGGCACCCGATGAAGCGGTTGCCCCGGTACACGCGAGCGATCGCCGCCGTTGACGTACATGCACTCGTTGTGCACGTCCCCGTCGGTGACGGTGATCCGCCGCCAGAGATTGTTCTCGATCAGCATGTCGTCGGCGCCCGACTCGAAGCCCTTCTGGTCACGGATGTTCTGCACGACGCTCGAGCGGAGCGTGAAGCCGTCGCCGACGCCGCGGATGCCGTGGTCGTCACCGGCGTTGAGGCCGTCGACGATCACGTTCTCGAACGTCTGATTCGCACCGCACGGGTACAGGACGGCGTTGTCCGGGTCGCTGCAGGGCCCGTTCCGGTTGTCCCGGTCCTGGATCAGGATCCCGCGCACGACGATGTTCGACGCAGCGCTGACGATCTGCCCGAAGCTCGGGCGACCCGGGCCGGCGGCGCGGAAGACGAGCCGCTTCGAGCCGGCCGCGAGCGCCTGGCCCCCGTAGGTCCCGTCCGCGATGCTGATCGTGTCGCCGCTGCGTGCAGCGTTGTACGCGGCCTGCATGGTCGCGCACGCGCGGCCGCTCGCGTATCCCGACGGGGCGGCCCTGCGCGCGCAGCTGCCTCCGTTCGGGTCGATCCAGAGATTGGCCTTGCCGGGCTTCGCGGCTGTCGGCTTCGGCTTCGGCGGCGGCTTCGGCTTCGGCTTCGGCTTCGGTTCAGGGGCGGCGGTGCGCGCGCACGCCGACGTCGTGATCGACCCCGTGGCCTCGGGCCTGTACGACGCATTCCCCGCCGCGTCGACCGCCTCGAGAGCGAACGGTGTAGCGCGTCGCGCAGCGGAGGCCCGTGAACGTGTAGCCGAGCGTGCTCACGGTCGCGACGCGCGAGCCGTTTCGGTAGAGCCGGTAGCCGGTGACAGCCGTGTCGTCCGACGAGGCCCGCCAGACGAGCCGCACCGTCGTTTGCGTCTTCCCGGCGAAGGCCATCCCCTGGGGCACGGACGGCGGCTGCGTATCGGCCGGCGCGGCTGGGCTCGCGGACGCACCGGTGAGCAGCGCGGCCGCGGCGCAGAAGGCTGTCGGAAGGGCGAGGAAGCGAGGGCGTCTCATCGGGCGGGCGGGACGTGCGAAGCGTCGCACGCTAACGGCAAGCTGTGAGTGGAATGTAAGCCTGCGTTAGGACGCCGCCGGGCGCCTACGAGCTGGCGCAAGCGGCGTCGGGCGCTCGGCGAGCAGCGCCGATCCGACCCCGACGAAGAGGAACAACAGGAACGTGACCTGGATGAAGGCGAAGGCGTCGTACGTGAACATGCCGACGCCGAACGCGCAGACGCCCGCCGCGAGCGAGACGAGCAGCCAGCCTCGAGCGGAGTCGTCCTTCTTCGCCTCCTTGCCGAACCTGCGTACGACCCTCGCGAAGAACCAGAGCCAGCCGAAGAACCCGATGATCCCGGTCTCGAGCAGCGTGCCGAGCCACTGGTTGTCGAGGATGTTCGCCTTCGGGCCGCGGACGTTCGGGTCGACGACCCGTGTCCCGAACCCCTCACCGAGGAGCGGCTTGGCGCGCCACTCCGTCAGGGCGGGCCCGATGTCCGCGAGCCGGCCGCTGCCGCTCTCGCCCGGGATGCGACTTCTGCTCCGCGATCAGGCCGCCGGTGGGCAGGAACGACTGCTTGATCGCCCCGAGCGTGCCGGGCAGGACGAGCTTGATCACGATCAGCGCCGGGATCAGCGCCGGCCAGAGGCGCCGCACCTCCTTCGGCCGCAGCCAGACGAACACGAGCAGAACGACGAGCAGCATGACGACGCCCGTACGGGAGACGGTCGCCGAGCAGCCGGCGATCAGCAGCACGGCACAGATGAGCCAGCGGCGCTGTCGGAATCGCTGGGCGAGATACACCGCCAACGGCGTCAGCACGACGAAAGCGGCGCCGAGGGCGATCGGGTGCTGGGCGGAGCCGAAGACGCGAAGCTTCGCAGCGCCGTACTTCTGGAACGCCTCGGGCTCCCCTTCCGCGCCTGCACGGAGGATCGGGATGGCGCGGTCGAGGTGGTTGAAGATGTTGAAGCCGGTGCGAGCCTCGATCATCGCGAACCCGCCGACGATCGCCCCGCCGACGACGAGCGTCTTGACCACGTAGTCGATGTCGGCCATGCGCCGGATCGTGCTCGCAGCCACGTACAGCACCAGCACGAAGCTGAGGAAGAACATCAGCTTCTTGTTCACGATCGCGGAGAGCGCCGCGACACGGTCCGGGTTGCTGGCGATCGAGCCGAGGGCGGAGCCGACGATGAGGAGCAGCGGGCCCTCGAACCCGGTCTTGCGCAGTCGCAAGCGCGGGTCTGCGAGCAACGATGCGAGCCAGCCGAGCAGGAGCGCCGCGACGAAGACGCGGTACGGCTCCAGCTCGAAGGGGAGGTTCCCGGGCAGCGAGTAGCGCCGGATCGGAACGAAGAGGATGACGAGGATCAGCGCCGCCAGCACTCGCGGCCAGCCGACGAACAGGAAGGGCGTGACGGCGGCGGCGGTCGCCATCACCACCAGGCCCGCCGCCGGTACCACGGGCCCGCCGCTGACGGTCGCGGCGGCCAGCACGGCCATGGACCCGGTTACGAGCGCCGCCGGGACGAGCAGCGGCCGGCCGTCACGCTCGACCAGGCTCATGGTCTACGCCGTTCGGCGCTCGCGCAGGCCCGCGGTGGCGCCGGGCGCTCGCGTGCGCGGGCCGCAGGTTCTCCAGCAGGAACGCGAGTCCCGAGGTGGCGAGCATGACCGCCAGGAAGACGACGATCGGCATCGTCTTCGACCGCGGCTGGTAGACCTCAGCGCCCTTCGGCCGCACGACCTCGTCGATGACGACGCGGTCGGCGGGCGGGACTTCGTTCGCGGCCTGCTGCTCGCGTACGTAGGCCTCGAGCGCCTTGGCCGTCCGCGAGGCCAGCGACATCGCGCCGCGCCGGCTGTCGGCGATCGCGGTCAGATCGATCAGGGGGAGCATGATCCTGTTGTCGCCTCGAACGAGCGGCGTCGCGATGATCTGGCCGACCAGCGACCCCTGCTGCCCGACGAGCCGGCGCACCGGGTCGCTCATCGCCAGCTCGGCGTAGAGCACGGCGAGGTTGTTGAGCCGGTTCGGGTCGGCGACCGGAATGCCGAGATCCTGCGGCTGGTTGTCCTCCGTCGGCTCCTGCGCGAACAGGCGGCCCCACGGGAAACCGGTCTGCGTGACCCCGACGCGAGCGGTGCTGGAGAAGAGCTCCGTCTGCCGGTAGCTCAGGCCGTCGCCGCTGATGCGGACGATCGACAGCGTCGCCAGGACGGTCGCGAGCAGGAATCCGCAGGCCACCAGCAGCCGGAAGCGCCAGAGGACGCGGGCGTAGAGGCGGAAGTCCATCTCAGTCGCTTTGCGGTCGTGGCTCGAGGGTCCCGTTCATCGACCGGAGGTACGTCACCGCTGCCTCCGTTCGATTGTTGACCCCGAGCCTGCGGTAGATCGCCGCCAGATGGAACTTGATCGCGTGCACGCTCAGGTGCAGGCGGCCGGCCGCCTCCGCGTTCGTCATCCCGAAGGCGATCATCTGGAGCACCTCGAGCTCACGCGGCGTCAGCGCCGTCAGGCCTGGCCGCTGCTCGTGCCGTGGAGCCTCATCCAGCATGTCCGGATCG
Source organism: uncultured Gaiellaceae bacterium (assembly GCA_963827015.1). GTDB lineage: Bacteria > Actinomycetota > Thermoleophilia > Gaiellales > Gaiellaceae > Gaiellasilicea. The sequence continues at coordinate 63,366 of CAWGZI010000004.1, read as the reverse complement.
TACGATCGACCCGTTCGCCTGCCTACGGCCGTTGGGCCAGCGTTTGCGGCGGTCGCCCTAGCCGGACGGCTAGACCCTTCAGGCAAGGGCTTCGGCGAGAGGCTCGCGCGCGCGCCGCCGCGCGGACGACGCCACGCAGCTCGGCCGCCAGCTCCGGCGCCCGCCAGAGGCACGCGGCGACGTAGACGCCGCCGCCGAGCAGGACGAGGAGCGGCAGGCGGGCGGCAGCAGGTGCTCCGGCGGCGGTGAGTGCCGCTCCCACGGCGAGGATCACGACCGTCATCACCGCCGTCGCCTGGGCGATGCCGCTCAGCGAGACGAGGTAGCGGCGCAGAGGGATTCCGAGCGCCCGGGTCGTCAGATATGCACGAATCGGCTCGATCAGGAGCGTCGCGATGGCGTAGGCCACGGACGCGCCGACAAGGCCCCAGTGCGTCCCGATCGCGACGGCGCCGACGCTGCCGACGAACCAGAGCAGGGTGAAGCGTGCAAGCGTGCCCGCGCGCGCCCAGTGCCAGCAACACCTCGGCGTTGAGGGTCTGCAGCGACTGCACGATTCCGACCACGGCGAGGATCCGGATCACCTCCGACGCGTCGTCCCAGCGGCTGCCCGAGCACGAGCTCGACGAAGTCGGGCGCGACGATCGCGAGCCCGGCGAGCGCGGGCATCGAGAAGGAGCCGACGAGGCGCGTCGCCCGGATCCAGACGTCGGCCATCCGCTCCCGATCGTCCGCTCATGCGCGAGAAGGCCGGGAAGAACACCTGTTGCAGCGGCGCGGCGAGCCGCGTGAACGGCATCAGGATCACCGTCGTCGCGAGCGTGTACGTCCCCAGCGCGGCGGCTCCGAGCACGCGGCCGATGACGACGCTGACGACGGTCCGTCCCGCCTGCCAGAGCACGTTCTCCGCGAAGACGTTGCCGGCGAAGCCGCCGAGGCGCCTCAGGCTCGCCGACCGAGAACCGCAGCCGCGGCCGCCACGGGGTGATGATCCAGAGCAGGATCGTCGACGTCGCCGCCTCGCCCAGCAGCTGGCCGACGATCGCCCACGCGCCGGCGCCGCCGAGAGCGAGTCCGATTCCCGTGCCCGCGCCGACGAGCGTGGCCGCGATCTGGCGCAGCTCGAGCCGCTTGAACTCCATCTCTCGGACGAGCAGGGCCATGTGCGTCGCACCGAGGGCGCTGACCAGAAAGCCGATCGACACGGCGACGAAGAGCCAGCGCACCTCCGGCTCGCCGTAGAACGAGGCGAGCGCGCCGGAGCAGGCGATCCCGACCAACGCCAGCAGGAGGCCGATGCCGGAGCCGAAGAAGAAGACCGTCGACCGGTCGTCCTCCGAGATCTCGCGGCGCTGGATGAGGGCCGTGCCGAGCGCGCTGTCGGTGAACACGACGACGAAGCCGGCGAAGACCAGCACCATCGCTGCGAGTCCCCAGTCGTGCGGGGTGAGCACCCGGGCGAGGAAGAGGGCGACCACCATCCGCGCCAGCTGCAGCGTCAGCTGCGAGCTCGCCTTCCAGACGATCCCGCTGAGGATGCGGCTGCCGAGGGAGTCGGGCGCGGGCGTCATGCTCCGGCGGGGACGACCGTGTGCCCGACGGCAGCCCGTGAGGTATTCGCGTAGGTCGGCGGCGAGCGCGCCCGCCCTCGGCGTGACGTCGCGTCGTGCTCGGCCCTCGACGAGCGCCTCCGCGAGCCTCTCCGGCTCCTCCACGAGCGTGACCAGGCCCGCCGCCGCGAACCGCCGGCCGAGCTGCAGCTGATGGTCGTCGACGGCCTCGCCGAACGCCTTTCGGCGCGGGACGACGACGGGGCGCTTGCCGTTGGCGAGGGCGACGAGCACGGAGCCGACCCCGGCATGGGTCACGAACGCGCGAGCGCGCCTGATCGCACTCGGCCATCTCGTCGAACGAGAGGAAGTCCACGAGCTCGACACCGGTGCCTTCGATCGCGATCGAGTGCCCGTGCTGGACGAGGCAGTCCTCGCCCGCGGGGAGATCGGCGACGGCTCGCAGCAGCCGGTCGAACCGGGCCTCGTTCGTGCCGACGCTGACGAAGATCATGCGCCCGCCGAGAAGACGTTGCCGGCGAAGCGGGCGCCGCGGAGCGACTCCGCGAGCTCGGGCCACTGCACGTATCGCTTCGTCGCGATCGGGGCGATCAGCCTGTAGGTGAGCGAAGGCCCTTCGATTCGCGCCAGGCTCTCGACGTAGACCACCGACGCACCGCGGAGGCGCGCGATCCACGCGAACGGAACGGCGACGCCGGCGCCCGTGGTCAGCACGGCACGCGGCGCGGACCTCGCCGACCACCCGCCAGGCGACGACGAGGTTGCGGAACAGGTTCTTGAGGCTCCGGTTCGTCGGGCCGTGCGCGTACGTGACGCGCTCGTCGCGGAGCAGCGAGCGCGCGTCGCTCTTGTCGAAGGTGACCCACGCCCGCGTGAACGGCTCCCAGGCCTCCCGCAGTGCGACGAGCTGGAGGAGATGCCCGCCCGTCGAGCAGACGAGCAGCAGGTCCGCGCGGGTCTGGGCCGGAGGGCTCACACGTGGAAATCTAGGCGCGAACGCAAGCCGCCACCACGACCGGACAGCCAGATGTCCGCTAGCCCTTCGGCTAGGTGGGCGAACGCGGCAATCCACCCCTTCGACCGTTTGCCGAAGTGACGGCACTTCCTACGATCAAGCCATGGAGGCATCGACGACGCCTGAGCCCGCCGAGGCGAGCACCGCCGTGCCCGAGGGCTCCATCGCCGTCGTCGTCCTGACGAACAACCGCGTCCACCTGCTGCGCAAGTGCGTCGAGAACGTGCTGGCGAGCGCGTCGGAAGCGACGCGCGAGATCGTGATCTGGAACAACGGATCGACGGACGGGACGCGCGACGTACCTCGACTCGCTCGACGATCCGCGGCTGCACGATCGTCCACAGCGCGGAGAACGTCGGTCAGAACGGCTACGCGCGGGGATTCGCGATGACGTCGGCCGACTACCTCGTCGAGCTCGACGACGACGTCGTCGACGCTCCGGAGCACTGGGACCTGATCCTCCGCGACGCCTACCGGCGGTTGCCGGGGGTCGGCTTCCTCGCGGCCGACATCGAGGACGATCCGAACGATGTAGCCGCGCACTACCGTTACCGAGTTCGCCCGCACGAGTACACGCCGGTCGAGGTGAACGGCGTCCGGCTGCTCGACGGTCCGGCCGGTGGCGCCTGCGCCATGACGGCGCGTGAGCTCTACGACCGCGTCGGCGGCTTCCGCCAGAGCTCGAAGAGCGTCTTCTGGCAGGAGGAACCCGCCTATATCGAGGACATCAAGGCGCTTGGTTATGGCCCGGCCGTGCTCGCGTGATCTCAAGGTGCACCACACAGGCGGTGAGTACTACGGCGCGAGTTCGCCAGAGAAGGCCGCTTTCTGGCGGGCGTACTGGAGGATGCGCTCGCGACGGGAGCTGGCCAAGCGGTTGCTTGTTCGTGTGCCCGGCGTGCGCCGGCTCAACGCACGCTACGGCTGGTTCGTCGCGCCGTCCTGAGCGAGCACGGTGTCGAACACCTGGGCGAGGTCGCGTGCGAGCTTGCCGTACTCGTATCGCGCGACCACGTCCGCGTCGGGCGGCGGTGAGGGGCTGCCGGCGAGGAACCGATCAAGCTCACTCCTGATCCCTGCCAACATTCCGTCGACGTCGTCGGGGCGCACGAGGATTGCGTTGCCGGCGTCGCGGAGGATGTCCCGGGCGTCGCCGTCGGGCACCGCCGCCAGGATTGGCCGCCCCGAGGCCAGGTACTCGTACGTCTTGCCCGGGACGATCGTCGCGCGCACGCCAGACGGCAGATTCTGCATCGGCAGGAAGAGCAGGTCGGCGCTTCGCATTAGGTCGAGCGAGTCGGCGTGGCCCATGAAGCCGTGAAAGGTCGCCGGGCACCGCATTGTGACGACGGCACGGTCGGCATCGGTCAGCACGCCCACGAGATGCAGTTCGACCACGTGCTCGAGCTTCGGGTCGGTTGCGACGAGCCGGTTGAGCGCGTCGACGAGGTAGAAGTGCGAGCGGGTCAGGATGTCGAGCCCATGGACGCCACCGCCGAGGAGGCGTCGGAGCGCTCCCCGCCGGCGATGCTTCTCGCCCGAGAGCCGTGTGCAAGGCACCGGTATGGACGATCCGGAATTTCCCGTCCCGACGTGGCGGGACGGCGTCGGCGAAGTCCGCGCGGTCGTATCCGTTCGGAATCACGACGATGGGCATACGTCCGAACTCCGGGAACGCAGCCACGAGCCGGCTGGCCGCTTCCGCCGTGCTCATCACGATTGCAGAGGCCGTCTCCAGGAGCGAGCGCATGCGCTTCATCTCCAACCGGCGGTGAAGTCTCGACGGGTAGACCATCATTTCGTCGAGCGCCCATGGGTCGCCCAGGTCGGCGACCCAGGGCTTTCCGAGGTCGCGGGACAGCGCGGCGCCCGTCTCGCGCGGAGACGTACGGCTGCATCCAGACGTAGATCAGGTCGACGTCCCTCGCCGCTTCGAGCGCAGCGCGGTAGCTCGCTTTCGTCCACCAACGGCTCCAGGGCCCGGAGACGCCAAGCCAGCGCTCCCTCAACCCCTGCCAACCCGCGCTCGTTGCCGGCTCGTCGGCGGCCGGGACGCGCCAGATCTCGATGTGGGGAGGGATCTGGTCGACGAGCGCGGCGTCCTCCGGAGCCCACCGGTCCAGCGTCGCACCTCCGCCTGTTATCACCACGGACTCGTAGCCGAGCCCGTCGAGTGCGCGCACCATCTTCAGCGGTCGCTGCGCGCCCGAGCCGCCGATCGGAGGGAAGTGGTACGAGTGGAACAGCAGTCGTCTGCCGGCACGACCGTCGCCCCCCATGCCGCGATCTTAGACTTGGGCGCGCTCGCCGATGGTCGAGACTCTGCAGGACCGGACTGTCTTTCTCTCGGCCGTCCGGATAAGACACCTGCATGGGGTTGGCGCTCTCTCGGAGGCTGCGTGCGTGGGCGGCCGAAAGCGACACGGTCAAGCGCTGGCGCGAGGCGCGCTACCAACTGTTCATCGACTCGTGCCGCGTCCAGCCGGGCGACCGGATCATCGACGTCGGCGCCGGCTGGGGTGCGTTGCTCGAGCGTTTCAACAAGACGAACCCGATCGTCGCGGTCGACCTGAGCCCGCAGCCGAGCGAGTGGCTCGACTCGGCCAACGTCACGGTCATGCAGGCGGACGGGACGCAGCTGCCGTTCGCAGACGGTGAGTTCGACGTCGCCTTCTCGAACTCGGTGATCGAGCACGTCCCGCCCGATCTCCAGGGCCGGTTCGCGTCCGAGGTGAGTCGCGTCGCGGGTCGCTACTTCGTGCAGACGCCGAACCGCTACTTCCCGATCGAGCCCCACTACCAGCTGCCCTTCTTCCAGTTCCTGCCGCGGCGGGCGCGGATGGCACTCAACCGCCGCTTCTCGCTCGGCTGGCAGGGCAAGGGAGACTGGGAGGAGATCACGCTTCTCTCCGCACGCGACCTGCGCGGGCTGTTCCCCGACGCGGAGATCCGCCGCGAGAAGGTGCTCGGCCTGACGAAGAGCCTGATCGCCGTCCGGCGCTAGCGGCGCTCGTCGGCGCCGGCGTCGGGGCGGCCGCCCTTGGGCCGGCGCTCGCCGTCGATATCGCGGGCAGGATGGCTCGCCGGGTCGCCGCTGTTCACGGCGGCTGCACTCGCCTTCAGCCTCAAATTCCTCGCCGGGTCGACGAAGCCGCTGGGTGCGTTCTTGTCGGTCGGGCCGCAGGTGCCGCCCTCGAACACGTTGTAGCGGTAGACGTATCTCGAGGACGTTCCGGATCCCGTCCGCGGCCCCTGGCACTCGCTGAAGCGCATCACGTTGCCGACGAACTCGACGGGCGTCCCGTCACCCCAGCCGCTGCCCACGATGATCGGGCCGGCGATCGAGTTGTAGCGAAAGTCGAGATTGATCCAGTCGCCGGCGTTGATCGCGAAGTGGCTGCCGGAGGGGTAGAAGAAGTTGTTCTCGATCAGGATGTTTCGTGTCTTCGGGCCGCGTCCGATCCAGGAGATGTGGAGGTTCGCGGTTGCGCCGCGGCCGCCGTCCGCCGTCGCGCAGTTCTTGAAGACGGAGTTGCGGATCGTGATGCCGTCGCCGGAGAGGATCTGCAGGCATTCCGTGTGCTGCCCCGGCTCCGAGGTGTGCCAGTCGTGGAAGAAGACGCCGTCGAAGAGGATCCTGCGTGGCGGCCGGTTGTCGGGCTCGCCGCCGTCCGTCAGGAACGGGTGGAACGGGCACCTGCCGCACGAGACCTCGCCGCCGACGAAGGTGATGTTCGACGCTCCCTCGATCCAGAAGCCGTGATTGCGGATGCCCCGCAAGGTCACGTTGTTCGCCTCGCGCGGCAGCTCGAGGTCGTTCAGCGTCATGCGCCGGAGCTCGAGGTTCGTCGCGCGGATCGTCAGCTCGCCCGCGACCGTCACGCGTGCGCCCGCGGCCGGCTGGAAGATCACCTTCGGCCCGCGCCGGCCCGGTCGGAACCGAATCGTCTGGATCCCGTAGCGGCCCGCCGCGACCTCGACCACCGCTCCGGGACGGGCGACGGCGTAGGCACGGTCGAGGCTGGCGCAGGGGAGAGCGCGCGTGCACCCGCCGCCGTCGGATCCGGCAGGCGCGACGTAGAGGCGCTGAAGCGGCGCCGCCCCGGCGTCGAGCGCCGCGGTCGCGGCCGGGACGAGCGTCGGGGTCACGACGATGAGGGCGGCTGCGCTGAGGTGTCGGAAGCTGGGGGGCCGGTTGGCGATGGCGGCGAGGCTAGCCAACGTGTGGCTCGAGCGCGACCAGCATCCGCTCGGCGACCTTGGGCCACGTGAACCAGTCCGAGCGGGCGAGCGCGCGCCTTCCAGCCGCTCGGGCGGCCTCTCCATCCGACAACTCGAGCATGGCGTCGAACAGGGCGCCCTCGTCGTGCGGATCGACGACGCAGCCACCGTCCCCGATCAGCTCACGGCTGCCTCCCACCGTCGAGCCGATGCTCGGGACGCCGGCAGCGCCGGCCTCGAGATACGAGATCGCGGACGGCTCACAGAGCGACGGCATCACGAAGCAGGTCGCCGCCTCGAAGAGGCCGTCGAGTCGCCGTCGGTGCTCGTCGTTCGCAAGCGAGAGCCATCCATGGCCGTGGACGCCCGGCTGGTCGACCTGCGGATGGCTGCCGACGAGGTCGAGGCGCGCAGCTGGGTTCTCCGCACGGACCCGGGCGAACGCCCGCAAAATCGCCTCGCCGTTCTTCCGCACCCAGTCACCGCCGACGAAGAGGTAGCGCGGCGTCTGCCAGTCGCGCTCGACCGGCGCGGGCGTGTGGTTGCGGCCGACCCCCACGACGACCGTCTTCTCGGCGGGGATGCCGTAGTCCTCGATCGCGGAGCTGGCGGCCCACTGCGTCATGAAGCAGCACACCGAGGCGCGCTCGTACGCCTGTCGCTGCCGGGCGAGCGCGGCCGCCTGCTCGCGCTTCGACAGCGCACGCCACTCGGGGTATGGCAGGTCGAGCGCCTGCGCAACGGTCATGTCCTCCAGCGTCGCGACCGGGAGCCCGGCAGGGACGGCGTAGTTCGTCTGGATCTGGACGACCGCGTCGAGCGGCTGCGCGCGTTCGATCTCGCCGCGGAGTCCGCGGCTGCGCAGCACGGACATCTCCCGTCCGGTGTAGAGCGAAATCGTCCGGCTGAGCCGGGCTCGTTGCTTCAGCGACCCGCCGCGAGTCCGCGGCACTCGCAGCAGCGTCAACGTGTGCGCGACGAGTGCCTCGACGAGAGCGGGCGCCTGCGCCCTGAGCGCGACGACGGAGGCTCCGTGGCCCCTGAGCGCGCTCCCGAGGCTCGCCGGCGTGCCGGACCAGGTGCCGGCCTTGCCGGCGTCGCCGCAGTAGGCGAGACCGATGCTCCACTCGTATGCTCGCGCTTCTGCGCGCGCGTCTGCCAGGACTGCCGTCACGTCTCGAAATGTCGCATGGCGGGCGGAAGGCGACAACCCCGCAAAAGGCGAGATCGAGCCGTTGCTAGGCTCGCTCGCCATGACCGCGGTCGACATCGTCATCGTCACGTACAACAGCGAGGAGACGATCGCGCGCGGCCGTCGAGGAGCTGGCCGGAGTCGACTCCGTACGGGTGATCGTCGTCGACAACGCGTCTTCGGACGGCACGGTGGAGGTCTTGCGCGGGCTGGCCGTCGAGACGATCGCGCTCGACGACAACGGCGGCTTCGCGCATGGTTGCAACGTCGGCTGGCGGGCGGGGAACGCGCCGTACGTCCTCTTCCTCAACCCCGACGCCCGCATCGGGCCGGAGGCCGTCGGGGCCCTCGCCGACGAGCTCGACCGGGACGAGCGCGTCGGCGCAGTCGCGCCGCGGATCGAGGAGCCGGACGGCTCGCTCGACTACTCGCTGCGCCGCTCGCCCCGGCTGCGCTCGAGCTTCGCCCAGGCGCTCTTCCTGCACCGGCTCTTCCCCGAGGCCACGTGGGTCGACGAGGTGATCCGCGACCCGAAGCAGTACGAGCATCCGCATGCGGTCGACTGGGTCTCCGGCGCCTGCTTCGCCGTCCGCCGCACCGTGCTCGAGGAGCTCGGCGGCCTCGACGAGAGCTTCTTCCACTACAGCGAGGACGTCGACATCTGCGAGCGGATCCGGCGCGCGGGGCACGAGGTGCGCTTCGTCCCCGCCGCCCGCGCCGAGCACGAGGGCGGTGCGTCGGCGCCGCGGGCGCGGCTGCTGCCGATCCTCGCCGCGAGCCGCATCCGCTACTCGGCGAAGCACGACTCGCCGCCGGTGGTGCTCGCGCTCCGCGCCAGCGTCGTGCTCGGCGCCGCGACGCACGTCGTGCTCGCGCGCAGTCCAGAGGCCCGGCGCGGGCACCTGCGCGCCCTCGGCGTGGCGCTGCGGCCGCTGCCCGCCGAACCTAGCCGTCTGGTCAGGGGTACCTGAGGCAACTCTGCCCCTTCGACCGTCGCCCCGCCCAGGGGTGCCCACTACCGTGAAATGGCCTATGTGCGGCGTTTGCGGAGTCATCCAGGTCGGGGGCGAGCCACGGCACGTCCTGGCCGACGGCGTGCTCGACCGGATGACGGACGCGATGGCCCACCGCGGCCCGAACGACCGCGGCACGCACGTGTCGCCGGGCGTCGCGCTCGGCGCGCGCCGCCTCAGCATCGTCGACGTCGAGGGCGGCCATCAGCCGTTCTCGAACGAGGACGGCAGCGTCTGGGCGATCCAGAACGGCGAGCTCTACAACCACGCCGAGATCCGTGAGGACCTCCGTCGGCGCGGCCACCGCTTCGCGAGCCGCTGCGACACCGAGATCCTGCCGCACCTCTACGAGGAGTACGGGCCGATGTTCCCGAAGCGGCTGCGCGGCATGTTCGGGATCGCGATCTGGGACCAGGCTCGGCAGCGCGGCGTCGTCGCGCGCGACCGGCTCGGGATCAAGCCGCTCTACTACGCCGACTGCGGCGACGTGCTCGTCTTCGCGTCCGAGCTGAAGAGCCTGCTCGCGAGCGGCCTCGTTCCGACCGACCTCGACTACGAGGCGATCGACGCCTACCTGACGCTCGGGTTCTTCCCGGCGCCGGCGACGCCGCTCGCGGCGGTGAAGAAGCTCGAGCCCGGCTGCGTGCTCGTGATCGAGGACGGCCGCGTCGAGGAGCGTCGCTACTGGAGCTATCCCGAGCCGACGCTCGAGCGCGGCGGCAGCGTCGAAGAGTGGAGCGAGCGCCTGCTCGACAAGCTCGAGGAGTCGGTGCGGCTGCGCCTGATGAGCGACGTGCCGCTCGGCGCGATGCTCAGCGGCGGCCTCGACTCGAGCCTGATCGTCGCGCTGATGGCGAAGCAGATGGACCGGCCGGTGAAGACGTTCGCGGTCGGGTTCTCCGAGGCGGGCGACGGCAACGAGCTCGCCGACGCCCGCTTCGTCGCCGAGACGCTCGGCGCCGACCACCACGAGCTGGAGCTCTCGTTCGCGCAGGAGACGATTCCGCTCGACGAGCTCGTCTGGCACCTCGACGAGCCGCTCGCCGATCTCTCCTCGCTCGGCTTCATCGCGCTCTCCGGGCTCGCTGCGCAAGCACGTGACCGTCGCCCTCTCCGGCCAGGGCGCCGACGAGCTGCTCGGCGGCTACCGCAAGCACCGCGCGGCGTCGCTCGCCGGGACGTGGCAGCGAGTGCCTGCGGCCGCTCCGGCAAGGCGCTGCTCGCGGCGGCGTCGCGCGGCCCGCGCGCGCCTCCGTCGCCCGGTCGACACGCTCGCCGCAGCCGGGCCCGGCGGAGCGCCTGCTCGCCATGAGCGGCGCACTCGCTCCCGGTCTCCGCGGCAGAGCTGGTGCGCGGCCCGCTCGCCGAGCTCGACGGGAACGCAGCGCTGCGTGCGATCTCCGTACCGGCTCGGCGACCTTCCCGACGCACCGCTCCCGGCCGCGCTCTACCTCGACGGCCAGCTCGGGCTCGCCGACGACATGCTCCACTACTTCGACCGCGCCTCGATGGCGCACTCGCTCGAGGTCCGCGTGCCGTTCCTCGACCACGAGCTCGTCGAGCTCTGCGCGGCGATGCCGGCGTCGCTGAAGGTGCGCGCGGCTCGAGACGAAGCACGTCCTCCGTCACGCCGCGCGCGGGCTCGTGCCCGACCGGATCATCGACAAGCCGAAGATCGGCTTCTTCAACGCCGCCGTCGACGACTGGTTCCGCGCGCAGACGCGCGGCGCGATCAGCGACTACCTGCTCGGCCCGAATCCCGCGCTACGCGGAGATGATCGATCGAGGCGCGGTCGAGCGGCTGGTGCAAGAGCCACGCCGACCGGAGCGACTCGGGCAACGGCTACGCGCTGCTCTCGATCCTGATGCTCGAGGTCTGGCTCGCGGAGTACCTGCCGCGCGTCGCGTCTCGACCGGCGGCGCAGCGCCAGCGGGCCGTCGCCTGAGCATGCGCTCGTACGCCGTCATCACCCCGGTTCGCGACGAGCGCGAGAACCTGCCGCGGCTCGCCGCCAGCCTGGCGGCGCAGACGGAGCAGCCGCGCGCCTGGCTGATCGTCGACAACGGCTCGCAGGATGGGACGCTCGAGCTCGCGCAGACGCTGGCGGGCGAGCATCCGTGGATCAGCCCGCTCTCCGTTCCGGGCAGCACCGCAGCCGAGCGCGGAGCGCCGATCGTGCGCGCGCTGCATGCCGCGATCGAGGCGCTCTCGAGCGACGCACCGGACTTCGTCGTCAACGTCGACGCCGACATCTCGTTCGAGCCCGACTACTTCGAGCGGCTGCTCGACCGCTTCGACGCGGACGCGTCGCTGGGGATCGCGAGTGGCAGCGGCTTCGAGCTCGAGGACGGCGAGTGGCGTCAGCGCCACGTGACCGGCTCGACGGTCTGGGGTGCGTCGCGCGCGTTCCGCTGGGCCTGCCTGCAGGAGATCCTGCCCTTCGAGGAGCGGGTCGCCTGGGACGGCATCGACGAGTTCAAGGCGAACGCCCGCGGCTGGCGGACGCTGGCGTTCGAGGACCTCCCGTTCAAGCACCACCGCCGCGAGGGCGAGCGCGACGGTGCCGTGGCGCGCGCGCCGGAACCAGGGCCACGCGGCCTACTACGTCGGCTACCGGCCCTGGTACCTCGTCCTGCGCGCGCTCTTCAACGCCCGGCGGACCCGGCTGCGCTCGGGATGATCGCCGGCTACGCCAGCGCGGCCGTGCACCGCGAGCCGCGCAGCCACGACGCGGAGGCCCGCGCGTACCTTCGTCGCCAGCAGAGCGTGCGGAGCCTGCGGCTGCGCTCGCTCGAGGCGACCGGACGCCGCGACCGCGCGGCCTGACACGCATGTCCGCCGGAGGCACAGGACGTCGCGTCGGCGTCGTCATCCGGACGCTCGACGAGAGCGCGCTGATCGGCCGCTGCCTCGAGACGCTCGCCGCGCAGCGTGGCGACTTCGACCTCGACGTGCTCGTGGTCGACAGCGGCTCCACCGACGCGACCGTGGCGATCGCTCGGGCGCACGGTGCGCGAATCATGGAGCTGGCGCCCGGTGACTTCGACTACTCGACGTCGCTCAACCGCGGCATCGAGGAGGTCGCCGGCGATCTGGTCGTCAGCCTCTCCGCCCATGCGATCCCGACCGGCGAGGGCTGGCTCGAGGCGATCACGGCTCCGTTCGCGAGTCCCGAGGTTGCGGGTGTCTCGACGCGGCAGGTGCCGTGGCCGGACGCGCCCTGGCAGGAGGTGAAGCGGCTCGCGCAGGCATTCGGCGAGGAGCCGCGCACGTACTCCGGCGACGGCGCCCGGGGCATCCTCTTCAGCAACGCCGCCTCGGCGATCAGGCGGAGCGTCTGGCGGGAGCATCCGTTCACGCTCCCGGCGGTCGAGGACCTCGAGTGGGCGCAGCGCGTCGTCGGCCTCGGCTGGTCGATCGTCTACGAGCCCCGGACGGCGGTCTACCACTCGCATCGCGAGAGCCCGCGCGCGCAGGCGCGTCGGATGATCGACATCAACCGGGTCAACGACGCCACCCGGACGCGGCTGTTGACGCTGCGCGAGGCTGCCGGCTATCTGCAGGCGTGATACACGCGCGATCTTCGCGCTCGAGGATCCGCTGCGGCGCAAGCTGGCGTATCTGGCGGAGCTGATGCGAACCGTCTGGTTCTACGTGATCGACTTCTCGCGCGGCGGCACGACCGCCGAGCGGCGCCGCCAGGACTCGCGGCTCACCTGATCCCCTACGAGTAGGTCGCGGTGTAGGCGCCGCTGGAGACGCCGAAGATCGCGTACTGGATCCCCTTGATCGTCTCGACGGTGTACGGGACCGGCTGGCCGCCGCGCGAGATCGCGCTCAGCGTGCCCGGTCGGGCCCTGGAGGGGCAGCAGCAGCTGGATCCCGTTGGCACCGGCCGCGACCGTCGTCGTGAACGACAGCGTGCCGGCGCTCCAGCTGAGGCCGCGGATGGTCGAGTTGTCGCGCCCGTCGACCCAGTCGAGCAGCTGCTTGTACGAGATCACCGGCACGCCTCTCGCCTGAGCCTCCGCGACGATCGTCTCCGAGCCGGAGTGGATTCCCGGGTAGTCGGTGTGCATGTTCGCGCCGAAGGCGCCGTAGTAGCCGTTCGGCCCGAGCGCGTTGTCGAGCAGCGTGTCGATGTGGAGCGCGTAGTTCGTCGTCGCCTCGTCGTTCATGTTCGTGTTCTGCTGGAACACGTCGATCGGGACGCCGCTCGCGTCGGCGAAGCGCATCGGGAAGCCGCCGCCGGTCATGAAGCCGGGCCTGGCGCCGATCCACGGTGCGGGGTAGTGGTAGTAGTTCGCGTCCATCCGGATCCCGCGCGCGAGCTCGACCTTGGCGGAGGAGACCCAGTCCGGCCAGTAGACGCAGTGCGTTGCGGCTCGAGACCGGCGCCGGCAGGCTCGGGAAGTGGGAGGCCCAGCTGCTGAGTTGCGCGTCGAAGATGGCGCCCAGCTGTGCTTCGGTGATCGCGGTGGTCGGGCAGGAGGCGACGACGGGATGCAGCGCGACCTCGAAGCCCTCGGCCACGTAGCCGGCTGCCTGGGCGTTCGTGAGCACGCTGTCCGGATAGACGTACGAGCTGGAGCGCACGCACTCCCAGTTCGGCGACGCTGCACCCGGGCGGGCTCAGCTCCTTGAACCGGTCGAACGCGACCGCGGTTCCGCCGGGCGCGTTGCCCGGCGAGTGGTCGTCGCCGCTCATGACGACGACCGCCTTCTCGCCGCGAGGCAGGTACCAGAAGCGCGGCAGCGGCATCCGGTCCGCGTTCATCAGCGTGATCATGTTCACGAGCAGGCGCTGCTGCTCGTCGGCCTGCGGGATGTCGATCCGGCTCGTGTTCAGCCAGCTCGAGTAGAACATGTCGTCGGGCCTGATCCCCGTGACGCCGTCCCGCTCCTGCCCGGCCCACGACGGATTGCCCTGGCGCGTGTAGACGACCGACCGGGCGAGGTCGTAGGTGAACGCGGCGGCCTGGCCGCCGTTCGAGCCGACCGAGCGAAGCGTCACGGCCGGATTCGTCGTCGCCGTAGCGGCGCCGGAGTAGATCGTCGCCACGGCCGTGGCGCCGTTCAGCGTGTAGTTGTCGGCCGTCGCCGTGGTACTGGATCGTGCTGCCGACGATCCCGGCCCCGGCGCGCCGCGCTCGTGTCGACCTTGATGTAGGCGTTCGACCGCGTGCCGGAGACGGATGTGAGCCCGAGCAGCTCGGCGAGCTGCTTGTCCGGCCGCATCGCGATCAGGTTGCCGCCGCCCTCCACCCAGCCGCTCAGCGTCGTCGACCTGTGCCGGGCTGAGCACCGACGTCGCCGAGCACGACCACGTCGAAGCCGCTCAGCACCGCCGGCGAGAGGAAGGCGACGTCGATCGTCGTGAACGCGTTCAGGCCCTCGTTCTGGAGGATCTCGCCGATGTAGGAGCCGAACGGCCGGGCCGTCGAGGTGACGACGAGCAGCTGCGGCGGCGACGCCTCGACGGAGAACGACCAGCTCACGCTCGCGGCGAGCGGATTGCCGGGCGTGTCCGTGACGCCGCCGGCGCCGCCCTTGACGGTGACGGTGTAGGTGCCTCCGAACGCGAGCGCCGCCTGCGGCGTCAGCGTCGCCGTCCGCGTCGTCGCGCTGTAGGCCACCGTCGCCGGAACCACCGTGCCGGTCGCATCCTTCAGCTGGAACGTCGTCGTCGTGATCGAGCTCGCCTTCATCGGCTCGTTGAAGGTGACGGTCGGCGTCGTGCCTGCGTTCACACCGGCCGCGCCGTTCGCGGGCGTGAAGGCCGTCACGACGGGGGGCGTCGTCTCCTGCTGGATCCGGGACGCCATGTCGACGGCGATCTCGGCCGCCGCCGAGGGCGCGGTCGTAGATGCGGACGTTGTCGAGCTGGCCGTCGAAGAAGCCTGACGGCGTCGTCTCGTAGGCGCCGAGGCGCCAGGTGTTCGTGTTGCCGACGTTGCCGGCGTAAGGCGCGTGCTCGCCACCTCGACGCCGTTGACGTAGAAGCGCGCGGTCGCGCCGTCGTAGGTCGCGGCGATGTGCTCCCACTGGCCGACGGTCGGCGTGCGGCCCGAGTCGAGATAGTTCGACGAGGCTGGCGCTGCCGAGCGTCAGGTAGTAGCGGCCGGCCATGTGGTCGACCCAGATCATCGGCCCGCCCGACTGTGCAGCCGACCAGCTGCCGAGCACGGCGACGTCCTTCTTCGCCGAGGACTTCTTGCACCCACGCCTCGAGCGTGAAGCCGGTCTTGTAGAAGGTGCCGAGCGCGGGCAGGTCGATCCGGTCGCTGATGCCGTCGAACGCCGCCGCGTTGCCGAACGTTCCGGCCGTCCATGTCGTCCCGACCGTGCGTGCCGTTCTGGCGTCGCGCCGGACCAGTCGGCCGCGGACGTGCCGGACGTCTCGTCGAGCGCGTACGCGGCGCGGAGGCCGGGCAGGGACGACCGGGTTCGCGGCCGTCACGGAGACAGCCGTCGACGTCCGCGTGTTGCCGCTCGTGTCGCGGGCGACGGCGGTCAGGCTGTGCGACCCGTTCAGCACGGCCCGCGTGTCCCAGTCGATCGAGTACGGGGCCGTCGTGTCCTCGGCGCCGACGTTGACGCCGTCGACCCGGAACTGGACGCCCGCGACGGCGACGTTGTCGGTCGCGTTCGCGCCGACGGTCGGTGACGCCGGAGACGGTCGCGCCCGCGCCGGCGTCGTGATCGAGACCGTCGGCAGCGTCGTGTCGCTGGACGACCGACCGCGCTCGCCTGGTTGGAGACCGGGCCGACGTTGCCCGCGGCGTCCTCGGCGGTGACCTTGTAGTAGTACGTGCCCGGGGCGAGGCCGGTGTTGACGTAAGCTCGTCCCGGTCGGCTGCGCGATCCGGTTCGCCGCCCGTCGGGGTGAAGCCGGAGGTGGTCGAGCGGTGGACGTTGTAGCGGACGACGCCGACGTTGTCGGTCGCCGCGCCCCAGGAGAGCGACGCCTGGCCGAAGCCGCCGGTCGCCGTCAGCGTGCCGGGAGCGCTCGGCGGCGTCGGGTCGGAGACGGTGCCGCGTCGCCTCGTTCGAGGCCGGGCCGACGTTGCCGGCAGCGTCCTCGGCGGTGACCTTGTAGTAGTAGATGGCGCCCGCCGCGAGCCCGGTGTCGGTGTAACGTCGTCCCGGTCGGCTGCGCGATCCGGTTGCCGGCGGCTCGGCGTGAAGCCGCTGCTCGTCGAGCGGTGGACGTTGTAGCGGCTCGACGACCGACGTTGTCGGTCGCCGCGCCCCAGCTGAGGCCGATCTGCCCGACCGCCGCCCGTGGCGGGCAGCGTCCCGGGTGCGCTCGGCGGCGTCGTGTCCGGAGGCAGCGGCAGCGGGCGTGACGCCGTGGTCGCGGTCGAACTGGATCTCGCCGGCGTTGAGCGGCCGGTTGTAGATGCGCACGTCGTCGACGACGCCGTCGAGGAATCCGCCCGGGCGTGCCGCCGTAGGCGCCGATCCGCCACGTTGTTCGAGCTGCCGACGCGGTCCGACGACGGCGCGGGCTGCGACCTCGACGCCGTCGACGTAGTAGCGCGCGGTGGCGCCGTCGAAGGTGGCGGCGAGGTGCTGCCACGCGCCCGGCGCCGGGCTTGCGCCCGAGTCGAGGTAGGTCGAGATGCTGCTGCCGAGCGTCAGCTGGTGGTGGCCCGGCGAGATGGTCGACCCAGAGCATCGGGCCGTCTGCCGGCCCAGCTGCCGACGACGCGACGTCCTTCTTGGCGCTGCCCTTCCGCACCCAGGCCTCGAGCGTGAAGCCGGTCGTGTAGAAGGTGCCGAGGGCGCCGAGGCTGACGTGGTCGTCGACGCCGTCGAGCGAGAGCCCGCCGCCGTTCCGGCCCGCGGCCCAGCTCGCGCCGCTGATCGAGCCGTTGCGCCAGCTCCCGGACGCGTCGTACGCGACCGTGCCCGAGCCCTCCTCGAACGCGTATGCGGCGACGAGGCCGGCGTCGCCTCGCAGGCCGCGGTCGAGCCGCTGACGGACGCCCGCGGCGAGACGTTGCCCGAGCGCGTCGAACGCCTCCACCTCGAGCTGGTAGCCGTCGAGCATGCGAGCCCCGTGACCGTGAACGTCGTCGCCGTGGTCGTGCCCGCGACGGCGGCGTCCGACATAGACGTTGTAGCCGGCGACGCCGGTGTCGTCGGTCGACGCCGTCCAGCCGAGCGAGACGCGTCGTCGCCGTCGTCGCGGTCACGGTCGAGGTTCGCCGGCATCGTCGGCGCGCCCGGGTTGGCGATCCCGAGGGGCTGGTCGCGGTCGGCGAGCGATCTCGGTCGGCGCCGAGCGCGCGGTCGTAGACGCGGACCTCGTCGATCGAGCGCCGTCGAAGAAGCCGCCCGGGCCGGCGGCCGTACGCGCCGATCCGCCAGGTGTTGGAGTTGCCGACGCTGCCCGAGACGCCGCGACTTGCGACCTCGGCGCCGTCGACGTAGTAGCGGGCGGTCGTGCCGTCGTAGGTGGCGGCGAGGTGCTGCCACTGGCCGAGCGATCGGGTTGGCGCCGGAGTCGAGGTACGTCGAGAGGCTGGTGCCGAGCGTGAGGTGGTGGCGCGACGCGAGGTGGTCGACCCAGAGCATCGGCCCGCTGCCCGTCCAGGTGCCGACGATCCCGACGTCGTTCTTCGCAGTCGCCTTCTGCACCCAGGCCTCGAGCGTGAAGGCGGTGTTGTAGAACGTGCCGAGCGCCGGGCAGCCCGACGTAGTCGTTGGTGCCGTCGAACGAGAGCGCGCCGCCGTAGCGTCCCGGCACCCAGGTCGCGCCGACGACCGCGCCCGTGCTGCCCGTCGCCCGGTCGCGTCGACAGCCGTCGTCCCCGAGCCCTCGTCGAACGCGTACGCCGCGACGAGCCCGGGGGGCGGTGGCGGCCGCGAGCGCAGGGGCCGACCACGGCCAAGGCCACTACGCCAATCGCGATCGCCGGCACGAGCCGCATCGGCCGCTCACGCTCCCTTTCTCTGCGCCATGCAGAAGCCTGCGGGCTCCCTCCCCGTGACTCCATTGTCGGCTGCGGCGTCTGCGCTGACAACGCACGGGAGGCCAGGGTCGACCTAGCCGACCGGTGGGGGTGCGGCCTATGCGTAGGTGGCCTGACGTACGTCGCGGTCGCGGCGGTGAACATCGCGTACTGGACGCCCTTGATCGTCTGCACGGTGTACGCGACGGGGCGCCGGCGCGGGTGATCGCGGTCAGCGTCCCGGTCGGGCCCTGCAGCGGGCAGCATCGTCTGCAGGCCGTTGGCGCCGGCGCCGACGGTCGTGACGAACGTGAGCGTGCCGGCGCTCCAGCGCGAGGCCGCGGATCGTCGAGCTGTTGCGCCCGTCGACCCAGTCGAGCAGCTGCTTGTACGAGATCACCGGGACGCTCGCGCGCCTGAGCGCCGAGCGACGATCGCCTCGGCGCCCGGGTGCGGTGCCGGGTTGTCGGTGTGCATGTTCGCGCCGAAGACGCCGTAGTAGCCGTGCGGCGCCGACCGCGTTGTCGAGCAGCGTGTCGATCGACGGCCGGGTAGTTCGTCGTCGACTCGTCGGTCATGTTCGTGTTCTGCTGGTAGACGTCGATCGGCGTGCCGTCGAGGTCGGCGAAGCGCATCGGGAAGCCGCCGCCGTTCATGAAGCCCGGCTTGGCGCCGATCCAGGGGCCGGGGTAGTGGTAGTAGTTCGCGTCCATCCGGATCCCGCGCGCGAGCTCGACCTTCGCGTTCGAGGCCCAGTCCGGCCAGTAGACGCAGTGCGTGCGGCTCGAGACCGGGCGCCGGCACGCTCGTGTACTTCGCCTGGAACTGCGCCGAGCTGCGTGTCGTAGATACGTCGCCAGCTCGGCCTGCGGTCGAGCGGCGCGTCGGGCAGGAGGCGATCAGCGGGTGCAGCGCCGACCTCGAAGCCGTCGGCGATGTAGCCGGCCGCCTGCGCGTTGGTGATCGTCGCGTTCGGATAGACGTACGAGCGTCGAGCGCACGCACTCCCAGTTCGCGACGCACGCAGCCGGCCGGGCTCAGCGCCTTGTAGCGGTCGAAGTGGCTCGCCGGTGCCGCCCGGGCGCCTGCGTCGGCGAGTGGTCGTCGCCGCTCATCACGACGGCCGCCTTCTCGCCGCGCGGCAGGTACCAGAACCGCGGCAGCGGCAGCTTGTCGCGCTCCATCAGCGTGATCAGGTTGAGCAGCAGCCGCTGCTGCTCGTCGGCCTGCGGGATCGCGATCTTGTTCGTGTCGACCCAGTCGGGCTGCACGTCGCCGGCGCGTGGCGCCGTAGAAGAGGTCGTCCGGCCGGATGCCGAGCGACGCCGTCGCGCTCCTGGCCGGCCCAGGCCGGGTTGCCCTGGCGCGTGTAGACGACCGAGCGCGCGAGGTCGTACGTGAACGCGGCCGCCTGGCCGCCGCTCGAGCCGACGCGTGCGCAGCGTCACGGCCGGGTTCGACGTCGCCGTCGTCGCGGTCGAGTAGAGCGTCGCCACGGACGTGGCGCCGTTCAGCGTGTACCGGTCGGCGGTGCCGTGGAACTGCATCGTGCTGCCCGACGATGCCGGCGCCCGGCGACCGGAGGCCGTGTCGACCTGCAGGTAGGCGTTGGCGAGCGTCGTGCCCGCGTCGGTGAGCCCGAGCAGCCCCGCGAGCTGCTTGTCGGGGCGCATCGCGATCAGGTTGCCGCCGCCGTTGACCCAGCCGGTGAGCGCGGTCACCTGCGCCGGGCGTGAGCGGCGTCTCGCCGAGCACGACGACGTCGAACTGCGCCAGGAGCGCGGGCGAGACGAAGGCGACGTCGATCGTCGTGAACGCGTTGCAGGCCTTCGTTGCGCAGGATCTCGCCGAGGTAGGACGCCGAACGCGTTCGCCGGTCGAGCCGACGACGAGGATCGGCGGCGGTGACGCCTCGGTCGTGAACGTCCAGGTGACGTCGGCGGCGAGTGCGTTCCCGGCGAGTGTCGGTGACGCCGCCGGCGCCGCCCTTGACCGTGGCGGTGTAGGTGGCGCCGTAGGTCAGCGCGGCCTGCGGCGTCAGCGTCGCCGTGTTCGTAGCCGCGTCGTACGCCGACCGTCGCCGGAACGAGCGGCGTTGGCCGCGTCGCGTGAGCTCGAAGCGTGGTCGTCGTGATCGATGCCGCGCTCATCGCCTCGTTGAAGCGCGCCGTCGGCGACGTGCCGACGTTGATGCCCGGCGGCGCCGTGCGGCAGGCGTCGTGGCCGAGACCGTCGGCGGCGTCGTGTCCGGCGTGATGCTCCGGGCCATGTCGGCCTGGATCTCGCGCGGCCGAGAGCGCGCGGCTGTAGACCCGCACCTCGTCGATCAGGCCGCTGAAGTACTCGCCCCAGATCGCGTTGCCGCCGATGCGGAGGGCGCCGGTGGTGACCGTGATCGAGCCCGTCGCGGCGAGCAGCGCCGACCTGCGTGCCGTTGACGAAGAGCCGCAGGTTGGAGCCGTCGTAGGTCGCGGCGAGGTGGCTCCACGCGCCCGTGGGCAGCGTGCGTCGCGCCGGAGAGCGACCGGAAGGTGCCGCCGATGATCGCCTCGACCGAGGGGCGGTTCGAGCGTCGTGTTGGCGTAGAGGCCGTAGGCGAGGTTCCCCGACTGCTCCTTCATCGCGATCGTCCGCCACGAGCCCGTCGCCGTCGGCCGCACCCACGCCTCCACGGTCATTCCGGTCGTCAGGTCGAGCGACGCCGAGTCGGGGACGGTCACCCAGGCGTTCGTGCCGTTGAAGGACAGGGCGTTGTTGAACTTGCCGCCCGTCGTCCAGACCGTGTTCGCGACGGTGCCCGTGTTGCCGCGCCCGGACTGGTCGGAGGCGCGTCGTACCGGAGCCCTCGTCGAAGCGCCCAGGCCCCGACGAGCCCGGCCGACGCGCGTGTTCTGGACGTTGACGGCGACGTTCGCCGCGGTCGCCGTGTTGCCGGCTGCGTCACGGGCGACGGCGGAGAGCGTGTGCGGTCCGTTCGTCGCCGCGAAGGTGTCCCAGCTGACGCGAGTACGGGGGTCGACGTGTCCTCGGCCCCCAGGTTGGCGCCGTCGAGCTTGAACTGGACCCCCGCGACGGTGCCGTTGTCGCGTCGCGTTCGCGCTGACGGTGACGCTGGCGCTCACGGTCGAGCCCTGGGGCGGCGCCGAGAGCGCGACGGTGGGCGGCGTCGTGTCAGCGGACGAGACGCCGGTCGCCTGGTTGCTCGCCGGGCCGACGTTTCCGGCCGCGTCCTCGGCGGCGACCCGGTAGTAGTAGGTGCCGGCGGCGAGACCGGAGTCGGTGTAGCTCGTGCCCGTCGGCTGCGCGATTCGGTTGCCCGCACCCGGCGTGAAGCCGGTCGTCGTCGAGCGGTGGAGGTTGTAGCGGGCGACGACGATGTTGTCCGTGGCGGCGCCCCAGCGAGAGCCCGACCTGGCCGAGCCCGCCCGTCGCCGAGAGCGTGCCGGGTGCGCTCGGCGGCGTCGCATCCGGCGAGCTGATCGACGTGTTCATGTCGGCCGGATCTCGGCCGCACTGCGGGCGCGGTTGTACACGCGCACCTCGTCGATGTCGCCCTGGAACCACTCGACCAGATCGTGTTGCCGCCGATGCGAAGCGCGCCGGTCGACGTCGGGATCGTGCCCGTCACCAGCGTTTGCGCCGACTGCACGCCGTTGACGAAGATCTTCAGAGCGGTGCCGTCGAACGTCGTCGCGATATGCGTCCACGTGTTCGGCGCGAGCGCGCTCGACGCTCCGGCGAGCCGGAAGCCGCCGATGAAGACTTCGCCGGTGGGGACCTTCGTGCCGGTGTCCCCGCCTGCCGCGTAGAGCGAGTAGACGAGCCCGCCGGGCCGCTCCTTCATCAGGGCCGTACGCCAGTCGTTCCCGAGCGCGGTCGGGCGCACCCACGCCTCCAGGGTCATCCCGGTCGTCAGGTCGAGACTGCTCGAGTCGGGGATCGTGACGATGTCGTTGACGCCGTCGAAGCTGAGCGCGTTGCCGAACTTGCCGGAAGGCGTCCACGCCGCGCCGCTGATCGAAGCCCCGTTGCCGCTGCCCGACTGGTCGGCCGTGGCGGTCCCGACACCCTCGTCGAAGCCCCAGGCGCCGACGAGGCCGACGAGGGGCGGCGGCGTCACCGACGCACTCGCCTCCGAGGTCGCCGGCCCGACGTTGCCGGCGGCGTCCTCGGCGGTGACCCGGTAGTAGTACGTGCCGGCGGCGAGGCCGGTGTCGTCGTACGTCGTGCCGGTCGGCTGCGCGATCCGGTTCGCGACGCTCGGCGTGAAGCCCGCCGTCGTGCCGCGGTGGACGTTGTAGCGGGCGACGCCGACGTTGTCGGTCGCCGCGCCCCAGGTCAGCGACGCCTGCCCGGCCGCGCCGGTGGCGTCGAGCGCACGCCGGAGCGCTCGGGCGCCGTGGTGTCGAGGACGGTGGCGCTCGCGGTGTTCGAGACCGGCCCGACGTTGCCGGCGGCGTCCTCGGCGGTGAGCTTGTAGAAGTACGTTCCGGGCGCGAGCGACGGGTCGGCGTAGGCCGTCCCGGTCGGCTGCGCGATCCGGTTCACGACCGAGGGCGTGAAGCCGGAGGTGGCCCCGCGGTGGACGTTGTAGCGGGCGACGCCGACGTTGTCGGTCGCTGCCGTCCAGCTGAGGTTGATCGTGCTTGCCGGCCGCGATCGCGCCGACGCCGCTCGGAGCGGTCGGCGCCGTCGCGTCGGCGACCGTGGCGGTGTGCTCGTTCGACGCGGCGCTGATGTTCCCGGCCGCGTCCTCGGCGGTGACCTTGTAGTAGTAGGTGCCGCTCGCGAGCCCGCCGTCGGCGTAGCTCGTCCCGGTCGGCTGCGCGATCCGGTTGCGCGACGCTCGGCGTGAAGCCGGCCGTCGTGCCGCGGTGGAGGTTGTAGCGTGCGACGCCGACGTCGTCGCGTGGATCCCGTCCACGTCAGGTTGACGGTGGCGCCGACGACGTTGCCGCCGAGACCGGACGGGGCGCTCGGAGCCGTCGTGTCCGCCGTCACGGTCGCCGAGGCGGCGTTCGAGGCAGGCCCGACGTTGCCCGCTGCGTCCTCGGCCGTGACCTTGTAGACGTACGTGCCCGGCACGGTGGCGTCGACGTACCCGGTCGCCGTCGGCTGGGCGATCCGGTTCGCCGGCGGAGGGGACGAAGCTCGCGTCCGGCCCGCGGTGGACGTTGTAGCGGACGACGCCGACGTTGTCCGTCGCCGCGCCCCAGGAGAGCGTGGCCCGGCCCGACGGAGCCGACCGCGCCGAGGGTGCCGGGTGCGCCGGGCGCGGTCAGGTCGCCGACCTGCGCGGTCGCCTCGTTCGACGCCGGGCCGACGTTGCCGGCGCCGTCCTCGGCGGTGACGCGGTAGTAGTAGGTACCCGCGGCGACGGTGTCCGTGTAGCTGGTGCCGGTCGGCTGCGCGATCCGGTTGGCCGCGCTGGGCGTGAAGCCGGGGCGTCGAGCCGCGGTGGACGTTGTAGCGGGCGACGCCGATGTTGTCCGTCGCCGCACCCCAGCGTCAGCTGCGCCGAGCTGAGCGTGCCGGTGGCGGTAAGCGTGCCCGGGGCGGACGGCGCGACGCGTATCCGGATTGCGTGACGGGCCGATTCATGTCCGCCTGGATCTCGGTGCCGGTCAGGGCGCGGTTGTAGACCCGGACCTCGTCGATCTCGCCCTGGAACCACTCGCCCCAGATCGTGTTGCCGCCGATCTGGAGTGCGCCCGTGCTCGACGGCGATCGGGCCGCTCGTGAGCAGCTGCCCGGCCTGAGACACCGTTGACGTAGACCGCGAGCGTGGTGCCGTTGTACGTCGTCGCGAGGTGCGTCCAGGTGCTCGTCGCGAGCTGTGCGGCTCCGCGCCGACATCGCGGTATGTGGTCGTGAAGATCTCCCCGGTCGGGACCTTCGTTCCGCCGCTGCCGTTCGCATAGAGGGCGTACGAGATGCTCGAGGGCCGCTCCTTCATGATCGCCGTGCGCCAGGCGTTGCCGAGCGCCGTCGGTCGCACCCAGGCCTCGAGCGTCATCGCAGTTCGTGAAGTCGAGGCTGTTCGCATCCGCGACCGTGACGAGGTCGTTGATGCCGTCGAACGTGAGCGCGTTGCCGAACTTGCCGGCAGTCGTCCACGTCGGCGCCGCTGATCGTGCCGATGTTCCCGCGTGCCGGAGGCGTCGGCGGCGGTCGTACCGATGCCGGCGTCGAAGCCCCACTCGCCGACGAGACCGGGCGGCGGCCCGGTCGGGACCGACGGCGCTCGCCTGTGGCGAGGGAGTGCTCTCGTTCCCCGCCGGGTCGACCGCCGTGACGCGGTAGTAGTAGGTGCCGCCGGTCGAGCCCGGTGTCGACGTAGCTCGTTCCGGTCGGCTGGGCGATCCTGTTCGCGGCGTCCGGGCGTGAAGCCGGCGGTGGTCGAGCGGTGGACGTTGTAGCGCGCGATCCCGCCGGCGTCGGTCGCGCCGCTCCAGGAGAGCGAGACCTGACCAGGAGCCGCGGCCGCGTTGAGCGTGGTCGGCGGCGTCGGCGCGGTCGTGTCGGCCGTCGCCGTCGCGCTCGGCCTCGTTCGAGGCGGGGCCGACGTTGGCCGCGGCGTCCTCGGCGGTGACCCGGTAGTAGTACGTCCCCGGGGTCAGCCCCGGGTCGACGTAGGTCGTGCCGGTCGGCTGCGCGATCCGGTTCGCCACGCTCGGCGTGAAGCCGGCGGTCGTGCCGCGGTGGACGTTGTAGCGCGGCGACGCCGACGTTGTCGGTCGCGGCGCCCCAGCTCAGGCTGATCTGGCCGAGCCCGCCCGGTCGCGCCGAGCGTGCCCGGGCGCGCTCGGCGCCTGCGTGTCCGGCGAGCTGATCGACGCGTTCATGTCCGTCTGGATCTCGGCCGCAGTCAGGGCGCGGTTGTAGACCCGCACCTCGTCGATCAGGCCGTTGAACCACTCCGACCAGATCGTGTTGCCGCCGATCCGCATCGGCGAGGTCGAGGTCTGGATCGCGCCCGCGACCGCGAGCGTCGACACCTGCGCTGCCGTTCACGTAGAGCCGCTGGGTCGTCCCGTCGTAGGTCGCGGCGACGTGCGTCCACGCCCCGGCCGGGATCTGCGCCGTGCCGTTGAGCAAGGCGCGCCGTGCCGTCGATCGTCACCTGGGACTGCGGTCGGTTCGCGTCGGTGCTCGAGTAGAGCCCGTAGACGAGATCACCCGGACGCTCCTTCACGATCAGCGTCTGCCAGTCGTTCGCGACCGTCGGCCGGACCCAGCCCTCGATCGTCATCCCGCCGGTCAGGTCGAGCGCGTTCGAGTCCGCGATCGTCGACCATCGCGTTCGTCCCGTTGAAGGAGAGCGCCTTGCCGTACTTCCCGGCCGTCGACCAGGTCGCGTTCGAGAGCGTGCCGTTGTTGCCGCCACCCGACTGATCGGCGGTCGTCGTGCCCGCTGCCCTCGTCGAAGCCGTACGCGGCGACGAGACCGGGCGGCGGCCCGCTCGGGACGACGCGCGCTCGCCTCGTTCGAGGCCGGGCCGACGTTGCCGGCCACGTCCTCGGCCGTGACGCGGTAGTAGTAGGTTCCGGCGGCGAGCGCCCGTGTCGACGTAGCTGGTGCCGGTCGGCTGCGCGATCCGGTTCGCTGCGCTCGGGGTGAAGCCGGCGGTCGTGCCGCGGTGGACGTTGTAGCGGGCGATCCCGCCGGCGTCGGTCGCGGCGGCCCAGTTCAGCGCGACCTGGCCCAGGCCCGCCGGTCGCGGTCAGGCCGGTCGGCGCGGTCGGCGGCGTCGTGTCGCCGGCGGTGGAGATCGCGGACGATCGAGGCCACCGACGGGACGCCGTTCGTGTCGACGAGGAAGAGCATGTAGTCGCCGGGCGGCGCGAGGTTCGCGTTCGCGGGCGCGTCGACGGTGAGCTTCCCGGCGCCGGCGGTGAAGTTGAGGAACTGGAAGCGCTGGTTCATGTCGATGCGCGTGCGTGACCGACGGGAGCCGGATCAGCGAGACCTTCGCGATCTGAGGCGGCGTTCGGCGTCGTCACGTCGAAGCTCGAGCCGTACGCCGCCGCCGGTGGGGCCGAGTCGTGATCGTCGGCCGCGGGCCCTTGAACAGGTACGGCGGCGAGTAGATCTCGGCGTTCCTCTGGTCGACGATCGTCGAACGCTCGGGAGCTGCGCCGCCGCCGGCCATGAGGACGCGGCCGTCGGGCAGCAGCAGCGCGGTCGAGTGGTAGAGCCGGCCGTTCTGGAGCGAGTCGACCTCCGTCCACGTCTCCGTGTCCGGGTTCCAGATCTCCGCCGGGAGGACCGCGTTCTCGAGGTCGACGCCGTCGGAGCGTCGAGCCGCCGCCGCTCGCGAGCACCGTGCCGTCGGGCAGCAGCGTCAGGTTGTGGTACGCCCGCGCGCGCTTCATCGGCGCCGTCTCCCGCCAGGCCGGCGTGCCGGCGCTCATGTCGATCACGGCGGTCCGCGCGTGCGCGTTGTAGGCTGTTCGTCCCCCGGAAGTCCGGATCGGCCCACGAACCGGACTTCATGATCTTGTTCGGCCGGTACATGACCGCGCTCATGCCGTCGATCGGGCTCGTGCCGACCGTCGGTCCACGTCGCCGTCGCCGGGTTCAGGATCCGCGTCGATCGTGTCGGGTCCGGCGTCGAAGACCCGTCCGTCCGAGAGCACGAACATGAACGGGTAGAGCGGCGAGGTCAGGCGCGCCGTCGTCAGGTCGGTCCACGTGTTCGTCGTCGGGTTGTAGATCGACGGCAGCGAGTTCGACCGACGACGTCTCTAGAACGGCGGGTCGCCCGGGCTGATCCTGCCTGGATGTTGTCGCCGGCGAAGGTGAGCACGCGGCCGTCCGGGAGCTGCGTCGCCGTCGGGTACCAGCGGCCGACGGCCATGTCGGGACCGCGGAAGTACGTCCTCGTCACCGGGTTGAAGATCGTCGTGTCGGCGAGGCCTTCGTTCGCGTTGATGTGGCCGCCGACGATGAGCGTGCGGCCGTCGGCGAGCTGGATGTGTCCGGCGCAGAAGAGGTTCCGGCCGTAGGGAACCGGCACTGAAGCTCCCTGACGCAGGATCCCACAGGTGCTCGGAGTTCGGTCGCGGCGGCGAAGCCGTCGAGGGCGAACACCTGCCCGGTCGGCTCGAGCGACATGTGCACGGCGACGATCGGCCAAGCCGTCGGCGCGCTCCAGTCGCCGATCAGGTTCGGCGGGTCACCGGGTGCGGCGCTCGAGCCGCCGAGCTGCACGAGAGCGGCGAAGAGCGCACGAGCGTGGCGAGCGCCGTTCGGCGCCAGGCCGGGAACGGCCGCCATCGCCTGGAGTCGTGAGCAGTGAGTCGCGCGCATATGGTCAGTCGGGCCCGCCGCAAAGGCCCCGCTTGGTTATCTCGGACCAGCGGTCGGGGCGGCAAGAGCCGGAAGTCCAGAGACGCCTATCCATGCGTCGGGGATCGATCGAATGGGCCGACGACCGGTGCGCCGTCACGCGCGGCCAGCCGCGCGCGCGGCGAGCTCCGCCGCCAGCGCGAGGCCGTACGCGGCCATCGGGACGAAGACCAGCTCG
Source organism: uncultured Gaiellaceae bacterium (assembly GCA_963827015.1). Lineage (GTDB taxonomy): Bacteria > Actinomycetota > Thermoleophilia > Gaiellales > Gaiellaceae > Gaiellasilicea. The sequence continues at coordinate 35,863 of CAWGZI010000004.1, read as the reverse complement.
AGGCGGAAGGCGCTGAAGACGGGAGCGGCGAGCACGTACCCGAGCGCGCAGACGGCGGCCGCGGTCATCAGGGTCGTGGCCTCCGAGCGGATCGTTGCGCCGCCGCCAGACGAGCAGGAGCAGCGCGAGCACGCCGCCGACGAGGTACAGCGCCGTGTACCACTCGCCCCGTCGCAGGAAGCCGATGTTCGCGCGGACGAGCTCGACGAGCGCGCCCGGATAGTGGCTCGCGATGAAGCCCCACGACGTGTCGCTCGAGGGCTCGGAGTCGTTGACGAGCAGCGCCAGCAGGTCGCGCACAGGCGTCGCGAACAGCAGCAGCGCGGGCAGCGCCGCAGCGACGCCGCTCGCGAAGAGCGTCACCGGCACACGCGACCGGTACCGGAGCGCGCACCAGCCGACCGCGAGGATCGGGATCCACGTGCTGTCGCGTGTGAACGCGAGCAGCGCGATCGCGCCGATCCAGAGCGGCAGCCAGCGCAGCCCGCTGTCGAACGTCAGCATCGGCCGCCGCCAGTGCGGCGATCTCGAGCGCGAGTCCCCAGCTGTCGGTCAGCGGGTACGACGAGTGGTCGCGTGAGGGGCGGCAGCAGCGCTGCCGCGCGCCGCGACTCCCGCCGCGATCGCGATTCGGAAACGGAGCAGCAGCAGCCCGAACAGCGCGAGCATCGCTGCGACGTAGCCGGCCAGCGAGAGGTAGAGCAGCGAGCGCTCGCCGGCGAGTCGGATAGATCGCCGCGCCCGCCGCCGGCACGGCGAGTCGCCGCTCGTAGAACGGCTCGTTGTACTCCACCCACGTGCGGTTACCGGTGTGGCCGGGATCCCGGCGCGGAGGTCGGCCGAGAGCGGGCCACGGAACGTCTGCTCGAGCGCAGCGTCGTCGTCTTCCCCGCGCAGCTCGAGCACGCGCGCCTGGTAGTAGAGGGCGTCGGGAGTCCACTCGACCGGGTCCTGCCAGGCCGGCCAGACCGCGACCGTCGCGAGCGTCGCGAGCGCGACGGCCAGCAGCGTGATCGCCGTCGTGCGCGAACTGACCTTCACCCCCCGCATCGCTCCTCAGCCTCTGGCAGACGCGCGAGCCGGCACGGCGCGCTGCTCCCGGTGCCACTCGATCGTCCGCCGCAACCCCTCGTCCAGCGAGACCTTCGCCTCGAAGCCGAGCACCGCCTTCGCCTTCGTGATGTCGGGGATGCGATGCCGGACGTCCTGGTAGTTGCCGGGCATCTCGTCGTAGCCGACGAAGGTGGCGCGGAGCGGCTGCGGGGTCTCGATCCGATCCTGGATCGCCTGGCGAGCTCGCTGATCGACATCGCGTCGGTGGAGCCGATGTTGACGACCTCGCCGCGGGACTCCGGCGTCTCGAGCGCCCGCATGAAGCCCTCGACCGTGTCCTCGACGTAGGTGAAGCTGCGCGTCTGCAGCCCGTCGCCGTGGATCTCCATCGTCTCGCCGTTCAGCAGCGACTCGATGAAGGTCACGGTCGGCCCGCCCCACCAGGTCAGGTGGTTGCGCGGCCCGTAGACGTTGAAGAGCCGCAGGATCGTCACCTTCAGATCGCGCTCGTCGGCGAGCGCCAGCGCGTGGTGCTCGTCGTACATCTTCGAGACCGCGTACGCCCAGCGCTTCGACGTCGGCGGCCCGATCACGAGCTGGCCGTCCTCGCGGTAGGGGGGCGTGCCGTCGCCGTAGACGTCCGAGGTCGAGGTGACGATCACGTCCGCGTCGAGGGCGAGCGCGACCGAGCAGGCCGCGTTGACGCCCGTGACGTTGACCTCGAGGGTCGAGAGCGTGCCGCCGTAGCGCGGGATCTTCTTCGCCGCGAGGTGCATGATCGCGTCGCATCCGTCGAACGCCGCCCGCAGCGGGCGCCGCTGCGTGCAGTCGAGCACCTCGAACGTGAAGCCGCGGTGGTGCAGGAACGGCTCGAGGTTCGCCATCGAGCCGTAGGACAGGTCGTCGACGCCGACGACCTCGTAGTCCTCCGCGAGCAGACGCTCGCAGAGGTGTGAGCCGACGAACCCGGCCGCACCGGTCACGCCGATCTTCTTCATGAGACCCTCCTGGAGAGTTCGCTGTTCATGCCGCAGCCTTCTGCTCCGCAGGAAGGCGTTCGAGAATTCCGGGGACGACCGTGTCGGAGACGCCGATCACCGCTTGCCCGCTGACGATCTCCGGATAGACGTGGGCCGTCGAGGCGAGCGACAGCCCTGGGACCGAGAACATCTCCGGCAGCCGCCGTGCGCCGCCGACGAGGTGCACCGGCTCCGTCACCCGCGCCCGCTGCACGACCGACGCGAGGATCTCGTCGTCGCGTAGGTCGGGGAAGATCGTGCGGGCGTAGCCGAGGTAGCTTCTGCTCGAGCTCCTCCGGGGAGCCCTGCTGGTCCGGGTGGCCGGGGTCGACGTACTTCGAGACGTAGAGCAGGTGCCCTCCGACCTTTTCGGGATCGACGACGTGCGTCGTCTCCACGACGGTCGTCAGCGGGACCCGTCTGTCGGTGATGTTGAGGTGGTAGTAGGGGCTGACGCTGCGGCTCGTCCGCAGCAGCAGGCAGACGACGCCGAGGTAGCGGCAGTGGTCGGCCGGGAGCCTGCGCCGCGAGCTCAGGCGCGAGCAGCCGGTGCGCCATCGGCGGCGCGAGCGTGCAGAGAACGTGGTCGAAGCGCGTGAGGCGACCGTCGACGACGACACCGACGGCGCGGCCGCCGTCGCTGGCGATCGACTCGACGGTCGCCCCTGCGTGGACCTCGCCGCCCAGGGCGAGGATCTTCTGCTCGAGCGCGTCGATGAGGGTCTGGTAGCCACCCTCGAGCCAGCCCATGACCTCGCGGCCGCTCTTGTCGCGTGTCGAGCCCATTCTGCGGGTCCGTGCCCAGATGTACGTCGCGGGCAGGTCGTCGTACCTGCCGTCGAACTTGGAGTCGAGGAGCGGCTGCCACAGCTTCTCCACGACACCCCGGCCGCAGTGGCGGCGCAGCCACGCGTCGAGGGGCTCGTCGTCCAGCTTGTCGTGCTCCTTGGTCAGCTGGCAGCGGGCGACGAACGCGGCCAGCCGCGCACGCTCGTGCGGCCGCAGCAGCGGGAAGGTGAGGAACTCCTTCGGCGAGGTCATCGAGAAGAGCCGGCCGTCGCCGTAGAAGCCGACCTTCGTCGGCCGGAAGCGCCACTTGTCGCCGAGCCCGAGCTCGTCGGCCAGACCGACGACGCGGTGGTCGGACGGCAGCACGACGTGGTAGAAGCGGTCGACGGGCGTGCCGTCGAAGTCGAAGGAGCCGACGAGCCCGCCGAGGTCTGGCGCGCGCTCGTAGAGCGTGACGGCGACCCCCGCCTGCGCGAGTCGATAGGCGGCGGTCATCCCGAGGATGCCCCCGCCGACGATTCCTACCGTCGGCTTCATGCGCCGAGCGCGCCTTCGGGTGCTGTGGGAATCGGCTCGGGGGCGCCGGCGCGCTCGCGGAAGAGCATCCGCCAGTAGGCGAGCATCGTCTTGAAGACCGGCATCTTGCTGTCGCCGTTCCGCCGCGTCCAGTCGAGCGAGACGGGAACCTCGACGATCCGCGCGCTCATCGCGGTGAGCTTCGCGAGCAGCTCCGCCTTGCAGGCGAACCCGCGCTCGCGGATCAGCCGGTCGCCGTACCGCGCCGAGGCCTCGCGCAGCGTCGACGCGCGGTAGACCCGGAAGAAGGAGGAGACGGTCGTCGCCTCGAGCCCGAGCCCGTGGCGCACGACCCAGCCCGCGGCCGAGCTGAGCAGGCGCCGGTGCGCGCTCACGCCCACCATCCGCCAGTCGGCGAGGACGACGTCGGCGCCGGCCTGCACCTCCGACAGCATCTGGGGGAGCGCGCCGAGGTCGCTCGTCGTGTCCGCCTCGAGCGTGACGACGAGTGCGTCCGGGCCGGCGCACTCGAGCGCCGAGCGGAAGCCCTCGCGGAAGGCCGCGCCGGGGCCCTGGTTCACCTCGAGCCGGACGAGCTCGACCGGGAGCGGGCCGTCGTAGGCTTCGACCAGTGCCGGCGTCTCGTCCGCCGAGCCGTCGTCGACGATGAAGATGCGCGACCCGGCGCCGAGCAGTGCGCTCGTGGCGAGCAGGTCGGTGAACAGCGTCGGCAGGTTCTCCTGCTCGTTGTATGCCGGGATGACGAACAGCAGCTGCGCCGGCTCCTCTCGGGCCGTTCGCTGCAACGCTGCCGCCGGCGTCGCGATCTGCTGCGTCATCACCAAAGCCCCCGATCCCACGTCCGATTGCCGTTCCCCTGTTGGGAAGGAGCCTAGGAGGGCATTTGCACCCAAACCAGGCCAGAAAAGGGAAACCAGTCGCCGGTCGGGGGTCCTAGCCATCCGGGGGGTGGAGGCTTGTCGCGTGGCCGCGCATCCTCTCCGGAAGGGGATTTATCGCGAGCCCGGCGCTGCCCCATGATGCTTGGCATGTGGCGGGTTCCTCGTCTGCGGCAGGCCCTCGGCGGTGACTCGAGGTGACGGAGCTGGTCGTCGACCGATCCGTGGCGGCCGAGCGCCCTCGCGGCGCACGCCGGAGCTTCGACGGCGCCGCGCTCCTCTCGGGCGCCACGCTCGCCTCTGGCGTGTTCGCCTACGCCTACCACGTTCTGGCGGCGCGGACGCTCGGGCCGGAGGCGTACGGCCTGGTCGCAGTACTCTGGGCGGCGCTCTTCCTGCTCGTCGTCGTTCTCTTCCGGCCGCTCGAGCAGACGACCTCGCGGGCGCTCGCCGACCGGCTCGAGCGCGGGCAGGAGGTGCGCTCGGTCCTCCGTGCCATCTTCCGCATCTATCTCGCCCTCGCAGCCGCGGTCGCGATCGCCGGGATCGCCGGCTGGAACGCGCTGGCGGACGAGCTCTTCCTCGGCGACGGCTTCTTCGTCGGTGCCCTCGTCGTCGGGCTCGCGGCCTACGGCGTCGCCTACGTCCTGCGCGGCGTCTGCGCGGGGCTCGGCTGGTTCAATGGCTACGCCCTGCTGCTCGTCTCGGACGGCGCGGCCAGGCTCGCCGTCGTGCTGCCGCTCGTCGTCGTCGCGTCGCGCGACCTGGCAGCGGCCGCGATGGTCGCGGCAGCCGTGGCGAGCGTCGTCGTGCCGGTGCTCGCCGGCCGGCGCGTGCTGGCTCCGCTGGCCCACCACGGCGAGGGGAGCCCGTTCCACGTCGGTGCCGCAGTCGCCTTTGCCTGGCCCGCGGCCGTGATCGCGATCGCAGACCAGGTGCTCGTGAACGGGGGTCCGCTGCTGGTCATGCTCGGCGACGGGGAGGACGTCGGCAAGGTGGCCGGCCTCGTCTTCGCGGCGACGATGCTCGTCCGTATCCCGGTCTTCGTGTTCCAGGGTCTCGCGACTTCGCTGTTGCCGAACCTGACGCGGCTCCACGCGGCCTCCGAGCAGGTGCTCTTCCGGCGGGCGGTGCTCCGAGCAGCTGCCGGGCTCGCAGGCTGTGCAGCACTGATCGTCCTCGCCGTCTCGATCGTCGGGCCCGAGGCGATGCGGCTCGTCTACGGCTCGGAGTACGAGGCCGGACGGCTCGAGCTGGCGCTGCTGGCGGCCGGCGTCGGCTGCTACCTGGCCACGTCCACCTTCTCGCAGGCGCTGCTCGCGCTCGACTGCGGGCGGATCGCGGCGAGCGGCTGGATCGTCTCGTCCGTCGTCTTCCTCGGCGTCTACTTCGTCTCGCCGGGCGCCGAGCTGATGCGGGTGGCCGTCGCGTTCGCGGTCGGCACCGCGGTCGCGGTGCCGCTGCTCGGGCTCGCGCTGGCGCGGCGGCGGAGGGTGTCGTGAGGACGCCCGTCACCGTCGCCGTGGTCTGCGGCGCGGGGGGCCTGGGCGACGCCCTCGCGCGCGGCTTCGACCGCCTGCCGCAGGCGTCGCTCCGCTGGATCTGCGACGACGTCAAGCGCCGGGCGAGCATCGGCTACGGGCCGGAGACGGCCTGGACGATGGATTTCGACGAGCTGCTTCAGGACGAGGACCTCGACGCGATCGCCTTCGCCTCACCGGCGCTGGCCGAGCCCTGGCGTGCGCTGGCCGCGCTCGAGGCCGAGAAGCACGTCTTCGTCGACGGCCCGCTCCGCTGCCCGTCGGCCGACGCCGACCGGCTGGTGGCGGCGGCGACCCGAGGCAACCGGAGCCTGCTCGCCCAGCCGCAAGCCCTCCTGCGGCCGGAGGTGCTTCGGCTCCACCGGCTGATCGGCCGCGGCGGGCTCGGCGAGATCTTCTACGTCCACGCCCAGCACCACTCGCTGACCCCGGCCAAGGATCTCGACCTCATTCGCGACCCGGGCCTCGACCTCGTCGCGCTCGCGCTCGACCTGCTGGGTGACGAGCCCTACGAGGTGCTGGCCACCAGCGAGTCGTACCTCGGCCGGGACCGGCCCGACGTGGTCTTCTCGACGCTGCGCTTCGCCACGGGCATCAACGTCCACCTGCACCTGTCCTGCCTCGAGGGCGCGACGTCGGAGCGGATCTCCGTCATCGGCTCGAAGGCCGCAGCCGTGCTCGACGTCTCCGAACCGGAGCGCGGGCTGTCGGTTCACGCGAACGGGGCGGCGCCGTCGGTGTTCGACGAGCTGCCGATCGAGCCGGGCGACCGGATCTCCTACCGGCAGGAGCCGGACGACAGCCTCGGGCTCGCGTGCTCCCGCTTCGTCACCGCCGTCCGCTCGCACGCGGACGTCTCGGTCGGCCGGGAAGCGGCAGCGGCGCTCGCGGTCGTCGAGGCGCTCGAGCAGTCCTGCCGAAACCGCGGGACGGCCGAGCCTGTCGCCTCTCGTAGCGCCTCGGAAGGGAAGGTCGTCGCCTTCCCGGCAGCGGGCTTCACCAGTGTGACACGACAGCTTTCCTAAGCTTTTCCCAGAAAAAGCTTCCTTTTCTCACGCAACTGCGCTAGGTTGAGCGCAGGGAACAGGCGGGCGTGGAGGTTGGAAGGCTTCACACGCAACACATCTGACACGAAAGGCGGCCCTTTCGAATGAGTCAGTACAACGGACGTACCGCGGTACTCGTCGATCAACATCCTCTCTGGCTGGACGCAGTGAGCATGGTCGTCGCGGACCTCGGTATGACGATCGTCGGCACTGCCACCACGGCGCGGGAGGGGCTCGCGATCGTGACGGAGCAGCGGCCGGACGTGCTCGTCACCGGCATCTCGATGCCGGCAGGGGAGATGGACGGGATCGAGCTCGTGCGGACCGGCAAGGAACACGTGCCGTCGCTGCGCGCGATCGTCCTGTCGATCTATGACGACACGAAGCACATCGATGCGGCTCTCGCGGCAGGCGCGGTCGCATACGTGATCAAGACGGCCCACCCGGACGACCTTCGGTCGGCGATCCGGCAGGCCTTCGCACACTCCGTGTACCTGCCGGGCAGCAGGACGGCGGTCGCGGCCCAGGCCGCGCACGTGCCGACGGAGGACCTGCCCGACCTGACGCGGCGCGAGCTCGAGATTCTCCAGCTCGTGGCGGAAGGTCACTCGAACACCCAGCTGGCGAAGATGCTCTGGGTCACCGAGCAGACGGTCAAGTTCCACCTCTCGAACGTGTATCGCAAGCTCGACGTCGCGAACCGGACGGAGGCGAGCCGCTGGGCACAGCTCCACGGCCTGCTCTCGACGCCGGCGAAGCACGACCAGCTCGCGAACGCGTCCGCGGGGTAGATCTTCGAGGGCACGAGGCTCCCGCGCGCGCCGCAAGGCGCACGCGGGAGCCACTTTCTCGTTCAGCGGCAACGCGCGGAGCCCCGGTCGCCGAAGCTCGACCCCGGCGCGGGGAGGAACCGCCAGTCGTAGGAGGCCGGCCGGAGCGTGACCCGGAGCACGCCGAAGCCGCTGTCGTCGACCACGACGCTGCGCGGCAGCCGGCCGAAGACCGGGTAGGTGCTCCGCCCGCCCGTGCCGACGACGAAGGAGCGGATCCCGTCGATCGGCGCGAAGCGCTCGTAGTGATGGTCGTGCCCCCCGAGCACGACGTCGGCGCCGGCACGGGCGAGCGTGCTCCAGAGGGGCGCCATCGTCACGTCCGAGCCGTGCAGGCCGGAGCTGAAGCGGGGATGGTGCCAGTACGCGAGCGTGCAGCGGGCGGTGCTGGCGGCGAGGTCGGCGGCGAGCCAGCGCTGCTGCGGCGAGCCGGTCACGCAGCCGCCGGCGGGGCGGCAGTTGGAGTTGAGCACGACGACGTGCCAGGCGCCCAGCTCGTAGGAGTAGTAGCCGCGGTCGGGCAGCCGGAAGTACGCCTTCGCCGGGCGGGCGTCGGGCGATCCGTACTCGTGGTTGCCGAGCGCCGCGCGCGTCCGGTCGCGGACGACGCGCCAGGAGTAGCAGTCGCGGAACTCGGCCGCCGTGCCGCGCTCGTAGACGGCGTCGCCGAGCACGGCCACGGTTCCGGGCGTCCGCGCCACGATCGCGGCGGTGCGCTCGTCCCCGGTCGAGCGGCACGAGGCGATGTCGCCCGCGGCGACGACGGTCGGCGGCGGCGCGAGCAGTGAGAGCGCGGTGACGACCGTTGCGGTGAGCGTCAAGCCGCGACGCGCTGCCGGGCCAGGAGCAGCTCGGCGATCTGGATCGCGTTGAGCGCGGCGCCCTTGCGCAGGTTGTCGCCGACGATGAACAGCGCGAGGCCGTTGTCGACGGTCGTGTCCTTGCGGATCCTGCCGACGAGGACGTCGTCGCCTCCGGCCGCGCCGCCCGGGGTCGGGAACTGCTCCAGCCGGATCCCCGGCGCGCCGCCGAGGATCTTCGTCGCCTCCTCGGGCGAGAGGGGCTCGCTCGTCTCGAGCCACACCGCCTCGGCGTGGCCGACGAGCACGGGCACGCGCACGCACGTGGCGCTGATCGGCAGCGCGGGCAGCTCGAGGATCTTCCGGGTCTCCTCGCGCAGCTTCTCCTCCTCCTCGAACTCGACGCCGTCGAAGCTCCAGTCCATCCGCAGGTCGAGGTCGTCCGCTGACTGTCCGCGCAGGCGCTCCATCGCCTGGGCGCCCGCCCCGGAGACGGACTGGTAGGTGGAGACGCGGACGCGCACGATCCCGGCGGCGTCGTGCAGCGGCTTCAGCGCGCAGCTGAGCGGGATCGCGCAGCAATTGGGATTGGCGACGATGCCGTCGTGCTCCGCGGCACGGACGCCGTTCACCTCCGGCACGACCAGGGGCACTCCCGGCTCGAGCCGGTAGGCCGCCGACTTGTCGATCGCAACCGCGCCGCCGCGCACGGCGTGGGGGACGAGCTCGCGGCTCGCCGACGTCCCGACGGAGAAGAGGCAGAGGTCGAGGTCCCCGGCAGACAGGGCTTCCGGCGTCGCCTCCTCGACGGCCGTGCCGTTCAGCTCCGTCCCGGCCGACCGCGCCGAGGCGAACAGGCGCACGTCCTCGTAGCCGCGCTCGCGCAGGAGCTCGATCGTGATCGTCCCGACCGCGCCGGTGGCGCCGACGACGCCGATGCGGGGCGCGCTAGCCAAGCTCGAACGCCTCGTGGAGTGCCTGCACGGCCCGGTCGACGTCGCTCGACGGCACGTGGCATGCGATCTTGATCGGGGAGGTGGAGACGATCGGCGCCTCGATCCCGGCCGACTCGAGCGTCGCGAACGTCTTGGCGGCGACCCCCGGGTGGCTCTTCATGCCGGCGCCGACGAGGCTGACCTTGCCGAGGTCGTCACGGGAGCTCCAGGTGACGCCGAGGGCGTCCAGCGTCCGCGCCGCGTCGGCGCGATCCTCGACCGGGGCCGAGAAGACGATCTCGGCGTTCGTCTGCACGATCGTGTCGACGTTGACCGACGCCTGCGCGAGCGCGCCGAAGAGCTGCGCGGGCGTGGTGCCCTCGACGCGGTAGACCGTCTCCTCGCGCTGGTGCACGACGCCGCTGATCAGTGCCTTCTCGAGCATCTCCTCATCCTCTTCCTGGATCCACGTTCCGTCTCCTTCCTCGAAGGACGAACGGACGTGGAGCCGCACATTGTGACTGCGCGCGACCTCGATCGAGCGGGTGGCGAGCACGCCCGCGCCCGAGGACGCCATCTCGAGCATCTCGTCGAAGCTGACGCGGGTGAGCTGGCGCGCGTCCGGCACCAGCCGGGGGTCGGCGCTGTAGACGCCGCGGACGTCGGTGTAGATCTCGCAGAAGTCCGCGCCCAGCGCGGCCGCGAGGGCGACGGCGGTCGTGTCCGAGCCACCGCGGCCGAGCGTCGTCACCTCGAAGGCGGTCGAGACTCCCTGGAAGCCGGCTACGAGCACGATCGTCCCCTCGTCGAGCGCCTCGTGGATCCGCCGCGCCCGCACCTCGACGATCTTCGCCTTGCCGTGGACGGTGTCGGTGACGATCCCTGCCTGCGAGCCGGTCAGCGAGATCGCCTCGTGACCGAGGTCGTGGATCACCATCGCCGCCAGCGCGCAGGAGATCCGCTCGCCGACGGAGACGAGCATGTCGAGCTCGCGCGGATGCGGCGTCGGCGAGACCTGGTGGGCGAGATCGAGCAGCTCGTCGGTCGTGTGGCCCATCGCCGAGAGGACGCCGACGACGCGGTGCCCCTCGTTGCGCGCGGCGACGAGCCTCGCGGCGACGCGCTTCAGCTTGTCGGGGTCGCCCACCGAGGTGCCGCCGAACTTCATCACGACGGTGCCGAGGTGAGGCGCCTCCGCATCCGCGTCGACGGCCGGAACCGCTTCGTACTCGGTCGTGGCCACTGTCCGGCGAGTGTAGTCGAGGCCCCGGAGACGACACGGAAACGGCCCGGAAAAACACTGAACCGACGAACCCGAGGGCCCGTCGGTTCAGATGGGGAGAATCTACGGACGGCACGGAGCGGCGTCAAGGACCGATGCGGCAAAAAGCCGCTCTTTGCGAAGAAATCCTCCTCCGGGCTAGATCTCGCGGCGGCCGGCCAGCGCCCGCCCGAGCGTGACCTCGTCCGCGTACTCGAGGTCGCCGCCGACCGGGAGCCCGCTTGCGAGCCGCGTCACCGTCGCCCGGTCGCGGAGGCGGTCGGCCAGGTAGGCGGCCGTTGCCTCGCCGGTCATGTTCGGGTTCGTCGCGAGCACGACCTCGCGGATCTCGCCCCGGGCGACGCGCTGGAGCAGCTCGTCGATGCGCAGGTGCTCGGGCTCGACGCCGTCGAGCGGCGAGAGCGAGCCGCCGAGGACGTGGTAGAGGCCGCGGTACTCGTGCGTCCGCTCGAGCGAGATCACATCCACCGGCTGCTCGACGACGCACACGACCGTGCGGTCGCGCCGGGAGTCGAGGCAGATCCCGCAGAGCTCCTCCTCGGTGAGGTTGCCGCACTCGCGGCAGAAGCGCACGCGCTCCTTCACCTCCGCGATCGCGCCGGCGAGCGCGAGCGCCTCCTCCTTCGGTGTCGAGAGGAGGTGAAAGGCGAGCCGCTGGGCGGTGCGCGAGCCGATTCCCGGCAGGCGCGTGAGCTGCGCGACGAGGTTGTCGACCGAGGGGCTCAGCACGATCGCAGCCTAGCCGTCCATTTCGGACGACCCATCCCTTCGTTCAGCAGTACGGAGGCCCATGACGCGGTAGCGTCGGCGCGACGACGACGGGTGGGCCGCCGCTCATCGTCGTTGCGGCTGTTCGAGTCGTTCGCGACCCGAGCGGCCGCGGGTGGCGTGGGGTGCTCCGGGGACCAAGCCAGAGCACCTCCGTCACCCATTTGGGGGTCGAAGGCGCCTGAACGGACGACGACGATGCGCCCAGCGACTTCTGGTCGCGCGGGCGGCCGCCCCTTCTTGGTCGGGGGGCGGCCGTCGGTCCGTCTGCGCTCGTGCGAGTCTGCACTTTCGGTCAATTCCCAGGGCGCCCCCGCGGGACCATGATGAGCGCAAGGTCTCTGCGGCAAGGGGGAGCAATGAGGATCCGGGTCAGCCAGCCGGCACTCGTGCCGGATCTGGTCGAGTTTCTCGGTCGGGCGCTCTGCACGACCGAGTCCGTGCACGGCTCGGTCCTCGAGGTCGCCGTGCCGAGCGTCGCCGACGGTGCCCGCGCCCGCCGCGAGCTCGACCTCTATCTCGCCGCGTGGCGCGGTCTGCACCCGCGCGTCGAGACGACGATCATCGACGCCTGACTCAGTCGCCCTCGCCGGCGACGCCGGCGTAGAGGACGCCCTCGCCGAACTCGGCCAGGCGCCGCTCGGCCAGCTCGAGGAAGGAGCGCGCCGCCGGCGAGACGGGGGCGCCCCGCCTGGCGATGAACGCGAAGTCGTCGTAGAGCGGCTCGGCGAACGAGGCCGACCCGAGCCGCCGGAAGGTCGGCCGGTGCTGCAGCGCGGCCTTCGGCGCGATCGTGTCGCCGAGCCCGCTCGCGGTCAGCTCGAGCGCAGCATCCATGTCCTCGATCTCGATCACCGGCTCGAGCTGGACGCCGGCCCGCTGCGCGCGCTCCTGCAGCTGCCGTCGCGTCGGGTCGCTCCAGCCGTAGTGGGCGTCGTAGAGGATCAACGGCGCCGCGGCGAGCCGCTCGATCGTGACCGGCTCGCGGACGCGCTCGGGCTCGCGGCTGACGTAGACCACCTCCTCGCGCCGCGCCGGCCGGATCTCGAGACCCTCGTCGTCGACGGGCAGCACGACCAGCCCGGCCTCGAGACGGCCGCGACGCACGTCCTCGGCCACGGCGGAGGAGTTCTGCCCGACGAGCCGCAGGCGCACGTGCGGGTGCCGCGCGCGGAAGTCGGCGACGAGGCGGGAGAGGAGGAAGCCGGAGGCGGTGCCGAACATGCCGATGCTGAGCGTGCCGCCGGTCAGCTCGCGCACGTCGGCGACGGCCTCGCGGGCGCCGGCGAGTGCGGCGAGCACGCGCTCCGCCTCGGGCCGGAACGCGCGTCCCGCTTCGGTGAGGACGACGCCGCGGCCGACGCGGGCGAACAGCTCGACGCCGAGCTCGCCTTCGAGCGAGCGAACCTGCTCCGACAGCGACGGCTGCGCGAGGTAGAGCGCCCGCGCGGCGCGGCTGAACGAGCCGTGCTCGGCGGTGGCGAGGAAGTAGGTGAGCTGTTGCAGGGTCATAGGCGTTCCCTATGGAACTTCAAGAGAACTCAGACTAGCCCTTCTACTGGCGTACCCCTACGGTGAGCTCATGGCCCGGTTGCGCTCAGCGGAGCGGCTGGGCGCCGCGCTCTGCCTCGTCGCCGCGGCGTCCTTCGCGCTGCAGCCCATTCTCGTCAGGCTCGCCTTCGACGACGGCGCCGGCGTGGCCTCGGTCGGAGCGATCCGGTTCGCGCTCGCCGCAGCCGTGCTCGGTCTGCTCGCCCGCCGGGCGATCGCGGCCGCGCCTGCCCGGACGCTGCTGGCCCCGTTCGTGCTCGGGCTGACGATCTACGGGCTCGAGACCGGCCTCTTCTTCGCCTCGCTCGAGCGGATCGACGTCTCGCTGGCCTCCCTGCTGATGTGCAGCTACCCCGCGCTCGTCGTGGCGGGCGCAGTTCTGCTGCGCCGGGAGCGGGCCTCGCGCCGTCGCGGCCTCGCGCTCGCCGTCGCGCTCGCGGGTGTTGCGCTCGTCCTCGCCGGCGGCGTCGGCGGAGCGCTGGATCCACTCGGGATCGGGCTCGCGCTCGCCGCGGCGGTGTCCTACGCCGCCTACGTGCTCGTCTCCGACCGGCTGCTCGCGACGACCGAGCCGCTCGTGCTCGCGGCGATGCTCTGCGCCGGCGCCGGGATCGCGTTCGCACTCGGTGGCACCGCCACCGGCTCCCTGCGAGGTCCTGCAGCCGTCGGCACTCGTGGTCGTGGCCGCGATCGCGCTCGTCGCGACGGTGCTCCCGATCGCCGCGTTCCTCGCGGGTGTCCGGCGGATCGGGCCGTCGCGGGCGACGATTCTCGGCACGTTCGAGCCCCCGGTCACGATCGCGCTGTCGGCGCTCGTCTTCGGCGAGCGGCTCGGTGCGCTCCAGTTCGTCGGCGCCGGGCTCGTCCTCTCGGCGATCCTGATCCTGCAGCTCCGCCGCCGGCCGGTCCTTCGGCCCGTGCCGCATCCGGCACCCAATCCCGCTCCCGAGCCGGCTCCGGCTCCGGAGCGCATCGCCGCCTGAAGGTTAAGAATGTGTAGAGACGAACAAACAAGTGAAATGAAAGGGCGCTTGCCGGCGTTCTAACTATCAGCGACGCACCCGGCGACCCGTGAGGCTGCCGCGACGCCTGTGTCGGCTAGCACCCGAAACCCCTGGAGGAACATTGCGCACGGATGAAGCTTTGGGCACTGACGCCCTTGAAATGAACTCGGCCATCACCGCCTTCCTGCACGACGCGGAGGAGCGCGGACACGTGGCCGGCGCCGAGCTCGAGGCGCTGCAGCTCGAGCACGATCTCGACGAGGAGGCCGTCGAGGCGCTTCGCGCTGCCCTGGCAGCTGCGGAGGTCGAGATCGAGGAGTCGGGCGACGACGCGGAGGTCGAGCTCGACCTGCGGCCGTCGGCCCCGACGGGCACGACCGACAGCCTGCAGCTCTTCCTGAACGAGATCGGCCGCCACGAGCTGCTGACCGCCGCCGAGGAGGTCGCGCTCGCGAAGCGGATCGAGCGCGGCGACCAGGTCGCGAAGGAGCGGATGACGAACGCGAACCTCCGCCTCGTCGTCTCGATCGCCAAGCGGTACCAGGGCCACGGCCTGCCGCTGCTCGACCTGATCCAGGACGGCACGATCGGCCTCAACCGCGCGGTCGAGAAGTTCGACTACCGGAAGGGCTTCAAGTTCTCGACCTACGCGACGTGGTGGATCCGTCAGGCCTGCCAGCGCGCGGTCGCGAACCAGTCGGACACGATCCGGATCCCGGTGCACGTGCAGGAGCGTCGGCTGAAGCTGCGGCGCGCCAAGCAGCAGCTCGAGGCCACGCACGGCCGCGCGCCGACGATCGAGGAGCTTGCGAAGGCGACCGAGCTGAAGGAGCACCACGTCGAGGAGGCGCTCGACGCCGTCGAGGCGTCGGTCTCGCTGAACCAGACGATCGGCGACGGCGACGGTGAGCTCGGCGATCTCTTCGCCGACCGCACCGCCGAGGACCCGATCGAGTCGGCCGACCTCTCGCTCGAGCAGCAGCGGGTGCGCGATGCGCTCGCCGACCTGCCGGAGCGGGAGCGGCTCGTCCTCGAGCTCCGCTTCGGCTTCGTGCAGGGCGAGGAGGGCGCGAGCCTCGAGCAGATCGGCAAGAAGCTCGGCCTCACCCGCGAGCGGATCCGCCAGCTCGAGACGACCGCCCTCGGCCGGCTCGAGGAGAAGCTCCGCACCGAGCCGCTGCCGTCGCGCGAGCGGCTCGCCGGCGCGGCCTAGTCAGCGCATGATGGGCATCCGCTGGAGCGGATGCCCATCATCCGCGCGAAGACCCTGAAGGGGCCGGGGCCGCTTCGCGGCCCTGACCCGGCGACTCACAGGCCGGGAAGGCCCAAGCCGCCGAGGCCGCCGGGGAGCATCCCCTGCATCTTCGACTCCATCAGCGCGTTCGCGCTGCGGAGCGCCTCGTTCACCGCGGCGAGGATCAGGTCGGAGAGCATCTCGGGGTCGTCCGGGTCGATCGCCTTCGGGTCGATCGTGATCCCGACGATCTCGCCGCCTCCGGTCGCCTTCACCGTCACCATGCCGCCGCCGGCGGAGGCCTCGACGGTCTCGTTCGCGGCCTCCTCCTGCATCTGCTGCATCTGCGACTGCATCTGCTGGGCCTGCTGCATCAGCTTGCTCATGTCGAACTTGCTCATCTGGGCTCCTCGACTTCCTGGGCGTCGAACGTGTCCTTGAACATGGAGATGAACGCATCCTCCGTCGGCTGTTCGTCCTCCTCGTCGGCCTCGACTCCCTCGCCGAGCGCGAGCGTGACGCCGAGCCGGCGGCCCGTGACCTCGTAGAGGACGTCGCGGATGACGGTGACGTTCTTCGGCTCCTCCGCCTGCCGCCGGTGGAAGTCGGCGGTCGCCGGGAACTCGAGCGTCAGCGTCTCGCCCTCGAGCGCCGCGGGGCGCGCCTCGCCGAGGAGCGACGCGACCGGGATCGAGCGCGACTGGACGGCCGGGAGCACGGTGCGCTGCCAGGCGTCCTGGAGCTGGTCGAGCGCGAGCGGCGGCCCCTCGGCGGGCGTCGCCGGCGCTGCCTGCTCGGGCGCGGGCTGCGGCGCGACCGGCGTCGGCTCGGCTGCGGCGGCCGGCGCGGGTACGGGCGCCGGCGCAGGCGCTCCGCCGGCGAGGCGCTGCTCGAGCTGCTCGACCCGGAACGCGAGCGACTCGCGCGAGAGATCGGCGCCGGGGCTCGTCACCTTCACGAGCGCGAGCTCGAGCGGCAGCCGCGGGTCGGCGCCCTGGCGGGAGTCCTCGACGGCGACCGCGAGCAGATCGCAGAGCCGGAGCACGGTCGGGGAGGGGAGCTGGTTCGCCTGCTCGCGCAGCCGCTCGCGCGTCTCGTCGGTGACGGGCAGCGAGTCGGGCACGTGGCCCATGTGCTGGACGAGCAGCAGGTGGCGCAGGTGCTCGAGCAGGTCGGTGACGAGCCGGCCCAGGTCCTGGCCCTGCTCGGCGAGCTCCTCGAGGAAGGTGAGCGCGCCGGCGGTGTCGCGGTCGACGATCGCGTCGCAGAGCCGGAAGAGCGCGTCCTCCTCGACGGCGCCGAGCAGCTGCAGCACCGAGTGGACGTCGATCTTGTTGCCGGTCGCGGAGGCGAGCTGGTCCATCGTCGAGACGGCGTCGCGGAACGAGCCGCGCCCGCCGCGAGCGATCAGCGCCAGCGCCGCATCCGGCACCTCGATCGTCTCGGCGTCCGCGATCCGGCGCAGCACGCGCACGAGCTCGGGCAGCCGCGGCCGCGCGAACACGAAGGTCTGGCAGCGCGAGCGGACGGTCGGCAGCACCTTCGCCAGGTCGGTCGTGCAGAAGACGAAGACGAGGTGGGGCGGCGGCTCCTCGATCAGCTTCAGGAGCGCGTTCCACGCGGCGTCCGTGAGCTGGTGCGCCTCGTCCAGGATGTAGACCTTGTAGCGGCCCTCGGCCGGCTGGAGGATCACGCGCTCGCGGATCTCGCGGATGTCGTCGATCCCGCGCTGCGAGGCGGCGTCCATCTCGACGACGTCGAGCGAGGTGCCGTTGGCGATCGAGACGCAGGCGTTGCAGACCTTGTCCGGCGTCGCCGTCGGGCCGGCCGCGCAGTTGAGCGCCTTCGCGAGGATGCGCGCCATCGAGGTCTTGCCGGTCCCGCGCGGCCCGGCGAACAGGTACGCCTGCCGGAGCTGATCGAGCTCGATCGCGTTCCGCAGCGTCCGCACGACCGCTTCCTGGCCGACGACGTCGTCGAAGTCCAGCGGCCGGTACTTGCGGTAGAGCGCCGTCACCTGCCCATCGTAGTCGACGGGTTCGCGGCTCCTGAATCGGACCAGCGGTTCCAGCCGACGAGCTCCTCGAGCGTCCGCCGGCGCTGCGTCGCACGGCTCGTCACCTTGCTCCAGCCCGGGTCTGGAAGCGGCTGTCCGACGGTCGCGCCCGCGACGATCCGCAGGTCGTCCGGGATGCCGAGCAGCTCGCGCCACCGCGGCTCCTCCTCGACCGGCACGCCGTAGACGCCCGCGGCGAGGCCCTCGTCGATCGCCGCGAGCAGGACGAGCATCAGCGCAGCCCCCGCGTCGACGAACCAGAAGGGCACCGGCCATTCGATCTCCGCGCCCTCCTGGAGCTTGTCGTCCTTGGTGTAGCGCTCGTGATAGTCGGCCTCAGCGCGTCAGCACGAGCACGTGTGCCGGGGCGCTCTCGAACCACGGCTCGAGCTCGTCGCTCTGGTTCGAGCCGAGCTGCGCGAGCAGCGCGGGGTCGTCGACGACGAGCAGCCGCTGGCCCTGGCTGAAGCCTGCACTCGGGGCCCGGCGCACCGTCGAGACGAGGCGCTGAAGCGTCTCCCGCGGAATCGGCTCGGGCTCGTAGTGCCGCACCATGCGCCGCTGCCGGAGCACGTCTCGGAACTCCACGCCTGGATCGTAGACCCCGCGACCTGCTAGCCTCGCCGCGTGGCCGGACGGGAGCGTCTCCTCACGCGGCGCGAGCTGAACCGGGCGCTCCTCGCAGCGGCAGCTGCTGCTCGAGCGGCAGCCGCTGACCGCGGTGCGCGCCGTCGAGCGGCTCGGCGGCCTGCAGGCGCAGTCGACGCCGAGCCCCTACCTCTCCCTGCTGGCGCGGCTCGACTCCTTCGAGCGCGACGAGCTGACGACGGCGCTCACGCGCCGCAGGCTCGTGAAGGCGCTCCTCCAGCGAGGGACCCTTCACGTCGTCACGCCGCGGCACTTCTGGGCGATCGCCACCGTTCGCCGCGAGCTCGCGGCCACGCTCTGGCCCGCGTCCTACGAGGCGCTGATCCCGTCGGCCCGGATCTCCGAGCTCGCGGGAGCAGGTCCTCGCTGAGCTCGACGGGCCGGGAGCTGACGCTGAAGGAGGTGCAGGCGCTGCTCGAGCCGCACGCCCGTGAGCGCGTGCCGCCGACCTTTCTCTGGCGGCGCGTGCAGGGCCACTCGTACGTCGTGCACGTGCCGCCCTCGGGGATCTGGGGGTACGGCGGCCACGGCGTCTACACGGCGGCGAGGGGAGGGTTCGGGGCGAGCCGGCCGACGCCGGAGGAGGCATTCGACGCGACTCGTGCGCTCGTATCTGGCTCGCGTACGGGCCGGCGACGAAGCAGGACGTCGGCCAGTGGGCGGGCGTGCCGCGGCTCGAGCCGATCGCGGCCTCGCTCGACCGGCTGCCGCTGCGAACGTTCCGCGACGAGAACGGGAAGGTGCTCTACGACCTGCCGCGGGCACCGCTCCCCGACGCCGACACGCCCGCGCCGCCGCGGCTCGTGCCGCGCTTCGACAACCTCGTTCTCTCGCACGCCGACCGCTCTCGCATCCTCGGCGACGTGCCGCCGACTCGGATCGTGACGAACAACGGCCTCGTGCACGCGACGATCCTCGTCGACGGCTTCGTCGCCGGCACGTGGCAGCTCGACGAGCGGCCGCGTCGGCTGGAGCCGTTCGGGCGGCTCGACCCGGCGGTGCGGCGGGCGCTGCGGACGAGGCGGCGCGGCTGGAAGCGTTCGTCTAGTCCAGCGCGTAGCGCTCCTTCCAGCCGGCCGGGATCGGCAGCCGCAGCCCGTAGAGGTAGCGGATCAGCTGGCCGTGGTGAGCGGTCTCGTGCTCGAGCAGCCGGAGCGCAAGCCGGCAGCGCGCGTCGTCTGACGGGTCGAGACGGTCGATGGCGGCGAGGACGTCAGCGGCCGAGCGCGACAGGCCGGCCCGCATCGCTTCTCGCTCGCGCGTCTGCGCGGCAGAGACGGAGCACGAGAAGCCCGACCACTCGCCGGCCTCGATCGCACGGGCGAAGCTCTCCCGCGCGCCGACCACGCACCAGAGCTGCTCTCCGATCGCGTTTGACGGGAGCCCGGGGAGCTTCTCGGCGAGCGAGGCCTCGGGCAGCTCCGCGACGAGCTCGTCGTAGAGGCCGAATGAGCCCTCGAAGCGTTCGCGGATGACGGCGGCGATCACTCGACCGCGTTCGGTGGACGCCGATTCGAGATCAGCACGCTCCGGAGCGCCTCCACCGCGAGCATTCCCATTGCCTCTCTCGTCGCCCGCGTGCCGCTGCCGATGTGCGGTGTGAGCACGACCTGGTCGAGCGACAGCAGCTCTTCGCTCACGCTCGGCTCGAACTCGAAGACGTCGAGCGCGGCTCCTGCGATCGACTCCTCCGTCAGGCGCGTCGACGAGCGCCTGCTCGTCCACGATCGGCCCCCGGGCGGTGTTGACCAACACTGCCGAGCTCTTCATGGCCGCCAGGGCCTTCTCGTCGATCAGGTGGTGGGTCTCCGGGGTGAGGGGGCAGTGGAGGCTGACGACGTCGGCGGTCGTCAGCAGCTCCTCCAGCGGATCGTCTCGGCCGGCGAAGATGGCGTGCGCGCCGAACGCTTCCGCAAGGCGCGCCGTCTCCCGGCCGATCCGGCCGGGGCCGACGATGCCGACCGTCTTGCCGTCGAGACCCTCTCCGAGCATGAACTCGAGCGAGAACGACCACGGCGACCGCGAGCGGACGAACCGGTCTCCCTCGACGACGCGGCGGAGGAGGGCGAGCGTGACGGCGATTGCGAGCTCCGCGGTCGTCTTCGTCAGCACGTCGGGTGTGTTCGCGACCACGACGCCCCGACGCCGCGCCGCGTCCAGATCGATGTTGTTGACCCCGACGCCGTAGTTTGCGACCACCTCCAGCTGGGGGCCGGCTCGTTCCAGGTACCCATCGTCGACGACGGTCGTGATCAGGGCCAGGACTCCCCTCTGCGCCGGTCGGATCGGCGACGAGGTCGAAGTCCTGCTCGAGCGCCTCCGCGACGCGTTTCGGCACCGTGCCGGTGCACATGCACCCGCCGCCGGTTCACGCGCCGGCGTGCTGCCTGAAGCGGGCGATCGTCTCGGCGACGCCCTCGGCCAGGGTCGGCTGCTGCACCGGCCCGATCGCCCTCTCGAGCGCATGCGCCTCGAGCTCCGCCGGAAACGGCAGCGACGCTCTCGTTCCAGGTGATCCGGCCCGCGGCCTCCGGGGCGGCGGCTTCGATCGCCGCGACGACGTCCGGCAGCGTGGCCCGAACGCCGGGGAAGTTCGCCGACGACCGCACCCGCCGACGCCGAGGCCGCGGCGACGAATGCCCGGCCGACTGCGGGCGCGTAGTCGTACTGCGCGCTGCCGCCGTAGCCGATCGCGAAGCCTTCGCCTTGGGCAGCCGCCGCCATCGCCTGGTCGGCCCGGCTGTCATCCCCTGGTCACGGCCGGGACCGTAGACCACGTAGGGCCTGATCCCGACGGAAGGCACTCCCGACTCGGCGTGGTACAGCCGCGCCGTGCCTTCGTTCGCCAGCTTGTAGACGCCGTAGATCGTTGCGGGTGAGGTCCCGCCGCTCTCGGGTGCAGGTGAGGATCGCCGGGGCCGTACACGGCGGCCGAACTGGCGTAGGCGACACCAGGGATGCGATCGAGCCGCTCCTTGACGGCCTCGAAGACGTTGACCGTGCCGACGACGTTGACGCGCGCCCCGAGCACGGGGTCTGCGCGGCAGAACGGCACCTGGAGCGCGGCGAGGTGCACGACCCGTGTGATCTCGTGCTCGTCCAGCGTCCGGCCGAGCGCGGTCGAGGTCGGTGATGTCGCCGCGCACCATGGTCAGCCGGGCACGCTCGTCCTCGGAGAGGATCGAGCTCCAGGCGGTGCGTCGCGTCCCCGAGGTCGTAGCCCACGGGCTCGTCGCCGTCGTCGAGCACGGCCTTGACCGCCCAGGCGCCGACGCACCCGAGCGCTCCTGTGACGAGCACGCGCTCGCTCAGTAGACGGCCCTTCCGCCGGAGATGTCGTACGTGGCGCCGGTGGAGAAGGAGCACTCCTCGCTCGCGAGCCAGCAGACGAGCGCTGCGACCTCGTCGACGCCGCCGAGGCGTCCCATCGGGATCTTCTCGACCATGTAGCGGATGTGCTCCTCCGACATGCCGGCGAGGAGCGGGGTCTCGATCACCGCCGGGGCGATGCAGTTGACGAGCACGTTCGTCCCGGCGAGGTCCTTGCCGATCGCCTTCGTCATCGCGATCACCGCGGCCTTCGACGCCGAATACGCGGCCGCCATCGGATTGCCCTCCTTGCCGGCGATCGACGCGATGTTGACGATCCGGCCGTAGTTGCGCTCGGTCATCCCCGGGATCACGGCGCGGTTGGCGAAGAACGTCCCGTCGGCGTTGATCGCGAGGACGCGCCGCCACTCGTCGTCGCTCACCTCCACGGTCCGGAGCGAGTCGCCGGTGATCCCGGCGGAGCAGACCAGGATCGCGAGCGGGCCGAGCTCGGTCTCCGCCCGCTGCGACCGCGGCCTGGATCTCCTCCGAGTTGCGGACGTCGCCCGTGAGCGAGAGCGCGCCGTGCGGGCCGCCCTCGGCGAGGTCGAGCGTCGCCACCTTCGCTCCCTCGCGGAGCAGCCGCTCCGCGACGGCCGCGCCGATCCCGCTCGAGCCGCCGGTGACGAGGGCGACGCGCCCGTCGAAGCGGTTCACCAGTCGCCCCGACGCTGCCGTCGGCGTAGAAGACCCGCTGCGGCAGCTCGGGCTCGAACGGGTGCGCGCGCACGACGTCGAGGTCGATCTCGACGCCGAGGCCCGGCCGCTCGCTCGGGTAGGCGTGCATCCCGTCCGGGTCGATCCGGTGCGACGTCGGTGACGACCTCGGCGCGCCAGGGCACGTCGGCCGTGACCGCCTCGCAGATGACGTAGGACGGCGTCGCCAGCCCGAGCTCGATCGAGGCGGCCGTGGACACGGGCCCCTGCGGGTTGTGCGGCGCGAGCGCGACGCGGTAGGTCTCGGCGAGCGCGGCGATCCGGCGCGCCTCGGTCAGGCCGCCGCAGTGCGTGATGTCGGGCTGGAGCACGCTGCAGGCGCCCTTCTCCAGCAGCTCGCGGAAGCCCGTGCACGCCGACGAGCCGCTCGCCGGTCGCGATCGGCGTCGTCACCGAGCGCTGGATCGCGGCGATGTCGTCGGCCCGCTCCGGCCAGCACGGCTCCTCGAGCCAGTAGAGGCCGAACGGCTCGAGCGCGGCCGCGAAGAGGTGGCCCATGCGCGGGCTCGGGCGGGCGTGGCAGTCGACCATGATGTCGATCGTCGTCCCCGACCGCCTCCCGCATCGCGGCGACGCAGCGCTCCGCGTGCCGGACCGGCGCGAGCCCCTCGAGCGGCATCGTCGGCGGCACGGCCATCGACTTGAAGGCGGTGAAGCCGCTCTCGACCATCGCGCTCGCGAGCTCGCGCGAAGCGCTGCGGCTCGTCGCTCTCGTAGAAGTCCTCCATCTTCCCGCCGCCGAGATGGCCGTAGAGCCGCACGTAGTCGCGGACGCGCCCGCCCCAGAGCTGGTGGCAGGGGACGCCGTGCACCTTGCCGAGGATGTCCCAGAGCGCGATGTCGATCCCGCTCATCGCCGTGCCGCGGACGATCCCGCTCGCGTGCCAGAAGTGCTGGCGGAACATCATCTGCCAGAGGTGCTCGATCCGGGTCGGGTCCTCGCCGACGATCAGCTCGGCGATGTCCTCGACCGCGCCGACGACGGCGCGCGTGTGCCACTCGAGCGTCGCCTCGCCCCAGCCGTAGCAGCCCCGGCTCGTCGGTGACGCACCCGGACGAAGACCCAGTTGCGCATCCGCGCGTGGCAGACGTGCGTCTCGACGGCGGTGATCTTCACTGCCAGACTCCGCGCAGCAGCGCGACGCTCTCGTCGACGACGCGCTCGACCTCGCCGCGGTCGACGTTCGAGTTCGTGATCCCGTACGCCCAGCGGTAGCGGTCCTGGTCGAGCAGGTCGTCGAGCGGGACGCCGTCGACCAGGTCGAGATCCTCGCTCGCGCGGCAGGTAGCCCGCGTAGTCGTTCGTGTAGCCGAGCGTGAACGTCGTCTCGAACGGGCTCCCCTCGCGGATGCGGGCGCCGCACTCGTTGAAGAGCTCGAACGGGTTCGCGGCGATCGCCGCGTCGCCGATCCGGAGCACCTGCAGCTCGGCGCGGACGGGCTCGTCGGTCCGGCGCGCCATGTCCGCGTACATCGTCGAGCGCGGAGCGCTGGTACAGGGCCGGGAAGTCCTGCGCGGAGGTCGCGGTGTGGACGCTCTCCGGCCACGCCTCGGGGAACTCGGGGTCGGGCTCCTTCGAGAGCTCGTCGATCCGGCGCTCGAGCTCCTCGACGTCCCACGGGATCCGGCGGCGCCGGAGCTCGACCCAGGTCGAGGCCGCTCCGAGCTCGGCGTCGGCGGTCGTCTCGATCCCGTCCAGCGCCTCGAGCACGGCGCTTGCCGACCGCCCGCCCGAGCTCGTCCCGGCGCTCGAAGCTGTGCCGGCTCGCCTCGCGGTTGCCGAACCAGTAGTCCCAGCGCGGCGATGTCGCCGGCGCAGCCCTGGAGGAAGATGCACTCGGCTCCCGGCACGCCCGCCTCGACCGTCTCGCGCAGCGGGCCCGGGAAGTCCGTGTTCCAGAGCAGCGCTCTCGCCGCCGATCAGCGTCGGATGGCAGGCGAAGCTCGCGACGACGGCGATCGGCCGCCGTCCTCGCCGTCCACGCGCAGCACCGGCACGCTGTCGTCCACCGGGCGCTCGCGGCGGACCCGGTTGACGCTGATCCCGGGTGCGCGGCCGGTTCCCCAGCCGACGCGCGCCGGCCGCCGTCCGCGCCAGGCCGCGTACACGGCTCCGGCGAGCAGGTCGGGCAGCGACTCCACCCACGGGGCGAACGACCCGGTGTCGGCGAGCCCGGCGACGGTCGAGCCGCGCGAGACGCTCGGCGCGCTGTGGTTGTGCGCGGCGTTCACGAGCACGGCCTCGGGCGGGATCCCGGTCAGCCTCTGCACGCGCTCGCGCACGGCGGCGGTCATGTCCGCGCCGGCGAAGACGAGGTCGATCGCGACGATCGCGACCTGCGTTGCGGCCGTCGTCGAGGACGAGCGCCTGCCCGATCATCGGCTCGTGGATCCCCTCGGCGAGGCCGGTCCGGGCCGACCAGCAGCCGTGCGGCAGGCCGGAGGGAGGAGTGACGTCGACGCGGGCGACGCCGGCGGTCAGATTGCTCACGGACGGTCCTTTCTCACTGTTGGGCGACCAGCTCGGCGTACGCCTCCGGCCGCCGCTTCTTGAGGGCGAACCACGGGTTCTCGCGGGCCCGCTCGACGAGCGCGGGGTCGAGCTCGACGGCGATCCACTGGTCGCCGGTGCCGGGCTCGGACTGCGCGAGCATCGACCCGTCGGGCGCGAGCACGTAGGCGCCGCCGACGTGGGTGCTGTGCCCGTCGAACCCGACCATGTCCGAGAAGACGGCGAAGACGCCGTTGTCCCGGGCGAGGAAGTCGTGCAGCCGCGGCGGGCTCGGCCGCGCCTCGAGCAGCTCCTCCTGGGCGCGCAGCATGTCCTCCTCCGTCAGCTCGCGCTCGCGGCCGTCGAAGGTGAGGACGCCGCCGCCCGCGGGCATCGTCCGGTTCGCGTGCGGCAGCAGGATCACCTCGGCGCCCTTCAGAGCGAGGATGCGCCAGCTCTCGAAGAAGTCGCTGTCGTGGCAGATCGCGGTCCCGACGGTGCAGAAGCCGAGGTCGTACACGCCCCACTCGTACGCCTGCCGGAAGCGGAAGAACTCGTCGTAGGAGGCGTGCACCTTGCGCTGGAGCCCGATCAGGCCGTCCGGCCCGACGAGCGCGGAGGTGTTGTAGTGCGTCCCGCGGTAGAGCTCGCAGAACCCGTACGAGACGACGATCCCGCACTCCTTCGCCTGCTCGTGGATCGTGTGGAAGATCCGCCCGTCGTGCGGCTCGGCGAACCGGGTCACCTCCGGGCTGCCGTTGTTGCCCGTGACCGAGGTCTCCGGGAAGACGACGAGGTCGCAGCCCGCCTCGGCCGTCTCGGCGATCAGCCGCAGGTGCGTCTCGAGGTTGTGCTCGACGTCCAGGTGGCGGACGTCGACCTGCGTGGCGGCGACGGTGCAGCGCTGCATCAGTCGAGCTCCGCGACGGTCGGCCTCGCGGGCGACGACGATGATGTTGTCGCCCTGCTCGGTGGTCGCGACCGCGCGGACGACGCAGACGATCCCGTCGGTCCTCGCGTGGACCGTCTCCGGCTCCCGGTCGAGCCGCTCGAGGAAGTGCATCCGGCCGACCGGCTCGCCGGCCTCGACGCGCTGGCCGAGGTCGACGAGCGTCTCGAAGAGACCCGACTCGGGCGCGGGAACGTAGTTGTCGAGCTCGGTCGCCATCAGGATCGTCGGCGGCGACTCGCGCCTGACGACCTCGCCCTCGAGCACGCCGAAGTGCCGGAGCACGTTCGCGAGGCCGCTCGCCGCGAGGCGGTGGATCTCCGCCGTGACGTGGCCGCCGCCGCCGAGCTCGGTGCTGACGACGATCTTCCCCTGCCGCTCCGCCTCGCTGACGAGCAGGCCGGTGCCGCCGATGTCGATGTAGACGCAGCACCAGTCGGTGTTCCACGCGAGCATCCCGTCGACCATCTGCCGCCGCTGGGCCGCGTCGTCGACCCAGTGCATCTCGGACCACGGCAGGTGGAGCGAGTTGCGCCCGCCGCTGTGGATGTCGACGATCGACGTCCGCGAGCGGGAAGAGCTCGGTCGAGAGGAAGTGGGCGAGCTGCTCGTCCGCCGGGCCGGTCGGAGAGCCCGGGAACGAGCGGTTCAGGTTCGCGCCCGGACGGCCAGAGGCGCGTGTAGGCGCGCGAGGCCTCCGGCGAGGCGCAGGGGATCACGATCACGCGGCCCGTGACCTGCTCCGGCTGGAGCTCCCGGGCGAGATTGAGCGCGGCGATCTGGCCCTCGGGCTCGTCGCCGTGCACGCCGCCGATCACGAGCGCGGTCGGCCCGGCGCCGTTCGCGACGGAGACGATCGGGATCATCGAGGCCCGACCAGCCGGCGACGTTCGACGAGCGCGGCACGCCGCAGCATGCCCGACCTGCTTCCCGTCCGCGGTCAGGTCGATCGTGCAGGAAACCGGAGAGTCGCTCATGCCCGCAGGCGACTCTAGTGGATTGTTGACAATTTCGCTATGATCGACAATCTGGCCCGGCCGTCCGGCATCGTTCCGAGGAGCCCTGCTTGAAGATCACCGATGTCGAGGCCGTCGTCCTGCGGCAAACCGCCGTGAACGAGGGGATTGCGGACGGCAGCCAGGACGATCTCGTCATCCTGGTCCACACCGACGAGGGGATCACCGGCATCGGCGAGGTCGACTCGGCGCCCGACGCCGTCGCGGCGCTCGTCAGCGCCCCGGGCTCGCACGCGATCGCGAACAGCCTGCGCGAGCTGCTGATCGGCGAGGACCCGCTCGACGTCGAGCGGCTCTGGGACAAGATGTACCGCGGCGTCATCTTCATCGGCCGCCGCGGGATCGCGATCCACGCGATCAGCGGCATCGACATCGCGCTCTGGGACATCAAGGGCAAGGCGCTCGGCAAGCCGGTGTGCGAGCTGCTCGGCACGGTCAAGCACGAGCGGATCCGCGCCTACGCGTCCCGGCTGATGCCGGACACGACCGAGGAGGTCACCGAGGCCGTCTCCGCGCTCCGCGAGCAGGGCTTCACGGCGGTCAAGCTCGGCTGGGGCCCGCTCGGGCAGGATCCCGACCACGACGTCCGCCTCGCCGCCGCCGCCCGCGAGGCCGGCGGAGACGGCGTCGAGATCCTGATCGACGCCGGGCTCGGCTACGTCGCCGACGCGGCCACGGCGATCCGCGTCGCGCGCGAGCTCGAGCAGCTCGGCGTCTACTGGCTCGAGGAGCCGTTCGAGCCGGACGAGTACGAGGCGTACGCCGAGCTCGCGGACGCGGTCGACCTGACGATCGCGGCCGGCGAGCAGGACGCGACCCGCTGGGGCTTCCGCGAGCTGATCGAGCGCGGCCACGTCGACCTGATCCAGCCCGACGTCACCCGCTGCGGCGGGATCACCGAGATGATGCGGATCGCGGCGCTCGCGGAGGAGCACGGCGTCGCGCTCGTCCCGCACGCCTGGAAGAGTGGGATCATCAAGGCCGCCTCGCTGCACGTGAACGCCGTGCTGGCCGGGGCGCTCTTCCAGGAGTACTGCGTCGCGGAGACCGAGATCAACACGAAGCTGACCCAGCAGCTGCTGCCGATCGAGGCGGACGGCTGCGTCGCGGTCCCGACCGCGCCCGGACTCGGAATCGATCTCGACGAGGACGTCTTCTCGTCCCTACGCGTGGAGGCACGATGACTCAGATCTCTTCCGAAGCCGCCGCGCGCGCTCGCCGCCCGCGCGGCCGCCGTCATCCCGGGCGGCGTGAACAGCGGCCAGCGCCGCGTCCCCGGCCTCGAGGACCTCGTCGTCACGGCGACGAGCGGCTCGACCTTCACCGACGCGGACGGGCCGCGTCTACACCGACTACCACTCCGCCTTCGGCCCGCCGCTCCTCGGCCACAACGACCCCGACGTCGATGCGGCCGTCGTGAACGCGTCCAGCCTGATGGGCGTCGGCGTCACGCCGGTCGAGATCGAGCTCGCCGAGCGGCTCGTCGACGTCGTCCCCTCGCTCGAGAAGGTGCTGCTGACCGCGACCGGGAGCGAGGCGACCTTCCACGCGCTCCGGCTCGCGCGCACGGTCACCGGGCGCCGCCACGTGATCAAGTTCCAGGGCTGCTACCACGGCTGGCACGACTCGGTCGCGATGAACGTGATCTCGCCCGCCGAGCGCGTCGGCGGCAAGGACCCGCTCTCGCAGGGGATCCTCCCCGAGGTCCTCGACGCGACGATCGTCTGCCGCTTCAACGACGCCGACGGACGTCGAGCGCGCGCTGACCGACCACGACGTCGCCGCGATCATCCTCGAGCCGATCCCGCACAACATCGGCGCGGTCCTGCCGAAGCCCGGCTTCCTCGAGCGGCTGCGCGAGCTCGCGACGAAGCACGGCACCGTGCTCGTCTTCGACGAGGTGATCACGGGCTTCCGCCACGGCCTCGGCGGCTACCAGGCGATCGCCGGCGTCACGCCCGACCTGACCACGCTCGGGAAGGCGATGGCGAACGGCTGGCCGGTCTCCGCGCTCGGCGGCAAGGCCGAGCTGATGGACCTGTTCTCGACCACGCCCGGGCAGCCGGCCTTCTTCGCCGGCACCTTCAACGGGCATCCCGGCGACGACCGCGGCGGCGCTCGCGACGCTCGACAAGCTCCAGCGCGAGCCCGTGCACGAGCACGTCTTCCGGCTCGGCGAGCGCACCCGCGAAGGGCTGCGCGCCCTCTACGCGCGGCTCGGCGTGCCCGGTCGTCGTCGCCGGCTTCGGCTCGGTCTTCGTCACCTACTTCCTCGAGGGGCCGGTGGAGAGCTACGACGACCTGCTCCGGAACGACGTCGACCTGTTCGTCGGCTACCGGCGCGAGCTGATGCGCCACGGGATCTTCGAGCTGCCGCTGAACCTGAAGCGGAGCCACTTCTCGTACGCGCACACCGACGAGGACGTCGATCGCCTGCTCGAGGCGACCGAGACCGCGGTCGCCGCGGCGCTGGCGGCACGCGCGTGACAGCGTCGCCCAGGTCTCCTGCACGATCGACCTCTCGGCTCCGGGCAAGCAGCTCGGCCGGCTGCAGCTCCCGAAGATCACGAACACCGGCGGCTGGGCGAGCACCTTCATCCCGATCGCGTCGATCGCGAACGGCGACGGGCCGAACGTGCTCGTCCTCGCCGGAAACCACGGCGACGAGTACGAGGGCCAGGTCGCGGCGCTGCGACTGATCCAGGAGCTCGAGCCGGAGCAGGTCTCCGGGCGGGTCACGATCGTCCCGGTGCTCTCGACCGCGGCGTCGAAGGCGAACACGCGCATGTGGCCGTCGGGCGTGAACTTCAACCGCTCGTTCCCCGGCTCGCCCGACGGGCCGCCGAACGAGCAGCTCGCCGACTACCTGACCCGCTTCCTCTTCCCGCCGGCGGACGTGATCATCGACATGCACTCGGGCGGGCGCACCGCCTGGTTCATCCCCTGCTCGCACATGCACGTCGTCGACGACGCCGAGCAGCGCCGGGCGATGCTCGCCGGGATGCAGGCGTGGAACTCCGACTACCACTTCCTCTACATCGACGTGAACGGCACGGGCCTCCTCCCCGTCGAGGCCGAGAACCAGGGCAAGCTCGTGATCACGACCGAGCTCGGCGGCGGCGGCCGCGTGCCCGCCGCACGTCCACGAGCTCGCCTGGAGCGGCCTCACGAACGTGCTCCGGCACGTCGGCCTGCTCGAGGGCGAGGTGCAGACGCGCGCCTCGCTCGGCAAGCCCGACGCCGTCATCCTCGACGGCCGCGATCCCGCGAACTACGTGATCGCGCCGGAGGACGGGATCTTCGAGGGCCTGCTCGAGCCTCCCGCCGAGGTGCGGGCCGGCGACCCGGTCGCGCGGCTGTGGTTCCCGGACACGCCCGGGCGGCCGCCCGAGGTGCTGCGCGCGCCGCTCGACGGCGTGCTCGCCGTGATCCGCTCGATCCCGGCGACCGAGGCGGGCGACGGCCTCTTCACGACCGGCCAGCCGATCGACCCCCAAGAGCTCATGTCGCAGCAGCTCGCCTGACGTGAGGCTCTTCGCGTGGCTCGGCGGACGGACGTTCGCGAGCCTGCGCAACCACCGCAACTTCCGGCTCTACTTCTTCAGCCACGCCGTGTCGTTCTCCGGCACGTGGATGCAGCAGATCGCCGCGTACTGGCTGGTGCTCGAGCTGACCGGCTCTCCGGTCGCCGTCGGCTCGCTGGCGCTGGCCCAGGCGCTGCCCGTGACCATGTTCGGGCTCTTCGTCGGCTCGGTGATCGACCGCTTCGACGTCCGCCGGCTCCTGATCGTGACGGAGTCGCTGCTGAGCGTCGGCGCGGCCACGCTGGCCGTGCTCACGCTGACGGGCACCGTCGAGCTCTGGCACGTGTACGTGATCGCGACGTTCCAGGGGCTCGTGCTCGTGCTCGACAACCCGTCGCGGCACACGCTCGTCTTCCGGATCGTCGGCGAGGCCGACCTGCCGAACGCGGTCGCGCTCAGCTCGGCTCTCGGCACGATGGCGCGGATCGCCGGGCCGGGCCTCGGCGGGCTCGTCGTCGCGCTGGCGGGGACGGGCGAAGCCTTCGCCGTCAACTCGCTCAGCTACCTCGCCGTCGTGCTCGCGCTGCTCGCGATGCGCGACCTGCGCCCGTACGTCCCGCCGGCGGTGCAGACCGGGTTTCGCAGGAGCATCAGGGTGATGCTCTCGTTCGTCCGCCGGTCGCGCCGGGTCGCGGTCGCGTTCTTCACGGTGCTCGCGCTGAGCACGGTCTCGTTCAACTTCGACGTGCTGCTGCCGCTGGTGGCCGGGCGGACGCTCGACGCCGACGCCGACGTGTTCGGCCTGATCGCAGCCGTCTTCGGCGCGGGTGCCCTCTGCGGCGCGCTCTTCCTCGCGACGCTCGGCAAGGCGAGCCTTCGCCTGCTCCTGGCCGGGGCCGGCGGCTTCGGCGTGCTCGAGCTCGTCCTCGCCCCGCAGCAGGAGCTCCTTGCGGTCTGCGCCCTGCTCTTCGCGACCGGCATTTGCTACATGCTCTGGGGCACGAGCGCGCTCGCGTCCCTGCAGCTCGCGGCGCCGCAGCACCTGCGCGGACAGGCGGCGAGCCTCTACTACTTCGCGTTCATGGGCGGCGCGCCGTTCGGCGGCCTGCTCGCCGGCTGGCTCACCTCGCGCGGCGGCACCGAGCTCGCCTTCGCCGTCGCCGGCACCGCGGCCGTCCTCGTCAGCGTCGCCGGCGCCGACGGCCCTCGGCATCAAGCCCCGAACCACTCGAATCGAAGGAGACTGGAATGCAGATCACGCATAGCTACACCCGCTGCCGGTTCGGCGTCGCCACGCGGGACGTCACGCCGCCGGTCGGGATCTATGCCCGCTCCTGGGGCGCGGCGACGCACGACGCGGCCGAGGGCGTCCACCGCCCGTTCGCCGCCACGGCCGCGGTCTTCGCGCCGCTCGACGGCGACGAGCCGACGCTGGCGCTGGTCGCGGTCGACCTCGGCTGGTTCCAGCACATCCCGGACGAGCAGGAGCTTCCGCGCGACGATCCTGGAGCGCACCGGGCTGGACGAGGCCGCGCTGCTGATCAACATGTCGCACACCCACTCCGGCGCGAACGTCAACTCGCAGCTGGCGGACAAGCCCGGCGGCGAGCTGATCGAGCCCTACATCGAGCACCTGACCGAGCAGATCGGCGCGGCGATCCTCGAGGCGCGCGCGGCGCTGGCGCCCGCCTGGGTGACGTGGGGCACGGGCCGCTGCGCGCTCGCGACCAACCGCGACTTCTGGGACGCCGACGCGCAGCGCTTCGCCGCCGGCTACAACCCCGACGCGCCTGCCGACGACACGCTGCTCGTCGCCAGGGTCACCGGCGAGGACGGCGAGCTGCGCGCGACGCTGTTCAACTACGCCTGCCACCCGACGACGCTCGCCTGGGAGAACCGGCTGCTGTCGCCCGACTACATCGGCGCCGCCCGCGAGGTCCTGGAGAACGCCTTCGGCGCGCCCGGCGCTGTTCTTCCAGGGCGCCTCGGGCGAGCTCGCCCCGCGCGACGACTACGTCGGCGACACGGCCGTCGCCGACCGCAACGGCCGCCAGCTCGGCCACGCCGCGGCGGCGGCGATCGAGAACCTGCCGCCGCCCGGGACGCGCTTCGTCTACACGGGGATCGTGCGTCCGGCGCCAACCTCGGCACCTGGGAGTACCAGCCGATCGACGCCGAGCAGTGAGCCAACGAGAGCTGGCCGCGCAGGTCAGCCTCGTCCCGCTGCAGCGCAAGGAGGACCTCGGCGTCGTCGAGAGCCTCTCCGCCCCCGACTCGGTCCAGGAGCAGGAGAAGGCGCTGCGCCGGCGCTTCCTCAGCCAGGCGCTCGGCGACGGCCCGGTCTACGAGATGCCGGTCTGGACCTGGCGGCTCGGCGACGCACTGCTGGTCGCGATCCCGAACGAGCCGTACTCGGTCTTCCAGGTCGAGCTGCGGCGGCGCTTCGCCGGAACGCCTCTGCTCGTGCTCGGGGTGACCAACAGGACGATGGGCTACCTCTCGCCCGAGGAGACCTACGGCACCGGGCTCTACCAGGAGCAGCAGTCGCCCTTCGCGCCCGGCTGTCTCGAGCAGACGATCGAGGCCGCGGCGGAGGCGCTCGAGGAGCTGCGGCCGTAGTGCGCATCGGCGTCCTCAGCGATCTCCACTGCGAGCTGGAGCCGGCGGGCTCGCGCTGGATCAACGTCTTCGAGCCCGAGCACCTCGACCGAGCGCACCGACGCCGCGCTCGAGTGGTTCTCCGAGGCCCGGGTCGATCTGATCCTCCTGCTGGGCGACTTCGTGCAGTTCGCGAACCCGAGCGATCTCGTCGCACGTCGTCGCTCGGCTCGGCAGCAGCCGAGCGTCGCTCCGCTCGCGACGGTCGAACGGCAACCACGACCTGCGCCTCGGCGAGGAGTTCGCCGACGGCCCGCAGGCACGGGATCCGGCTGCTCGCACGAGGAGCCGCCCTGGACGGGTTGCCTGGCCGGTGTCGGCCGTCGACCGCGGTCCCGCGCCGCCGCAGTACGTCGGCCGGCTCGACGGCCCGCCGGGACGAGGCGGACGTCGTCGTCGTCGCGTCGCACTTCCCGTTGCTGTCCGAGGCGCCCCGGCTGGCCGCCGCCGGGCTTCCGTATGCCGGCGATCTCGTGAATCGGGCCGAGCTCGAGGGCCGGCTGCGTTCCGATTCGCGACCGAAGCTCGTCCTCAGCGGCCACATCCATGCGCGGTGCTCGACCCATGCGGGCCGCTGCTGCAGTTCACCGTCGGAGCCGTGATCGAGCCGCCGTTCGACGCGACGCTCGTCGAGATCGACGGGCACCTGAGCGTGCGGCGCACGGCGCGGCGCCTCGGCCAGATCGCCGTCACCGATCCCGTCTTCGCCGCGCGACGACGAACGCTGGCAGTGGACGGGCGACCGCTGGGCGTCTAGGTGTCGGCGCGTGCTCGGCCGCGACGGCGGCGACGATCTCGGCGGCCCGCGCGATCTCGGCGTCGCCGATCAGGCGGTGGGCGACGAACCGGATCCTGCTCGTGTCGCGCTCCATGCCGAGGACGCCGCGCTCCGCCAGCAGGCGCAGGAACTCGTCCGGGCAGAGCCCGTGCCGCTGACGTCGACGAGCACGATGTTCGTCTCGATCTCGGCCGGCTCGACCCCGAGGCCCGGGATCTGCTGCGAGCAGGCGCCGAGCTCGCGCGCGCGCCGGTGGTCGTCGGCGAGCCGGTCGACGAGCGTGTCGAGCGCGACGAGCGCCGCGGCGGCCGCGATGCCCGCCTTGTGCACGCTCGCCCCGCCGAGCCGGCGCAGGGTGCGGTGCGCGAGCTCGATCACCTGCGCGCGGCCGGCGAGGATCGTCCCCATCGGCGCGCAGAGACCCTTGTTCAGGCTGACCGCCACCGTGTTCACCGGCGCCGCGAGCCCCGCCAGCGGACGTCCAGCGCGACCGCCGCGTTGAAGAGCCGCGCGCCGTCGAGGTGGACGTAGGCGCCGTGGCGCTGCGCGGCCCGGGCCAGCTCGGCCGTCAGCTCCGGCGTGAGCACGGTGCCCCCTGCTCGCGTGTGGGTGTTCTCGAGCACGAGCAGCAGCGCGCCGGTCTCGACGACAGCCTCCTCGACCTCGCCGGGTCGAGCCGTCCGTCCTCGGCCCAGAGTGACCATGGGTCGAGGCCGGCGATCTCCTCGATCCCCCTCTCCTCCGAGGTGAGGACGTGCGAGGACGCTTCCAGGACGACCGTGCTGCCGCGGGAGCGATCGTCAGGAGCGCGACCAGGTTCGCCATCCCGCACGTCGGCACCCAGAGCGCCGCCTCCTTGCCCAGCAGCCGGCCATCCGCTCCTGCAGCTCGTTGACGGACGGGTCCTCGCCGTAGTCGCCCAGCCGAGCGGCGCCGCCGCATCGCCTCCCACATCTCGTCCGTCGGCCGAGCGTGCAGATCGGACCGGAGGTCGATCTCGCTGTTCACCGCGCAGCAGGTGACGGCCCGGGCGCGCGCCGGTGTGCTCGGCCCCGTCCACGACGAGGACGCCGTTGACGAGGACTGCTCGACCCCGCGGGCGTACACGGTCGGATTCTCGCTGGTCGAGACGTCGTCGAGCTCGTCCCAGTCGAACACGACCACGTCGGCGCTGTAGCCCGCGCGGAGGAGACCGCGATCCCAGAGCCCGAAGTGGGCGGCCGGCATGCTCGTCATCTTCCGGATCGCCTCCTCCAGCCGCAGCGTTCCCTGCTCGCGCACGTGGTGGGTGAGGTAGTGGACATGGCCGGCGAAGCCGAGCGGGTGCTTCATGATCTCGCTCAGCGGCCCCGTGTCCTGGACGGTGAACGTGTCGACGCCGAGGCAGAAGAGCGGGTGGCCGATCATCTCCGCCAGGTGCTCGTCGGTGAAGAGCGTCCCGACGGTGAGGATCGACTCGTAGTCCGCGCCGGCGTCGGCGAGGATGTCGAGGTAGCACTCCCAGGGGTCCTTGCCGAGCTTCTCCGAGATCTGCCGGAAGTTGAGCCCGCCGAGGTCGGGGTGCTGGGGAGTCGCCTGGAAGTACACGCGCTCCCACTCGCCCTTGTGGATGAAGCGCCAGTAGCGGTCGCTCTCGTTGCGCATCCGCTCGCGGAGCGCCGGGTCGCGGAGCTTCGCCGCGGCAGCCTCCGGCCCGTCCTCGGCCACCCACGGCGGCAGGATCCCGGCCATCTGGCCGAGCCCTTCCCGGAACGGCGTCGTGTCGGCGAGGACGTCGAGCCCGGTCTCGCGGCTCGCGGCCATCTTCTCGACCGCGCGCTCCCAGCCCCGCTCGGGCGCGTTCGTGTTGTGGCGGACGTTCAGGTGCGAGATCTCCGCTCTCGTGCTTCCCGCCCGCGCGACGGCGAGGAACTCGTCGATCGCCTCGAGCAGGCCCGAGTCGCGGTTGCGGATTGGCTCGTGTAGATGCCGTCGTATGGCCGGCGACGGCGTTCAGGCGCCTCAGCTCCTCCGTCGTCGCCTCCCGGCCCGGGTTGAACTCGAGCCCGGTCGACATCCCGAGCGCACCCGACTGCATCGCCTCGTGGACGAAGCCCTCCATCGTCGTCATCTGCTCGGCGTCGGGCCGAGCCCGAGACGCCGCGGCCAGCCGGATCGCGTTGTGGCCGACGAACCAGGCGAAGTTCGGCGTGTGGCCGACGTCCGAGAGGAACTCCAGGTGCTCGCCGAACGTCGACCACGGGATCGTCGGCTTGTCGAAGCCGAACGAGTGCAGCCGGCTGCGGATCGTCGGCTCGGATGCGGACGTCACGGGCGCGTAGCTCCAGCCGCAGTTGCCGACGACCTCGGTCGTGACGCCCTGGCGGATCGTGCTCTCGGCGGTCGGGTT
>CAWGZI010000003.1:0-30539 GCA_963827015.1 uncultured Gaiellaceae bacterium | reverse complement strand
CGTCACGCGTTACTCCGCCACGATCACCGGGCGGGCCGGAGAACCTTGTCCCCGAGCCTGTAGCCTTCTGCAGAACCTGCGAGCACCGAGCCCTCCTTGGCTCCCTCGCCCGGCTGGGCGAGCAGCGCCTGTGGACGTGCGGGTCGAATCGCCCTCGGTCTCGATCTCCGAGAGGCCGTGGCGCTGACCAGGCCGAGCAGCGACCGGTGCACGAGCCGGACGCCCTCCTCGAGCTTCGCCTCCTCGTGCTCGGCGGCGGCCTCGAGCGCCCGCTCGAGGTCGTCGAGCACCGGCAGGAGCTCGTTCGGATCCGCTCGTTCGCGCGCCGGGTCAACTCGACCTGCTCGCGCGCGACGCGCTTGCGGAGTTGTCGAAGTCGGCCGCGAGGCGGAGGTACGACTCGTCGGGAGCCGGGGCGGACTCCTCCGCCGCCGGCTCCTCGACGACCTGCTCCGGCTCGGAGTCCTCCAGGCGCGGCTCGAGCGGCTGGTCGGTCACGACGTCTTCGCCTCTTCCTCGTCGATGACCTCGTAGTCGGCGTCCTCGACGACCTCGTCCTCGACGGGTGCGTCACCGTTGCCGCCCCCCTGCGACTGCGCCTGCGCGGTCGCCTGGGCGTAGAGCACCTCGGCGAGCTTCCGCGACGCCTCGTTGAGCGCGTCCGTCTTCTGCCGGATCTCGTTGACGTCCGTCGACTCGAGCGTGGCGCGCAGCTCCATGATCCGGCCCTCGATCGTCGAGGCCTCGGACTCGTCGAGCTTGTCGCGGTGCTCCTTGAGCGTGTTCTCGGTCTGGTAGGCCAGCTGCTCCGCCGTGTTGCGCGCGTCGGCGAGCTCGCGCAGCTTGTGCGCCTCGTCGGCGTGCGCCTCGGCGTCCGCGACCATCCGCTGCACCTCGTCCTCGGACAGGCCCGAGCCGCC
Organism: uncultured Gaiellaceae bacterium; assembly: GCA_963827015.1. GTDB lineage: Bacteria > Actinomycetota > Thermoleophilia > Gaiellales > Gaiellaceae > Gaiellasilicea. The sequence continues at coordinate 29,619 of CAWGZI010000003.1, read as the reverse complement.
CTCGATCTTGATCTGCTGCTCGTTGCCGGTCCCGAGGTCCTTCGCGGTGACGTGGATGATCCCGTTCGCGTCGATGTCGAAGCCGACCTCGATCTGCGGCATCCCCCGCATCGCCGGCGGGATCCCGACGAGCTGGAACTTGCCCAGCGTCTTGTTGTAGGTCGCCATCTCCGACTCGCCCTGGAGCACGTGGATCTCGACCGACGGCTGGTTGTCCTCGGCGGTCGAGAACGTCTCGGCCTTGCGGGTCGGGATCGTGGTGTTCCGGTCGATCAGCTTCGTGAAGACGCCGCCCTTCGTCTCGATCCCGAGCGACAGGGGCGTGACGTCGAGGAGGAGCACGTCCTTGACCTCGCCCTTGAGCACGCCGGCCTGGATCGCGGCGCCGACGGCGACGACCTCGTCCGGGTTGACGCCCTTGTGCGGCTCCTTGCCGAGCAGCTCCTTCACCTTCTCCTGGACGGCGGGCATGCGGGTCATGCCGCCGACGAGGACGACGTGCTCGATCTTCGAGGCGTCGAGCCCCGCGTCGGCGAGCGCGGCCTTCGTCGGGCCGACCGTCCGCTCGATCAGGTCGGCGGTGATCTCGCCGAGCTTCGCGCGGGTGAGCTGCAGGTCGAGGTGCTTCGGGCCCTCGGCCGTGGCGGTGACGAACGGCAGGTTGATCTGCGTCGTCATCGTCGAGGAGAGCTCGATCTTCGCCTTCTCGGCGGCCTCGTACAGTCGCTGCAGCGCCATCTTGTCGGCGGAGAGGTCGATCCCCTGGTCGCGCTTGAACTCCGCGACCATCCAGTCGACGATCGCCTTGTCGAAGTTGTCGCCGCCGAGGTGGTTGTCGCCGTTGGTCGACTTGACCTCGAAGACGCCGTCGCCGAGCTCGAGCACGGACACGTCGAACGTGCCGCCCCCCAGGTCGAAGACGAGGATCGTCTGGTCGGCGCCTTCCTTGTCGAGGCCGTAGGCGAGGGCGGCGGCGGTCGGCTCGTTGATGATCCGGAGCACGTTGAGGCCCGCGATCTTGCCGGCGTCCTTCGTCGCCTCGCGCTGCGCGTTGTTGAAGTAGGCCGGGACGGTGATCACCGCGTCGGTGACCGGCTGGCCGAGGTAGGCCTCGGCGTCCGTCTTCAGCTTCTGCAGGATCATCGCGCTGATCTCCGGCGGCGCGAACTCCTTGCCGTCCGCCTGCACGCGCGCGTCGCCGTTGTCGCCCTTCGTGACCTCGTACGGGATCATCGTCATCTCTTCCGAGACCTCGTCCGACTTGCGGCCCATGAAGCGCTTGATCGAGAAGATCGTGTTCTGCGGGTTGGTCACCTGCTGGCGCCGCGCGGGCGCCCCGACGAGCCGCTGACCGTCCTTCGTGAACGCGACCACGGACGGCGTGGTGCGGCCGCCCTCGGCGTTCGGGATCACGGTCGGCTCGCCGCCCTCGAGCACCGCCATGCAGCTGTTCGTGGTGCCGAGGTCGATTCCGATTGTCTTTGCCATGCTGGCTCTCCTCCGTGCTTAGTGATGATGCAGAAGAAAATCTGAGTCTCAGAGTAGCAGATACAACGCCAGAATCATCCCTGCGGAGGACGCAAGATCGCTCCCGCGACGGGCAGGGCGACCGCTTCAATCGAGGTATGACCCGTGCCGTGCTCATCGCCGCCGCCGTGGTCGCGCTCCTGGCGGCGTCGGCGTCGCCGGCGGCCGCACCGGTCGCCCACGTCGGCTCGATCGCACTCGACGGCGGCGACGCACGGGTCCTCAGCGGCGCCGAGCCCGCGTCCGCCCCGGTCGTCGCACGCGACGGCCGCATCCTCTTCGTTCGCGGCGGCGACGTCTGGGTGATGAACGGGGACGGCGGCGGCGCACGCCGGCTGGCCGAGCTCGCCGACGGATACGGGCCGATTGCCTGGTCCCCGACCGGCGGCGTGTTCACGACGACGGGTTGGGACACCTCGCCGTGCAGCTACGACTCCCGAAACTGCGCGATCGCGGAGATCCGCGTCCACGACGCGGCGACCGGCGAGATCCGCGCCCGCCTGCGCTCGCGCTTCCGGGGTGCCTACGCGTACTCGTGGTCGCCCGACGGCCGCAGGCTCGCCTCGATCGGCGAGCTCGACATGGATCTCAGCGCCTACACCGTCGAGGTCGCGAACGCGAACGGCACCGGGCGTCGCGTGCTCGTGCGCACCCGCTTTCCGAACTGGCTTTCGGAGATCGCGTGGTCGCCACGCGGCGACCGGATCGCGTACGTGCAGAGAGGCTGGGTCTGGCTCGTCCGTCCGAGCGGCGGGAAGCCGGTGCGGGTGACGAAGGGCAGGAGCCTCCTGTGGTCGCCGCGCGGACAGCTGCTCTACTGGAGCGGCGGTGCGCGCCGCCTGCTCGATCCCGCCACGAAGCGCTCGCGCCTCCTGTTCCACGCCCCTGCTGCAGCCGCCGCCTGGTCCCCCGACGGGACGCGGCTCGTCCATGTCGAGGGCTACGTGAACGGCGTCACCACGCTGGCCGTCGTCCGCAGCTCCGACCGCCGCATCGTCTCGCGCCTGACCATCACCGGCGAGGTGACCGCGGTCTCGTTCGATCCGGGCGGGACCCGCCTGATCTACGGCGTCCCCTAGCGAAAGAGTGCGATCAGGGCGCCCCCGGCGACGACCAGCGCCGCACCGCCGAAAAGGCGGGGCCCGACGAGCTCGTGTCGGCGGAGCAGGAGCGCGGAGAGCGCGACGGCCCAGAGCGACTCGGTCGCGACGAGCGGCGAGACGACCGTGACGCGGCCGCGGTAGTACCCCTCGAAGAGGCAGAGATAGGAGAGCCCGAAGCAGACGCCCGGCAGGACGAACGTACGAAGGCCGGCCGTCGGGAGCCGTCGCCGTGAGACGAGCAACCAGGCGGCGACGGTCACTCCGCCGGCGAAGAGCGTCGCCGCGGCCGCGAGCGCCGGCTCGACGTCCGTGTCGAGCGAGAGGTGCCGAACGAGGTTGTCGCGCACGGCGAAGATCAGCGTCGCGACGAGCGCGTAGCCGAGCCCGATCCACTTCACGTGCTCGGGCCTGCCCGGCTCGCGGACGAGCAGGATCCCGCCGGTGACGATCAGGATCGCGCCGGCGATCACGCCCGCCTTGGCAGGCTCGCCGAGGAGCGCGAGGGCGATTGCGACCGAGAAGAGCGGGGCCGTCCCGACCGTGACCGACGTGCGCGAGGGCCCCGCGTCGCGGACGGCGAGGGTGAAGAGGAGCTGCGAGCCGCCCGGCCCGAGCATGCCGGCGAGCAGGAACGGCCAGACGCCGGCGAGATCGAGGTCGCCGGCGGCGACGAACGGCACCGTGACGAGCAAGGCCACGGTGATCGTCTGCAGCGCGCCGGCCTCGGCATCGGGCCGCACGCGGAGCGCGAATCTGAGCGCGACCGTCATCGAGCCGAAGAGCGCGGCCGAGGCGAGCGCGAGCACGACCGCGTCCATCTGCTCGAACCTATCGCGCCGTCAGCAGCTGGGCGCCGATCTCGGTGCGGGTGACCTGCGCCTCGGCGAAGCCGGCCTCGAGCGGGAGCCGCTCGAGCTCGGGGTCCTCGTAGAAGTGGCCGCGGGTGGCCAGCGGATACGGCGCCGCGGGCGTTCCCCTCGCCTCCGGCGGAGTCGTGAAGACCGCGATCCGCCCACGCTCCGGCTCGAGGACGCGGCGGAACTCCTCCAGGGCCCGGACCGGATCGGGGAAGAAGAAGAACGCGACGAGGCAGGAGACGGCCGTGAACTCTCCGTCCGCGAACGGCAGCTCCTCCGCCCGGCCCTCGACGACCCACACGCCCGCCGTCCGCCGGGCAAGCTCGACCATCTCGCGGCTGTGGTCGAGCCCGACCGCCTCGCAGCCGGTCTCGAGCGCCCGGCGGAGGAAGACGCCGCCGCCGCACCCCACGTCGAGCAGCCGGTCGTCGGGGCCGAGCTCGAGCGCGGCCAGCACGGGCTCCCAGGCGAAGGAGTGGGCGTCGGAGGCGCCGTAGACCGCACGCGCCCTGCGGCCGTGCGGCCGCCGGGCGACCCTGTCGGTCATCCGGTCGATCCTCCACTCGCGCAACCAGTCGAACATCGGCTCACATAGGATGCCCGCGCCGTGGACGAGGACCCGCGCGTACGAGAGCTCGCCGAGCTGATGGTCAATCGGTGCCTGGACGTGCAGCCCGGCTGGCAGGTCTCCGTGCGGGCCACGCCGCTCGCGCGCCCGCTGGTCCGCGAGGTCGCCCGCGCGATCGCGCGCCGGGGCGCCTACTACCTGCCGCGGATCAACTGGGGCCCCGAGCGCTTCCGCGCCGACCTCGACTGGGCCCTCGAGGCGCCGCTCGAGCTGCTCGGCGAGCTGCCGCCGATCGAGGCCCATCAGGTCGCGAACGAGGACGCCCGGCTGACGATCCGCGCGCCCGAGGACGTCCACGCCGGCGCCGTGCTCGACCCCGAGCGGCGACGGCTGCTGCAGCAGGCCGGCGAGCCGGCCAGCCGCCGCGCCCGCTCCCTCGACGTCCGCTGGGCGCTCGTCGAGTACCCCACGGAGGCCGCGGCCGCGGAAGCCGGGATGACACTGCCCGAGTTCGAGGACTTCGTCTACGACGCCTGCCTGCTCGACTGGGACGCCGAGGAGGAGCGGATGAGCAAGATCAAGGAGCGCTTCGACCGCGCCGGCTCAGTCCACATCGTCGGCGAGGGCACCGACCTGACGCTCGGGATCGAGGGCCGCCAGGGCGTCGTCTCTGCGGGCTTCCGCAACATGCCGGACGGCGAGGTCTTCTACAGCCCGGTCGAGGACACGGCCGAGGGCGTGATCACCTACGCCGAGTTCCCGGCCGTCTATCTCGGCCACGACGTCGTCGGCGCGAGGCTCGTCTTCCGCGGCGGCAAGGTGGTCGAGGCGACGGCGGACGAGGGGCAGGACTTCCTCCGCCAGATCCTCGCGACCGACGAGGGCGCGAGCCGGCTGGGCGAGCTCGGCCTCGGCTGCAATCCGCGGATCACGACGTTCACGCGCAACGTGCTCTTCGACGAGAAGATCAACGGCACCGTCCACCTCGCCGTCGGCGCGAGCTACACCTACACCGGCGGCAAGAACGAGAGCGCCGTCCACTGGGACATGGTCAAGGACCTGCGCCCGGGCGGCGAGCTCTCCGTCGACGGCGAGCTCGTCCAGCGCGACGGCGCCTGGCTCATCTGACTCTTCGGCGCGCGAGCCCTAAAGGGTCGCTTCGCTCCCTGACTTCCCAACGAACCGCCGTAGAGCCTTCGCCGCTTCGGGCTCGGCGACGAGGATCCCCGCCATGATCACGGCGCAGCCGCCCCAGCCGATCACGCCGAGGCGGTCGCCGGCGAGCCAGAAACCGAAGATGCCTGCGAAGACGGGCTCCATCGCGAACGCGAGCGCGGTTCGCGTCGCGCTCGTGCGCCGCTGCGCCCAGGTCTGGACGAGGAAGCCGAGCGCGCTCGCGAAGATGCCGGTCACGAGCAGCGCGCCCCAGACCGTCCAGCCGCGCGGGAGCTCGATCTGGCCCAGCGCGACGGCGACGGCGGCGAAGCCGGCGAACGCCGCCAGCATCTCCGCCTGCGTGAACGCGATCGGGTCGTAGCGAGGGCGCGTACCGCTCCATCAGCGCGATCTGGAGCGAGTAGGCGGCCGAGCCGCCGAGCACGAGCAGGTCGCCGACCGGGTCGCCGGCCCCGACGCCGGAGAGCATCGCGAGCCCCGCGACCGACAGCACGACGCCGACCCACACCGCGCCGCCGACGCGGGTGCGGAAGAGGAGCAGGCCCAGTAGCGGCGTGAAGACGACGTAGAGGCCGGTGATGAAGCCCGCGCTCGAGACCGTCGTCCGGTCGAGCCCGGCCGTCTGCAATGCGTAGCCGACGCGCGAGCAGGAGCCCGAGCGAGCGCTCCCGCGAGCCAGCCGGGCGGCCGAGCGAGCGAAGGCGAGGCGCCGCCGGAGCGGCGAGCACGACCGCGGCGATCAGGAAGCGGACGGCGAGGAAGGCGAAGAGCGGATAGAGCTCGACGGCGTCCTTCACCTGGACGAAGGTGACGCCCCAGACGGCCGTGACGACGACGAGCGCGAGCAGCGCGGGCACCGCGCGAGGCTACTAGCCTCTAGGCTCCGCGGCCGTGCTGATCCCGCCGCTGCTCCGCGACAACGCGCGCTTCCGGCGCTTCTGGCTCGGCCAGGCGGTGTCGCTCGTCGGCGACCAGGTGACGATGATCGCGCTGCCGCTCGTCGCCGTGCTGGTGCTCGACGCGAACGCCGCGCAGATGGGCTATCTCGTCGCCGCGGAGCTCGCTCCGAACCTCCTCTTCTCGCTGCACGCGGGCGCGTGGGCCGATCGCCGCGCGCGCAAGCGGCAGACGATGATCGCGACCGACGTCGGCCGCGCCGCGCTGATCGGCTCGATCCCGATCGCGTACGCGTTCGACGCGCTCACGTTCCCGCACATGCTCGTGGTCGGGTTCCTGATGGGCACGCTCGCGGTGCTCTTCCAGGTCTCCTACAGCTCCCTCTTCGTGGCGCTGCTGCCGCGCGAGCGGTTCGTCGAGGGGGCGTCGCTGATCAACGGGAGCCGCGCGCTCTCCTACGTCGTCGGCCCGAGCATCGGCGGAGCGCTCGTCCAGGCCCTGTCGGCCCCGGTCACCCTCGTCCTCGACGCCGTCTCCTATGTCGTCTCGGCGCTCTTCCTCCACACCGTCGAGGTCGAGGAGCCGGCCGCGGAGTCGCCGGGAAAGGGGCACGTCGTCGCCGGAGTGCGATGGGTCTTCGGGAACCCGATCATCCGGGCGGCGCTCGGGGCCACCGCGACGATCAACTTCTTCAACTTCGTCTTCTTCGCGCTCTTCATCCTCTACGCGACGAAGGAGCTCGACGTCGCGCCCGGCACGCTCGGCCTCGTCCTCGGCGCGGGCGCGTTCGGCGGCATCCTGGGGTCGATCGTCACCGGGCGGATTGCGCGGCGGATCGGGCTCGGGCCCGCCTTCGCGCTCGGCTGCGTGCTCTTCCCCGCGCCGCTGCTGCTGATCCCGCTCGCGGAGGGCCCGCGCTGGGTCGTGCTCGGCTGCCTCTTCACGGCCGAGTTCGGGGCCGGGCTCGGCGTCATGATCCTCGACATCAGCGCCGGTGCGCTCTCGGCGGCGGTCGTCCCCGACCGGCTCCGCTCGCGGATCTCCGGGGCGTACATGGTCGTCAACTACGGCGTCCGCCCGCTCGGAGCCCTCGTCGGCGGCGCGCTCGGAAGCTGGATCGGGCTCCGCGAGACGCTCTGGATCGCCACGGCGGGAGCCCTGCTCGGCGTGCTCTGGCTGCTGCCCTCACCGGTGCTCGGCGTGCGCGACCTGCCCGAGAACGCCGAAGGCGCCCCCGAGGAGGCGCCTTCGATCGATCCGGCTCCGCGCTAGACGCGCTTGTCGACCGCGTCCTTGGCGTCGTCCGCGGCGTCCTTGACGCCCTCCCAGGCGTCGTCGGCGCTGTCCTTCGCCTTGCCGAAGGCGCCCTGCGCCTCACCCTCGCGCTCGAGCTCCTCGTCGCCGGTGAGCTTGCCTTCCGCTTCCTTCACGTTGCCTTCGATCCGATCGCGATCCACGACTGCCCCTTTCCTCGATTGCACCCGGGTTCTGCCCCGTTCGGCGGGTTCCGAACCCGATTCGAAACGGCTAGCGTGCAGGCGTGAAGGACATCCTCCCCACCCTCGCGCGCTGGCAGGCGGATGGGCGCCGCGCGGTGATCGCGACCGTGGTCGAGCGCCGCGGCTCCGCCCCGCGCGACCCGGGTGCGTCGCTCGCGCTCAACGACCTCGGCGAGATCGCCGGCTCCGTCACGGGCGGCTGCGTCGAGCCGGCGGTGATCCGCGAGGCCCAGGAGATCCTGGACGGCGGCGAGCCGCGCCTGCGCGAGTACGGGATCGCCGACGACGCGGCCTTCGAGGTCGGGCTCGCGTGCGGCGGGACGGTTGCGATCCTGATCGCGCCGCTCGACCTGACGCTCGTGCCGCCCTTGTCCGAAGCCGTCGGGGCCGACCGAGCCGTCGCCCTGACGATGGTCGCGAGCGGCGACCGGATCGGCGCCCAGCAGCTCCACGAGCGCCCGGAGGGCCCCGTGGCGAGACTGCTCGACGCCGGAGAGAGCGCGCTCGCAGAGGTCGACGGCGAGGCGGTCTTCGTCCACGCGCTCATCCCCCGGCCCGCGATGTACGTCTTCGGCGCGATCGACCACGCCGCCGCGCTGGCGCGGGTCGGGAAGCTGCTCGGTTACCGCGTCACCGTCTGCGACGCGCGGGCGGCGTTCGTGACGCGGGAGCGCTTCCCGGAGGCGGACGAGCTCGTCGTCGAGTGGCCCGACCGCTTTCTCGCGTCCGCCCCCGTCGACGCGTCGACCGCGATCTGCGTGCTCACGCACGACGAGAAGTTCGACGTCCCGGCGCTGATCGCGGCGCTCGAGACGCCCGCCGTCTACATCGGGGCGATGGGGAGCAAGGTGACGACGGCCGATCGCGAGGAGCGCCTCCGCGCCGAGGGCGTCGACGACGCCGGGCTCGGACGCATCCACGCGCCGATCGGCCTCGCGATCGGAGCCCGCTCCCCCGAGGAGGTCGCGGTCGCGATCGGCGCCGAGATCGTCGAGGCGACCGCTCTCGCCCGCCGTCGAGCGGCGGACGAGAGCTCGGTCAGCCTGCTCGCTACTTGACGGTGAGCGTGCCCTTCATGCCTGCAGGGGCATGACCGGGGACGGTGCAGAGGAAGGCGTACTTCCCCTTCTTCAGCGTCGTCTTCAGCGTCACGGTCTTGCCCGTCTTCAGCATCACCGTCTTCTTGCCGGCGATCTTGAAGTCGTGGCTGATCGCGCCCTTGTTCGTCACCTTGAACGAGGTCACGCCCTTCACGACCGTCTTCTTCGAGAGCGTGATCTTGAACTCGCCCGGCTTGCCGAGCGTGACGGTCACGGTCGTCGCCGCCGTGGAGCCGGAGCCGCCGAAGGCGGACACCGCCGCAACGAGCGAGACGATCGCGATCAGCGCGACGAGCGCAGACCCCTTCCGAAACGTGCTCAAAGAACCCTCCTCGTGTGTCAGAAACCGCGGTTTGACGTCGTACTGCCAGCTTAGACGAACATCCAGAATCCTGGACGACTTTCCTCGCTTCCGGTCGGGAATCGGTCTATCGTGAGCGGATCGAGCCGGCGCAGCTTTCCAGGGAGATCGGGGCCTCCGCGATGGGCGAGCCGTCGTTGGGGACGACGCTCCGAGCGATCCGGACCTCACGCGGGCTCTCGCTCGCGCAGGTCGCGAAGGCGACCGGGATCTCGCGCTCGCTGCTCTCCCTGATCGAGACGGGCCGCAGCGACATCACGATCGGACGGCTGACCCGGCTGGCGCGGCTGTACGAGATCAGGCTCGCCGAGCTCGTGCCCGAGCCGCGCCACGCGGATCCGATCGTCGTCCGCGCCGACGACCGCGTCGGCCTCCACTACACCGCCGAAGGAATCGACGTCGAGCTGCTGACGCCGGAGGGGCAGCACACGATGCAGGCCCTGCTCGCCACCTTCGCTCCGCACGCCCGGATGCAGGATTACATCCCGCAGCCGAACGAGCAGTTCACGCACGTGCTCGAGGGCCGGGTGCGCACCGAGTTCGCCGACGGGCGCGAGCTGGAGCTGAGCACCGGCGACAGCGCGATGTTCATCTCCGGCGAGGGCGGCCACCGCCACATGAACCTCAGCGACGGCGTCACGCGGATGGTGATCGTCGTGCGCCCGTCCCGCTAGCTCTCACCCGTCCACGGGGGCCGCTCGAGCGCCCGCTCGAACTCGGCGCGGTCGTGCACGGGGTCGCCGTGCGAGACGATCACGTGCTCGAACGGCAGCTCGAGCAGCGCCCGGAGCGCCGGCAGGGCACGTTCCCGCAGCGCCGGGGCGTCCCAGACGCGGAGCTCGCCGCCGGGGGCGGTCAGGGCGTCCGCGAAGACCAGCGCTCGCTGCTCCGGCAGCCAGAGCGGCGTCTCGTTGCGGCCGCGGCCGTCGTAGAGCGCCACCAGCCCGCCGGGCAGCTCGCTGCCGGGCTCGATCGGCTCCAGCTCGGTCTCCGGCACGTTCGTGCGCCAGAAGAGCCAGGGGCCGAAGGCGCGGGCGCCGTAGCGGCGGACGAAGAGGTCGACGTCGCGGACGTGGTCCGGCTTCAGGACGACGACGAGCGTCGGCGGCCGGGCGTCGAGCCGCGCCCAGGCCTCCTCGTCCTCCTCGGCGGGCGCGATCGGGTCGAGCAGCGCGACCTCGCCTCCCGACTCGACGCACGTCGAGGTCACCTCCCGCTCCCAGCCGACGCCCGGCCGCCAGTCGGGGTAGGCACGCCTCCAGATCCAGAGGCCCGGAGCGACGTCCGTTACTGGCAGACGGGCTCCGAGGGCAGCGTCAGCGCGAAGCCGTAGACGGAGTCGCCGTAGGTGTAGATCGAGGCGACGGCGCCCGGCCTGCGGATGCTGACCGCGCCGTAGCCGATGCACCTGCTCCACGGCAGCGTCCCGTAGACGCTGTGCACCTTCGTCGCCGGGTCGCCGAGCGCGACGCCGCGGCTCGTCCGCCACCCGCGGGGGACGCCGAGCGTGAAGACCGCGCTGACGCGCCCGTTTCGAAAGGAGACGGCTGCGCCGGTCGTATCCCTGCCGCGGAAGCTGTAAAGCCACGTCGTCCGGCGGCAGACCGTGCAGAGAGTGTGGCGTTCGCCCCATTTCGCGGTGACCGCCGCCTGCGTGGCGCCGAGCTCGAGCCCGCCCAGGCTCCTCCCCGGGACGAGCACACCCTGGGCCGGCGGACCCGTGGGAGCCAGAAGCAGCGTGAGCGAGAGAGCGAGTGTGAGCACTGTCCAAGTATGAGCCACGGGCCGCGAAGCGACCCGGGATCCGCTCTCGCGGATCCCGGGTCGTGCGACGGCTACTTGAGGACGGCGCGGACGCGGGCGGGCGTCATCGGCATCGTGCGGATGCGCTTGCCCGTGGCATCGAAGAACGCGTTCGCGATCGCGGCGGCGACCGGCGCGGTGGCGGGCTCCCCCGCGCCGCTCGAACGCAGCTCCGGCCGGTTCAGGAGCGTGTACGTGATCTCCGGCGTGTCCTTGTAGCGGAGGATCTGGTAGCCCTCCCAGTCGAGGGACGTGACGCGGCTCTTCGAGAACGTGACCTGCTCGAGGAGTGCGCGGCTCACGCCCTGGACGACACAGCCCTCGACCTGCTGCCCGACGGTGTTCGGGTTGATGATCAGGCCGCAGTCGTGCGCTGCGTACACGTGCTCGACGCGGATCTTGCCGGTCACGGTGTCGACCGCGATCTCGGCGACGATGCCCGCGAACGTGCTCGCGAAGCCGCCGATCGCGATCCCTCGTCCCTTCTTGACCCGGCCCTTGGCGACGGCCGAGCCGGAGACGCGCGCCTCCCAGCCCGCGAGCCGCGCCGCCTCCTCGAGCACGCCGAGCCACCGGAAGTTCTCGATGTTCTGCTTCCGGAAGGCGACCGAGTCGAGCCCCGCCGCGACGGCGAGCTCGTCCATCATCTGCTCCGAGGCGAACAGCGCCTGCGGAGCGGCCGGGGCACGCAGGTACGCGACCTTCGGCAGTTGTGAGTCGTTCGGGATCGAGCGGCCGAGCACGCGGTGGTTCGCGATCTTGTACTGCGAGCCCGCGTTCTCGACGTCGGCGCCGCCGAAGTTGCCGAGTGGCGCCGCCGTGCCGGCGTGGAAGCTCGACGCCTCCAGGGAGAGCCACCCCTGCTGGTAGGAGACGTAGTCGTACGCGGTGATGTTCCCCTTCGCGTCGACCGCACCGCGGATGTCCGAGAGCGTGGCCGGCCCGTAGAAGTCCCAGCCGTGCTCCTGGTCGCGCATGAGCTGCACGCGGACGGGCTTGCCGGCCAGCTGCGAGAGCAGCGCCGCTGCGAGCGCTGCGTCGTCCTGCAGGTTCTTCCCGTAGCAGCCGGAGCCCTCCGCGAAGTGGAAGGTGACCGTGTCCTGCGGGATCCCGAGCAGGCCGGCGACGAGTGTCCGGCTGCCGTACATCGACTGGCTTGCGCCCCAGACGTCGGCCTTGCCGGGCCGCACGTCGGCGACGCCGCACGAGGGGCCGAAGGACGCGTGCGACTGGTAGTCGATCGAATAGCTCTGCTCCACGGTCTTCGCCGCAGCCGCGATCCCCTTGTCGATCGAGCCGACGTTCCTGGCGTACCGCTCCGCCGAGGTGACCTCGCGGAAGTGCTTCCAGAGGTTGCCGTTGCCGGGCATCGTCTTCGACTCCGCCCACTTCACCTTCAGCTGCGTCGCGGCCTGGATCGCGTCCTGCTCGTTCGCGGAGACGACGCCGATGAAGTCGCCCTTGCGGTAGACCTTGACGCCCTTGATGTTCCTGATCGAGCTCTCGTCGACCGAGAGCACCTTGTCGGCGACCGCGTAGGGGCCCTGGCCCCGCGGGCGGACGACGCGGCCGTGGAGCATCCCGGGCAGCCGCAGCTGGTGCACGTACGGATGCGTGCCGCGCACCTTCGCCTCGGTGTCCTTGCGCTTGACCGACTTGCCGACGAGCCGGTACTCGGTCACCGGCTTCAGCGGCGCCCGGCCCGTGTTCGGGGCCGAGAACGCCTTGTCGCCGAGCAGCGCGCCGTAGGTGACGCTCTTCGAGGGATCGCTCTTCGAGGAGACGACGCCCGCGCGCACCTGGAGATCCGACTGCGGCACGCCGAGCTGCTTCGCCGCGAGCCCGAGCAGGACGGCACGCGCCTCGGCGGCCGCCTGGCGGACCTGCGGGCCGCCGCTCGAGATCGAGTTCGAGCCGGCAGTGAAGCCCTGGTTCGGCGACGTGTCCGTGTTCCACGGCGCCCACGAGACCTGCTGGATCGTCAGGTCGAGCTCCTCGGCCGCGATCATCAGCAGGCCGGTCGGCGCGCCGGTGATGTCGATCTTGCCCATCGCGATCGTCGCCGTGTTGTCGGCGTGGATCGCGACCCACGAGTCGATCACGTTCGCGTTCGGGGGGCCGGCGGCCACGCGGGCCGTCGCGCCCTTCGCCGAGCCGGCGAGCGCCGAGCCGACGAGGCTGAAGCCGACGACGACCGCGCCGCCGCCCTTGAGGAACTTCTCGCGCGTGAACTCCGATCCCTTGATCAGCTCGTCGAGCTTGCCGTCGTCGAGGAGGTCGATCGTTCTTTCGCTGAGCAGCATCGCCCTACGCCCCCTTCGCCATCGTCGCGGCGGCGCGCTTGATCGCCTTGGTGATCCGCGGGTAGGTGCCGCACCGGCAGAGGTGCGTGTTCATGTGCGACTTGATCTGATCCTCGGTCGGCCGCTTCACCTTGTTCAGGAGCTCGGTCGCCTTGATCATCATCCCGTTCTGGCAGTAGCCGCACTGCGGGACCTGCTCCTCGATCCACGCCTGCTGGACCGGATGGAGGTCGTCGGTCTTCGCGGTCGTCCGCGCCTTCGCCTTCCAGAGAGCCGGGAGGCCCTCGAGCGTCGTCACGGAGCCCTTGCCGACGGCGGCGACCGGCGTGATGCACGCGCGGATCTCCTGGCCGTCGTGGAGCACCGAGCACGAGCCGCACTGCGCGAGACCGCACCCGAAGCGCGGGCCGTTCAGACGGAGCTCGTTGCGGAGGACGTACAGCAGCGGCGTGTTGGGCGACGCCGCTACGTCGTGAACGCGTCCGTTCACCTTGATCTTGAGTTTGCTCGCCATCGCCTCTCTCTCTGTTCGACCCGGAAGCGCGCCGAGAGACCACCCGGCGTCCAGCATCGTGGAGCCTAGCCATCCAACCGGTTGGACACAAGGGCGGATTTCCTGGGCACCAACGAGGTTCGACGCTACGCTCTCCCCATGACGCTCGACCGACTCGGACGGCCCCTGCGCGACCTGCGGATCTCGGTCACCGACCGGTGCAACTTCCGCTGCGTCTACTGCATGCCGAAGTCCGTCTTCGGGGCCGACTACCGCTTCCTCGACCGCAAGGAGCTGCTCACGTTCGAGGAGATCGAGCGGCTCGCGCGGGCGGCAGTCGCGCTCGGGGTCGAGAAGCTGCGCCTGACCGGAGGCGAGCCGCTCGTCCGCAAGGACGTCGAGCGCCTGATCGCGATGCTCGCGCCGCTCGGCGCCGAGCTGACGCTGACGACGAACGCCTCCCTGCTCGCGGCGAAGGCACGGCTGCTCGCGGAGGCCGGGCTCGACCGCGTCACGGTCAGCCTGGACTCGCTCGACGACGAGACGTTCAAGATGATGAACGACGTCGACTTCTCCGTGTCCAAGGTCCTGGACGGGATCGAGGCGGCCGCAGCGGTGGGGCTACCGGTGAAGGTGAACGCGGTCGTGAAGCGCGGCCTCAACGACGGCGGCCTCGTCGAGATGGCGCGCTACTTCCGCGAGCGCGGGCACACGCTCCGGTTCATCGAGTACATGGACGTCGGCGCCACGAACGGCTGGCGCCTGGACGACGTCGTGCCGGCGAAGGAGATCGTCGAGCGGATCTCGGCCGAGCTGCCGCTCGAGCCGGCCGAGGCGAACTACCGCGGCGAGGTCGCGCAGCGGTGGCGCTACGCGGACGGGAGCGGTGAGATCGGCGTGATCGCGTCCGTGACGCAGCCGTTCTGCGGCGACTGCACGCGGGCACGGATCTCGGCCGAGGGCCGCCTCTACACGTGCCTCTTCGGCCTGCGCGGCCACGACCTCCGCGCGCGCATCCGCGGCGGCGCCTCCGACGAGGAGTTGCAGCAGGCGCTCGGCGCGATCTGGGGGCGCCGGACGGACCGGTACTCCGACCTCCGCTCGGAGGCGACGGTCGGCCTGCCGAAGGTCGAGATGAGCTACATCGGCGGCTAGCGACGGCCCGGCCGGGGGAGGCCGCCGACCGGCACGGCGGTACAATCCGACCTTCGATGGCCGTCAGCACTGCAACCGTCGCCCGCAGGCTCCCGCGCGGCTGGGCGCACCTGGCGCTCCAGGTCGGCTTCTGGATCGGCTTCTACTTCGCCTACCAGCTCGCCCGCGGCGTCGCCGACCGCGAGGGAGTCGCGGAGGCGTTCGCGAACGGCGCCTGGATCATCGACTTCCAACGCGGGCTCGGGTCGATGATGGAGCTGACGTTCCAGCACGCGGTCGAGCAGTCGACGCTGCTCATCCAGGCGACCTCGCTCACCTACTGGCTCTCGCAGTTCGCGGTCGTCGGGATCGCCCTGACCTGGGTCTACTTCAAGGCGCACGACCGCTTCTACGCCTTCCGCAACATGCTGATCGTCGGCAACCTGATCGGGCTCGTCGGCTACGTGCTCCTCCCCACCGCCCCGCCGCGGATGTTCCCGCAGGCAGGCTTCACCGACACGCTCGCCGCCCACTCGACCGTGAACCACTCGTCGACGTTCGTCGCCTTCGCCTCCAACCCGTACGCCGCGATGCCGAGCCTGCACGCCCTCGACGCGCTGCTCGTCAGCGTCGTGATGGCGGCGATCGTGCGCCGGCGCTGGGCGAAGGTGCTCTGGCTCGCCTGGGCGCCGTGGGTCTGGTTCAGCGTGATGGCGACCGGCAACCACTTCTGGCTCGACGTCGCCGCCGGCATCGTCGTCGCCGGCCTCGCCGCCGGGATCGTGCTCCGCCCCTGGCGGCGGTTCCGCGCAGCTCCGGCATGAGCCTGAAGGAGGCGTACACGGGCGGCGCGAGGGCGATCGCGTCGCGCTCGATGACCGGCCTCGCACGGACGCGCGTGACGCCGAACATGCTCACCGGGGCGGGCGTGACGCTCTGCGCCGTCGGCGCCGTGCTCGTCTACTTCGAGTACCGGCACGAGTTGACGTTCTTCTGGCTCGGCGGGCTCGCCTTCGTCGTCGGCTCCGTCCTCGACATCCTCGACGGCGCGCTCGCGCGTGCCGGCGGCAAGCAGACGCCCTTCGGCGGCTTTCTCGACTCCACCCTCGACCGCGTCGGCGAGGGGCTCGTGATCGGGGCGATCGGGCTCGTGTTCATGCGCGACGGCGACGAGCTCGCCCTGGCGCTCGCGATCGCTGCGCTCGGAGGCTCGTTCCTCGTCCCCTACGCGCGCGCGAAGGCGGAGGGCCTCGGGATCAAGGGCGACGTCGGCATCGGCTCGCGCGCCGAGCGGGTCGTCGTGATCGCAGTCGGCCTCGCGCTCGCGCCGTGGGGCGTGCTGCCGTGGGCGATCGGATTGCTGGCCGCGACGGCCTGGTTCACCGTGCTGCAGCGGATCCTGCACGTGCGCCGCGAGCTGCGCAGCCACACCGCCTAGCAATCTGCGCTAGAGTGCTAGCAGTTTGGCTGCTAGCACTTCCTCCGAGCGGACGAGCGTCCTCGTCCGCATGCCCGGTTCGATCAAGCGAGCGCTCGTCCGCGAGGTCGCACGCAGCGAGTCGAACCTGAACGACGTCGCCGTCGCGCTGCTCGCGCAGAGGCTCGGCGTTCCCTTCGCCCCCAGCGGCCGCCGTCGGAAGGCGATCCCGGGGGCGGCCGGCGCCGTCGTGCTCCGGATGCCGCCCGAGCTCCGCCGCGAGCTCAAGGCCGCGTCCCGGCGCCGCAAGCTCAACGTCAACGACCTCGTCCTCCTCACGCTCTCCGAGGCGCTCGAGATCCCCTTCGCTTCCAATCGAAAGGACACCATGGCTTCGACCAACGGATCGAGCAACGGCTCGGCCAACGGCAAGGCTCGCGCCAAGGACAAGGTGCGCGTCGCCATCGTCGGCGTCGGCAACTGCGCCAACTCGCTGATCCAGGGCGTGCAGTACTACAAGGACGCGCCGGACGACCAGTTCGTCCCCGGGCTGATGCACGTCAACCTCGGCGGCTACCACGTCTCCGACATCGAGTTCACGGCCGCGTTCGACGTCACCGCCGACAAGGTCGGCAAGGATCTCGCCGACGCGATGTGGGCTCACCCGAACGACACGATCAAGTTCGCCGACGTGCCGAAGACGGGGATCACGGTCAACCGCGGCATGACCCACGACGGAATCGGCAAGTACCTCTCCGAGGTGGTCACGAAGGCGCCGGGCGAGACCGACGACATCGTCGGCATCCTCCGCGAGACCCAGACCGACGTCGTCGTCAGCTACCTGCCGGTCGGCTCCGAGGCGGCGGCGAAGTGGTACGCCGAGCAGTGCCTCGAGGCCGGCGTAGCGCTCGTCAACTGCATGCCCGTCTTCATCGCCCGCGAGGCCTACTGGCAGAAGCGGTTCGAGGACAAGGGCCTGCCGATCATCGGCGACGACATCAAGTCGCAGGTCGGTGCCACGATCACGCACCGCGTGCTCACGAGCCTCTTCCGCGAGCGCGGCGTGCACCTCGACAAGACGATGCAGCTGAACGTCGGCGGCAACTCGGACTTCCTCAACATGCTCGAGCGGGAACGGCTCGAGTCGAAGAAGATCTCGAAGACGAACGCGGTCACGTCGATGCTCGACTACGACCTGGGCGAGGGCAATGTGCACGTCGGCCCGTCCGACTACGTGCCGTGGCTGACCGACCGCAAGTGGGCGTACATCCGGATGGAGGGCTCCTCCTTCGGCGACGTGCCGCTGAACATCGAGCTGAAGCTCGAGGTCTGGGACTCGCCGAACTCGGCCGGGATCGTGATCGACGCGGTCCGGATGGCGAAGCTGGCGCTGAACAACGGCGTCGCCGGCGCGCTCGAGGGCCCGTCGAGCTACCTGATGAAGTCGCCGCCGGTGCAGATCGTCGACGACGAGGCATACGAGGCGACCGAGAAGTTCATCGCCCAGAACGCCTACAAGAAGGCGAAGACCGCGGCCTCGGCCTGACGCCCTCCCGGTAGGCTCGGGCGCGATGTCGGAGATCGCGCCCGAGCCCGCCTCCGACTGGTCGCACGCCGAGCTCGCGGAGATCTTCAACGCGGGCTACGAGGGCTACTTCACGCCCTTCACGCTCGACGAGGCGGCGTTCCGATTCATGTCGACCACGTTCGACGACGACCTCGACGCCTCGCGCGTGCTCGTGGTCGACGGCGAGCCGGTGGGCATCTGCAAGCTCGCGATCCGCGGCGACCGCGGCTGGATCTCCGGGATCGGGATCGCCGTTCCGCACCGCGGCAAGGGCCTCGGCGAGACGCTGCTGCGCGCCGCCATCGACGAAGCGCGCAGCCGCGGCGTCCGCGAGCTCTGGCTCGAGGTGCTGACCCCCAACGAGCCGGCGATCAGGCTGTACGAGAAGCTCGGCTTCCGCACCGTGCGCGAGCTCGAGGTGTGGACGCTCGCCGAGCTCGCGCCGGGGGACGGGACGGCGCAGCCCGTGCCTTCGGAGCAGGCGCAGGCCAGGATCCGGCGCGAGCGAACGGAGCGTGAGCCCTGGCAGCGCGCCGACGAGTCCGTCGCGCACTACGAGGGCGTCGAGGCGCTGGGGAGCGATCGCGGCGCGATCCTCTTCAAGCGCACCGACGACCGGGTCTCGCTCCTGCAGGGCACGGCCGCGGACGAGCACGCGGCCCGCGGGCTGCTCCAGTCGCTGCCGCCGGAGGTGACCACCCTGCACTGGCTGAACGGGCCCGAGGGCGATCCGTTCAACGCGGCGATCTCGTCCCTCGGCGGCACGTGCACGTGGCGCCAGCACGAGATGGTGCTCGACCTAGCGGGGTAGCCGCACGTTCGCGGTCCCGGTCGAGACCCGAGGCGACAGGCCCGTCGGCCACGTGCGCAGATCGACCGCGCCGCCGGGCTTCGCCGGGAAGGTGGAGAAGGCCTGGAAGCTGCTCTGCCAGAGCCGAACCGTCTTGCCGCGCGCCGACCGCGGCAGCACGAGGCGGAACCGGCCCTTCGCGTCCGGCCACTGCGCCGCCACCGGCTTGACGACGCGCCCGCCGGCCGAGGCCCCCACGAGCAGGCCCTGGTAGACGGCGCCCACGTACGAGTTCGCGGTCGGCAGCGGCAGCACGGCGCCGACGCGCGCCGGCAGCTGTACGTCCATCCGCGCGCTGCGGAGCCGCTTGAACTTGACGGTCGGGATCAACCCGGACGAGTAGGAGACCGGGCCGAGGGCGACCTGCACGCTCAGCGGCACGGGATCGTCCTGGGACTTGTCCGAGGCGGCGAAGAAAGAGGTGTAGTTCCCGTTCGCGTCCGACGGCTCCGAGAACGTCCAGAAGTCGCGATCGACCGTGCGCGTGACGACGGTGGCGCCCGCCACCGGCCGCCCGTCCGCCCCCGTGATCCGGCCCGAGAGACGGTAGGTGAAGAGGCTGACGCCCGCCGGCGCGAAGCCCCCGCGCGTGGCGATCCGACCGGTGACGACGACGTTCCCGTTCCTGCCGCCGGTGGCCTTCAGCTGGTCGATCCGATAGGCGACCGCGAAGCCGCCCGTCGCCGCACGGGCTGCCGCGCGCTCCGATGCCGTCAGCGCGCGGCCGCCGACGCGCGCACGCGAGAGGTCGGCGACCCGGATGATGTGGCGCCGCACGAGCGTCACGTCGACCTCGGCCCGGAAGCGGCCGTCGGCGCCGGTCGCGCGCGGCAGCACGAAGCGGTCGACCGAGATCCGGGCTCCGGACACCGGCTTGCCGCCGACGAGCAGGCGGCCCGTCGCGGTCTCGGTGTTGTTGCCCGACGGAAGCCAGGCGCGGACGGCGATCGGGCCGCCGGTCGAGAGCCGGGCGCCCCCCGCCGCGGCCGCCGGTGCGCGTGCCCGCGCCGGCGCCGACGGCGTGGAAAGGACCCTCGGCGCGTCGGCCGCGGCGAACGCGGCCCGGGTCAGGGCGGACGGTGGCGGCGACTGCTGCTGGCTGCCGCCGATCGAGAACACCTGCAGCTCGGCTGCGACGCCGCCGTTCGAGGAGGTCGGCGTGCCGCCGACGGTGATCGCGAGGTACTGCTTGCCGCCGCTCAGGTAGAGCGTCGGGCCGGCCGCGATCGGAGCGCCGGTCTGGAAGCGCCAGAGCACCTTCCCGTTCCTGAGGTCGAACGCACGCAGGACGCCGTCGCCGCCGCCCGCGAAGCCGAGGCCGCTCGCCGTCGTGGTGATGCCGCCGCGCTCCGGCTCCGGCGTCTGGAACTTCCAGACGCGGCGCCCGGTCGCGACGTCGATCGCGCTGATCGAGCCGTGGTCGTGCCAGTTCTCGAGCCCGGTGCCGAAGTTCCCGTTCTGGAGGCCGAGGAAGACGTCGCCCTGGATCAGCTTCCGGCGCTTCTGCGTCGGCGTCAGCTTGTCCTGGATCAGGACGGCGGCCGTCTCGGCCGCCGCATTGAAGACGTAGTTCGTCGCCGGGTCGTAGGAGGCGGGCGAGTAGTTCACGCCGCCGAGCGCGGAGGGGAAGATCGTCACGGGCTGGCCCGGCCGGAGAGGCGGGTGCTCGACGCGGTCGATCACCTTCACTCGCTGGTGCAGCGCCTGCCCGGTGCGGGCGTCGAACGCGAACCAGACACCTTCCTTCGTTGCCACGGACACGATCCGGCGCGTCCTGCCGCCGACCCTGGCGTCGTAGACGAGCGGCGGCTGCGCGACGTCGTAGTTCCACTGGTCGTTTGCGACGAGCTGCTGCCACCAGCGCTGGCGGCCGGTCCTCAGGTCGACCGCGATCAGGGAGTTCGCGCGCGGGTTCGGGCCCGGATGGAGGTCGTGGTAGAAGTTCGGCGTCCCGGAGCCGGTGCCGAAGTAGACGGTGCTCGTGCGCGCGTCAATCGTGACCGGCGTCCAGACGACGCCGCCGCCGACGATCCGGGAGAGCCGGCGCCACTGCTGCTGCTCGGGCGGGATCGTCCAGTAC
Organism: uncultured Gaiellaceae bacterium; assembly: GCA_963827015.1. GTDB lineage: Bacteria > Actinomycetota > Thermoleophilia > Gaiellales > Gaiellaceae > Gaiellasilicea. The sequence goes on along the minus strand of CAWGZI010000003.1, from coordinate 8,884 downwards.
GGGTTCGGCCAGGCCGGCGTCAGGTCGGTGTTGAAGGCCATCACGTAGCCGCGGACGCCGTACTCGGATCCGGCCGCGCCCATCACGAGCTTTCCGCCGGCGCAGACCGGCGCGCTCGTCTGCGAGTAGCCGTAGTTCGCCGACGCGTTCGGGACGAACTGGCTGATGGCGATCTTGCCGACGAGCTCGCCGTCGCTCGGGCGCAGGGCGACGAGCTGCATGTCGAGAGTCGTCATGAAGAGCCTGCCGCCGCAGTAGGCGAGCCCCCGGTTCGCGGCGACGCCGAAGTTGACGAAGAGGCCGCTGTTCCGGGGCTTGTACTCCCACTTCACCTTCCCGGTGGCGCCGTCCAGAGCGAAGACGAAGTTGTTGTTCGTCGTCACGTACAGCGTCCCGTCGATCGCGAGCGGATACGACTGCTGCCCGCGGCGCACGTCCGGGTCGACGCGGCGCAGGTCGACGGTGAAGACCCTGCCCATCCGGTCGACGTTGCCCTTGTCGATCTGGGTCAGCGGCGAATGCCGGTTGTTGTCCGGCGTGCGCCCGAACGCGGTCCAGTCGCCGTTCGCGTCCCCCCCGACGGCTCCCCCACCGCCGCCGAGTGCGACGGCGACGAAGATCGCCGCTCCGGCCGCGTACCTCATGCTCCGACCATCGTACGGGCGCGTTGACGCACCGGCAAGCGCGGCCGCCCGACCACGAGAAGGAGCACGAGCGCGAGCCCGGCGAGAGCGAGATACGGCGCGAGCAGGACGGTCGTCGGCTCGCTTCCCCCGGCTTTCGAGACCTTCCCGTCGCCGACCGCTGCGCTCAGCAGCCCACGCGCACGACCCAGGTCGCCCTCGCGCGCGACCGGCCCCAGCTTCGCCGCGCTTGCAGGCGCGGCGTCGTCCGGCCGGTACTGCGGCTCGGGCTCGCCGTCGCGGTAGACGCGCTCGCCCGCGTCCCAGAACTGGACGACGACGAGGCGGCAGCCGGTTGCCGGCGCCGCGAACGGGGCGCTTTCGCCGTCGGTGAGGACGACGCAGACGCGCCGCGCGAGCCCTGGCCCGAAGAACCCCTTGCCCGCCAGGCCGGCGAGCGCGTCGAAGCTGGTCGCGACCCTCGTGACCTGCTGCGGCGGGGGCGACTCGATCTGGACGGCCTCCGCCAGGGTCGAGGCGAACGTCCGGCGGTCGAGGGTGGGAAACAGGTACGGCACGCGTCCGGTCTGTCAGGCCTGCGACGCCGGCCCGCACCTCCGGGATCGCCTCGCGAAGCTCGAGCGCAGCCGCGCGCGCTCGCTCGAGCCGCGTCGGGTCGGACGGCCCGCCGGCGGCGAGCATCGAGCGCGAGACGTCCAGGACGAAGAGCGCCTCCACGTCGGCCCGCACTTCGCGACCATCGTCCCGTCGGACAGCGGGCTGGGCGACCGCAAGCCCCAGGGAGCAGCAGGCGGCGGCAAGCAGGAGCAGGCGCCCGCCGCCGCCGCCGCGTCGCTCCGACAAGCCGATCGCAGCGGCCGCCCGGCCGGCGCGTCGGCGGGCGAGGACGAGGGCGGACAGCGGAAGCACGGCGGCCAGGCAGGCGAGGGCGCCGAGCGGGCTGAGGAGGGTCAGCTCGAGCGCGAGCACGTCAGTACCCCCGCCCCGGCAGCCCGGCGCCGGCGCCGCGCCGCCCGCCTCCACGCGGTCCCGAGCCCTGACCCGGCCCGGTGCGCGCGCCGGTCGCCCGCAGCCGCCGCACGGCCAGCTCGAGATCGAACTTCGCCGCCACGTTGCCCGTGTCGAGCCGGACGGCCGTTTCGAAGAGGTCCCGGCTGAGCTCCTCCGGCGCCTGCCCGGCCGCCGTCCTTCCTCCCTCCGCCGCGAGCACGCCCAGCAGGACGTCTGCCTGGGCTGCAGCGGTGCGGTCCTCGCCGACGGCGACGTCCGTCAGGAGCGCCTGAGCCCGAGAGCGGAGCACCGTCCTGGTCTCGCCGTTGTCGAAGCCGCGCCCCGCCCGGGCTGCGACCTCGTACGCCGCGACGGCGGCGCGAAGCCCAGCGTGTGCGTCGTCGCCGCGAGCCCGCACGGCCAGCGAGGCGCCGGCGCAGACCAGGGCGAGCGCGAGCGCAGCAGCCGCGAGCGCGAGCCGCGAACTCCTCATGCGCGCTCCACCCGGGTGACGAGCAGCTCACGGAGAGCGAGCAGCGCGGCGGCCGCGAGCGCCGCCAGCAGCAACGACATCCTGACGCGGCTCGATGTGCTCTCCTCGTCGCCCGGCAGCGACGCCGCCGAGAGGTCAGACGGGTTCCGGAGCAGCCGCTCCACGTAGCGCTCGTCCTCGGGCGCCGGGTTGAGCCCGACGACGCGGACGGGGATCTCGAGGCGCCGGAAGGCGAGCGCGGTGCTCGTCAGGCGCTCGAGGTCGCCGACGTCGTCGTCGAGGTCGCTGACGAGCAGCACCGCCGGCCGGCCGAGCCGCCGTTCCGCGATCGTGTCCAGCGCCAGCTGCAGTCCCGTCGAGATCTTCGTGCCGGCGCTGAAGGAGCCCGTCCAGGGGTTCGTCGGCACCGTGATCGCGCCGCCGCTCTGCTCCGGCAGGTCGAATCGCCGCGCGAAGGTGCGCAGCTCGGCCGCCGGGGTCCCCGGCGGCAGCGCGAGATAGGCGGTGTCGGAGAAGACGATCAGCCCGTAGCGGCCGCCGGTCTCGGCGAGCCCGTCGAGCGTCGCTCCGATCCGGGCGTAGGTGTCCGTCGAGATGCTTGCCGAGAGGTCGAGGACGACCAGACCGTCGGTTCCCGCTGGGAGCGGGCCCCTTGGCGCCAGTTCGTCGCGGCCGAGGAAGACGACCGCCGCGGCAGCGGCGACGACTGCGGTCGCGAGCAGCGCGCGCAGGAGCAGCGTCCGCCTGGTCGACGACGCGACGGCCCCGAGCTCGCCGAACGGGATCGGCCTCATCGCGAGACCTCGTCGGCCAGCGAGAGCGTCGGCTCCGGATCGGGCTCCGGCCGCGACCAGGCGAGCCGCGTGGCACGCTCCGCGGGCGGGACGTCGCCGAGCGTCGCCGCCAGGTGATCGAGCGCACGCCGGCGGTCGGCAGGGGCACGGCCGGCCGACTCGCGCACGAGCCGGAGCGCGCGGCGCAGGCGATCGACCGGGGCCGCACGGCGGCGCCCACCGAGCTCGGCTGCGACGAGCGCGGCGGCGACGAGAGCCAGCACCGCCGCCGCGCCGAGGAGCAGCTCGTCGGTGAGCCCGTCGCGCGACGCCGCCGGGAGCGCGGTCGGCGCACGGTACGCAGGCTTCCGCGCCGCGACCGCCTTCGCCGTCACGCGCGGCCGAACCCGAATCGTGACGCCGCCGACGGAGACGACCTTGTCGACGCACACATCCGACAGGCAGGCGAGCCGACCGTCCGGAAGGCGCTCGAACGGCCCTGGATCGGCCGCGTCCAGCCGGAACGCATCGCCGAAGAACACCTCGCGGTCGGCCGCCGCTGCGGGGCCGGCCAGGACGAGCGCCAGCGCCGCTACGGCGAGCAAGCTCATGCGGCCCGCCGTCGCAGCGCCTGCCGGCGCGCCGCCCAGGCGGCGAGGGCGGCGAAGGCGTCTTCGTCGCCGACGACGATCGGATCGCAACCGAGGTGCCGCAGCGTCCGCAGGGTGCGCTCGAGGCGCTGCTGGTGCTCGAGCGCGAGTGCGCGCACCTCTCGACGCGTGAACCGGGTCGGCGCGAGCGCGCCGGTCGCGGGATCGGCGAACGGGACGACGGCGCCGTGGACGTCCGGGAAGCTCTGCTCCCAGGTGGGATCCTGGACGATCACCGGGACGACGTCCCAGCGGAGCGCGCGCAGACGAGCCCACTCCGTCGTGCGCACCGGGGTCAGGTAGTCGGAGACGACGAAGACGAAGCTCCCCGGCGGCAGCGCGTGCCCGTGCCGGAGCAGCGTCTGGAGACAGAGCTCGAACGCCCGCGGCGGTGCCGTGTACTCCGCGCCCGCGAGCCGCGCACGGACGTCGGCAATGCGGCGCCGTCCCGCGGCTGGAAGCCAGAAGGCGGACTGGTCGGGCCCGCGTGGTCGAGGTAGGCCACCTCGCCGAGCGCCGCAACGGCGCTCGCCGCGATCGCCTCTGCTGGCCGCGGGACCGCGGCCGGCTTGTCGAGCCAGGGCGAATCCGGCCCGAAGAGGCCGAGCGAAGGCCGCCGGTCGACGACGATCGTCGCGCGGGGCGCCTCCTGCGCGAGGTACTCGCGGACGACGAACTCGTCCGTCCCGCGGGCGGCCGAGAGCCGCGCCGAGGCGGCCCAGTCGATCCACGCGACGTGGTCGCCGGGGCGATACGGCCGCGAGCCCACGACCTCGTCGCCCTGGCCGCGGCGGACACTGCGGTTCCGCCCGAACGACGCCCCGACGAAGCGGCGGCGCGGGACGAGCGGAAAGGTCCGCGCTGCCGCCACTAGCCCCTGCTGAAGCGGTCCTCGTCCCAGTCCGGCTGCGGCCGCGGCGCGCGCGCGAGACAGGCTTCCCAGATCACGCGGCCGAGCTGCTCGCGGTCGAGCGACTCGGCGTCGACGGCGAAGTCGATCCCGAGCACGAGCCGGTGGCCGACGACGGGCTCGAACAGGCGCTCGACGTCGGCGGGAACGACGTAGTCGCGGCCCGCGAGCAGCGCCCAGGCGCGGGCGGCCCGCTCGAGGGCGAGGCTGGCGCGCACGGACGCGCCCACGTCGACCTGCTCGAGCTCCCGGGTCGCCCGGACGAGCTCCACCGCCCAGCGCTTGAGCAGCGGGTCGACGTAGACGTCCTCGACGGCCGCCACGAGGACGGCGAGGTCCTCGATCGCGACCACCGGCCGCAGCAGCTCGAGCGGATGTCCGTGCAGCTGGCTCTCCAGGATCCCGAGCTCCTGCTCGACCGTCGGGTAGCCGAGCGAGGTGCGGAGGAAGAAGCGGTCGAGCTGCGCTTCGGCAGCGGGAACGTGCCCTCCTGCTCGATCGAGTTCTCGGTCGCGATCAGCAGGAACGGGCTCGGCAGCGGCCGGCTCGTGCCGTCGACCGTGACCTGGCGCTCGGCCATGCCTTCGAGCAGGGCCGACTGCGCCTTCGGCAGGGCGCGGTTGATCTCGTCGACGAGGAGCACGTTCGCGAAGATCGGACCGGGGCGGAACTCGAAGCGGCGCTCCTGGGATCCCAGACGGAGAGCCCGGTGACGTCGGTCGGCTGCAGGTCCGGCGTGCACTGGATCCGGGACACGGTCGCACCGTCGACGGAGCCTGCGAGCGCCCGCGCCAGGACCGTCTTCGCGGTGCCGGGGACGTCCTCGAGCAGGACGTGCCCCTCGCACGCGAGCGCAGCGAGCACGAGCGCGACCTGGTCGTGCTTGCCGTGCACGACCGTCTCGATGTTGCCGAGGAGCGTGTCGGCGATCGCCGTCGCTCTGCCGAGCCCGGCGGAGTCCGTGGCGCCCCGCTCAACGCTCGTCATGTCGGCCATCGTAATCGAGCCGCCGGGGGAGGCCGCCTGCGCGGCGCTCCCCCGGGCGAGCGCTCATGGTGTGACGGTCAGGCTTCCCAACATGCCGCGATCGATGTGGAACGGCACGTCGCAGACGTAGCTGAACCGCGCCGCCGGAAGACCGACGGTGTACGTCTCGACTGGCCCGGGTTGAGCAGCGCGCCGACCTTCACGCCCTGAACCGAGAAGTTGTGCACCTCCGAGCCGTTGTTCCTGATCACGAACGTGACCTGGCCCGAGGGCACCGAGGCCTGGGAGAGGTTGTAGCCGTACTCGAACATCCCCACCTGGACGGTGGTGTTCGCACTGCCGACGGGTCCCGTCGGAGGCGGCGTCGTCGTCGTGGTCGGCGGCGTCGTCGTCTTCGTCGTCGTCGTGGCGACGGGCTTGGTCGCGACGGCGTACTTCCCCTTCATCCCCGCCTTGGCGTGCCCGACGAGCGTGCAGAGGAAGGCGTACTGACCCTTCTTCGTGAACTTGACCGTCAGCTTCGCCGACTTGCCCGGAAGCAGCGACTTCGTCTTCTTGCCGGCGATCTTGAAGTCGTGCGAGATCTTGCCCTTGTTGATGACGGTGAAGATCACCGTCCCGGTGGGCACGCTCCGCCTCGAGAAGACGTACTTGAACTCCGACGCCTTCACGGTCACCTTGACCGGCGCGGTCACTTTCGTGCCCGCCGCGCCGGCGGGCAGGAAGACCCCGGCGAGCACACCGGCGAGCGCCAGTGTCGCCAGCCCGGTGACCCCGGCGACCCGCTTGACCTGAACGTTCTTCCTCATTGGGTCCTCTCCCCTGGTTGCCTCAGCAAGCGTAGCGCTGAGTTGCCTCAACTGACGGTGAACGTGCCTTTCATCCCTGCCGGGGCGTGCCCCGGGATGGTGCACAGGTAGGCCTTCTTCCCCTTGGCCGCGATCGTCACCTTCAGGGTCGCGGTCTTACCCGCTGCGATCTTCGCGGTCTTCTTGCCGGCGATCTTGAAGTCGTGCGGGAGCTTGCCCTTGTTGACGAGGGTGAAGACGATCGTCCCCTTCGGGGCCGTCTTCCTCGAGAGCACGTACTTGAACTCGGTGGCGGTGACCTTCACCTTCGTCGTCGCCTCCCGCGAGGCATGACCGCGTGGCGCGAGGGCGCCCGCGAGGAGCGCCGCCGTCACCAGCACCGCTGCCGCGAATCCGCCTAGGATCTTCATCGTGATCGTCTCCTCGGTCGACGTGCGGCGGGGGCGCCGAAGCGCCCCCGCCTGATCTTCTCGCTAGGGCAGCACGTACGTGTAGATGCTGTCGCCGCGCAGCCGGGCAGGATTGGTCAGACCCAGAGGCCGCGAGACGTCGTTGTGGGACTGGCCGCCCACCGCGATCGACACGTACTGCTTGCCGCCGGCGGTGTAGGTGACCGGTGCAGCGGCCGCCGGGGCGTCCATCAGTCCCGACTTCCAGAGCTGGGCTCCGGTCTTCGTGTCCTACGCGGCGAGGTAGCCGAGCCCGTTCTGGGCATTGCCCTCGCCGAGATGGCCGACCCACGTCATGCCCGCAGCGGTGTTCATGGTGCCGCTGTAGCACGGCGCGTCCCAGATCTGTTTCCACGCCAACTTGCCCGTCTCCACGTTCAGCGAGGCGAAGTTGCCCCGGTTGGACGTGGACGTGTCGCCGACTCCGAGGCGCCCGGCACCGATGCCGCCGAACGCGCCCTTCACCTGCGAGGCCGCCGGGATCTGCTCGAACGACGTCGCCCGGTCGGTGACGCCGCACGTGATGAACGTCTTGTTCTCCGGGCTGTACGAGCTCGCCGGCCAGTCCATCATCTCGAACGGCTGCACGACGTACTGCGTCGTGTCGTACGGGTCGTAGACGCAGCCGATCTTGTACGGCTTGCCGTCAGGCGCGATCGCCGTCGCGAACGGCACGTACGAGTTCGTCTGCGTCCGGTTGCCGTCAGTGCACGGACGCCGGTTGGCGTCGAGCCTGTTCCCGAGCACGTTGTCCGCCATCGGGATCGGCTGGGTCGGCCACGTGTTCACGTCCAGAGCGGTGCTCTGCGGCACCTTGACCTCGGGGATCGGGAGCAGCGGCTTGCCCGTCTGCCGGTCGAGGATGAACGTCATCCCGTACTTGTTCACGTACGCGACGCCCGGCCGCGACACCAGCTTGCCCTTGATCCTGTACTTCGCCGGTGAACATGACGCCGTTGTTCGGCAGGTCGGCGTCCCACAGGTCGTGGTGGGTCGTCTGGTAGTACCAGACCATCTGGCCCGTGTAGAGGTTCAGCGCCACGATCGAGTCGGTGTAGAGGTTCATCCCGGGGCCGCGGCTGTTCCACGGGACCGGGTTGCCGGTGCCGAAGATCGCAAGGTTGAGCTTCGGGTCGATGATCGGTGACTCCCACATCGAGCCGCCGCCGTTGGTGCTGTTGTTGGTGTAGCCGGCGGAGTTCGCGGACCAGGTCTTGTAGCCCGGCTGCCCGACGCTCGGGATCACGCCCCACGACCAGATGCGCTTGCCATTGTTCGCCGTGAAGGCCTGCATCGTGGCGCTGGAGCCGCCGTTGTCGCCGGCCGAGTCGCCGATCAGGACCATGCCGTTGACGTAGATCGGCGCGCTCGACGTCTTACCGCCGGTTCTCCATGGCGTCACTTCCGTCACCCAGAGGATGTGCCGTTCGTCTGATCGAGTCCGTAGAGCTTGCCGTCCGCGAGTCCCGCGAACACCTTGCCCTCGCCGATCGCAACGCCGGGCTTTCTCGAGCCCGAGCCGGTGCCGAAACCGGGCTCGTAGGTGTGCGGCGTCCACTTCCACAGCTGCGCGCCGGTCGCGCCGTCGAGCGCGTACACGGCACCGAATGGATCCTGGATGTAGTAGGTCCCGTTCGCGACGACGGCGTTCGCCTCGAACGAGCCGCAAGCGGCGTTGTTCGTCGTGCAGTAGCCCATGTCGGTCTTCCAGGCCAGCTTGAGCGTGCCGACGTTCGCTTTCGTGATCTGGGTCAGCGACGAGTACCGGTGGCCCTTGAGGTTGCCCATGTGCATCAGCCAGTCGTCGCCGGCTGGCGCGCCCAGCTGTTCGGCCGTGTAGATCGGCGACGGTGTGATCGCCTTGCTCGCGGCCGGTGCGGACTCGCGAGCGAACCTGCGAGCCCGGCGGCTACCAGCAGGGCGAGACAGGCCGTAATCGAAAGAAATAGTGCCCTGCGCATTCGGTGCCCTCCTCTAGGGACGTGGCGGACGGCGTCGCCGGTGCGTCTCTGGAACACGAGCTTGACCCCGTCACCGACTGGAGCGACAAACATGTCACCGAGAACCTACAACCGCGCACCCCTGGCGGCAAGTGACTTCCCGCACATCTGGATCGGCACGGCACAGCGGTATCCTCCCGGCCATGTCACGCGCGGCGCGAGCGGTTCCCCTTCTTCGC
>CAWGZI010000002.1:0-113501 GCA_963827015.1 uncultured Gaiellaceae bacterium | reverse complement strand
CCCGTCGCTCCCGTTTCCTGGAGTTGCGCAGAAGTTCCCGCGCCGTCTCAGCTCCCGGTCGGTCGCGCGCGCGGATTCTTCGAGATCGACCGTTGCCGCCCAGCTGCCGAGGAGCTTCAGCGCCTCCTCTGTGCGCGAGCCGGGCTCAGCCGCGTAGCTGAAAAGCGTCAGTCCGTGATCGGCGGGGATGTCGAGGCGGTTGAAGCTCAGGGTGAGCTCGCCGACCACGGGGTGCTGGTAGCGCTTGACGCCGCTGGCGTGGATTCGAACGTTGTGCGCGGCCCAGTGCGTCCGGAAAGCCTCACTCTGCGTCGCGAGCTCCCCGATGAGGTCCGAGAGGGTCCGGTCGTGCGGGTCGCGGCCTACCGCTGTGCGTAGGATCGCGGCGGTGTCGCGGGCGGCGCGGTCCCAGTCGATGTAGAAGGTCTCGGCCCGCGGGTCGAGGAAGACGAAGCGGGCGTTGTTGGGCGGCCGCGCCGGCCCGGCGTACATCTCCGAGAACAGTGCGCGTCCGAGCGCGTTGGTGGCGAGGATGTCGAGGCGCTCGTCGCTCACATAGGCGGCCGCTCCGGTGATCGCGTCCAGGGTCCCACTGGATCTCCGGGCGGATGCGGCGCTGGGACTCTGCGCCGCGTGGGCGTGCCGTTGTCGGATGGGCGGCGCGGGCGAGGTCGAACAGGTGGGCACGCTCGGCGTCGTCGAGCTGGAGCGCACGGGCGAAGCGCTTCCAACACGCTCTCGGAGGCGCCGCCGAGGTCGCCCCGTTCGAGCCGCGTGTAGTACGGCACGCTGACGCCGGCCAGGACCGCGACCTCCTCACGGCGGAGACCCGGAACGCGGCGGCTGCCGTAGGTGTTCAGCCCGGCCTGCTCCGGCGTGATCCGGGCGCGGCGGGAGGTGGGGAACTCGCGGATCCTCCCTGCTTGGCGTGCACTTCACAAAGCGTAGATCCGGCGGTGGCGCGCCGGGAGACCCTGCCAATACCCCTCTCAACAGGGTCTCTCACTCCAGCCGATTCGCTGCTTCCCTGTTCGCACAGAGTTCGAAAAGAGAGCCGCATGACTGACAAGAAGTCTGGTTCATCACCGGCGCCGGCCGCGGCATGGGCGCCGACTTCGCGAAGGCCGTGCTGGCCGCCGGCCACGCCCTCGTCGCCACGGGCCGCGACCCCGGCCGCCGGCGCAGGCGCTCGGCCGGTCGGACGACCTGCTGCGCGTGAAGCTCGACGTCACCCGTCCGCGGACGCCGAGGCGGCGGTGCAGGCCGCCGTCGACCGGTTCGGGCGCATCGACGTGCTCGTCAACAACGCAGCGGACCTTCGAGGCGGGCTTCTTCGAGGAGCTGTCGCCGGAGCAGATCGAGCGGACGCTCGCCGCGAACCTCGTCGGCCAGATGCACGTCACGCGCGCCGTGCTCCCGGCGATGCGCGCGCAGCGCGCGGGGCACGTCATCACGATCTCGTCGACCGCGGGGCTCGCCTCGGCCGCCGAGTTCACGAGCGCGTATGCCGCGTCGAAGTTCGGCCTCGAGGGATGGATGGAGGCGCTCCGCGTCGAGATCGCGCCGTTCGGCATCCACACCACCGTCGTCAACCCGGGCTTCTTTCGCACGGACCTCCTGTCCGAACAGTCGACGCGCTACGCAGAGCCATCCATCGCGGACTACGACGCGCGCCGCGGGCCGCTGGTCTCCGGGTGGAAGGCGACACACGGGCAGCAGGCGGGCGACCCGGCGAAGCTCGCGCAGGCGCTGCTCACCATCGCGAGTCAGCAGCCGCCGCCACGCCGCTTCCTCGCGGGCGCCGACGCCATCGGCACCGCAGAGCAGAAGATCGCCGACCTGCAGGCGGACATCGAGTCGAACCGGCAGCTCTCGACATCGCTCGCGATCGACGAGAAGGAGACCGATACTCAGCATGAGCAACGATGACAGCGCCACCGCGTCGCGGTGATCACCGGCGCCTCATCTGGCATCGGGGAGGCCACGGCCCGGCGCTGGCCGCCGACGGCCACCGGGTCGCGCTGCTCGCGCGCCGCACCGACCGCATCGACGCCCTTGCCGACGAACTAGGGAACGGCACCCTCGCCATCAGGGCCGACGTCACGGACCGCAACTCGATCGTGGCCGCCGCAGCGCGCGTGCAGCAGGAGCTCGGCGGTGCGGACATCCTCGTCAACAACGCGGGCGTCATGCTGACGGCGCCTTTCACCTCGGACCAGCGCGAGGAGCACCGGCGTATGGTCGAGACGAACCTGCTCGGCACGATGACGACCACGGAGGTGTTCCTCGCCCAGCTCCACGCCAACGGCGGCGGCGACCTGGTCAACGTCTCCTCGGTAGTCGGTCGCCTTGCGCCGGCGGGCTTCGCCGCCTACGCGGCCACCAAGTGGGGGCTCAACGGCTGGTCGGAGCCCTCGCGCGTCGAGCTGCAACCCCACATTCGGGTCATCGTCATCGAACCCGGCGCCATCGCGACCGAACTCTCCGACCACATCACCCACGCCGACAGCAAGAGGGCCGCCAAGGAATACCTCGACAGGGCCATCCCCCTCAGGACATCGCCGAAGTCATCGCCTTCGCGGTCAGCCGGCCGCCGCGCGTCACTCTCAACGAGATCCTCGTGCGCCCGAGCGTGCAGGCGATGTGAGCGGAGACGAGACCCAGCAACCGCAAAGGCGTTTCAACCGGGTTCTGGAACGCCCGTGGAACGCAGCGGTGGCAACCGACTGGGACCAATGGCGAGCCCGACGCCGCAGCAGCCCCGCACAGAGCGACTAACGGGAACCCAACAAGCGCAAACGGCGAGTCACGGCGCTGAACTGTCAGGCCGGAGGTCGCGGGTTCGAGTCCCGTCGCTCCCGTAGAAGCGTCCTGCAGATCGCGTTCTCTTGCTTGCAACAGAGGCGAAGCGACCGCCGGCTCCCCGCCGGCTAGGAGGCGGGCACGAGCAAGACGGCGGCGAGTCGGCAGCCATGCGGCGTCTGATAGCGATTGGCGCCGCGCGACCTGCTCCTCTTCGCCGACGAACTCGAGCATTTTCATCGTGGGCGCCCGCGCCGATGCCCCAGAATGTGGCCGTGGGCGTCGACAGTAGCTCGGCCGAAGGTGCGCTCCAGCGCGGCCGCGCCTCGTACGCGAACCATGCGTGGCGCGATGCGTACGAGTCGCTGTCGCGCGCCGGCGCCACTAGCCGGCTGGAGCCGCCGGATCTCGAGCTCCTCGCGACGTCCGCTTACATGCAAGGTCTCGAGGACGAGTACGTTCGCGCACTCGAGCGCGCTCATTACGCCTACCTCGACGCCGGCCACGGACCGGACGCCGCACGCTGCACCTGGTGGATCGGCCTCAGTTTCCTGCTCCGCGGGGAGAAAGCCCCCGCGACCGGGTGGTTCGCGCGCGGAGAGCGGCTGCTCGAAGGCGAGGAACGTCACTGCGTCGAGCGCGGATACCTCCTTCTCGCGTCGATGCTGGAGAGCTTTGCGGAGGGCGACTTCGAGGCGGCGCGCGCGAAAGCGGCCGAGGCGGTCGCGATCGGCGAGCGCTTCGGCGATCGTGACCTGGTCGCGCTGAGCGTCATGGACCTCGGCCACGCGCTCCTCGAGCTGGGACGAGCGAGAGAGGGGCTCCGGCTCGTGGACGAGAGCATGGTCGGGGTGACGAGCGGCGGGCTCTCGCCGATCGTGGCCGGCATCCTCTACTGCAACACGATCTCGGTGTGTCAGAGCGTGTTCGACCTGCGCCGCGCGCGGGAGTGGACGACCGCCCTCACGCTCTGGTGCGAGCGTCAGCCGGACATGGTGGCCCACACCGGCGTCTGCCTGGTGCATCGAGCCGAGGTCATGCAGCTGCAGGGAGCCTGGCACGCCGCCCTCGACGAAGCGGAGCGGGTGGCGGCCCAGGGCGTCTTGAACCTGCGCGCCTTCGGTCGGGCCCAGTACGTCCAGGGAGATCTGCATCGCATGCGCGGCGACTTCGGAGCAGCCGAGCAGGCGTACCGCGCCGCCGGCCGGCACGGCGAGCAGCCGCAGCCGGGGCTTGCGCTGCTCCGGCTCGCGCAGGGTCGCATCGATGCCGCTCTTGCAGGCATCCGCCGGGCCGTCGGCGAGTCGGACCACCCGCTGAAGCGAGCGGCGCTGCTCCCCGCCCACGTCGAGATCGCGCTCTCTGCCGGCGAGGTCGAGGAAGCCGCGCGCGCCGCCGACGAGCTCGCGGCGATCTCGCAGGTCCAGCAGAGCATCGCCCTGGATGCGATGTACGGGTACGCCGTCGGAGCCGTGACTCTCGAGCGAGGCGAGCCCGCCGCCGCGCTGAACGCGCTGCGCCGCGCGCTGGGGATGTGGAAGGAGCTCGGAGTTCCGTACGAGACGGCGAGAGCGCGCGTGCTCGCCGGTGTCGCGTGCGCACGGTTGGGGGACGAGGACGGCGCCGCCCTCGAGTTCGAGGCGGCTCGCACCGCTTTCGAGGAGCTCGGCGCGCAGCCCGACGTATCCCGCCTGGACTCCCTCTGGACTTCATCCTCGACACGGGACACACAGGGGCTCAGCCCCCGCGAGCTTCAGGTGCTCCGCCTCGTCGCGTCCGGAGAGACGAACAAGGCGATCGCGGCCGCGCTCGTCCTCAGCGAGAGAACCGTCGACCGGCACGTCAGCAACATCTACGCCAAGCTGCGGGTTTCGTCCCGTGCTTCGGCGACCGCGTACGCGTACGAGCACCGCCTCTTCTGAGCCGAAGTACCCATTCCGCGACCTCGCAAGAAGTTGGGTAGTTCGACCGAAGAGCCTTCGGCCGGCGGCTCCTACGCTCGCACGCGAACCGACGCATCCGAACGAGGAGGAGTGACGTGGAGCCGTGTATGCGACGCGATCGTAGTGGGAGCGCGCTGTGCCGGATCACCGACGGCGATGCTGCTCGCCCGCAGCGGCTACCGCGTGCTGCTGGTCGACCGGGCGACGTTCCCGAGCGACACCGTCTCGACCCACATGATCCATCCACCGGGCGTCGCGGCGCTCGCGCGATGGGGACTGCTCGACCGCGTCGTCGCATCGGGCTGCCCGCCGGTCCACACCTACGAGTTCGATTTCGGCCCCTTTACGATCAGCGGCCGTCCCGCGACTGCCGAGGCGCCGGTCGCGTACGCACCGCGGAGAACGGTGTTGGATCGCGCTCCTCGTCGGCGCAGCGGCCGAGGCCGGAGCCGAGGTGCGCGAGCAGTTCACGGTCGAGAGCCTCGTGTTCGAGGACGGCCGAGTCGTCGGCGTGCGCGGTCACGAGCAGGGCGGTTCTGCCGTGACGGAGCGAGCGCGTGTCCTCGTCGGAGCCGACGGCCGCTACTCGTTCGTCGCGGACGCCGTGGACGCAGAGGAATACGACCAGAAGCCGAAGCTCCTGGCCGGCTACTACAGCTACTGGAGCGACCTGCCGCTCGACGGCCACTTCGGGAACTGGATCCGGCCCGATCGCGGGTTCGCCGCGTGGCCGACGAACGATGACCTGACGCTCGTCATCGCCGGCTGGCCGTATCGAGAGTTCGAGGCGAACCGGAACGACGTCGAAGCCCACTTCCAGGCGACGATCGATCTGGCGCCCGCATTCGCAGAGCGTCTCCGCGCCGCCACCCGCGAGGAGCGCTTCGTCGGCGCGGCCGTGCGTGGGTATTTCCGCAAGCCGTACGGCCCCGGCTGGGCCCTCGTCGGCGACGCGGGCTACAACAAGGACTTCATCACCGCGCAGGGCATCAACGACGCCTTCCGCGACGCCGAGCTCTGTGCGGCCGCGCTGGATCAGGCGCTCTCCGGAACACGTCCGTTCGAGGTTGCGATGGCCGAGTACCAGTCGAGCCGCGACGCGCATGTCCTCGCGATGTACGAGCTCACGGCGGATTTCGCCTCGCTCGAGCCCCCATCGGCCGAGCTGCAGCAGCTCCTGGGAGCCGTGCACGGGAACCGGGCGGCGATGGACGACTTCGCACGTGTGATCGCCGGGATGATCTCCCCCGCCGAGTTCTTCTCGGACGAGAGCGTCGGGCGCATCTTCGCCGCGGCAGCTTGAAGCCCGGGGGCGTCCGCTCACTGCGAGCCTCGAGCGCTGTCGACGGCGATCCGGACGCGTGAGGCGGTCACCCTGCTGATAGCAGGTTTTTGGTTCCAACGCAGTCCTGCGATACGCGCCGTCAGTCGGTCAGGTCGCGTCGTGTCAGCGCGTGCAACGCCGGCTCGGACGCCAGCGGTGCCTGCGTACCCCGCCAAGGCACAAACTTCTCAACGATTCCCACCGTCTCTGACCGTCGCGAACGTTGAGCCCGGTCGAGAGCGACCGTTCCGTCCTGATCCGCTCCCTGCTCGGGAGCGATCTTCGGTTGTGCTGCGGGACGCTGCCCACTGCGCCTA
This sequence comes from uncultured Gaiellaceae bacterium, assembly GCA_963827015.1. Lineage (GTDB taxonomy): Bacteria > Actinomycetota > Thermoleophilia > Gaiellales > Gaiellaceae > Gaiellasilicea. Next base: position 107,115 of record CAWGZI010000002.1, on the reverse strand, counting down.
CAGATCGATCACCGAACAACCCTCGTCGGCACGACGGTGATGTCGGCGGTCCCGTTTTACGTTTCGCGCTGTCGGTGACGATGCAGCATGCGGTCACGCCCTGACCCGATCAGCCCCGCGCCGGTGACGTCATGGCGTCCGGAGTACCTGCCCGCTTACGTGTCGAACGGTGTCGTCGGAATCCGGGTCGGCCCCGTGCCGTTCGTCGACGGGGTCGCGATCTTGAACGGGTTCGCAGGCGCCGACGCCGAGACTGGGGTCGAGTCGTTCGCGCGGGCGCCGTATCCATTCGCCGGCGACGTCCTCCTGGATGGATCGTCGGTGGCAGCGGCTCCCCAGCGCGCTCGGCTCGTGGAGCAGCGGTACGACTTTTCCTGCGGAGAGTTGCACACGCGGTTCGTCGTCGAGACCGACGGCCCACGTGCGGAGGTATCAGTCCTCACCCTGTGTAGCCGCACGCACCCGACAATCGTCCTTCAAGAGATCGAGGTCGGTGTAGACCGTGCGTGCGATGTCGCCCTCCGTGCCGGTGTCGACCCGACGGGAGTACCGGGGTTGCGGTTGCGCGAGAGCCCGCCCCAGCCTGCGAGCTTGGCCTCCGCGATCGACGCCAGCGTGCTTTGGGAGAGCCACGGCGGGCTGTCGAGGTGCGGTGTCGCCTACGCCACGCTCTTTGCCGGCGCGAATGCCGACCGCAGCCACGAGGACGTGGATCTGCGCCCCGTGCTCACGACGTACGCCTTCCGAGGTCGGCGAGGGACTCGGTACCGGCTGCGAACCTTCTCCAGCCTGGTTCCGGCGGCCCTGCACGCTCAGCCGGACTTGCAGGCGATACGTCTCGTTCATGCGGCCGCTTCTCGTGGCTGGGATGCAGTACGTGCCGAGAACCGAGACGCTTGGGAGGAGCTATGGCGCGGGCGGCCGCTGCTGGTCGGTGCGCCAGCGCGTTGGCAAGCACTGGTGGACGCCGCGTTCTTTTACCTCCAAACCTCCGTTCACGAGTCGTCCCCCTGTAGTACGTCCATGTTCGGGCTCGCGGCCTGGCCGAACTACCACTACTACCGCGGTCACGTCATGTGGGACATCGAGACCTTCGCGGTGCCGCCATTGATCCTCACCGCGCCGTCAGCCGCGCGCGCCCTCCTCGACTACCGCTGCCGACATCTAGAGGGCGCACGCCGCAACGCGCAGCTGGCTGGGTACAGCGGCGCACAATACCCCTGGGAAAGCGGCCCGCTCCGGGGTGAGGAGGCTGCTCCGGGCGAGGGCGCCGCCAGCGCCCACGAGCATCACGTGAGCCTGGACATCGCCTTTGCGCTTACGCAGTATGCGCACGCCACTCGCGACCGCGGATTCGTAGAAGACCGCGCCTGGCCTGTGCTAGACGCCATCGCTCAATGGATAGAGAGCCGTGTTGACGAGACGCCGCGCGGCTTCGAAATCCACCGCGTCAACGGCATCGCTGAGAAACCTGAGCCGGTGAACAACAATGCCTTCGTCAACATGGCGGCCAGCGTTGTCCTTCATGAGATCGTGGAGGTCGGTGCGTCTTTCGGCAGGAGCTGCGATGAACGCTGGTTAGACATCGCGGCGCGGATCTTCGTGCCCTTGTCAAAGCGAAGCCGCGTGATCCGCAACCACGATGCATACCGCGCTAACGAGGAAAAGGGGGAAACGCCGGAAGCGCCGGCCGGCTTGTTCCCGTTCGGATATGCGGTGGACCCGAACGTGGAGCGAGCGACGTACGAGTTCTACCTCCGCCTCGCCGACCGGTACGTCGGCTCGCCCATGCTCTCCCCGCTGCTCGGCGTCTACGCTGCGCGAGTCGGGGACCGCGGCCGTGCCCTCGACCTGCTCGAGCGCGGATACGGGGACTTCATCCTCGAACCGTTCACGATCACCGACGAATACAGCCGCTCAGTCTTCCCCGACATGCCCAGGGCCGGCCCCTTCACGGCCAATCTCGGTGCATTCCTTCTCGCAGTTCTGTTCGGGTTCTCCGGAGTGCGCCTGAGTTCCGAACCGCCCACCAGGTGGGCGACGCGCCCCGTGCTGCTTCCACGAGGCTGGGACGCCGTCGAGGTGGAGCGCATCTTCGCCCGCGGACGGCCGACACGCGTGTCCGCCCGTCACGGCGCCGAGCGCGCCACGATCGAGCCCCTTTAGCCTCGCAGGGGATGGCGGTGTCGCGGGTGCCCACCGCGGCCAATCGATGCTGCGCGCGCCGGCAAGCGCACGGCAATCCCGCTCTGGCCCGGGGACCGCCGTCACCGGACTTTCACGCCGGAAGTCCCGATCGCACCAGACGCCGTTTGGCGGTGTGACGGCGGGGTACCACCATCCCCGGTGTTTTCGACGTTGGAGCTCCACACGTCCGCCACACTCCGCCACTTTCATCGTCGAATAGGGGGAAAGATGGACAAGCGGCCATTGCGCCTCATCACCGCGCGCTCTCCGGCTCGGCGAGCGAGGCAGGCACGCGCTCGCGCTGCTCGGCATGCTCGCCGTTTCGCTCGTGCTTTCCGTCGCGCTCGGCAGCGTTCCCGCCGGCGCCAGCCCCGGAGACGACTACTCCGGGCCGTACTTCGGCGCCGACAACTTCCCGCCCGGCTGCATCCGCGACATGTCCCCGACCAACCCCGACAACATCTGCCATCACATGCGCACCGGCCTCAACGCGCTCGATTCACCGCAGGTGGACGTGCTGGTGATGGTCCCGTTGTCGCCGACCGCAGAGCGTGACATGCGCATCATGCGCCAGTCGGTCGAGATGTGGGAAGGCGGGATCGACTACCTCGCGGGCCAGATGGGTCTCGACTGGCTCGCCGCGGGCGTGGACTTCCACATCACCCTCGACTACGTCGACCTCCTGGGCGACAGCGGCGGTGAGTTCACCACGTACCCGATCGTGGACCCGGAGATCGTCGTGATCGCCTCCAACCCGGTCGGCGGCGTCGGCATCGGGATCGACCCGCTGAACTTCGTGTTCACCGACGAGAACGGCGTGCCTTGCCACAACGTCCGGAACCCGTTCGACTTCGAGTACTGGGACAACCTCCCGGGCTTCAACAGCCACCACGAGTCGCGGACCGGGACGTACGTCGAGGACTGCGGCGGCGCCGGCGGCAACATCTGCTTCGCGATCAACGGCGCGATCGACCCGGCACCCGGGCAGATCGACGTCTTCAACCTCTTCGACCTCGTCAGCCACGAGTTCGGGCACTGCCTCACGCTGGGTCACGTCGGTGACGGCGCCGAAGGCGCCTGGGGGGTGGTGCCGACGAACGACATCATGGCGTACAACTCCGATCCGCCCGGCCTGAACAAGTGCGTGTCGACGCTGGACGTCGAGGGCTTCGCGATCCGCATGAGCCGGTACCTCGACGTGAACGGCGACGCGAAGGTCGACGCCGCCGACCGCCTGCTCGCGAACGACCAGATCGGCGAAGGAGCGAACCCGTTCCAGGTCCAGCACCCCGGCGACCACCTCTACGCGTCGAGCACCGGCTCGCCGCTCGACTGCCCCCAGCCGGACCTCGGGCTCCTTCCCGGACCGCGCACGAACTGGGTGCCGACGGGGACGACCACGACCCAGGTGAAGCTGCCGCTGACGGGCCGGTAGCTCACGCGACCCCGACGCCGCGGTGCGGGCCCCCACGGGCTCGCACCGCGGGCCGCGTCTACCGACCCGAGGAGCGTTTCCGCCGCCGCGAGGCGACAGCAGCCTGAAACCGCTCGCGGCTCTCGGCCGGCCAGAGCCTCGCCGGGTCGTAGTACGAGCGGAACGCCGGCACCGACTCGGAAAGCTGCACCCAGGGCAGCTTCGAACGCGTGTAGATGTGCACGTCCGGCGCGACCGATGACGGCTCGTCGAGCGTCCCGGCACGGACGAAGCGAATCGCCGGGCTCGTGTACTGGCTGAAGAGGGCGATCTGGCAGCTCGGGCAGCGCCAGATCTTCTGCTTCTTGCTCCCGCGCGGCACGGCGACGAGCTCGGGCTCGCCGGCCGTCAGCTCCACCCGGTCGGTCTCGATCAGGACGTTGACGACGAAGGCGCTGCCGGTCTGGCGCTGGCAGTTGAGGCAGTGGCAGCAGTGGACGAAGAGCGCCTCGGCGTGAGCCGGTAGCGCACCGACCCGCAGCACAGCCGCGTCGAGCGAAGCGCTCATCGGTGGACGCCCTCAAGCCCGAGCCACCGGGCCAGCGCGTCGAGCTCGTCGTCGACCGCCTTCGCGACCGCGCGCGTGAAGGGAACGTCCTCGTGGATCGCGTGCACCCGCAGGACCCCGGCCTTCCTGTCGGCGAGCGCGTCCACCTTGCCGACCAGTTGGTCGTGGTGGAGCACGGGGAGCGCGAAGTAGCCCCAGCGGCGCTGCGCGGCCGGCTTGTACATCTCGAGCGTGTACTCGAAATCGAACAGCTCCTGGGCACGCGCGCGATCGTGGACGAGTCGGTCGAACGGGGAGAGCAGCGCCGTCCGCCCTTCGAACGCCGCGCCGAGCGCCTCCGGATCGACGATCCAGGTGCCAGTGGTCCCCTCGACCTCGGCCGGTTCGCCGGCGACGTCCTCGTGATGGCGCTCGCCGGCGATGCCGAACACCTGCGGCCGGGCGATGCCGAGAGCGCGCAGCCGGCGCGCGGCCAGGACCCGCCGGGCCTCGTCCAGCGGCACCACCTCGTCCACGGCCGGGTAGACCCGTTCGGCGAGGTCCCACACCCGCTGCCGCCCCTGTCGACGAGTCGTGGCGATCTCCCCGCGGGCGGACAGGAACTCGAGCATCTGCGTGACGTTGCGGTTGCCGGTCCAGCCCGTCGACTTCCAGGGCACGACGCTCGTGTCCGGGATGTCCCGGGAGAGCAGCGGCCCGGACGTGCGCAGCAGCTCGAGGATGTCCCGGCGGAAGGCGTCGTTCACCTCGACCCAGCTGGCCGCACCCGGCCCGGGCACGGCCACCTGGCCCTTGCCGCTGTCCGCGAACGGCCAGGCGGCCATTGCGGCGAGGTGGAGCCCGAGGTCGGCCGTCGGCCGGATGATCGCGCGGACCTCGTACAGCGTCCGGTCCTGCTCGAGGGCCTGCGTCAGATCGGACGGCCGATACTCATCGCCGAGCCGCGTCCAGGCAACCAGGTCGGCGCTCGGTGCGACCGCGGCCGTCGGGTCGAGTTGGAGGAACGTCAGCTGCTCGACGACCCGCAGGAGGTCGGTCGGGCGTCGCGCGTCGAGGAGCTGCGCGCGGATCGCGATGCGCCGTGCCTGCGTGCGGTCGAGCCGGTGGACGGCCACGCGGGGGAGGTTAGTGAGGCGGCCTTGCATGCGCTGGAGCCGAGTGACATAGTCGCCCCGCTCGGTCGCGCGTGGAAGCCGTGAGTTCCTGCGGCCTCCCGCTCCCACTCGGGGCCGCCGTGGAACCCCCCGTCGGAGAAGGTGGCCGTTGCTCTGCCAGCTCGTCGTCCAGCCGGTGGTCAGGCTGATCCAGGTCGTCGTCGCCGCGATCCAGTTCGTGATCGAGGCGATCTGCCGCCTGATCGAGCAGCTCGTCGAGGTCGTGGTGCAGGTGCTCCGCTACATCTGCAACACGGTCGTGCGCACGGTGTGCAACGCCGTCTGCAGCGTCGTCTGCGGGATCTGCGACTTCTTCTGCGGGATCTTCGGCTGCGACTGCGGCTGCCGGAACGTCTGCAACAACGTCTGCAACACGGTCACCGAGGTCGTCTGCGGCTGGACGTACGTGCTCGAGACCGTGCTCCAGTTCGTCACCCGGCTCGTCTGCAACTACATCCTCAAGGCGATCGTCGTCCTGCTGAACCTGATCGTCGCGATCGTGTCGATGATCCTGACCTGGGTCTGCGCACTGATCGACTGGGTGATCCGCTGGTTCCTCTGCTGGACGTACCTCGCCGAGATCTTCAACAGCAGGCGGCAGCGGCGGTTCAAGGTGGCGCCGAAGATCGTTCCGAACGCCGAGGGCCACTCCGACTGGTTCGTCTACGTCGCGAACCCGAACGAGGCCGGCACCGTCGACCAGCTCGTCCGCGGCTACATCCTCAGCGACCGCGGCCGGCCGCTCGTGCCGGTCGTCGACCGGATCACGAAGCGCGTCGGCTTCCTCGAGATCGAGACGCGCGGCAACGTCATCACCGGGCGGCTCCGGCGCGAGGGGCGCGAGCCGGTGCCCGGGCGCCCGCTCCTCTACTACCCGTACAAGGCGATGGAGATCGCCAGCCACCTCTTCGGCGACATCTTCGGCGGCGATCCGGCCGACGACGGCACCGGCACGACCCCGGAGAAGAACCTGTTCACGTACGACCCGGCCGTTCAGGCGCTGCTGGCCGACCTCCCGGCGAACACGTACTGCGACTGGACCGGCAAGTACACCAACCCGTCGTCGGGGACGTTCTTCGGCGACCGCTCGAACCCGGACATGGGCATCCGCGTCGATACGGACGACACGTGCAGCCGGCCGACGAACACGTTCCTTCACCTCGTCCGCGACATCGGGTTCACGCCGGGGAACACCGACGTCGCCGAGGAGATGACCTGCGGTGCCGGTCAGACGCTGACGTTCGACCAGACGAACTTCCTCATGCAGCACAAGGACGACGACGCCTGCGCCGTCACGACCTACTTCGTCACCCGCTACGAGCAGGGGTCGGGCTTCGCGGGGTGCAACGACCTGCTCGGCTACACCACCGTCTCGTTCGAGAACTGCGTCGTCGCGAAGGTGCTCGAGTACACGGCGCAGCGCGACGAGATGATGGCCCGGATCGTCGAGAACGTCTCGGGCAAGAACCCCGAAGTCGTCCGTGTCGCCGAGACCTACATCCACGAGCTGGGGCACCAGAGCGGTCTCGTCCACGACGAGGACCTCCCGGACTGCCGCGACGACGCGACGCTGCACATCGCGAAGGTGATGGCCCCCGGTGCGAGCGTGCGCCGCGCCTTCACCCGCTGGCAGTGGTGCATGGTCCGCACCACCTGCTACTGCACCTCGGGCGACCTGACGCCGTTCCTGCAGGCACCCGAGCTCGAAGGCAAGCGCGACCCGGAGCCGGAGGGATGACCGCGCGCGAAGCCGAGCTCCGGACCCTGCTGCTCCAGCAGCGACTCCGCAACGCGGCGCGCCGGCTGCCGCAGGCCCTCCGGGACTTCGTCCGGATGCTGGCCGCCGCGGCGGTGGGCTTCGGCATCCTCGCCGAGCTCCTGGCCTGGCTCACGCCCGTGGAGCCGCTGCCCGCGCTCGCCGCGCTGGCGCTCCTCTTCTCCGCGCAGGCAGCCTCGTACGCGGTCAGGCTCGCGCGCGACCCGGACTTCGAGATCCCGAGCTGCGGGTGCGGCACGAGTGTCAACGACGACTCGACCGCGGTCCTGCGCAGCCCGCAGAGCAGGATCCTCGGCGTTCCGATCTCCGCCTACGGCGTGCTCCTGTACACGGGGCTGCTGCTCGCCGTGATCACGGATGTCTCCCGCGGCCACGGTCGTACTCGCGCTCGCTGCCGGGGCCTCGAGCGTCTATCTCGGGTACGTGATGGTCGTCAGGCTGGCGAGCGTCTGCACCCTCTGCGTCAACGTCGCCGCCCTGAACCTGCTGATCCTGTTGCAGCTCGTACGCTGAGGCGATGCCGTCGACCTACTACGTCGGCTGGTGGAACCTCGAGAACCTCTTCGACGAGGAGGACTCGCCGCGGCGAACCGAGAAGCTGCAGCGCGCGATCGGCAAGGACATCGCCGGCTGGACGCCGGCGCGGCGCGACCGCAAGATCGCGCAACTCGCCTCCGTCGTCGCGCAGATGAACAGCGGCGCCGGCCCGGACCTGCTCGGCGTCTGCGAGGTCGAGAACCGCTTCGTCCTCGATCTCCTCGTCGCCGTCCTGAACACGCCGCTTCCGGGCCGCAACTACGAGGTCGTCCATGCCGACACCGACGACGCGCGCGGCATCGACGTCGCCTTCATCTACGACGCCGACCTCTTCGAGGTGCCGGTCGGGGAGGTGTTCTTCCACGTCGTCATGCGCCGCAACGCCACCCGCGAGCTCGTGCAGGTGAACTTCAAGACGCGGAAGAACCGGACGTGGTCCGTCTTCGGGAACCACTGGCCGTCACGGAGCGGCGGCCAGTTCGAGTCGGCGGGCTACCGCCACATCGCCGGCGAGACGCTCAGCTACTTCCACCAGCGGGCGCTCGAGGTGCACGGGCCGGACACGCCCGCGCTCGCGATGGGCGACTTCAACGACGAGCCGTTCGACACCTCGCTCGTGATCCACTCGCTCAGCACGCGCCAGCGCCAGCGGGTCGTGGACGCCGACACGCCGCGGTTCTGGAACCTGACCTGGGCGCTGATCGGCGACCCACCCGACGGCACGTTCTACTTCAACAACGAGCCGAACCTGCTCGACCAGTTCCTCGTCAACAAGAACATGGCCCTGCAGGCCTCGCCGATCCGGGCCAGGCCGGAGACGGCCGAGATCCTCCGCTTCCCCGGCACGTTCAGCAAGGGCAAGTACCCGCGACCGAAGCCGTTCGGCGGCATGGGCAAGCCGATCGACGAGGACGGCTACTCCGACCACTTCCCGATCGGGATGAAGGTGACCGAGGCCGACTAGTCGAGCGCCGGCTCGGTCAGCGCCGCCCGCAACTGCTCGGCCGCGACGCGGTTTCCCTTGCGCTCGTAGAGCTCGATCGCCTCGGCGAGCGAGGCCGCGGACTCATCCCCTCGGCCTGCGAGGCGAAGAACCTCGCCGAGATCGGCCTGCGCCTGTGCCCGAGCCTCCAGGTAGTCGGTCGCCGCCGCGATCGCCACCGCCTCCCGCCCGATGCGTTCGGCTTCTTCCAGCCGAGCCGCGCGCGCCAGCAGCTTGGCCCGGACGCGGCGCCAGCCCACCTGGGCGTCGACGTCCTCGGGCACCGTGAGCCGCTCGGGCCGCCAGCGCTCGGTCAAATCGAGTGCCTCGTCGTACCTCCCCTGGCGGTAGAGCGCATCGAGGAGATGCGGCGTGACGCTGGCCAGGAACGCGAGCTCGCCGATCTCCTCGAGCCGCTCACACAAGGGGCGCAACTCGTTCTCCGCCGCGACGGCATCCCCGGCGAGCAGCTCGACCTCGCCCGCAACGGAGTCGAGGCTTCCGTGCAGTCCATGCTTGTCGGCCACGGCAGTCGCCTCCGCGACCAGCTCCCGCGCCTCCTCGAAACGACCCAGCATCGCCGCAAAGCGCGCCCGGATCGCCACGAGCGCCACTTCGAGCCGACGGTTGTTCTCGGCACGCAACTCCAGCTCACGCAGGCGGTCCTCCGCTACGTCGATCGGGGTGGGGCCGATGCGGAGCGTCGTTCCGATGTAGCGGAGGCTCTCCGCCTCCTGGGCGACGTCGCCGGCCTCGCGCGCGTACCGCGCCGCACGGTCGAGAACCCGGAACGCGGCTTCGGCCTGGCCGCCCCAGAGCCGCAGCTTGCCGCCGAGCGTGAGGGACCGGGCGAGACCCGCCGTGTCCCCGACCTCCTCGAACACCCGAGTCGCCGCGTCGACGTCCCGGAGGACGTCCTCCCGGCCGACGCCCGACCGGGCCGGCCGATGAAACCGGAGGTCGGAGAGCGCGACACCCGCGTCCGCCGCCACCGCGCGCTCGCCCGACGCGTGCCCGCGCTCGACCGCTTCCGCGAGGACCGTCTCCGCGTCGTCCAGACGGGCGTTCTCCCTGAGCGCCCTGCCGAGCATCGGCAGGAGGCGCAGGCGCCGGGCTTCATCGGGCCCGAACAAGCCGGCCGCGCGCTCGAGGAGGTTCACCGCTGCGGGGATGTCGCCCCGGGAGTAGGCACGCTGTCCAGATGCGGCGAGCCGCTCCCCGGCGGCGTCGCCGAGCGCCCGGGCTTTCTCGCCGGCCCGTCCGAGGCTCGCGAGGCTGCGGTACGCCTGCTCGAGGTGGTAGCCGATCACCTCGTCGAGCTCCTCGGTTCTGCCGTCGAGCCACGCGGCGAAGCGCTCGTGGAGCTCCGAGCGCAGCTCCTTCGGAATCCTCTCGTACGCGGCGTCACGAATGAGGATGTGCCGGAACGGTGACCGGCGTCAGGCCACGAGCGGCGAGGCTGCGGTCGCGCGCTCGACGATCAGGTCGACGAGCTGGACGAACGGGTCGAAGCCGATCACCTCGGGCGCGTTGGCGACGAAGTTCGAGAGCGCGTTGATGTCGTAGTACGTCGGCTCGCCGGTCCTCGCGTCGACGAGGTACTCGACGCCGCCGAGGTCGAGCCCTGCGGCGGCGACGATCCGCTCGACGTCCTCGATCACCGACGCGGGCGGGTCGTACGCCTCGATCGGGAGCCCCCGGCCCGAGACGCCGTCGGCGATCCCCGGCAGCTCGCAGTAGTCGGCAGGGCAGAGGTTGAAGCTGCCCGGGAGCAGCCGCAGCTTGATCGCGTAGAGGAAACGGCCGTCGAGGATCTCGACGCGCACGATCGAGTCGCCGGCAGCGGGAAGCTGCTCCTGCACGAGCGCGGTGCCGTCGACGCCGAGCTCGATCTCGGCCCGCGCGACCGCGTCGAGCGACTCGTACGAAACGATGCCCGCGCCGCTGCCGCCGACGTTGGGCTTGACGACGACGGGGAACTCGAGCTCGGCGGCAGCCGCCACGGCGGCGCCGGGGTGGCCGATCACGCGCGTGCGCGGGTGCGCGATCCCGAGCCCGGCGAGCAGCGCGATCTGCCGCGCCTTCGAGAGCTCGAGCAGGTACGCGTCGTGCCCGTTCAGGACGGGGACGCCGATTCGGTCGAGGTAGGCGAGGTAGTGGAGGGTCGAGTGGAGCGCGGCCGTGTGCCCGCGCGTCCAGGCGGACGGGCTCATCCGGTTGACGACCAGCGAGTGCCGTGGCTCGTGGTCGGCAGGATCGAAGACGAGGGTGCCGGCGTGGATCGGCTCGTACGGCACGCCACGCCGGTCGAGCTCGGCGAACAGCGGCAGGAACCACTGCGGGTGCTCGTACAGGATCCCGACGGGGAGCTCCATGTCCGGGCCAACGAGTTGCGGGCGGCGGCTATTCCTGGGCCCCGGCCTGGACGTAGCGGGCGCCGAGCGCGTTGGCGAGCGTGCGGTGGGCGGCGCCGATGCCGACGAGGAGCGAGCGCGACGGGTCGACGCCGCGCTCACGGGCGAACGCGAGCGGCAGCCCGGGCAGAGGCGGCCGGCACCAGCAGGTCGGCGGGCCCCCGCCGTGCGGGCAGACGGCCGTCGCGACGACGCCCGCCCCGAGCTCGGCGGCGCGCGGCCCGAGGTCAGCGGTGCCCCAGTCGAAGACGAGGTGCGGCTCGTCGGCATGCCCAGGCGGCACTGCGGCGATCGCGCCGGCGGCGACGAAGACGCCCGGAACGCCGCCCGCCGCCTCGCGCACGAACTCGACGCGCTCGACCGCGGCGAAGCCCTCGTCTTCCGACGGCGGCTCGAGCTCGCGCACCGCCCGCATCTGCGACGTCGGCGCCAGGAGCCCGGGCTCGAGCCTCGCCAGTGCGCGGAGCTCCTCCGGCCGCGGCAGTCGGCCACCGAAGCGGTCGAGCAGGCGCTCGACCATGTTCACCTGCGCCTGTGCGAGCGGCGTGTCGAGCCAGACACAGCGGACGATGCCGCCGTGGCGCGCCGCGGCGGTGATCACGTCGTTGCGGGACGCCCGGGTCAGGTAGGTGTTGTCGACGACGACGCGCTGTGCGCGCGCAGTGAGCTGCTCGTCCAGCGCCGCCGCAAGCTCGCGCAGGGAGCCGCCGCGCTCGTCGCGGTTGAGCCGCAGGTAACCCCGATCGACGTACTCCGCGGCGACCCGGCTCTTGCCGGCTCCCGGAATGCCCATGACGAGGACGACCTCGGCGTCCGACACCGGCGCCGCCCGCGCGCGACGCCGACGACGCCCGGCGGGCGCGACCGTCGCGTTTGCGCGCACGTGCTCCGGCCGGCTCGTCCCTGGGATCGGGACGACGACGGGCGAGAGCCCGAGCAGCCAGGCGAGCGTCTCCCCGGCGTCGACCCGACGGGCGCGCTTCGGCCCGCCCAGCGGCGAGTGGGCGAGTAGCGCCAGCCCGAGCTCGTCACAGCGTTCGAGCACACCTCCCCGGAGCGCGGTGTCGTCGAACGGCGACAGGGCAACCTGAACCGCAGCGATCGGCGCCAGCTCGAGCGCCTCGTCGAGCCGCGTCCGGTTGACGTTGGCGAGGCCGATGCGCCGTACGAGCCGTTCGTCCGCGAGGCGGGCGAGTGCGCGTACCGTCGTCTGCCACGGCGTCCGCGGATCCGGCGCGTGCAGGAGGTAGAGGTCGATCGGCAGGCCGTCGAGCGCAGCCAGGCTCGCCTCGCAGTCGGCGCGGATCGCCTTCGCACGGCCGTCGGGGACCCACGCGCCCTCCGGCCGCGCCATGCCGCCCTTCGTCACGATCCGGGCCGTCTCGCCGGCACCCGCGGGCCGCAGCGCCGCCGCGAGCAGCCGCTCGCCGTCGGCGTACGCACGGGCGGTGTCGAAGACCGTGATCCCGGCGTCGACCGCAGCCGCGACGACAGGCCCGAACGCCTCGGGCTCGAGACGCATGCAGCCGAGGCCGACCCGCAGCTCCGACGCGTCGAGCCAGCTCACGCCGAAGGATGCAGGAGCGGCACCGAGCCCAGCCAGCCGGCGCGGAGCACCTCGACGAGCGTCGGCGGGGTGATCACGCTCGCGTCCCCGCCACCACGCGGCCGGCGCTCCGCATAACCGGCCGGTGTCCAGCGGCGGAGCTCGGCGCCGAGCACGAGCCACGGCTCTCCGCCCTCGAGCACGAACGCGCCCTCCGGAAGCTCCTTCAGGCCCGCGCGGTGGAGCCGCCGGGCGCTCCCGTCGAGCCGCTCGCCGTGCAGGCGCTCGTCGATCGCGTCGGCGCGCATCCCGACGAGCGCGACGAAGCGGTTGTAGTCCTCCCGCCGACACTCCGCGCACGGCCGATGGCCGGCCGCGAATGCGGTCGCCTCGTCGAGGAAGAAGAGCTCCGTGTAGCGGCCCGGCTGCAGCAGCGGCGACCGCCGCCTGCCCTTGAACTCGAGCCGGCACGCGATCCAGCGCTTGACCGCGAACGTGCGCCGGATCCGGCCGGTCGCGTCGTGCAGGCAGCCTCGATTGCCGTAGACCAGGCCGCGCGCGGGGTCGGCGATCAACTCGCCGAGCGGCGTGACGCGGTTCTGCAGCGGCATCGCGACAAGCTTAGATTTCACGCGTGGCTGCCGAGACGACGCTGCGCGAGATCACGAAGGAGACGGTGCGCGCCGTCACCAAGCTCGACGTCGGTCCCGACCAGCAGGGGCTCGTCGCCCCGAACGCCGTCTCGATCGCGGAAGCGCACTTCGAGCCGAAGGCCTGGTTCCGCGCCGTCTACTCCGGCGAGGAGCCCGCGGGATTCGTGATGGTCTGGCGCGACCCGCCCGACAAGGTGTTCTACATCTGGCGGTTCATGGTCGATGCGGGCTTCCAGGGCCGCGGGGTCGGCCGCCGGGCGCTCGAGCTCCTCCTTGACGAGGCGAGGGCCGACGGCGTCGAAGCCGTGACGCTCAGCGTCGTGCCCGGACCGCACTCTGCGCTCACCTTCTACGAGCGCTTCGGCTTCGAGCCGACCGGCGAGGTGCACGGCGGCGAGGTCGAGCTCCGGCTCCAGCTCGACTGATCGCACTTCGGACACCTGGGGGACGCGGGTCGTCGTCGCTTGCGCCTACTCTGATAGGTCGATGTCGATTCAGCCCGCAGCCGAGCTCGAGGCCCGGACCGCCTCGCCGACCCTGGAGATCGTCTGGCAGGACGATGCGACCGCGCTCGTGTTCATGCGCGATGCCGACGGAACGCTGTCGGCCGGAGAGCTGCGTCTGGGGCTGCCTGCGATCGCGGACGTGGCGCTCGCGGGTCGCGGCATCTCGGCTCGGAGGCTCGAGCCGGCGGAGCTCGTCGAGCTCGCGGCTGCGCCGCCCGACGGGGTCGAGCTCGGGGGCAGCGCGCGGGCAATCGTCGCCGTCGTCCGGCTCGCGCAGCGCTCGGTCACCGAAGGCCTCGTCCACCCCTCGCTCGACAACGACGGCGGCTGGTGGCACGCGTTCTGGGGCGCGACGCTCGACGAGGGCGTCCAGTCGGCCCTCGACGCGATCGCTCGCTCGCTACCGCCGGTCGGCGCCGGCGCCTTCGACGGCGACCGCAGCGAGACCGTGGGCGACCTCTACCCCGTCCTCGTCGACCAGATCGCGCGCGATCGGCTGCGCGCGGACGGCGTCGTCCTCGCCCCGTCCCGTGCGGGCCGGAGCACGGCGCTCGAGCTCTTCCTCGAGGCCCTGACCGCACGCGACGCCGGCGTGCCCCGCCACTCCGGGCTCGCCTCTCTCGACCGCCGGCTCGCCGCGTGGGTCGACACCGGGCTGACGCAGCGGACGCGAACGAGCTGGACGCTCGGCCTCCACCTCGACGAGCGCGACGAGGGAACGCTCGTGCTCGAGCTGTGGCTGCAGGCGGCCGACGACCCCACCCTCGGGCTTCCCGCCTCCCTGCTCTGGCACCGGAACGACGACGTCTTCGCATTCCTCCGCGCGGGCGACCCGCGGGCCGACCTGGCCAGGCAGCTGACGTTGCTCGACCCGCTCCTCGCAGAGCTGGGGATCGAGTTCGACGCCGCCGAGCCGTCCGAGCTCCAGCTCGACGAGGATCAGGCCCGCAGCTTCCTCCGCGAGGGGATGCCTCGCCTGGACGAGCGTGGCGTGCCCGTGCTGCTGCCTTCGTCGTGGCTGCGCTCGCCGGCGCGCGTTCGCGTCAACCTGAGCGCGACGAGCGCGCAGCGCGGCCGCGCAAGCGGGTTCCTCTCCCCGACGGATCTCGCCAGGTTCGACTGGCGGGTGGCCGTCGGCGACACGGAGCTGACCGAGCGCGAGCTGGCCGACCTCGCGGCGGCGAAGGAGCCGTTCGTCCGCGTCGGCGGCCGCTGGCACGCACTCCGACGGGCCGACGTCGAGAAGGCGCTCCGCTTCCTCGACCGCCGCCGCGCGGGCGCCGGGATCGTCGAGCTCGTCCGTGCCGTCTCCGGGCTCGAGACCGACGCCGCCGGCCTGGAGCTGGGCGACGTCTCGCTCGACGCACCGCTCTCCGCCCTGCTCGAGACGGACGAGCGCCGCTTCCGCTCGCTGCCGACGCCCGCGACGATGACGCACGCGCTGTTCCCCTTCCAGGAGCGCGGGCACGGCTGGCTGCGCCTGCTCGGCGACCTCGGCGTCGGCGGGATCCTGGCCGACGACATGGGGCTCGGCAAGACGGTGCAGGCGATCGCGATGCTCGCCTCCGAGCGCGAGGAGCCCGGTGGCGACGAGCTCGGGCCGACGCTCGTCGTCTGCCCGATGAGCGTCGTCAAGCAGTGGGGGGCCGAGATCCACCGCTTCGCCCCGTCGCTCCACGTGCACCTCCACCACGGCCCCAACCGGCTCGGCGCCGAGGAGCTCGTGCACGCCGCGCACGGTCACGACGTCGTCGTCACCTCCTACGACATCGCCACCCGCGACGCGGACGCACTCGGCGCGATCGCGTGGGACCGGCTTCTGCTCGACGAGGCGCAGGACGTGAAGAACCCGACGACGAAGCGGGCGCGGGCGCTGCGCCGGCTGCAGGCCCGGCGCCGGATCGCGATGACGGGGACGCCGATCGAGAACCGGCTCGGCGAGCTCTGGGCGATCATGGACATCGTCAATCCCGGCCTGCTCGGCTCGCGCGAGGGCTTCGACCGCGCCTTCGCCCGGCCGATCGAGCAGTTCGGCGACGAGGGGACGCTCGCGCGGCTGCGTTCGATCGTGCAGCCTTTCGTCCTCCGGCGCGCCAAGGACTCGCCGGAGATCGAGCTGGAGCTGCCTCCGATCACGATCGAGAAGGACTACTGCAAGCTCACGATCGAGCAGGCCAGCCTCTACCGGGCGACCGTCGACCGCTGGCTGGCGCGGGTGGAGGCACACGAGGATCGCTTCGGGCGCCGCGGCGCGGTGCTCGCGATGCTCGGCCACCTGAAGCAGGTCTGCAACCACCCGGAGATGCTGCTGACGACCGGACTGCCGCTCGACGGGCGCTCCGGCAAGCTCGAACGGCTGGTCGAGCTCCTCCGGGCCGTGCCCCCAAGCGACAAGTCCCTCGTCTTCACCCAGTACCCGGGCTTCGACCGGCTCGTGCCGCACCTGGAGGAGCGCCTCGGGCGGAGGGTCGGCTTCTTCCACGGGCGCCTGAACGCGAAGCAGCGCGACGAGCTGCTGACCGCGTTCGCGCGCGAGGACGGCCCCTCCGTCCTCGTGATCTCGATCCGCGCCGGTGGGCGCGGGCTGAACCTGCCGGCCGCGAACCACGTCTTCCACTTCGACCGCTGGTGGAACCCCGCCGTCGAGCAGCAGGCGACCGACCGGGCCTACCGTTTCGGGCAGCGCAAGCACGTCTACGTGCACAGCCTCATCTGCACCGGCACCCTCGAGGAGCGGATCGACGCCCTGCTCGACTCCAAGCGCGAGCTGGCGGAGAAGGTGATCTCCGGCCGCTCCGAGGACTGGCTCGGCGACCTCGACCTCGGCACGCTCCGCGCGGCGGTCGAGCTCTCCGTGGACGCCGTCGAGGAGGCTGCGTGACGATCCTCGACGACGGCAGGCCGCTGGTCGTCGCGACCGAGCGCGAGCGGATCGGCCAGGGAGCGTGGGCGCGGCTGTTCGCGAGCGGCGTGGTCGGCAACGAGAGCTCGGCCGGAGCCGAGCGCGGCCGCGCGCTCGCCCGTGACGGAGCCGTCCACACCGTCGGCGTCTCCGAGGGGACGCTCGCCGGCCGCGTCGAGGAGGACGGGGTCGAGCACGCCGTCGAGATCTCGGCGGAGCTCGTGCCGCCGCGGATCTGGGCCGCAGCGTCCCGCTCGGCGAGGGGCAACCCGCAGCTCGAGGCGGCCGTTGAGGGCCGTTCCCAGTCGGTCCAGCTCGAGCACGTGATGGCCGTCGACTGGGAGGAGCCGCTCGTCCCCACACCCCGTTCGCTGCGCCGGTCGTGCAGCTGCGGCGCCCCCGACCCCCTGCCCGCACGTGATCGCGCTGGCCTACGCGCTGGCCGACCGGATCGACCGCGAGCCGTCGCTGCTGCTGCGCTGGCGGGGCTGCACCGAGCCGGCCGTGGAGCCGGAGCCGGAGCCCGAGCCGATCGTGCCGACAGACGAGATCTGGGAGGCGCCGGCGCCGCCGCCCGAGCTCGAGCCGCGGCGGCCGCTTCCGACTGCCGCCGTGCTGAAGCGGCTCGGGCCGAGCGGGATCCAGGTCGGCGCCCTCGACCTCGCCGAGGTGCTCGAGCGCGCCTACGCCTCCTTCGCGGGCACGCGCCGCGGCTAGACGATCGTGTCGGGTGCCGCGGCCTTCGCCGTCAGCGCCTCGATCGCCACGACCTCGAGCGCGCGGGCGTGGGTGGCGCCGAGCACCACCGGCGGCGCGACTCCCGCCTCGTGCGCTTCGAGCCAGCGCGACGCGCAGACACACCAGCGGTCGCCCGGCTGCAGCCCCTCGAAGCCCCACTCCGGCCGCGGCGTCGAGAGATCGTTGCCGGCCGCCTGGCTGAAGACGAGGAACTCCTCGGTCATGACGGCGCAGACGGTGTGGCTGCCGAGATCCTCCGGGCCGGTCGCGCAGCAGCCGTCGCGGAAGAACCCCGTCACCGGCGCGTTCGAGCACGGCAGCAGCTCGCCGCCGACGACGTTGACGTCGGGGTCGCGGCCCGGCGCGCTCACCAGTCCGTCGGCTTGTAGTCCTTCAGGAACTGGCCCCAGACGTGCTCGCCGGTGTTGAAGCCGTGGATGATCGGATCGACGATCCGTGCGGCGCCGTCGACGATGTCGAGCGGCGGCCGGAAGCCGTGCTCGGCCGTCTTGCGGTCGGCGACGTGGGCCGGATCCTCGTCGGTGACCCAGCCGGTGTCGACGGCGTTCATGTGGATCCCGTCGGCGTGGTAGTCGGCGGCGGACGTCCGCGTCATCATGTTCAGAGCGGCCTTCGCCATGTTCGTGTGCGGGTGGCGCGTGGTCTTGAAGCGGCGGTAGAACTGCCCCTCGACCGCCGAGACGTTGACGACGTGCTTGTCGCGCTCCGGCGTCCGCAGCAGCAGCGGCTTCAGGCGCGCGTTGAGCACGAACGGCGCAACCGCGTTCACGAGCTGCGTCTCGAGCAGCTCGACGGTCGGGACCTCCGCGAGCACGAGCCGCCACGAGTTGCGCTCGCGCAGATCGACCTGCTGCAGGTCGGCGTCCAGGCGCCCCTCCGGGAAGAGGTCGCTCGACGACTCGAGATCCTCGGGCAGCAGCGGCAGCTGCGAGAGCTCGGCCGAGCGGGTGACGCCGACGAGCGCCGGCGTGCCGCCGTTCGGCGCCGCCGGCAGCATCTCGGTGCGGCGCAGCCCTTCGTAGGCGCCGAGCAGGCCGCGGACGTGCGCCGGCATCGACTCCTCCGAGGCCGTCTCCGCCTCGAGCATGTGACGGTAGAACTCGGCCGGCCGCCGCACCGTCTGGCACGCGTTGTTGACGATGAAGTCGAGGCGGTCGCGCGTCGAGCTGAGATGGGTGCAGAACGCCTCGACGCTCGGGGTGTGCCGGAGGTCGAGCCCGAAGACCTCGAGCCGGTCGCCCCACTCCTCGAAGTCGGGCTCCGCCGCGTAGCGCGCGGCCGCGTCGCGCGGGAAGCGCGTCGTCACGATCAGCCCGCGCACCGGCCCGGAGCAGCTTGATCCCGGCCTGGTAGCCGATCTTCACGCGGCCGCCCGTGAGCAGCGCGACTCGGCCGCTCAGGTCCGCGGTCTCCGAGCGCTTGCGGAAGTTGAAGGCCGCGCACGCCGGGCAGAGCTGGTCGTAGAAGGGGTGGATGTCCTGGTAGCGCTCCTTGCAGACGTAGCAGTGCTGCGGCTCGACGACCTCGCGGAACTCGGCCTCGTCGACGTCGATCTGCTCGAACTCCTTCGGGACGTAGACGTTCGGCGTCGTGAACACGGGCTTGGCCCGGTGGATGCGGATGCCGGTCTCGGCCAGGACGCTCTCGTCGCGGCCCGCCCGCGCCGCCTTCTTCTCGCGGCGCACGACCTTGTTGAACCGGCGCCGCTGCACGACGTCGGGGTTGTGCACGTCGCCGGCTGCCGCGAGCAGCCGCGTGCGCTCCTCCAGCGACAGCTCCTTGAGCAGGCTGCGGTCGGCGACGATCTCCTCGAGCGCGTCGGCGACGGCCTTCAGGCGCGCGGCGACGCCGTTCTGCTCACTCTCGGCCATCCGAGGAGGGTAGCTCCGGCGGGCGCCGCGCCGTGAAGACGAGGAAGTCGTCGGCGCCCGTCGGCTCGGCGTCGGTGAGCGCCGCCGCGACGGTGACGTCGACGAAGCCCGCGCGCTCGAGCATCAGCACGATCTCGTCCTTGAAGTAGAGCGTCAGCGTCAGCTCGTGCTCGTCCTCGGCGACGAGCTCGCCGTCACGCCACATCCACGCCCGCATCGACAGCGTCACGCGCTGCTCGAGCGGATCGAGGTCGACCAGTTGGGACAGCAGCTGGTACTCGGTGCCGTCCGAGCCGACGTCGCGCGCTCCCGGGGAACGCCGCTCACGCGGCAGCGTGGCGCGCTGCTCCTTCTGCCAGTACTCCCACCAGTTTCCGTCCGCGTACGGGACCTCGTTGTCGAGCACGAACGTGCCGCCCGGCTCGAGGTGGTGGTAGACGCGCTCGAGCGCCTGCATGTCCTCGGCGCGGGTGCTGCCGACGCCGAGCGCGCCGCACATGAAGATCGTGCGGTAGCGGCGCGGGAGGTCGAGCTCGTGCTTCGGCTGGGCGTAGAGGCTCGGCGAGAGGCCCTTCCCGCTCGGCCGCCTCCCGGCAGCGCGCGAGCATGTCCGCCGAGACGTCGGCGCCGTCGACGTCGAGACCCTCGCGGAGATAGGGCAGCAGCAGCCTGCCCGTGCCGCAGCCGAGATCGAGCGCCGGCTGCCCCGCCTCGACGTACCGCCGGAAGTAGTCGATCTCGGGACCGCCGGTGTTGAACTCGGCCCAGTAGTGGGCCATCACGCCGTAGTGCCAGGTCGAAGCGGTCACGCCGGCCGAGCGTCTCACACGGGGCGGCGCGTTTGCGACCTGGCGAAAGCCGGGGAGGCAAGAGCGCGCATCCCCCCAGCATCCGTCAAAGGAGCCGCACATGAGCACCACCGCAATCGTGCTGATCGTGATCGCAGTGATCGTCGTCCTCGCCGTCGTCTTCTTCCTCGCCCGCAAGCGGCAGGAGGCCCAGCTCGAGGAGCGCCGCGGCGAGGCCGCCGAGGCTCGCGACGAAGCCGCCAGGAAGGCGCGCGAGGCCGAGCAGGCCCGGCTCGCCGCCGAGGAGCAGGCCGACCGGGCGCGCGCGAAGCAGGAGGAGGCCGCGTCGCTGCAGCGGCAGGCCGACGAGGTCGATCCGGACGTCGAGATCGACGCGGACGCCGACGACGTGGACGACGCGGCCGAGGAGCGCGAGAAGGTCTAGGCCCTAGGCCGCCGCGAGCTCTCCCCGGATCGCGCGCAGCGCGGGCTCGCGCTCCCGGAAGGCGTCGACGACCTCCGGGTCGAACTGCCGGCCCCGGCCGGCGAAGATCTCCGCTGCCGCGTCGTCCCAGCTGCGGGCGGCGCGGTAGGGGCGGTCGCTCGTGATCGCGTCGAGCACGTCGGCGACGGTGAAGATCCGGGCCGCGAGCGGGATGTCCGCGGCCGGCGAGCCCGTCGGGGTAGCCGAGGCCGTCCCAGCGCTCGTGATGGCCGCGGACGACCCGCAGCCCCTCGCCGTGGAGCAGGTCGACGTCGCGCAGCAGCTGCTCGCCGAGCAGCGTGTGCGTCCGCATCAGGCGCAGCTCGGAGTCGTCGAGCGGCCCGGGCTTCTGCAGCACGTGGTCGGGGATCCCGATCTTGCCGACGTCGTGGAGGAGGAAGCCGTACTCGACGCTCGGGTCGCGCAGCAGGCCCGGCTCGATCGCCCGCGCGAGCTCGACCGCGTACCGCTGCACGCGCTGCGAGTGCGTCGCGGTGCCGGAGTCCTTCGACTCGAGCGCGCCGGCGAGCGCGGCGACGGTCTGCTCGTAGGTGCGGCGCAGCAGCGCCTGCCGGCCGCGCTCGATCTCGAGCAGCCGCCGCAGGTCGTTCGCGTAGAGCAGCAGCTGCTCGTCCGACGAGGCCGCCGGCGCGCGGCTCGAACGGGCCCGTCCGAGAGGCCGCCGGCGAGCCGCTCGACGACGGCGAGCAGCTCGAGCGGGCTGAACGGCTTCCGCAGCAACGCGTCCGCGCCCGCGCCGCGGGCCGGCGCCGGCAGCCTCGTCGGCCATCCCGGTGAGCAGGACGACGCCGATCCAGCTCGTCGCCGGGTCGTCCTTGAGCTGGCGGCAGAGCGTCAGGCCGTCGACGTCGGGCAGGCCGATGTCGAGCACGATCACGTCCGGCGGCCGTGCGGCGATCGCGTCGCGCGCGGCCGCGGCCGTCCTCGCCTCGTCGACCTCGATGTCGATCAGCTCGAAGGTCGTCCGCAGCAGCGTCAGCAGGCCCGGGTCGTCGTCGACGAAGAGCAGTCGAGGGCCGCGGGGGCCGGCCCGGGGAAGGGTGTCGGCCGGCCCCCGCTCGCCGGCGTTCGTGCCGCCACGACGCCGGGTTCTGGAAACGCGTGACTTGCCTGCGCCGCTTGGACGCGTAGAGCGCATCGTCCGCCGCCGCGAGCAGCTCCGCCGGCTCTGCGCGCGTCGGCGGATACGTCGCCACGCCCGCGGAGATCGTCGGCAGCGAGCCGCCGCGGGTCTGCGCGCCGAGCGCCTCCTGGACGCGGTCGGCGACCTGCCGGCCCGCGTCGGCGCCGCCCGTGACGACGAGCGCGAACTCGTCGCCGCCGACGCGGAACAGCTCCTCGCCGGCGCGCAGGACGCGCGTGGCCGCGCGCGCCACCTGCGCCAGCACCGCGTCGCCGGCCGCGTGGCCGCCCTCGTCGTTGAAGCGCTTGAAGTCGTCGAGGTCGAAGAGCACGACCGTGAGCTCCTGCTCGACGGCCGCGGCCTCGCGCAGCGCCGCCTCGAGCCGCTCGTCGAGAGCGCGCCGGTTCGCAAGCCCGGTGAGGGCGTCGCGCCGCGCCTCCGCGTGCGTGAGCGCGAGCCGGCGCTCGGAGGCGAACGCCGACGCCGCGAGCTCGGCGATGTCCGCGACGAACTCGTCGTCGGCGACGAGGTCGCGAGTCGGGCGGCATCGTCACGAGCAGCGAGCCGAGCACCTGGCCGTCCGAGACGAGCGGCACGGCGAGCGCGCTCGAGCAGTGCAGGCCGAGCTGGGCGAGCTCGCGCAGGTCGTCGGGCTCCGCGTCGACGGAGCGTGAGCGACTCGAAGGCCCGCAGGGCGAGCCCGGGCGCCGACACGAGCCGCCGCGCCCGTGCCGCGCCCGCGCAGCCGGCCAGCGAGAGCCCGACCTCGGCCGTAGCCGATGTACGCCGCGGCCGCCCCCGCGAGCGTCAGCTCGACCAGCTCGCGCGCGACGATCGTGCCGATGCTCGACCGGTTCGTCGCCTTCGCGATCCCGTGCGCGAGCCGGACGAGCGGCTCGCTGCGCCCGGCGATCGCCCGCTCGAGCTCCCAGAGCGGTGCGCCCTTGACGCAGTACGCGGCGGCTCCTGCCTCCGTCATCGCGCTGACCGACCCGGAATCGTCGGCGCCTGAGTAGGCAACAACGCGCGTCGAAGGCAGGAGCTTCACGATCCGCCGCGTCGCGTCGATCCCGTCGACGACCGGCATGTGCAGGTCCATCAGGACGACGTCGGGCCGAAGCTCGAGCGCACGCTCGACGCCCTGGTCGCCGTTGACGGCCTCGCCGACGATCGCGATCTCCTCGTGGTCGGCGAGCATCGTCCGCAGGGCGGCGCGAGCTTCGTCCGAGTCGTCGCAGACAAGCAGCTCGATCATCGGCATGGCGAGAACCTTTCGGGGGCGGTGGCGGCTGCCAGGAAGTCCTGCGAGCGGCCGAAAACTTGCAGCATACCGGCGAATCCCTCGATCGAGGGAGTGCACGATCGGCCGCGGACGGGAATGCTTCCTGCAGGCAACGCCTCAGCCGCCCAGGGAGTTTTCGAGGAGAGCCGAGTTGGCAGCAGTCAGCCCCGTCGGTCGCGCGTCCGGCCTCGAGCCGCTCCCCGTCGGCGCGGACGCACACACCGTGGGCGCGCTCTACGAGCACCACTCGCGCAGCGTCTTCGCCTACTGCCTCTCCAGGCTCGGCCGGCGCGAGGACGCCGAGGACGCCGTCCAGACGACGTTCCTGCACGCCGTGCGCGGGCTCCGGCGGGGCGTCGTCCCGACCGTCGAGCTCGCCTGGCTGCTCGGGATCGCTCGCAACGTCTGCCTTTCGCGGCGCGAGTCGGCGGCGCGCCGCGGCCGCCTCGAGCTCGTCTCCGACCCCGTCGACCTCGAGCGGGCGCCGGCGCGCAGCGGCCGAGGCGACGAGCTGATCGGGCTCCAGGACGCGCTCGCTCGCCTGCCCGAGAAGCAGCGGCAGGCCGTATTGCTGCGCGACTGGCGCGGTCTCTCCTACGAGGAGGTGGCGGAGCAGCTCGGCGTCACGCTCGCCAACGCCGAGACGCTGATCTTCCGCGGCCGCCGGACGCTCGCGCAGCTCCTGGACGAGCAGCCGTCGACCACGCGCCGGCGCCTCGCCTCGCTCGGCAACGTCGGGCTCGCTGCTCGCCTGGATCAAGTCGGCGCTCACCGGTGCGTCCGTCGCCGCGAAGGTCGTCGCCGCCGCCGCGACCGTCGCAGCCGTCTCCGGGACGGGAATCGCGGTCGGGAGGGCCGACTCCGCGCCCGCTCCCAAGCCGCCCGCAGCAGTCGTCGTCCCGGAGCCGAAGCTCGTCGTGCCGCGCACACCGACACCCGTCGTCGCCGCGGCGCCGCGCCCGGCGACCACCGCACGCCGCGGCGAAGCCGAAGCCGGCCACGCCCGCCCCGGTCGCCGCGCGGCCGACGGTCGCTGCGGCCCGGCCCGCATCCGCCCCTCCCTCCACCCCCACCGCGTCGGCTCCGCCGGCCGCAGCGCCGCGCTGCGACAACGCCGCCGGCCCACGCCCCGACGGCCGCGACACCGCGCCACACGACCGAGCCGGCTGCTCCGCAGACCCCGACGGTGCAGTCGACGGTGGACGAGGTCGTCCCGCCGCTGCCCGTTCCAGTGCCGCCGCTGCCGGAGGTCGTCGGCTCGCTGCCGGTGCCGCAGCTGCCGATCGAGACTCCTCCGATCGTCGAGCCGGTGGTCGCGGCACTGCCGACCGTCACGGTGACGCCGCCGCCGATCATCCCGATCGCGCCGGTCGCGGTCGACCCGAAGAAGCTGCTGCCGTAGCGGAAGGATCTGCCAGGCTGTTGCCGTGAGCCGCGTCACGGTCGACCGGGCAACCGGCGCGCTGCGCATCGGCGGCGCGAAGGCGTTCCCACTCGGGCTGTCGAACCCGCCCCCGCTCGGTGCGAAGGCGCCGAACGGCGTCGACGGGCTGAAGGAGGTTGCGGACGCCGGCGCGACGTTCATCCGCACGGGCAGGGGCGACTGGGGCCCGCTCCGGCTCGAGGAGCAGATCGCTGCCGAGCGCGCCGTCCTCGACGCAGCCGCGCTCCACGGCCTCCACTGCTGGGTCTACCTGGGCGAGCTGCCCGACCTGCCGCCGCGCGCCGCCGGGACGCAGGCCTCGACGCGCGAGCAGATGCTGACGCGGCTGACCTCGCAGCTCCGCAACCACCCGGCGCTCGGCGCCTACAAGGGCGTCGACGAGCCGCGCAACCCGTTCCGCGGCGAGGACTGGATCCGGCCGGCCGGCCTCGTCCGCGCGCTGCAAGCGCCTGAAGGCGCTCGACCCGGAGCACCCGCTCGTGATCATCCAGGCACCGCGGAGCACGGTCGCGCAGCTCTCGCCCTACCGGCCCGCCTTCGACATCACCGGCGCCGACATCTTCCCGCTCGCGTACCCGCCGGGCGAGCACTCCGACCTGCCGAACAAGGACATCAGCGTCGTCGGCGACGTCACCCGGAAGATGGTGCGCGCGGCGGGCGGCAAACCGGTCTGGATGACGCTCCAGATCGCCTGGAGCGGCACCGTCAACTCCGCGCGAAAGCCGAACGTCGTCCCGCGCTTCCCGACCCTGCACGAGCTCCGCTTCATGGCCTACCAGGCGATCGTCTGCGGCGCGCGCGGGCTGAACTTCTTCGGCGGCCACCTGACGCAGGTGACGCGCCCCGCCGACGCCGATGCGGGCTGGAACTGGACGTTCTGGGAGCAGGTGCTGCGGCCGCTGCTCCAGGAGCTCTCCTCCACGGCGGTCGCGCCGGCGCTCGTCGCGGCCGACGCGAAGCCGCCAGGTGAAGTCGAGCACGAAGGACGTCGAGGTGCTCACGCGCCGGGACGGCCGCTTCCTCTACGTGATCGCCGTCCGGCGCGGCGGCGGCACGAGCCGCGTCGCGTTCACGGGCCTGCCGAAGAAGCTGAACGGGAAGCCGCTGACGGGCGGCCAGGTGCTGTTCGAGTACATCCAGGAGCCGCCCCCGCCTCCGATCGGCGCGCGGCCGCCAGGTGTTCAGGTCGGTCAGCGCGGGCGGCGGCGGCTTCCGGGACTGGCTCGCCCCCCACGACGCGCGCGTCTATCGGTTCGCGCTGTGACGACGCGCTGCGCCTGGGTTCCGGCAGACGACCCGCTCTACGTCGCCTACCACGACGAGGAATGGGGCGTGCCCGTCCGCGACGACCGGACGCTCTTCGAGCTGCTCAACCTCGAGGGCGCCCAGGCGGGGTTGTCCTGGTCGACGATCCTGCGCAAGCGCGAGGGCTACCGGCAGGCGTTCGCCGGCTGGGACATCGAGGCGATCGCGGGCTTCGGCGAACGGGATGTCGAGCGGCTGCTCGGCGACGCGGGCATCGTCCGGCACCGCGGCAAGATCGAGTCGGTGATCGGGAACGCCCGCGCGACGCTGGCGCTCGACGGGACGCTCTCCGAGCTGCTCTGGTCGTTCGTGGGCGGCGAGCCGAAGGTGAACGCGTGGCAGACCGTCGGCGAGATCCCGCCGCAGACGCCCGAGTCGGCCGCGATGAGCAAGGAGCTGAAGCGGCGCGGTTTCCGCTTCACGGGCCCGACGACCTGCTACGCGTTGATGCAGTCGGCCGGGCTCGTCGACGACCACACGGTCGACTGCTTCCGACGGACGGCGTGACCCCCTTGCGCTAGCCGAGAGCCGAGCGGATCTTCTCGACGGTCGCGGCCTCGGCCTCGTCGCCGCCGCCGGCGGCCTTGCCGACGCCCTCGGCGAGATCGAGCACGAACGACCTGTACGGCTCGACCTCCTCCGGCGCCTTCGTCTCGAGCGTGGCGACGGCGGTGCGGAGCGCGTCGAGCGTCTCCGACTCGATCTCCTGCGGCGACGAGGTCACGCCGAAGCCCATCCCCCGCTCGCTCGAGAGCTCGCGGACCAGCGGGCTGTCGCCCGACCGACCGCCCGCGAGGTGCTTCGCCAGCGAGCCGGCCTCCTTGAAGCTGTCGAAGAAGCTGCGGTCGCTGACCGACACCAGCAACCCCGCGCCGGTCGCGCCCTTGCGCAGCTGGTCCCACTCCTGCTCGGTGAAATCGGACTTCTGTGCCATCGTGGCCTCCTCGGATTGGTGCGACGAACGCCGCCTGGAGGCCTTCTTCCAACCAGGCGTTATCTGAACCCTGGCGCCGTGAAGGGCAGCAGGTCGTCCAGGGTCAGCGGCGCCGGCGTCGGCAGCCGGTCGTCCTGGCAGATCGCCTCCGCGAGCGCCCGCTCCTCGGCCTTCGCCAGCCAGTTCTCGTAGGCCGAGACGCGCGCGAAGCGGTTGAGCGACGACTCGATCGCCGCCCGCGACTCCGTCAGCGGCACCGTGCCGAGGAAGACCGTGTCGCCCGAGCGGCGTCACCCTGATCTGGCCGTGGATCGTGCGCACGCGCCCCGCCGCGCCGCAGCGAGAAGATGCGCGTCGGTGCGAAGGTCTCGATCGCGAGGCCGCGGGTCTTCCCGCCCAGCCAGGCGACCGGCCGCGCGGTCTCGACGAGCCGCGCCCGCAGCCCGCCGTAGGTCTCGTGGAACTCGAGGATCTCGGCGCCGGTGGCCTTGCGCGAGTAGAAGCGCGCCCGGACTGCGTCCCGCCTGAGCTCGTCCAGCAGCAGTCCCCGCGCGGCGACGCGCGTCAGCTGGATCCGCCGGAGCGCGGCCAGGTACGCGGTCACGCTGCCACCGAAGTGGTCGTCGACGAACGCCAGCTCGGCTGCGAGCACGGCGCGCGCGTCGAGCTGGACCTCCTGCTGGAGCACGAGCCGCTCGAGCACGACGCTGGCGGCGATGTCGCGGTCGCCGATCGCGCGCGCGAGCGGGTCGACCGCCGTCTTCCGGATCTCCCCCGCCGGCAGCGAGCACACGACCCCGGGACCGAGCTGCTCGAGCTGGCCGACGGTGAGCGAGGCGTCCATCGCCGGGCCGGCGGCGCCCGGGCCGCTGCAGAGTCCGGGGTCGCGCACCCAGAGGTAGACGCAGACGGCCTCGCCCTTGTCCTGGTCGATCCCGGCGGTGCTGAACGTCGCCCAGCCCCACGACCAGATCGAGTGCGTCCGCAGCTCCTTCGTCACCCGCCGCGCGGCCAGCGCCTGCAGCTTCACGATCTCGAGCCATTTCGCCCGCGGCTGCAGCCCCTCGCGGCCGCCGGTGCCGGGCGCCGACTGGAACTGGAGCTCGAGCGCGACGCGGCTCGCGGGAATCCCGATCTCGGTGAACCTGCGCACGAGCGCCCGCATCCCGCTGCGCATCGTCCGGCTCGCGCGTACCGGGCCGAGCGCGTGCAGCTGGGGCACGTTCGGCGAGGTGAAGAAGACCTGCCGGATCAGCAGCGCCGAGGCGGCCAGATCGCGCCACCACTGCGCCGCCTCGCCGCCGGTGTACGGCGGGTTCGCGATCGTGACGGCCGGAAACGCGCCCCGCTCCTTCAGCCGCCGGACGAGCGCGAGCGTGTTGGCACGGTACTGCGCGGTCGTCGTCGTCCACGGTGTCGGCGTCTGCGCGCCGAAGAGCTCGTTCAGCGCGATCCACGGCGTCGCACAGCCGCTGACGGACACGGCGAAGTCGAAGAGCCGGTCGGCGCGCTCCTGGATGAGAGCCGGGTCGGCGGGCACGGTCGGCGTCCCGACGCGGTTGTTGAAGTTGAGGTCGAAGAAGACGGTCGCGGCGCCGTTCTTGCGGGCCTCCGCCGGCTTGACCGTGCCCGAGGTGAAGGCGAGCGTCAGCCCCGGCTTCTGCGGCAGCGGCGCGTCGTGGCCGGCGAAGTCGACCCAGAGCGGGTTCGCGTCGGGGATCCCGCACTCCCGCGCGAGCGCGCTGCCGGGGGCGATCAGCGTGAGCAGGGCGACGAAGGCGACGGCGCGGCGCACGTCCTAGTTGTAGCCGGGGAGGCGGCGGGCCGCTGCCGCGGACGCTTGAAGCGGGCCGGGAGTGGACAGAACTCCCGGGTGAGCGAAGGGACGATCGCAGCCAAGGGCCGCCGCGCGGGCCAGAGCCCCTGGGTCGAGCGGCTCGGTCGGATCGGCCTCGTCGCGAAGGGCGTGCTCTACGCCGTCGTCGCGCTTCTGGCCGTCAAGGTCGCGCTCGGAGGACGCGAGGAGAGCCCCGATCGCCACGGCGCGCTGCGCACGATCGCCGAGCAGCCGTTCGGCAAAGGGCTGTTGATCCTGCTCGCGGCCGGCCTCGCCGGCTACGCGCTCTGGCGGCTCGCCCAGGCGATCCTCGACCGCGACAACGAGGGCGAGGGCCTGAAGGGGCTCGCCAAGCGTGGCGCCTCCCTGGCCAAGGCGGGCTGGTACGGCACGCTCTGCGTGCTGACCGTCTCGACGCTCGTCGGCAACGGCAGCGGCAGCGGCAACGAGCAGAAGACGACTGCGGGCATCTTCGAGCGGCCGGGCGGCCGCTACCTGGTCTACGCGGCCGGGCTCGCCTTCCTCGGCGCGGCCGCCTTCAACGGCTGGCGCGCCGTCACCTGCAAGTTCAACAAGAAGCTCAAGACCGCCGAGATGGGCGACGCGGAGGAGACGGCCGCGACCGGTGTCGGGATCCTCGGGCACCTCGCACGGATGGTCGTCTTCGGTCTCGTCGGCGTCTTCCTGCTCCGCGCCGCCTGGGACTACAACTCGAAGGAGGCGCGCGGCCTCGACGGGGCGCTGCTCGAGGTGGCGCAGGCGCCCTACGGCGGGCTCCTGCTCGGCGCAGTCGCGGTCGGCCTCTTCGCGTACGCGCTCTACTGCTTCGTGCAGGCCCGCTACCGCCGGATCTAGGCGTTGGGGCGCATCCACTCGGTGTCCCCGAGTGGATGCGCCCAGGCCTTGCTCAGGCGACGGGGGCCGTGACGGCCGACGTCGCGCTCAGGGAGCTGACGCTGTTGCCGGCGACGACGGTCGCGCGCAGCACCGAGCCGGTGTCCTCCGGAGCGACGACGTACGTCGCCGAGGTCGCGCCGGGGATGTCGGCGCAGGTGGTCGCCGTGCTGTCGCAGCGGCTCCACTGGTAGGTGAACGTGCTGGCCGCGCCCGTCCAGTCGCCGGGCGAGGCGGTCAGCGTCTGGGTCGGGCTCGCCGTCCCCGTCACCGTCGGAACGGCCGCGTTCGCGACCGTGAACGACCGCTGGAAGCGGGCGGACTGCAGCTGAGCGAGCTTGCGCTGGTCTGCCTTCGTGAAGCGGTTCAGCGGGATCATGAAGAGCGTCGCGAGCGCCCGGTCCGTCTGCACGAAGGCCAGATGCAGCGTCTGATTCGTCTTGTTCGCGAGCACGAAGGTGGCGGAGAAGTGCAACGAGCTCTGACCGGCCCCCAGCGAGGTGGGCTGCGAGAGCGCGACCCGCTTCAGCTTCACCTTCGAGCTCTTCCGGAAGCCTGCGGCGAGCACCTCGGCGAAGAAGGCCCGGCCGTCGCGGCTGCTCAGCATCCGCCGCACGTCCTGAAGGTCCTTGGTCGCGAGCTCGGGTGTCGGGTAGAGCGAGACCTCGCTGTCGAGGGCGACGAAGAACGTCGAGCCGACCCGCGTCCCGGGCCGGAACTCCCGGCTGTAGGTCGAGGTCGCCGGCGCGGCGGGCTTCAGGTAGCGCTGTTTCGCGACCTTCGCGCCGGCCGGCAGATCCGAGCCCGCGAGGGTCAGCTCGGCCGTCGTCGGCTCGGCGGCGTCGGGCCGCGCGATCGACGGTGCGGCGAAGAGGAGGACGAGGCACGAGGCCGCGAGGAGCGTCACCAGGCGGCGCGCGTTGAACAGGTGTGACATGGAGACCCCTTCTCGATCGACGACGAACGCGA
Organism: uncultured Gaiellaceae bacterium; assembly: GCA_963827015.1. GTDB lineage: Bacteria > Actinomycetota > Thermoleophilia > Gaiellales > Gaiellaceae > Gaiellasilicea. The sequence goes on along the minus strand of CAWGZI010000002.1, from coordinate 76,764 downwards.
GGCTCCTGACGGCCGGGACCTCGATCGGACTGTCGGCATCGGGCGGGAAAAGTTGAGCGCCCGCCGCGGGAGGCACGGGATCGCCGCCTAGAATCGCCCGATGGCGACGATCGCCGACGGACGCACGATCCCCTTCGACTGGTACGCCGATCCGGCCGTCCTGCGGCTGGAGCGGGAGCGGATCTTCCGCCGCGCGTGGCAGTACGCGGGCCGCCTCGACCAGGTCGCCGAGCCCGGCGCCTTCTTCACCTGCGATCTCGGCGGCGTCCCCGTGGTCGTCGTCCGCGACGAGGAGGGCGGCCTGCGCGGCTTCCTCAACGTCTGCCGCCACCGCGGCTCGCTCGTCTGCGAGGGCGAGGGGAAGCGCGCGTCGCTCCAGTGCCCGTACCACGCGTGGACGTACGGGCTCGACGGCTCGCTCCGCGCCGCGCCGCGCTCCGAGCGCGTGCCGGGCTTCGAGAAGGAGACGCTCGGGCTCCGCCCCGTCGCGGTCGACGCATGGGGGCCGTTCGTCTTCGCGAACCCGGACGCGGATGCCGCCCCCCTCGCCGAGACGCTCGGCGAGCTGCCCGAGCTGGTCGCGGCCTCGGGGCTCGAGCTCGGCTCACTCCGCTTCCTCAAGCGGGCGAGCGGCCCCGAGTACGCCGCCAACTGGAAGGTCTGCAGCGAGAACTTCCTCGAGTGCTACCACTGCCAGGTCGCGCACCCCGACTTCTCGAAGGTGGTGGACGTCTCGGTCGACGCCTACGTGCTGGAGGAGAACCGGCTGTTCTCGACGCAGTACGGGCCCGTGCGCGAGGCCTGGAAGGGGGACTTCGACCCGCGCGGCCCGATCGAGCGGGGTCAGTTCCACTTCCTCTGGCCGAACGTGACGATCAACGTGATGCCCGGCCACCCGAACCTCTCGATCGGGCCGATCGTGCCGACGGGGGCCGAGACCACCGCACGCTTCCTCGACTACTACGTCGGCCCCGACGTCGAGCAGGCGTGGATCGAGGACATGCTCGAGTTCGACGACCAGGTCGGCGCGGAGGACCGCGTGCTCGTCGAGCGCGTGCAGCGGGGGGTGCGCGGCGCCGGCGTCGAGCAGGGCCGCCTGATGGGCGACTCGGAGCGGCTGATCGCGCACTTCCAGGGTCTGCTGCTCGACGCGCTCGCCTGAGCCTTCTGCTAAACACCGCCGGTGCGCCTGCGCCTGACCCCCCGGACGACGGAGTTCTACGACCTCTTCTCCCGCGCCGGCGAGAACGCGCTCGAGGCCGCACGGAAGGCGGAGATCCGTTTTCGCGAGTACCCGAACTCGTCGGTGTCGCAGGCCGACGTGAAGGCGGTCGAGACCGAGGGCGACGAGATCACGCGCGAGCTGATCCAGCTCCTGAACACGCAGTACGTGACCCCGTTCGACCGCGAGGACATCTACGAGCTGACGACGGCGGTCGACGACGTCGTCGACTACATCGAGGAGGCGTCCGACCTGCTCGGGCTCTATGGGATCGAGTCGACCACGAAGCACGTGGTCGAGCAGTGCCGGATCTTCGTCCAGGCCGTCGAGCAGCTCTCCCTCGCCCTCAAGCGGCTGAAGGGGCTGCGGGGGATCCAGGACGCGTTGATCGAGCTGAAGCGGCTCGAGGACGAGGGCGACCGCGTCGTCCACGACGCCGTCGCCGCCCTCTTCCGCGACGACCGGATCGATCCGCTGATCGTGATCCGGTGGAAGGACATCTACGAGGGGCTCGAGCGCGCGATCGACGCGGCCGAGCACGCGGCGAACGTGATCGCGAACATCGTCGTCAAGAACGCCTGACGCCGTGGAGCTGACGCTCTGGGCAGTCGTCGCGGTCGCGCTCTTCTTCGACTTCACGAACGGCTTCCACGACACGGCGAACTCGATCGCGACCTCCGTCTCGACGCGCGCGCTCTCGCCGCGGACGGCCGTGATCAGTGCCGCGATCCTGAACGTGCTCGGCGCGTTCGTCTCGCTCGAGGTCGCGGCGACGGTGGCGAAGGGGATCGTGATCCCGGAGGTGATCACCCTGGACGTCGTCCTGGCCGGGCTCGTGGGCGCGATCACCTGGAACCTGATCACGTGGTACATGGGGCTGCCGTCGAGCTCGAGCCACGCGCTGATCGGCGGCATCCTCGGCTCCGCGATCGCGGCCTCCGGCACCGACGTCGTCAAGTGGGGCGGGCTGCGCGAGAAGGTGCTGATCCCGTCGCTGATCGCACCGTTCGCCGGGCTCTTGATCGCGGGCGCGCTGATGCTCGCGATCACCTGGATCATCCGCCATCGGGCGCCGGGCACGGTCAACCGCGTCTTCCGGCGGCTGCAGCTGGTCTCGGGGGGCTTCGTCGCCTTCACGCACGGCACGAACGACGCGCAGAAGACGATGGGGATCATCGCGCTCGCCCTGATCGCGAGCGGGCACCTCGCGCCCGACTCGGACCCGCCCTTCTGGGTCATCCTGAGCGCGGCCCTCGCGATGGGTCTCGGCACCTATGCCGGCGGCTGGCGGATCATCAAGACGCTGGGGACGCGGATCGCGAAGCTCGACCCGCCGCAGGGCTTCGCCGCGCAGACGGCGTGCGCCTCGATCCTCTGGACGACGGCGCACTACGGCTTCCCGGTCTCGACGACCCACACGATCTCCGGCTGCGTCATGGGCGCGGGCGCATCTCGCCGGCTCTCGGCCGTTCGCTGGGGCGTCGCCGGGTCGATCGTGGTCGCCTGGATCATGACGATCCCGTGCGCGGCGCTGGTCGGCGCGTCGATGGAGCTGGTGACGCGGCTGCCGGCCGGGGACGTCGTGGTCTTCGTGCTCGCGGCGGCGATCGCGTACACCGCCTTCGCCGCGCGCCGCTGGCAGACGAAGCGGCTCGCGACCGCGCCGGCCTAGGACGGCTTGGCGAGACGGCGCGTGAGGAACGCGCCGCACCGGCGAGTGCCGCGAGGCCGAGGCTCGCGACATTCGTCGTGGCGCACGTGCGGCACGCATTGCAGCAGACCGCTGCCATCGGGGCGTGCTCGCCGTACTTGCTCGTGGCCTGAACCACGCGGCCCTGCCAAACGGCCTTCATGGCGGGAGTGTATTCGGCGGCGACGCGGGGTTCAGCTCGCGCCGGGCGGTCAGCAGCACCCGGCCGAGGTCGCGGGCTGGATCACCGGCAGACCCTTCTTCTCCGGGTCGCGCGTCTTCACGGCCTTGACGATCGCGCCATGCATGCCGTCGGCGACCTCGTGTGTGTACTCCACCGTGATCTGCTCGAACCCGGCGGCGTCGAGCCCGGCCTCGTATTCGCCTTTCGAGAGGGCACCGGCGATGCAGCCGACGAAGCTGCCGCGTTCCGCACGCTCGTCGGGCGAGAGCCTGTCCTCGGCGACGACGTCGCTGATCCCGATCCGGCCGCCCGGCTTCAGCACGCGCGCGATCTCCGTCAGGACCGTCGGCTTGTCCGTGGAGAGGTTGATGACGCAGTTGGAGATCACGACGTCCACGCTCCCCGCCGGAAGCGGGACCTGCTCGATGATCCCCTTCAGAAAGTGCACGTTGCGGACGCCCGCCTCGAGCGCGTTGCGCTGGGCCAGCGCGAGCATCTCGTCGGTCATGTCCAGCCCGTAGGCGATCCCGGTCGGCCCGACGCGCTTCGCGGAGAGGATCACGTCGATCCCGCCGCCGGAGCCGAGGTCGAGCACGGTCTCGCCCTCGCGCAGATCGGCCACCGCCGTCGGGTTGCCGCAGCCGAGCGAGGCCAGCGTGGCCCTCTCCGGCAGCTCCCCGCGCTGCTCGGCGTCGTAGAGCGCCTCGCCGAACTTCGCTGCGTCGGCTTCGCCCTCGCAGCAGGAGCCGCTGCCGCAGCCGCAGCTCGATCCTTCGCCGGCCGCGCGCGCCGACTCCGCGTAGCGCCGGCGCACCTCCTCGCGCAGCTCGTCGGCACCGGTGACGGTCATCAGCAACACACTCCCTTCAGGTCGGCGACGGCGGCCAGCTTCTCGACCGCGTCTCGATTCAGTGAGAAGAACGCCCACTTCCCGCGCTGCTCACGCTCGAGCAAGCCGGCGTCGACGAGCTTCTTCAGGTGGTGGGAGACGGTCGGCTGCGCCAGCCCGACCGGCTCGTTCAGGTCGCAGGCGCAGACCTCGCCGCCGCTCCGGGCGATCAGATTGAGGATCCGCACCCGCGTCGGCTCGCCGAGCGCCTTGAAGAGCTCCGCGCGTCGCGATCGCCTCCTCGTCCGACAGGGACGACGACGCGAGGGGCGCACAGCAGATGATCGGCTCGGCAGTGAACATATCGACGCTCGTCAATATATCGACGAGCGTCGATACGTGTCAAGGCCCGTTAGCCTCGATCATGCGACGGCAAGCTAATGAGACGCGTCGGTGAACTCGCGGAACTCGCCGCGTGACGAGGTAGGCGGTCTGCTCGCCGACGTCGACGGCGTGGTCGCCGATCCGCTCGAGGCAGCGCGAGACGAGGATCATCCGCAGCCCCCACTCCCGCGTCTCCTGGTCGCCGCCGATCTCGAGCAGGCGGTTGACGACGCGGCGGTTGGCGCGGTCGATCAGCTCGTCGAGGTCGAGCAGCGACTCGGCCAGCTCCTGGTCGCGGGTCTCGAGCGACTCGACCGCGACGCGGATCATCTGCTCGGCCCGCTCGCCCATCTCGCGGAAGCCGGTCAGGAGCGTGTCGTCGGGCGGCAGTCCCTGCGTCAGCTTCGTCAGCTTCGCGATCGTGACGCAGAGGTCGCCCATCCGCTCGAGGTGGAGGTTGTCCTTCAGCATCGCGAGCACGAGCCGCAGGTCGCTCGCGACCGGCGTCTGGCGCGCGAGCAGCAGCTCGATCCCCTGCTCGACCTCGAAGTACTGCGCGTCGATGTCGTCGTCGAACGCGATCACCTCGTCGGCGAGCTCGGCGTCCTGCGCGCAGACGGACTCGACGGCGGCCCGGAGCGAGCGGAGGACGAGGTCGCCCTCGTGGCGAAGCGACGCCTCGAGCTCGTCGAGCTGCTCCTGGAACGAGATGCGCATCAGCCGAACCGTCCCGTCACGTAGTCCTCCGTCCGCTTGTCGGCGGGCGTGGTGAAGATCTTCGCCGTCCGGTCGTACTCGACGAGGACGCCGTTGCGCTTGCCGCTCGCCTCGTCGACCTCGACCGAGAAGAAGGCCGTCATGTCCGCCACCCGGGCGGCCTGCTGCATGTTGTGCGTGACGATCACGATCGTGTAGTCGCGCTTGAGCTCGTGCATCAGATCCTCGATCCGCGTCGTCGAGATCGGGTCGAGCGCCGAGGCGGGCTCGTCCATCAGGATCACGTCCGGCTCGACCGCGAGGCAGCGCGCGATGCAGAGCCGCTGCTGCTGGCCGCCTGAGAGGCCGAGCGCCGACTCCTTCAGCCGGCCCGAGACCTCCTCCCAGAGCGCGGCGCGCCGCAGCGCCCTGCTCGACGCGGTCGTCGAGGTCGCCCTTCATCCCGAGCACGCGCGGCCCGAAGGCGACGTTGTCGTAGATCGACTTCGGGAACGGGTTCGGCTTCTGGAAGACCATCCCGATCCGGCGCCGCACCTCGACCGGGTCGACGTCGGCCGCGTAGAGGTCCTTGCCGTGGTAGAGCACGTCGCCCTCGACCTTCGCGCCGGGGACGAGGTCGTTCATCCGGTCGAGGCAGCGGATCAGCGTGCTCTTGCCGCAGCCCGACGGGCCGATGAAGGCGGTGACCGCGTGCTCGTAGACGTCGAGGCCGACGTCGCGGATGGCGACGTTGCCGCCGTACGACACGGACAGGTTGCGGATCTCGAACACCGGCTCGCGCGGGACGAAGTCGTCCCCTTGAGTCGGCTGCAGCTCGATCTGAGGCAGGGTCATGGTCACCAGGTTCTCCGGTAGCGGTTGCGGATGAAGATCGCGAACGCGTTCAGCGTCAGCAGGATCGCGAGCAGGACGATGATCGAGGCCGCCGCCAGCAGCTTGAACTCCTCCTGCGGCAGCCGCAGGAAGCTGTAGATCTGGATCGGCAGCGCCGTGAACGGGCCGAGGACGGTCGGGTCGAAGGAGATGTACGTGACGGCGCCGATCATGATCAGCGGCGCCGTCTCGCCGATCGCGCGCGAGAGCGCGAGGATCGAGCCGGTCGCGATCCCGGGAATCGCCGCGGGCAGCACCTGGCGCGAGACGACCTGCCACTGCGTCGCGCCGAGCGCGTAGCCGCCCTGGCGGATCGAGTCCGGTACCGCCCTGATCGCCTCGCGCGCGGCGATGATCACCGTCGGCAGCACGAGCAGCGTCAGGATCATCGCCCCGGCCAGCAGCACGCGCCCGAGCCCGAGCCCGCGGACGAGGAAGGCGAGCCCGAGGATCCCGTAGACGATCGACGGCACGGCCGCGAGGTTCTGGACGTTGATCTCGAGCAGCCGGTTGTACCAGCGGCTCTTGTCCGCGTACTCCTCGAGGTACACAGCCGTGCCGACGCCGATCGGGACGACGAAGAGGAGCAGCAGCACGCCGATGTAGAGCGTGGCGAGGATCGCCGGCCGGGCGCCCGCGATCTCGGGGTCGGACGAGGGCGGGTTCGTCAGCAGCGCCAGGTCGAGGTACGGCAGCCCGTCGCGGAAGACGTCGATCAGCAGGACGGCCAGCATCAGGAAGCCGACGAGGAGCGAGAACAGCAGCAGGCCCTTGAAGAGGCCGCCCTTCAGCGCGCGGCTCACTCGTAGACCTCGCGGTACCTGCGGACCAGCCGGATCGCGACGACGTTCATCGCCAGCGTCAGCACGAACAGGGTCGCGCCGACGGCGAAGATCGTCTTGTACTCGAGCGACCCCGTCGGGACGTCCCCGGCTCCGGTCGCAGCGATGAACGCCGTCATCGCCTCGGCCGCCTCGCGCGGGTCGAACGTCAGATCGGGCTGCTGGCCCATCGCAACGAGGACGATCATCGTCTCCCCCACGGCGCGCGAGATCGCGAGCACGAACGAGGCGACGATGCCCGAGACGGCGGCGGGTACGACGATCCGGGTCGCCACCTGCACCTTCGTCGAGCCGAGCGCGTAGGCGCCCTCGCGGAGGTCGCGCGGCACCGCTCCCATCGCGTCCTCGGACAGCGACGCCACCGTCGGCATCAGCATCACGCCCATCACGAGCCCGGCGGAGAGCGTGTTGAAGATGTCGACCTGGATCCCGAGGTCGCGCAGCAGCGGCGTCATGAACGTGAGGGCGAAGTAGCCGAAGACGATCGTCGGGATGCCGGCAAGGAGCTCGAAAGCGGGCTTCAGGAACCCGCGCACCCGCGGCGAGGCGTACTCGCTCAGATAGACGGCGGCGCCGAGGCCGAAAGGCATCGCGACGGCACTCGCGATCGCGGTCACGAGCAGCGTCCCGGCGATCAGCGGCAGCACGCCGAAGTGCGCCGGCTCGAACAGCGGCGCCCATTCCGTGCCGCCGAGGAAGTCCCCGAGCGAGACCTCCTGGAAGAACTCGAACGCGGGCGACGAAGAGTGCGACGACGATCCCGATCGTCGTCGCGACCGAGATCAGGGCGCAGACGGCGAGGACGCCCTTGACGACGTCCTCGCCGATCCTGCGCCGCGAGGCGCGAAGCGTGAGCTCCGCCGCCTCCACTACCGGAGCGCGCCTTCGAGATCCGCGTTCGCCTTCTCGAGCTGCGCGTCGGTGAGCGGGACGAACTGGGCCGCCTCGGAGATCGCCGTCTCGTTCTCGAGCAGGTAGCGGAGGAAGGCCTCCACCTCCGGGCGGGCGAGAGCTTCCTTCTTCGCGTAGATGTAGAGCGGCCGCGAGAGCGGCTTGTACGTGCCGTCCTGCGCCGTGGCGACGCTCGGGGCGACGCAGCCGTCGCCGCCGTCGATCTCGACCGCCTTCAGCTTGTCCTGGTTCTCCTCGAAGTAGGAGAAGCCGAAGTAGCCGAGCCCTCCTTTCTCGCCCGACACGCCGGTGACGATCGTGTTGTCGTCCTCGCTGGCCGCGTAGTCGGAGCGGCTGGCGCCTTCCTCGCCGTTGACCTCGGCGGTGAAGTAGTCGAACGTGCCCGAGTCGGTACCAGGGCCGAAGAGCGACAGCTTCTCGTCCGGGAAGGCCGGGTCGACGTCGTTCCAGCTGTCGGCCTCCGAGTCGGGCCCCCAGATCTTCGCGAGCTGGTCGACTGTGAGGCAGTCGACCCAGTCGTTGTCCGTGTTGACGACGACCGTGAGCGCGTCGTTCGCCATCTGGAACTCGACGTGCTCGATGCCGGCGTCCGTGCAGACCTGCTCCTCCTCGTCCTTGATCGGGCGGGAGGCGTTCGACAGGTCCGTCTCGCCGCGGCAGAAGCGCTCGAAGCCGCCGCCCGTGCCGGAGACGCCGACCGTCACCTGGACGTCCGGCTGCTCCTGCTGGAACCGCTCGGCGCCCGCCGTGGTGAAGGGGCCGACCGTGCTCGAGCCGTCGGCCTGGATCCGGCCGGAGAGGGTGCCGCCGCCGGTCCCGGCAGCGGCCGTGGTCCCGCTCGCGTCCTCGTCGCCCCCGCGGCCCCCGCCGCAGCCGGCCAGGGCCAGGAGCCCGAGGACCAGCGCAACCACTCGTGATCGTTTCTCGCTTGTTCGTCATGCGGCGAGTCTTCCTGCGGTCCCCTGCCCGGGGGGCTTCGGGCCGGTGAAGATCCGGTGAAAGGGTGGTGAACGGGCGACCGCCCCACCTGGCATAGTCCGCCGACTGCGCCGCCATGGACGGCGGCGCGCGAGGACAGGGGGAGATCGAATGCGGAAGCGGACCAGCGTGCGCGCGACAGCGGCGCTCGCGCTCCTGGGCGCAGTGGCGCTCGTACTGACGACCGTCGCGGTTGCGGCCACGGTCGTCGTCACACAGAACTCGGCCGACTGGGGGCCGGAAGACACGCGCCCAGGCGGCGCGCACCGCTTCACCGAGGATTACGCGCGCCTCCCGGGCTCGGCAGTGGCTCGCTCGAGCTGACGACGGACGCGACCACGGCGGCGAAGGCCGACTACTACACCTTCGCGCATGCGGGCACGTCGATCGCGGACGTGAGCCAGCTCTCGTACTGGACCTACCAGGCCCCGGGCAACACGGCCCCGACGGCCGCAGCGTCGTACCAGCTCCAGCTCGACATCAACGGCGGCGCCGAGGGCGGCTTCACGACGCTCGTCTACGAGCCCTACTGGAACGGCGTCGTCGTCCCCGCGACGTGGCAGCAGTGGGACGTGGACGCCGGCCAGTTCTGGTCGTCACGGACCGTGACGGACGGCACGTGCTCACTGGTCGCCGGCGCGGGCGGCCCGCCGCTCTACACGCTCGCGACGCTGAAGACGCTCTGCCCGAATGCCGAGGTGCTCGGGATCGGAGTCAACATCGGCACGTTCAACCCGAGCTACACCGTCGCGACGGACGGCGTCACGTTCAACGACACGACCTACGACTTCGAGGTCGGCCTTCGCCCCGTCATCGAAGGACGAGTGCAAGGACGGCGGTTGGCAGACGTTCGACGACCCTGCGTTCAAGAACCAGGGCGACTGCGTCAGCTTCGTCAACGCGCAGAGCTCGTAGGGAAGACACAGCGGATCTCGAGGCCCCGGCCGCGCTGGCCGCGGGCCTCGACGGTCCCGCCCGCCGAGGCGACGACGTGCTTCACGATCGCGAGCCCGAGCCCCGTGCCGCGCGTGTGCCGTGAGCGGTCGGCGCGGTAGAAGCGCTCGAACAGCCGCGAGAGGTCGCTCTCGCCCACGCCGACGCCGTCGTCGGCGATCCGCATGACGACGGCACCGTTCTCGCGGCGCACGGAGAGCGTCGCGTTCGCTCCGGGGCCGGCGTAGCGGATCGCGTTCTCGGCGAGGTTGCGGGCGACGACGCGGAGCATCCGCGGCCGCACCTCCGCCGTCGCGTCCGCGTCGCCCTCGACATGGAGGGCGACGCCCGCCCGGGCCGCCTGCTCCTCGAGCTCCGCCGCGACCTCCTCGAGCACGGGGAGCACCGGCTCTGCGCCCGAGCGAGACGACGCGCGCGCCCGACTCGAGCTCGGCGAGGAAGAGCACCTCGTCGATCAGCTCGCGGATCGCGTCGACCTCGCGGCGCGCCTGGTCGACGAGCTCCGGGATGTCCTCGCCGGGCAGCTCGGCGAGCTCCAGCAGCGAGAGCAGGCGAGCCAGCGGCGTGCGCAGCTCGTGCGACACGGCCGCGGTGAAGCCCGAGCGCAGCTCCTCGTACGCGGCCAGGTCGCCGGTCTCCGAGAGGTAGACGAGCCGTTCGTTCCGGCCCTCGACCCGGTAGGGGACGATCAGTGCCCGGTCGCTCGCGAGCAGCTCGGCGCCGAGCTCGTCGCCTTCCCGCAGCCCGAGCGTCTGCCGTGCGCGACGGCTGGCGGCGACGACGCGCCCGGCGGCGTCGAGCACGACGACGGCCTCGCGGCTCTCCTCGAGCAGCACCTGGCCGCGCACCGCGTCCGCGTTCACCACGCCGTTACCACTCCTTCACCCCTCGGGATCGAGCCGGAGTTGCATGATGCACGCATGGCCAAGGTCTTGATCATCGAGGACGACGACGTCATCGCCCAGGGGATGGCGCGGCACCTGACCGCGGCCGGGTTCGACGCCGTCGGCGTCGCGAACGGGGAGACGGGACTCGCGCGGCTGCGCTTCGAGCAGCCCGACGTCTGCGTGCTCGACCTGATGCTTCCCGGGATCGACGGCTGGCGCGTGATCGAGCAGGCGCGCGGCGAGGGGATCGGGACGCCGATCGTCGTCGTCAGCGCCCGCGGCACCGAGCACGACCGGATCAACGCGCTCGAGCTCGGCGCGGACGACTACCTCGTGAAGCCGTTCTCGATGAAGGAGCTTGCGGCGCGCGTCGCGGCGGCGGCCCGCCGCGGCACGCGCGCGCAAGAGCCGAGACGCGGCGACGAGATCGAGGTCGAGGAGCTCCGCCTCGATCCGCGCAACGTCCAGGCGTACGTCGACGGCGAGAGCGCCGAGCTGACGCCGACGGAGTTCCGCCTCCTCTACGCGCTCGCACTCGACCGCGGCCGGGTGCTGACGCGCGACGAGCTGCTGCAGCGGGTCTGGGGCCGCCGCGCCTCGCATCGCGACCGCACCGTCGACGTCTTCGTCCGCAAGCTGCGCGAGAAGGTCGACACGCGCGCGCCGCGGCACACGTTCATCCAGACGCGCTACGGCGTCGGCTACAAGCTCGACCCCGCGCCGAAGTAGCGGTACCGGCTAGACGTAGACGAGCACGAGCGAGCCGCGCGGGACCGACGCGCCGCCGCCCGGCGACTGCGAGAGGATCGTGCTCTCGTTCCTGATCTCGCGGTCGCCAACGGTGAGCGCGAGCACCTCGAAGCCGGCCTGCTCGAGCGCGCCTCGGCCCTGCTCGAGCTCCTGCCCGGTGACGCGCGGGACCGACGCGTCCGCCTGCGGCTCCGCGCCCTCGGAGACGTTCAGCTGGACGGTGTCGCCGCGGCGCAGCTCGGTCCCGGCCGGCCGGGCCTGAGCGACAACACGCCCCGCGGCCTCGCGTGAGGGCACGGACGCGACCGCGACCTTCAGCCCCTCGTCGGCGAACGCGCGCGCCGCCTCCGCGAGCTCCTGGCCGACGACGTCGGGGATGACCGCCGGACGCGGCGGCGTCGGTGTCGCGGCGGTGGTCGTCGCCGATGTCGTCGTCGCTCCGTCGTGGTCGCGCCGGTGGTCGTCTCGCCCGCCCGTCTCTCCGGTCGTCGACCCTGCCGCTTCCGCGACGTTGAGGCGGACGTCGGCCCCTCGGGCTGCTCGGCGCCGGCGCGCGGAGCCTGCGCGACGACCGTGCCGGGCGGGCGATCGGACGGCACCGGGACGAGGTTCACCTCGAAGCCCGCGTCGCGCAGCGTCTCCGTCGCCTCGGAGGAGGTCGTGCCGACGACGTCCGGCACCGTGCGCTCCGCCGCGGTCGTCGTCGCGCTCGTCGTCGTCGCCGACGTCGTCGGAGCCGCGGACTGGTCGTCGTCGTCATCGCGGGAGAGGAAGTAGATCGCGCCCAGGCCGGCGAGCACGAGCACGAGCAGGGCCAGCAGCCACGGCCAGATCGTCGGCATCCGCCTGCGCGGCGGCTCCACGATCTCCTCGCGCTGCTCGACGAAGACCTCGCTCTCGGGGCCCCAGCCGTCGGAGATGACGGTCTCGTCGTCGGCGGGGTCGCGCGGGGGCGGGCGGTCGGCCATTGCGTCGTCATCCCCGAACGCACCGAAAACCACGCACGGCGTAGAGTCGCCGCGTGGAGGCCTACCGCACGCCGGACGAGTGCTTCGACGGCCTACCGGGCTACGCCTTCGAGCCGCACTACGTCGAGCAGGACGGCCTGCGCCTGCACTACCTCGACGAGGGCTCCGGCCCCGCCGTCCTGCTCCTGCACGGGGAGCCGACGTGGTCGTACCTCTACCGGACGATCATCCCGGAGCTGACGCCGTCGGCGCGCGCGATCGCGCCCGACTACTTCGGGTTCGGCCGCTCGGACAAGCCGCTCCGCGTCGAGGACTACTCCTACGACTTCCACGTTCGCTCGATCACCAGGCTGGCGGAGGAGCTCGACCTGCGCGACGCAACCGTCGTCGTGCAGGACTGGGGCGGCCCGGTCGGCCTGCGGCTCGCCGTCGAGAACCCGGAGCGCGTCTCGAAGCTCGTGATCATGAACACCGGCATCGGCGGCGGGCGTCCGCCGTCGGACGAGTGGCTGCGCTTCCGCGACTGGCTGCGCCGGCTCGGCGACCGAGGTCGTCCCCGGCCGGCTCGTCGCGCTCTCGGCGGTACAGCCGATCAGCGAGGAGGTCGTCGACGCCTACAGCGCGCCGTGGCCGGTGCCGGAGTCGAAAGCGGGGATCCTCGCCTTCCCCGACCTCGTCCCGATCTCGCCGGACCACCCCGACCTGCCCGCGCACATGGCGGTTCGCGAGGCGCTCGCCGGCTGGGACCGGCCCGCGCTCGTGCTCTTCTCGGACAGCGACCCGATCTTCTCGCCGCGCGCAGCCGAGCGGATCGCCGAGCACATCCCGGGCGCCGGAGAGGCCGAGATCGTCGCCGGCGCCGGCCACTTCCTCCAGGAGGATCAGGGCCCGCAGATCGGGCGCCGCATCGCTCGGTTCGTCGCGAGCTCGTAGCTGCGTCCCCCGAGCGGGGGACGCGCGAAAGTGCTCCGGGCTGGTAAACTCATAACCACGTTAATGGTTAATGACGTTATCGCCGACCCTCTCGCCGTCGCCAACGAGCTGCGGCCGGTGCTGCTGCGCCTCGCCCGCGAGCTGCGCAAGGAGACCGAGCAGCTCGGCGTCACGAGCCGGCAGGTGACGCTGCTCTGGCTGATCCGCCTCAACCCCGGCCTGAGCCTGCGCGAGCTGGCGGCGGAGGAGGGGATCTCCGCGCCGGCGCTCTCCGGCCACGTCGACCGGCTCGAGAAGGCGGGTCTGCTGGAGCGCGTCCGCGACGAGAGCGATCGCCGCCGCGTCGGCCTGGCGCTGACCGACGAGGGCGAACGGCTGCTCAAGCGCGTTCGCGCCCGCCGGACGACCTGGCTCGCCGACCGGCTGCGGGGCCTCGACGACGACGAGCTCGCCGCCCTCGAGCGCGCGATCGAGCCGTTGGGGCGGCTTCTGTGACGGCGGCGCTGCTCGCGCTCAACGCGCGCACGTTCGCCAGCCTGAAGCGCCACCGCAACTACCGCCTCTTCTTCACCGGCCAGGTGATCTCGGTCAGCGGCACCTGGATGCAGAACGTGGCGCTCGCATGGCTCGTCGTCGAGTTGACGAGCTCCCCGCTCGCGGTCGGCGCGCTCGCCTTCTGCCGCTTCATCCCCTTCACCGTCTTCGGCCTCTTCGCGGGCGTCGTCGCCGACCGGATCGACAACCGCAAGCTCGTGATCGGGACGCAGACCGCCTCCATGATCCTCTCCGCGATCCTCGCGACGCTCGTCCTCACCGGCACTGGAGACGCTCTGGGTCGTCTACGTGCTGGCCATCGCTCGGCGGCACAGCGCTCGTCTTCGACGCGCCCGGGCGGCACGCACTCACCTTCCAGATGGTGGGCCGGGACGAGCTCCCGAACGCCGTCGCCCTGAACGCGAGCCTCTTCAACGCCTCCCGCGTCGTCGGCCCCGCGGTCGCGGCGTCCTGATCGCCGCGTTCGGCGTCGGCGTCTGCTTCGCGATCAACACCGTTCACGCTTCCTCGCCGTCCTCGCCGGCCTGCTGATGATGCGGAGGAAGAGCTCGTGCCGCTGGAGCGCGAGCGGCGAGCCGCCGACGATGATGCGCGGGATCCGCGAGGGCTTCGCCTGGGTGACGCCGCTCGCCGCGACACACGGCTCGTGCTCGCGATCGTCACCGTCGTCAGCACGGTCGGCTTCAACTTCCACGTGATCCTGCCGCTGCTCGCGTCGGACACGCTCGACACGGGGCCGGAGGTGTTCGGGATCCTCTCCGCTTCCTTCGGCGGCGGCGCGCTCGTCGGCGCCCTGCTCTCCGCGGCGCTCGGCCGCGCGAGCTGGAAGGTGCTCGTGCTCCGGCACGGCCGGCTTCAGCATCTGCCTGCTCGTGCTCGCTCCGCTCCAGCGCCGTCGTGGCCGTGCGCCGTCCTGCTCTTCGTCACCGGCGTCTGCTTCACGCTCTGGACGTCGAACGCGAACTCGATCCTGCAGCTTCGGGCGCCCGGATCACCTGCGCGGCCGCGTCGTCAGCCTCTACCTCTGGGCGTTCGCGGGCCTGGCGCCGCTCGGCGGCCTCCTCGCCGGGTGGCTCTGCGCGGTCGGCGGCACCCAGCTCAGCTTCGCCGTCGCCGGCGCGACCGGGCTGCTGATGGCGCGCTGGCGGCACGCGAGCTCAGCCTGCGACGGGCGGCGGCTCCGGCGTGAGCTCCGCGCCCGGGAGGGGATCGGCTCCGAGCTCCTCGGGCGAGTCCCGCACGTAGTCGACCTCGAGCTCGGCCTCCGACGGGACCTCCGGCGGCCCGGCGTCCGCCGATCGGGCTCGATCGAGCGCCAGCACGCCGACCGGCCGCGGCTCGGCCGCGGGCTCGATCGCGTTGGTCGGCTGCGGCCAGAGCGCCCAGACGAGCGCGGCGATGGCGAGACCGGCCAGGATCATTCCCGACCAGACGTGCCGCACGACCCTTGCAGCCCCCACGAGCGCGTTCTGCTCGGGACGGTCGGCCCGCAAACGGCATCCACGCGGGCGATCGACGGTTTTACACGCCCCTTACGTCAGGGGCACGACATGTTGACGCGCAGCGGCCACAATGCGCCCATGCGCAGGAAGCGTTCGAAGGGGCTCTGGTTCGTTGCGGCGCTGCTCGCGGTCAATGCGACGCTGCTCGTGGCGCAGCCGGGGCTCGCTCTGCCCGGGTCGCTCGGCAACTACTTCTTCGGCCCCAAGCTCGTGCGCGCGGAGGTGCTCGTCAAGGACGGCGGCGTCCTCCACGACTACCGCGTCGATCGCGGCACGATCCGCAACAAGGCCGGCGGGACGCTGACGCTGCTCGAGCGCGACGGCACGCTCGTCCCGATCCCGGTCGCCGCCGGAGCCGCGATCACGATCGGTGGCAAGCCGGCCGCGTACGCCGAGCTCCGGCGCGGTATGGTCGCGACCGTGATTCGCGACGGCGACGCTCCGGCGAACGAGGTCCGCGCCACTCGCAGATGACCGCGACGGGCGCGGCGGAGCTCCACCCAGCGGGCACGCCGGGGCCGCAGCTCCTGCTCGTGGAGGACGAGGAGTCGATCGGCTCTCTCGTTCGCGCCTATCTCGAGCAGAGCGGCTACCGCGTCGCCTGGGTGCGCTCCGGCGAGGAGGCGCTCGATCGCTCGAGCAGCTGCGCCCGCGGCTCGTCATCCTCGACATCGGCCTTCCGGGAGCGGACGGCTTCGACGTCTGCCGCAGCATCCGCGCGCGCTCGGACGTGCCGGTGCTGATGCTGACCGCACGCGACGAGGAGGTCGACCGCGTCGCCGGCCTCGAGGTCGGCGCCGACGACTACGTCTCGAAGCCGTTCTCGCCCCGCGAGCTGGCCGCACGTGTGAAGGCCGTGCTCCGGCGCACGAGCCCGACCACGCGGACGAGCTGCTCGAGCTCGGCGACGTCGCGGTCGATCCGCAGGCCCGCGAGGTGCGCGTCGCCGGCGAGACCGTCGAGCTGACGGGCAAGGAGTTCGACCTGCTCGCCTACCTGCTCGAGAACGCGGGCATCGTCGTCTCACGCGATCAGCTGCTCGACCGCGTCTGGGGCATGAGCTACGCGGGCGGCACGCGCACGGTCGACGTCCATGTCGCGCAGCTCCGCCGCAAGCTCGGCCGGCCCGACTCGATCCGCACCGTGAGGGGCTCCGGCTACAAGGCCGCCGGCCGTGAAGCTGCGGTCGCTGCGGGCGCGGCTGTTCGCCTCGATCGCGCTCGTCGCCCTCCTTTCCCTCGCCCTTGCTCTGGCGCTCGGCGCGATCCTCACCCGCCGCGCGGTCGAGCGGAACACGCTTCGCGACGTCTCGGCGCAATTCGATCTTCTGGTCGAGCGGGAGCGCGAGGCGCTGGTGCCGTTCTCGAGGCTGCGCTCGCTGCAGGAATTCCTCGACCGCCAGGACGAGCGGGTCGTGCAGCGTCCCCCTCGACGGCTCAGCGAGCCTGCTGCCGCCGGAGCGCGCGGCCCGCCTCCGTCGCGGCGCGCGGCTCGACGGCACGCTCACCGAGGACGGCACCCGCTACCTGTACGCGGCGCGGCTCGTGAACGGGAAGGGCTTCATCCTGTTGCGCCCGGCGAGCTCGACCAACTCGGCCTGGCGGCCGCATCTGGAAGGGCTCGTGCTGGCGGCCTTCGCCACGGCCGCGCTGGCCGCGTTGATCGCGTTCCTGCTCGCCCGCGCGATTGCGAGACCGGTGCACCGCGTCGCGGTCGCGACACGGGCGCTCGCCGACTCGACGTCGACGCCGCCGCTCGTCCCGGTCGAGGGCGCACGCGAGCTGGCGCTGCTCGCGGAGAGCTTCAACGACGTCGCCGTCGCCCTGACGCGGGCGCGTGAGGCCGAGCAGGCGTTCCTCCTCTCGGTCAGCCACGAGCTGAAGACGCCGCTGACCGCGATCCGCGGCTATGCGGAAGGCGTCGCCGAGGGCGCCCTGCCGATGGAGGAGGCGGCCGCGACGATCGTCAGCGAGTCGCGGCGGCTCGAGCGCCTGGTGGGCGACCTGCTCGACCTCGGGCGGATGCGCAAGGCCGAGTTCAGCGTCCGGCGGGAGCCGATCGACCTCCGCGCGATCGCGCAGGAGGCGCTGCGCCGCTACGACGTGCAGGCGCGCGAGTTCGACGTCACGCTCGAGGCGGACGGGCCGCCGGCGCCCGCGATCGGCGACGCCGACCGCACGCTCCAGATCGTCTCCAACCTCGTCGAGAACGCGCTCCGACTGACGCCCGCGGGCGGCTCGGTCCGGATCGTGACGGCGCCGGGCTCGATTCGCGTCGAGGACACGGGCCCGGGCCTGCAGCCCGAGGAGCTGGGCCAGGCCTTCGACCGCTTCTACCTCTACTCCCGCTACGGGCGCGAGCGCCCCGTCGGGACGGGGCTCGGGCTTGCGATCGTCAAGGAGCTCGCTCAGGGGATGGGGGGAACGGTGGCCGTGGAGAGCACTCCCGGGGCGCTGACCGTCTTCACCGTCCGCCTGCCGCAGCCCGACGCCGCAGGCACGTCGCGGCCGCTCATGCACGCCTGAACGCGTTTTACGCGCGTTTTACGTTCGGCGAACGGGCGGCTGACAGCAGGGGGAAGGATGCGTCCGTCAGCTTCGCCTACGAGGAGGATCTCTCGAATGAAGAACGCCAGGTACATCTTCGGAGCGATCGCCGCACTGGCGACGCTCGCCCTCGCGACCACCGCTGTCGCGGCCGTCGTGATCAAGGGCACGAACCGCGCCGACGTGCTCACGGGCACCGACCGGAACGACTACGTCGTTGGCCGCAAGGGCAACGACTCGATCAACGGCCTCGCCGGCAACGACCGCCTGCACGGCAACCAGGACAACGACTCGATCGACGCCGGTCCCGGCAACGATCGCGCCTGGGGCGGGTACGGCAACGACGCGCTCGTCGGCGGCGAGGGCGACGACATCCTGCGCGGGCGCCCGGGCGACGACTCGCTCGACGGCGGCCCCGGCAACGACCGCCTCTGGCCCGGCCGCGGCACCGACAGGCAGCAGGGCGGGGACGGGGACGACATCCTCCACGCACTCGCGCATGACAAGCAGGTCGACACGATCGACTGCGGCGCCGGCAACGACGTCCTCTGGATCAACGCCAAGGAGACGTCGACGGACACCTGGGTCAACTGCGAGACCGTCAAGGCCGTCACCGTGCTCGGCGACGGAGACGACTCCTAGCTCCTGATTCCCCTCTAGGGCCGGACGCGGCCGGAGGCTGTGATGCCTCCGGCCGCTTCGGCCGTTCTCACCGGCTGCGCCGGAACCTGCGGCGCTGCTCGCGCCGCTGCTCCGCACGCGCCGCGAGCGCAATCTGCCGGGCGCCGCGCGGGCGTCGCTGCGGGCGGGGCCGGGCAGGTCTCGAGTGCTCCCAGTTCAGCATCACACCTCCTTTCGTCTGTCACGACAGTACGGGCGGCGCAGGCGGCTCGGCATCGGCCGCGCGGTCGATTTGCCGTCGTCCCTGAGGACGATTCACCCTCTAGAGGGACGCCGCGCACGCAACGGCCTCCCATAGTCACCCCAATGCGGCGTACGACCCCGGTCTCTTGCGGCGGCCGGAGAGGGAGAAAGAGCTGATGTACGAGTTCACGAGCGGTGCGGCAGCGCCCGTGGCGGTCGGCCTGATCGGAGCGGTCGATCCCCCGACGACGCCGGAGCCTGTCGGCCCCGCCCCGTCGAACTTCGAGGCGCCTCCGGTGCCGCTGCGCTCCTTCGAGCAGATCCTGGCCGAGCGGGGCCCGGCCGCACCCCCGGTCGTAGCGGGCACGCGCCGGATCGTCGTGCGGCTGCTCGGCGGCGAGCTGCTGGAGCTGGCGTCCTACGACGACCGCGACACGGCGGTGACCGCGGCGCGCGAGCTGATGACGCAGTTCAGCACGGCCGACTCGACGGGCGAGTGGCCGGAGCTCGACGGGCGCTTCATCCGCCCGGGCTCGGTCGCGTCGATCGACGTGCTCAGCAGCGAGTAGCCGGCGCTACGGGCGCCAGTCGGCGTCCGTGCCGGACGTGAGCTTCTTCAACCCGGTGCCGTCGGCGTTCATCGTCCAGATCGTGCCCGGCAGCTGCGTGAAGGAGATCTTCGTGCCGTCCGGAGAGAAACGCGGGAACCAGTCGTCGCCCGCGCGGCGCGTCAACCGCTTCTGGCCGCTGCCGTCCCTGTTCATCACGTAGATCTCGCCCTGCTGGTCGCGGTTCGAGGTGAACGCGATCCGGCGGCCGTCCGGGCTGAAGTCCGGCATTGCGTCGTCGCCGAAGACGGCCTCCGACCCCTTCGTGAAGGTCAACCGCTTCGCGGGGACCCGGAAGAGCTCCGTGTTGAACGCGGAGACGCGGGTCGAGCTGTAGACGATCGCGGCGCCGTACCAGGCGGGCGAGTGGTGCTCGTGCCAGGCGGCCGCCTTGCCGACCAGGCGCTTCTTGCCGGATCCGGTCGCGCTCATCGTCCAGATCTCGGCATTCCTGCTCCACGCCAGTCGCCGACCGTCCGAGGACCAGGCCGGGCTGAGATCGGGCCCGGGCAGCTTCGTCAGCTGCCGCACGCCGCTCCCGTTCGCATTCGCCACGTAAATCTCCTCGTCGCCCGAGCGGCGCGAGACGAACGCAAGCCGCGAGCCGTCGGGCGACCAGGAGGGTGCATACGCGTCACGGAGGAGAGGTCGCGCGCGCTTGCCGTCGGCGCCGATCGTCCAGATGTCCCCGGCCCGCGTGAACGCGAGCTCGGGCTGGGTCGTGCCGCCCCCGCTTGGGGTGGGGGCGAGGATCGCGACCGCTGCGATCAGGACGATGACGAAGCGCCACATACGTTCAAGGTACGGCTGAACCCCTCGATCGCGCGGACGATTTGCAGTCCTCCGGGAGGAGGATGCGTCAGACGGGCTCGGTGGCGACGACCCAGATCGGGCCGTCGCCGCAGTCGATTCGCCGGGCATCGTTGCCGGGGTCGGTCAGCCTCGTCTGGAGCACGACGACCTGCTCGCCGTCGAGGTCGGCGACCGGAGCGCGCAGGCCGGACATGCCGAACGTCATCTGCCAGGCGCGCACCTGATTGTGGATCGCCCGCGCCGGCTGCGACCAGTCGATCCGGACGTACTCGTCGTCCTCGAAGTGGCCGGCCCAGGTCGCGCCCTCCTCCGACTGCGGGTCGCCGGGATCGCCGGCGGCGACCCGTTCGAGCGCCTGCGTGAGCAGCCCGACCGCCGTTGCGAGCAACCGTGGCCCGAACTCGCCGATGTCGCAGTCGTCGTCCCGGATCGGGTCGCTTCCCTGGGCGAGGATGTTGCCGGTGTCGAGCTCGGCGTCCATGCGATGCCAGGTGAAGCCCCAGTCGGTGTCTCCCGTCCGGAGCGTCCAGGCGAAGGGGATCGGGCCGCGGTGGCGGGGCAGCAGCGCCGGATGCCCGTTGATCGACCCGAGTCGCGCCACGTCGAGGGCTGCCTGCGGGATCTTCCAGGGGAAGCCCCAGCAGATCGTCAGATCCGGCTCGTAGGCGCGGAGCAGCCGTTCGATCGACCACTTGTCCTTGGCGAAGAGCAGATCGACGTCGGGAGGGGCGCTCCACGCGTTCAGCTCCAGGAACTCGGGCTGCGGGTCGCCTTCCGGGCGGCGCGGGGAGACGATCGCGACGGGCTCGTGCCCGAGCTCGCGCAGGTGGGCCGCAAGCGTCTCCGCAATCGGCCGGATCGTGCAGATCATGCAGACGCGCCAGGACTCCGCCATGCCGCCAGCCTACGGAGAATCCCGCTTCCGGGGGAAGCCTCGGGCGCCGCCCGCGCAGCACAATGAGGACGCCGGTGTGGCGTCCGCCGGCAGCCGCCAACCCCCTGGAAGGGAGACGTCATGCACGCAGTCGTCGAGCCCCCGGTCACCCCGACTCCGATCGGTGCCGAGGAGCACGTCCGCCCCGTGCTCGACCAGCGCCGTGTCGTCGTCCGCCTCCGCGACGGCGAGACGATCCTCGTCGGCGGCTCGCCCTCGTACGAGGACGCGCTCGTGCTCGCGCAGAAGACGATCCTCGAGCTCGGCGATGTGGGCGAGGGCGAATGGCCGATGCTGGGTGACCGCTTCATCAACCCGGACGCGATCGTCTCGGTCGACGTCCTGCGCTGGTCGTAGAACGAGCGAGGCCGGGCGCGAGCCCGGCCTCGCAACCTCGCGTCGTCACGGAAGCCGCCATTCCGCGCGCGCTCGGCGACGGGGGTCGTCGAAGGGGTAGATCCGCGCGGGCCGCCGGCTTGCGCACCCAGTTGTAAGAAGTTTGTGCGGCATCGTGCACGTGCGCGATTTCCGGGCATGCTGAGACCGTGGCGACGACCGCACGAGGGATCGAGGCTGCGCGCGAGCTCGACGAGCTCTACCGCGACCATGCGCCCGAGATCTTCCGCTACGCGTACGCCGTGCTCGGCAACCGCGCCGACGCCGAGGACGTCACCCAGACGACGTTCGTGAACGCGCTCCGCGCGCTCGAGCGGGGCGAGGTGCCCCGGACGCCCAAGAACTGGCTGATCACGATCGCGCACAACCTGATCCGGCAGCGCTTCCGGCAGCTGCAGACGCGTCCGCGCGAGGTGGAGCTCGACGTCGAGCTGCCCGCCGCCGAGACGGACGACGACGGGCCCTCGATCGACGACCTCGTCCGCGCGCTGCAGCGGATCCCGCCGACGCAACGCCAGGCGCTCGTGCTGCGCGAGCTCGAAGGTCGCTCCTACGGCGAGATCGGAGAGCTGCTGGACGTCTCCCAGTCCGCCCTGGAGACGCTGATCTTCCGCGCACGCCGCTCCCTGGCCGAGGAGCTCGAGAACCTCGTCACCTGCGACAGCGCGGAGCTCGCGCTCTCGCGGGCCACGGACGGCCGGCTCAGCCGGAAGGAGCGCCGGCGCCTGCTCGCCCACATCGACGAGTGCCCGAGCTGCGCGCGCACGGCGGCCCGCAGCATCAAGCACCGGCGCGCGTTCAAGGCGCTCGCGGTCCTGCCGCTTCCCTTCTCGCTGACCCTGTTCAAGGGCGCGCCGAGCGCATCCGCCGCCGCCGGGCTGCCGACGATCGGCGCGGCTGCCGGAACGACTGTTGCGGCCGGGACCGCGGCCGGCGTGACCGCGAAGGTCGCGGTCGGGCTCGCGGCCGTCGCGATCGCGGGCGGCGCCGGCTACGAGGGCGTGCAGATCGCGAGCGACTCGCCGCCGGCCGCACGTGCGGCGAAGGTCGTCCCCGCCCAGGCGACCCCGAGCGTCCGGCGCGCCGACGCGACGCGCGCGTCACGGCCGACGACGGCGGCCAAGAGCCGCGGCGCCGTGGCCTCCGCAGCGGCCGTCTCGAAGCCGGCGCGCGCGAAGCCGAGCAACGCGGCGACGCCGTCAAGGGGCAAGAGCGCGGCCGCGCCGGGCCAGGTGAAGAAGACGACGGCGGTCGTCCACGCCAAGCCGCCCTCGAAGGCCAAGGTCTCGCAGGGGAGGGCGGCGCCGGCCGTGGAGCGCGCCGGGACGAAGCCCGTGCAGAAGCCGAAGCCGGTTCGGACCTCCAAGCCCGCGGCCTCCACCAAGCCCGTCCGGCAGCAACAGCCCAAACCCGTCACCCGCACGAAGCCCGTCGTCGCGACGAAGCCGAATCCGCCGCGGCAGGCGCCGAAGCCGCCCAAGCCGGAGCAGCCGGCGGCGGACGACGTCGCCCAGCCCGCACCGCCGGCGTTCGGCGCGGCGAAGCCCGGCAAGCCGGGCTAGGGGCGCTCGCTGGGCTCGGCGCGCAGCTACCAAGGCTCGCGCGCCTTCGCCGTGTCGACGTCGTGTCGTTTCAGATCCAGCGCCACAGCTTCGCGAGCCCGATCGTGACCGGCGCGATCAACACGATCACGGCCACCACGGCCCAGAACAGGGCCGACTCGTCGAAGAGGCCCACCCGGAAGTTCATTCCCATCACGCCCGCGATCAGGGCGCCCGGGAGGAGGATCACCGAGGTGAGTGTCAGCACCTTCATGATCTCGTTCGTCCGGTGCCCGCCGCGGGCGATCAGCACGTCGAACGAGCCGACGATCGCCTCGCGGGCGTCGCGCGCCTCCTGGACTGTCGACTCGAAGCGGGTCAGCAGGGACTCGTAGCGCTCGCTCGACGCGTGGTCGCCGAGCGCCTCCAGCTCCGGGTGCGTGAGCGAGACGAGCGCGGAGCGGTGCGCGGCGAGCGCGCGCCGCAGCTTGCCCACCTCCTTGCGCATCTCGATCAGCCGCTCGATGTCCTGCAGGCCCTCGGTATCGCCCCGCATCGCCTGGATGTCGAACTCCTCCAGCCGCTGCTCGATCCGCTCGAATGCCGCCGAGTACGAGCCGAGCACCCACTCGAGCAGGGCGGCGAGGAACCCCGGGCCGTCGAGGGAGCCGGTGTCGCCCGAGCCCGAGACGCGGGAGGCGAACTCCTCCAGCACCGGGATCGGTTGATCGTGCGCGGTGACCACCCAGTTCTCGCCGACGACGCACTCGAGTGCGATCAGCTCCCCCTCGTCGTCCTCGTCGGGCGCGTAGGTGGTCACGTGGATGTAGCGGCCGTGATCCTTGAACACCGCGGTTTCCTTCGAGTCTGCGAGGCAGTCCCTCGTCGCGCTGTCGAGCCCGAACGCCTCGGCGACTCGATTCGCGTCCTCCGCGGAGGCGCGGTCGACGTCGACCCAGAGCAGCTTCCCGCGGTTGAGCCGTTTCGGCCGGTCGGCCAGATCGTCGAGCTTCTCGACCTGGTCGCGATCGAAGAGGATTGCTTCACTCATCCGCTCGCCCGTACCCCTGAAACGGCGTTCGGGAACCTCCGGACCGGCGGTTTTGCGATCGTATGCAGCGTGATTACGTATTACGCGGCGCTGAGCCTCGACGGCCGGATCGCGGGCGACGAGCACGATCTGTCCTTCCTGCAGACGCTCACGGGCGCCGAGAACGACTATCGCGACTTCTACGAGGACGTCGACTCGCTGATCATGGGCGCGCGGACGTGGGAATTCATGGTCCGGCACGGGTCGTGGCCCTACGCCGGCAAGCCGACCTGGATCGTCACGAACGCGGCCGAGCTCGCGCCGCTCGAAGGCGCCGAGCCCGTCGAGCGCTACGCGGGCGAGATCGCAGGCCTCGTCGAGCTGATCGGCGAGCGCGGCCTACGGCGGACATGGCTCGTGGGCGGCGGCGACCTGGCCGGACAGCTGCTCGCCGCCGACCTGATCGACGAGCTGATCCTGACGATCGCGCCGACCTTCGTCGGCAGCGGCCCGACCCTCGCGGACGGCGACTTCCCGCTCCGGCGCTTCCGGCTGACCGCACAGGAGGGCTTCGGCGACGACGGCGTGCGACTGCGCTACGAACGTGAGAAAGTCGCGCCGACTGAAGTCGACTGAAAGGGAGGGAGATGGTCGAGGAATTCAAGAACTTCCTGTTCCGGGGCAACATCGTCGAGCTCGCCGTCGCGTTCGTCATGGGCGTCGCGTTCGCCGCGGTGGTCAACTCGCTCGTCGACAACCTCGTCATGCCGATCATCGCGATGATCATCGGCAAGCCCGACTTCAGCGGCCTCACGTTCACGATCAACGACGCCGTCTTCCGCTACGGCGCCTTCATCACGGACGTGATCCAGTTCGTCGCGATCGCGGCGGCGGTCTTCTTCTTCATCGTCAAGCCGGTGCAGGCGATGCTCGACCGCCGGCGCAAGGGCCCGATCGAGGAAGGCATGCCCGACGAGGAGCGGCGGCACCAGGAGCTGCTCGCCGCGCTGCGCGCGAACACCTAGTGAGACGGGCCGCGGCCGTGCCGATCAGGCGCGGCCGCGGACGGCCCAGGCGTAGGCCGTCTGCGTGAACGGCGCCTCGGGCAAGACCTCGCGGCAGCGCTCGCGCAGTGCCGCCAGCGCGTCCTCGTCCAGCGACTGCGCGTACTTGCCGGCAGGCCCGACGCCGAGGGTGTACGGGCGCCACCACTCGTCGAAGCTCTCATAGGCGGAGGAGGAGGTGATCTCCGTCTCCTCGACGTCGCTCAGCCCGGCCTGGCCGAACAGCTGCACGAGGTGGCCCTGGCGCGCGCCGGAGAAGCGCGACTCGTCCTCGACGTCGCCGTCGAGCGAGTGCACGGCCTGCCAGAAGGGCGAGATCGGCGCGCGACCGCCCGCGAGGTCCCAGACGCAGGCGGCGACGACCCCGCCGGGCTTGGTCACCCGAGCCATCTCGCCGATCCCGGCGACGGGGTCGGACATGAAGTGCACGACGAGCTGTGCGATCGCGGCGTCGAACTCGTCGTCGGCGAACGGCAGGTCCTCCGCGGAGGCCAGTCGCACGTCCACACCCGGGTTCCTGCTGCGCGCGGCGGCGACGAACGGCTCCGACGGGTCGGCCGCGGCCACGTTCTCGGCCCCCAGCCGCTGGACGAGCTCGGCGGTCAGCGCCCCCGGCCCGCTGCCGACGTCGACCACCCGCTGTCCCGCCTCGACACCGGCCAGGTCGGCGAGCTGTGCCGAGAGCTGGTTCGAGTATCGCCCCATGAAGCGGTCGTAGGACTCGGCGGCGACGTCGAAGCTGCTCACGCGGCGACTCTACCGCGCTAGACCGCGATCGTCAGGCTCTCGATGTCCTTCGGGTAGTCGGTCAGGATCTCGATCCCGTCGGGGGTGACGACGACGGTGTCGGAATGGCGGAAGCCGCCGAGCTCACTGGAGTAAACCCCCGGCTCGATCGTGAAGACCATCCCCGGCTCGACGACGGTGCGGTCGCCGACGTCGAGGAACGGCGCCTCGTGGTTGCGGAGCCCGATCCCGTGCCCGACGTGCTGGCGCCAGTACGGGAGCAGGTCGTTCTCCTCGAAGTAGCGCAGAACGGCGCCGTCGACGTCCGCGCAGGTCACGCCGGGCCGCAGCGCGTCGAACGCGATCTGCTGTGCTGTGACGGTGTGGTCGAAGAGACGCCGCATCTCGTCGGTCGGCGTCCCGACGACCAGCGCGCGCTCGAGCTCCGCGTTGTAACCCCAGATCGGCGCAGCGCTCTCCGTCACGAGCACCTGTCCCTCCTCGAACGGAATGTTGTGCGCGACCGCGTGCGCCCAGGCGCTCCTGCGGCCGATCTGGCCGCGGTAGCCGGCGCTGACGCCATCGGTCGAGGCCTGCTGGCCGGCGTAGTCCGAGCCGAGCGCCTCGAGCATCGCGAGCGTCGCCTCGTGGCCTGCGCGGAGGCCGGCCTCGGCCTCGGTCGCGCCCGGGCGCGAGTACTCCTGCAGCAGCCGGTGCGCGTGCTCGCACCACCTCGCGCTCTCCCGGATCAGCGTGACCTCGGCCTCGCTCTTGCGCACCATCATGCTCTCGACGAAGGGACCGAGCGGGACGACCGGCTTGCCCGTGACCTCGCTCAGCGACGGCCCGGCGTAGCCGAGGATGCCGGGGTAGCCGTTCTCGTCGGCGCCGGCCGACCCGATGCCCATGTCGGCGAGCACGCGTGCCAGCAGCAGCATCGGATGCTCCAGGCCGGGGTACTCCGGATACGGGTCGACCCGGTCGAACGCGGCCTCCTCGCGGACGCGCTCGACCTCGAACTCGGGCACGAAGACCGCCAGCTCCCCACTCGGGCTCCCGATCACGGCCACCGGGCGCTCGGTCGCGAGGAACTCGAAGGCGGTGTAGTAGCGGATGTAGTCGGCGCCGAAGAGGACGTAGCCCGTCAGCCCCTCGCCGCGGACGTGGTCGAGCAGGCGCTCGCGCCTCGCCTGCAACTCGTCGGAGCGGGATGCCAGTCGCCGCTCTCATCGCGCCAGCCTCTCATGCGCAGGTCAGTAGAGTCGCCTCGATGCGGCTGCACTATCTCCCCGGCACCGCCGCGATGGCGCCCCACGCGACGCTGGCCGAGATCGGCGCGCCCTACGAGCTCGTGCGGGTCGAGCGCGACGAGGACGGGCGGGTCTCGGACGAGTACCTGCGCGCTCAACCCGTGGGGGAAGATCCCGACCCTCGAGGACGGCGACCTCGTCCTGACCGAGTCGGCCGCGATCTGCCTCTACCTGGCGGAGAAGTTCCCGGACGCACGCCTGGCGCCGCCGGTGGGGACGCGCGAGCGGGCGGAGCTCTACCGCTGGCTGCTCTGGCTCTCGAACACGGTGCAGATGACGGCGATGCGCCACTTCTACCCCGAGCGCTACGGCACGGACGGCGTCCAGGAGGCCGCCGACGCCGAGCTGGCCGGCCACTTCGACCTCGTCGAAGCGCACCTGGACGGCCGGGAGTGGCTCGTCGGCGACGAGCGGACGGTGGCCGACTTCTTCCTCTTCATGCTCACGCGCTGGGGCCGGTTCATCGAGCCGGCGGCCTGGGAGCGACCGAACCTGCGCGCGCACTGGCTGCGGACGCTCGAGCTGCCCGGCCCGCGCACGGTGGTCGAGGAGCAGGGGCTGCCGCTGCCCGAGTTCGCGCGGGTCTAGCGCAGCTCGGCGAGGAGCTGCTGCATGCGGGCGATCTCGATCTCCTGGTCGGCCTCGACGTGCCGCGCGTACGCGTCCGCCTCCGGCTCGTTGCCGCCCTGCGCCGCGTAGAGGTCGTGCACCATCGTCACGGCGCCCTGATGGTGGCGGATCATGAAGGTGAGGAAGAGCTCGTCGAACTCCTTGCCGCGCGCCCGCTGGAGCTGCTGCAGCTGCTCCTCCGTGAGCATGCCCGGCATCATCATCCCGGCGAGCGGGCCGTGGGCGTGCAGGTGCGCCTTGTGCAGCACCGGCACCTTCTGCTCGCGGTCCTTCAGCCAGCGCTGCATCTGCTCGATCTCGCTGGTCTGCGAGATCTCCATCCGCTCGGCGAGCAGCGGGATCCCGTTGCCGGCCGAGCGCTTCGGCACCAGTGCCGTCATCCGGAGCGCCTGGGCGTGGTGGTGGATCATCCCCTGCATGAAGCGGACGTCGGCCTCGACGAAGCGTCGGCACCTCGAGCTCCGAGAACTCCTGCGCCGACAGCGTGCTGCTGCCCTCACCGGGGGCGCCCGCCTGAACGATGTTCGGCGCCGCCTCCGCGGCCGGCTGCTCCGCCGATCCCTCCGCGGACTTGTCGCCGCAGCCCGCGAGCAGGAGGACGAGCGCAACGGCGCAGCAGCCCCGAATCCGGGCCTGCCCGAACTGCGACTTGAGCGCCATGAAACACCAGTATAGGATCGGCCGACTAGCCGTCCGTCGGGGGTTACAGGAGGAGCACATGCTCGGTTCACGCGGTTCGCGTCGTCGTCGCACCCCATCTCTGATCGGGCTGGCGCTCGGAGTAGCGCTCGTCCTGGTCGCTCTCGTCCCGGCTGCGGCACGTGCCGAGGTGGATCCCCGGATCGGCCTCTCGGCCGGCTGGCTCGACGCCGGCTCCGCCAGCAGCGGCCTCGAGCTGCTCACGCACAACGACCGGCCGGCAGGGTTCTTCAACCCGACGAACATCGGCTCGCTCAGCTTCGCGAACTCGGACATCGCCTTCAGCGGCAAGTACGCGTTCGCGGGCAACTTCCACGGCTTCAACGTCTACGACCTGACGAACCCGGCCGCGCCGACGCTGAAGACGTCGGTCGTCTGCCCGGGCGGCCAGGGCGACATGTCCGTGTGGGGCAACCTGCTCTTCATGTCCGTCGAGGAGACGCGGGGCAAGATCGACTGCACCGCTGACCCCCGCCGCCACCGCGGCGACGAGGTTCCGCGGCGTCCGGATCTTCGACATCAGCAACATCGCGGCGCCGACGCAGATCGCGGCCGTGCAGACGTGCCGCGGCTCGCACACGCACACGATCGTCACCGATCCCGACGACACCGCCAACATCTACGTCTACGTCTCGGGGACGGCGGGCATCCGCACGGCCGCCGAGATGGCGGGCTGCAGCGGCGGCAGCTCCACCGCCGATCCGAACACGGCGAACTTCCGCATCGACGTGATCAAGGTGCCGCTGGCGGCGCCGCAGACCGCCTCGATCGTCAGCAACCCGCGCCTGTTCAGCAAGTGCGGATCGAGCGCGTGCGAGGCCGACTTCGCCACGTCCGAGCAGCACCCGGACCCGCGCTACGGCGTCCGCGGCATCCTCAACTGGCTGAACACGTCGGGCACGCAGCCGACCTACGCCGCGGACGACCCGCGCGCGCCGGGCGGCCAGAGCGTCGCGCAGAGCGTCGTCTGCCACGACATCACCGCGTACCCGGAGATCGGGCTCGCCGCCGGCGCCTGCCAGGGCGACGGGATCCTGATCGACATCTCCGATCCGGTGCACCCGGTGCGGATCGACAACGTCACCGACTTCAACTTCGCCTACTGGCACTCGGCGACGTTCAACAACGACGGCACGAAGGTGATCTTCACCGACGAGTGGGGCGGCGGCACCGGCGCGCGCTGCCGCACGACCGACCGGCTCAACTGGGGCGCCAACGCCATCTTCGACATCGTCGACCGGAAGATGGTCTTCCGGAGCTACTACAAGATGCCGGCCCCGCAGACCTCGCAGGAGAACTGCGTCGCCCACAACGGCACGCTCGTGCCGGTGCCGGGCCGCGACGTGATGAGCCAGGCCTGGTACCAGGGCGGGATCTCGGTGTTCGACTTCACCGACTCGGCCCACCCGAAGGAGCTCGCCTTCTTCGACCGCGGCCCGGTCAGCGCCGCGTCGCTCGTGACCGGCGGCATGTGGTCCGGGTACTGGTACAACGGCTTCATCTACGGGACGGAGATCGCCCGCGGCTTCGACGCCTTCGGCCTGACGCCCACGGCCGCGCTCTCCGAGAACGAGATCGCGGCCGCGTCCGAGCCGACAGTTCGCGCAGTTCAACGCGCAGCTGCAGCCGCGGATCACGTGGGCACCGAGCTACGCGCTCGTGCGGGCGTACCGCGACCAGGTGCTCCGGACCGGAACCGTCGATGCCGAGACGCAGGCACAGATCGACAAGTTCGTCGACCGCGCCGAGAAGTTCTCGCAGAACGGCCAGACGAGTGCGGCGCAGGCACAGCTGCACGCGCTCGCGAACCAGCTGACGGCTCCGCAGTACGCGACGCTCCAGTCGGCACTGCGCGCGCTGTCCGACGCGTCGGCGCCGTGGAAGCCGAAGCACGTGCCCGCGAAGGCGAGCGCGAAGCAGTCCTCGTTCCAGAGCCTGCCGACGCAGGAGGCCGACGAGCCGGCCGCCGAAGAGCCGGCAGGCCCTCCGGCCGAGTAATCCGATCTCGCGGGGGATGGTTCCGGGGCTGCCCCGGGACCGTCCCCTGCGGATCAGAGCTGCCGGCGGACGCCCGGCTCGCGCGCGAGCTTCGCGACCTGGTCGGCGTACGTGCCTTCGACCGCGCGCTCGCCCTCGCCGCGGCGGCCAAGGGGGAGCAGCGGCCGCTTCAGCACGTCCTCGAACTCGGCCGCATAGGCCGCATAGACCGCGAGTGCCGCCAGGACGAGCCCGATCACGCCCGCGGCGTCCTCCCAGGCCGTGCTCGCGGTCAGCTGGTGGAGCCCCGCGACGAGGAAGCGGAGACCGGCCGTCGCGAGAACGAGCGCCGGAACCAGCTTCGACGCTGTCGCCGCGGCCGCCGGCGCCCACATGGCCACCCCCGCGACGAGGAGGAAGAGCCCCAACGCGTCGCTCGTCGAGCCGGGCTCGCCTGCAAAGGTGACGAGCGCGACAGCTGCCCAGATCCCGCTCAGCAGCCCCATGCCGGTCGCGGCCACACCGTCTCTCGCGAGGAAGCCGAAGAGCGACGCCGTGAACTGGAGCGGCACGGTGAAGGCGAGGATGCAGAGCGCCACTTTCCTCCCTTCGGCCGGGTCGACCCAGCCGAGCTGGAGGCCGGACATCACGAACGTCGCGGCTGCGAGCCCGAAGAACCCGAGCGCCAGGGGACCGGCGATCGGCCGCAGCACGACGCGGGTGCGGCCGGTCAACTCCTCGCGCGCCGCCGTCTCCGCCGGCGTCTCGGTCATCCCACGACCAGCGCCTGCGGCGCGGCCACCTTGATCCGGGTCACGAACCACTTCACCTGGATCTCGGTCTCCTGGTGGCACGCCGGACCACATCCAGAAGTTCCTGATCCCTCGCAGCCTGGGCGGCCTGACCGGCCATCACCCACGTGATCGAGCACTCCTCCGCCTGCAGGAAGAGCGTCCGCAGGTCGCGGAGCAGGAGCAGGCTGGACTCCGGGACGCGTCCGACCGAGGCGGACGCGGTCCGGCGCGCACTTTCGAGCAGGCCGCTCCAGAAGCCGGAGCCCTCCTCGTCGACCTCCGCGCCGTAGCGTGCCGCAACTGGCTGAAGCGTGGCCGAATGACGCTCGCACTGGAGCGCGAACGTGTGGCACTGGTGGAAGACGTCGTGGTCGGCCGCGTGGCGCTCCCCGAGTGCCCGCAGCTCGTCCGCGAGATCGGTCTCGAGCTCGTGCAGCCGGGCCAGCAGCGACCCGATCTTCATCCCACCTTCTCCACGCGCACGGCCTCGTCTTGTAGATCGGCTGCTTCGAGACCGGATCCCAGTCGTCATCGTCAGCTCGTTCGCGGCGCGCGGCCGTGCCGTCCGGCCCGGCGTCGTCGCCGACGTCCCAGTAGCCGTAGTGGAAGGGCGCGAAGACGACGCCCTCGCGCGATGCCGCCGAGCCGCGCCGGCACCTCGACCGTGCCGCGCGGCGAGGTCGACCGCGACGAGGTCGCCCTCGGCGATGCCGAGCGCGTCGGCGTCGGCGCGGACAGCTCGACCCATGCGTCCGGCGCGGCCGCTTGCAGCTCGGGTGCGCGGCCGGTCTTGGTCCGGGTGTGGAAGTGGTAGACGGTGCGGCCCGGTGGTGTAGCTGCAGCGGGTACTCGTCGTTGGGCCACTCGTGCGGCGGGGTGTAGTCGGCGGCCTTGAGGATCGCCCGGCCGTGGGTTCGAGCGCCCTGTACTCGGCCTCGGTGCACGCTCGGCGCCCGGTGACCAGTCGTGGCCGTAGTCCTCGCAGTAGTCCGGGTCCGTGGGGAACGTCGCCGTCGCGCGTACAGCCGCTCGGTGCCGTCGGGTGCGTCGTCGTTGCACGGCCACTGGATGCCGCTGCCGCCGCGCAGCTTGTCGTAGCTGAGGCCGGTGTAGTCGCACGGCCGCCCGCGCTGCACTCCTGCCAGGCGTCGAAGGCCGTCCTCCGGGTCCGCCAGTTGAGCAGCGGCGCGCCGTCCTTGTCGCGGAAGTCCATCCGGCGGGCGTAGTCGAGGAAGATGTCGAGGTCGCGCCGCGCCTCGCCCGGCGGCTCGACCGCCTTCTCCGACAGGTGCACGGTGCGGTCGGCGTTGGTGAAGGTGCCGGTCTTCTCGCCCCAGCCCGCGGCGGGCAGCACGACGTCGGCGAGCTGCGGCGGTCTCGGTGAGGAAGAGGTCCTGCACGACGAGGAACAGCTCGCTCCTTCGCGAGGATCGCGCCGGATGCGCGCCAGCTCCGGCAGCGACACGGCCGGGTTGGTGGCCGATGATCCACAGCAACCGGATGGAGCCCTGCTCGGCGTAGCGGAAGATCTGCATCGCGTGGGTCGGCGGCGCCCAGTGCGGGATGATGCGCGGGTCGACGTTCCACAGCTCGGCGAGCTCGTGCGACGTGGGCGTCGTTGTCCCAGTTGCGGAAGCCGGGCAGGTCGCCGTCGGCGCCGCATCCCGGTTGTTCTGCGCGGTCGGCTGGCCGTTCATCTGCAGGATGCCGCAGCCCGGGCGGCCGAGCATGCCGCGCAGCAGGTGCAGGTTGTTGACCTGGCACGGCGGCGGCGGTCGCCTGGTGGGACTGGTAGAAGCCCTGCAGGACGGTGGAGAGCACCGCTCGGCGCGTGCCGAAGATCCGCGCGGCCGCGCGCGATGTCGTCCGGCCGGCGACGCCGCAGATCTCGGCCGACCGCTCCGGTGTGCACGGCTGCGACCTGCTCGCGCAGCTCGTCGAAGCCGACCGTGTGCGCGTCGATGTACGTCCTGGTCGACCCAGCCGTTGCCGATGAGCTCGCGGATCAGGCCGTTCATCAGCGCCAGGTTGGTGCCGGGCGGGCGGCCAGGTGCACGTCGGCGCTCGCGTGCGACCGGCGTCTCGGCGCGGGTCGACGCACGACGAGCCGCGGCGGATCCGGCCCGTCCAGCCGGTCGAGCATCCGCATCCACAGCACCGTCTGGGTCTCGGCCATGTTGTGGCCGTACAGGAACGATCGCGTCGCAGTGCATCGATGTCGGTGTAGGAGCCCGGGCTGGCCGTCGCAGCCGAAGGTCTCCTTCAGCGCCGCGGCCGCGGTGGCGGTGCACAGCCGGGTGTTGCCGTCCATGTGGGGCGTGCCGATCCGGCCTTGCCGATGACGGCCAGGGTGTAGTACTCCTCGAGGAACA
The DNA here is from genome assembly GCA_963827015.1 of uncultured Gaiellaceae bacterium. Lineage (GTDB taxonomy): Bacteria > Actinomycetota > Thermoleophilia > Gaiellales > Gaiellaceae > Gaiellasilicea. Next base: position 43,280 of record CAWGZI010000002.1, on the reverse strand, counting down.
GCTGGCCGCTGGTGTAGAAGCCGTGCGCCGGGCCCCTTCGTCGCAGCAGCTCGCGCGACGCGCTCGACGACGCGGTCCATCGCCGTCGTCCCAGTCGGCCTCGACGCAGCTCGCCGTCGCGGCGGACCAGCGGGCGCGTCAGCCGGTCCGGCGTGCGTCGTTGGCCTGCCAGCCGTACAGGCCCTTCGGCCCGAGCCGGCCGTGGTTGACCCGGTCGTCGCGCCCGGCCGCGGACGCCGACCATCCGCCCGTCCTTGACGGCGATGTCGCAGCCGCAGCCGTTGGAGCAGCAGCACGCAGGCCGACTCGCACCCAGCGTTCGACCGGCCCGTCCGTGTGCTCGTCGACCCGCACCGGCCACTCCCCGCCACGGGGTACGGCGTCCGCGAGCCCCAGGGATCCGCGATCCGATCCACCATTCCGGCGGCGGTTCTCCCCGCCACCGGAACGGTGAAACGTGCTGCTAGGCCTTCTTGGCCTTCAGCGTCGAGGTGCCCTGGCACCTGCCGACGAAGCCGATCTTCCCGCTGAACGACTTCGTCGCCGCCGCGTAGGTGAGCTTGGCGGTGAAGTACTCGCCCGTGCCGCCGAGCGGGTTGATGTAGTTGCCGCTGACGACGTTGCCCTTGAGCGTGCCCTTGAACTCGTACTTCATCGGCGCAGAGGCCATGTCGAACTTGCCGCTCGGGCCCTGGCACTTGATCGGGAACTTCGCCACCTTGATGGTGACCTTCTTGCCGGCGACCGCGACGGTGGCCGGAGCCCCCTTGGTCGCGCCGGCATACAGGTTCCCCTTGTACGTCCCCGGCGCGGGCGCGGCCACGGCCGCCGCCGTGACGATCGCCGCGCAGGCAAGGGCAACCACGGCCGCAGAAACCAGACGCTTCAATGTAGACCCCTCTCGAAGTTGTCGTTGCCCAGCAGAAGCTAGGCGCGTACCGACCGTAACACGGTCTTGTCTGCGTTTCGACTCGCCGATCGACAGGGTTTTCGTGCGTTGGCACCTCAGCCTTGGTAGTCGTCCGGCTGGTCGCCGAGCCTCAGTCGGGCGAGCCGGGGTGCGTCAGCCGGCTCTCGTACGCGAAGATCACCGCCTGGACCCGGTCGCGGAGCGCGGAGCTTCATCGAGGATGCGCTTCACGTGGGTCTTCACCGTCGACTCCTCGACCACGAGCGCGGCCGCGATCTCGGCGTTCGAGTGGCCACGCGCGATCGAGCTCGAGCACCTCGCGCTCGCGCGGCGTCAGCTCTTCGAGCCGCTCGCCGCGCCGCGGGATCGACGGTCGGCTGCGCCGCGGCATGCGGTCGATCACCGTCCGGGTGACCGACGGCGACAGCAGCGAGTCACCGGCGGCGACGGCGTGGATGGCCGCGATCAGCTCCTCGGGCTTCGTCCGCTTGAGCAGGAAGCCCGACGCGCCCGCGCTGAGCGCGCCGAAGATGTAGTCGTCCTGCTCGAACGTCGTCAGGACCAGCGACCTTCACGTCGGGCGACGGCGGCGAGCACCTCGCGCGTCGCCGAGATCCCGTCGAGGTCGGGCATCCGGACGTCCATCAGGACGACGTCCGGGCTGCAGCCGGCGCGCCTGGTCGACGGCCGCGCGGCCCGTCACCGGCCTCGCCGACGACCTCGATCGTCTCGTCGCTCGAGAGCACCGCCGCGAGCCCGGCGCGCATCAGGTCGTCGTCGTCGACGAGCAGGACGCGGACCGCGTGCTCGCTCATCGGTCGTCCGGTCGTAGGGCAATTCGGGCGTGACGCGGAACGCCGCCGTCGCTCGGCGCCCGGCCTCGAGCGTCCCGCCGAGCAGCGCCGCCCGCTCGCGCATGCCGACGATCCCGTGGCCGCCGCTCGACGGGGAGCCCGGCCCGCCTCGGGTTCGTGATCGCGACCGTCACGAGCGCGGGCCGCATCGTGCTCGAGGTCGGCACCTCGGCCTCGCCGTCGCCGTGCGGGCGGCGTTCGTCAGCGCCTCCTGGAGGATCCGGTACGCCGCCTGGTCGACCGCCGCGGAGCGAGCGGTCGCCTCGTCCGTCGACGCGACGAGCTCGACGTCCAGTCCCTCCGCGCGGTGGCGGTCGACGAGCGTCGTCGAGCGCGGCGAGGCCGAGCGGCGGCTCGACGTTCCGTTCGCCGGCGCACGGCGCTCGTCTCGCGGAGCGCCGCGCACGAGCTGGTCGATCTCGCCGACCGTCTCGCGGGCGACCTCCTCGATCGTCTCGAGCGCGGCCCGCGAGCGCTCGGGGTCGCGGTCGCCGAGCAGCCGCGCCGCCCCGGCCTGGACGAGGATGACGTTGATCGCGTGTCCGGCCGAGTCGTGCAGGTCGCGCGCGATCCGCGTGCGCTCCTCGGCGGCGGCGAGGCGGCGCTCGCGCTCGGCGTCCCGCTCCGCCCGCTCGGCGCGGGCGTCGAGCTCGCGACCCGCTCGCGCCGCAGGCGGACACGGTCGCCGAGCACCCACGCGCCGCCCCAGACCACGACGCCGAAGAGCAGCGGCACGGTCGGGAATGCATCCTCCGCGAGTCCCACGGCTGTCACGTGCGCGACGAAGAGCGCCGCCGACCGTCGCGGCCGTCACCCAGGTGCGAGGGCGGGCCCGGCCGGGGGCCAGCCCGAGCAGGAAGAGTGCGGCTGTCGGGCCGAACGGCGGCCCGCCGATGTAGTCGACGCCGTTGAGCAGAGTGCTCGCCGCGGCCGTGGCGACGAAGACCGCGAGCGGGGCGTGACGCCAGGCGACGAGCGGGAACGTCGACGCGGCGGCGAGCACGACCCCGAGCAAGTCGAGCTCGCGCGCATCGGCGTCCGAGTTCGCACCGCCCGCGGCCATCAGCGCCAGGGTCAGCGCAAAGGCGACAGCGGCGATCGCCGCGTCGACGAGGCGTTCGCTGCGGGTCACGAATCGAGGGTAACGGCAGGGATCGAGGCGGCGCGTCTCCCCTGCGGATGATCGGAGCTCCGCCCGTGGGTGGACGCCAGGTTCCGCCCCTGGGGCGTTTCGGAACGGTGTCCACGGCGCCTACCTTGGCTGCATGAACGCACTGACTGCACTTCCACTCTTCAGCGAGCACGACGGCCACTGGTGGCCGATCTTCCCGCTCTTCTGGATCCTCGTGATCGGCCTGCTCTGGTTCTTCGTGTGGCGTCGCCGGTGGCGGCACGATCCGCGCGACAGCGCCCGGCGGATCCTCGCGGAGCGCTACGCCCGCGACGAGCTCAGCGGCGAGGAGTACCGCAAGCGGCTCGACGAGCTCGGCCGCACGCGGTGACGTCCTCAGCGGGGCGGCGGCTCCTCCGCCGCCCCGCTCACGACTCCCTGAGGTACTGGTGCACGAAGGCGATCGCCATGCTCCCCTCGCCGACGGCGGCCGCGACGCGCTTCACCGGGCCGAAGCGGACGTCGCCGCACGCGAAGATGCCCGGGACGCTCGTCTCGAGCAGGTAGGGGTCGCGGTCGAGCTCCCAGCGGCCGGCGTCGCGCACGTCGGAGCCCGTGAGCACGTAGCCGCGGCGGTCGAGGGCGATCTCCGGCGGCAGCCAGCCCGTCTCGGCGTCGGCGCCGATGAAGATGAACAGCCCGCCGGACTCGAGCCGGGTCGTCTCGCCGGTCGCGCTGTTGCGGACCTCGATCGCCTCGAGCGAGTCCTCGCCGTGGGCGGCGACGACCTCGCGTGCGGTAGAGCGTCGCGATGTTCGAGCGCGACGCGAGCTGGTCGATCAGGTAGCGCGACATGCTCTTGCTCGAGCGTCTCGCCGCGGCAGAGGATGGTGACGCTCCGCGCGTGGGTGGAGAAGAACATGGCCGCCTGGCCGGCGGAGTTGCCGGCGCCGACGATGTGGACGTCGAGGCCGTGGGCGCTCGCCGCCTCGCTGCGGGCGGCGCCGTAGAAGATGCCCTTTCCGGCGAGCCGGTCGAAGCCCTCGATCGTCGAGCCGCCGCCACGTGACGCCGCACGCGAGGATGATCGTCCGCGCGCGCAGGACGTCGCCGCCGTCGAGGTGCACCTGCCGCGTCGCCGGCGTCGATCCGCGTGATCGACCGCGTGACGAGGATCTCGGCGCCGAGCCGCCGCGCCTGCTGCAGCGCCCGGCTCGCGAGCTCGTCGCCGGAGACGCCCGACGGGAAGCCGAGGTAGTTCTCGATCCGCGACGAGGTGCCGGCCTGGCCGCCGGGCGCCTCGCGCTCGACCACGATCGTGCGCAGCCCCTCCGACGCGCCGTACACGGCCGCCGCCAGCCCGGCCGGCCCGGCGCCGACGATCGACCGCGTCGTACTCCGCCGCGGCCGGCTCGGTGGCGAGCGCCGAGCAGCTCGGCGACGCGGCGCAGCTGCGGCCGCACGACGGTCTTGCCGTCGACGACGCGGATCGCCGGGCAGTCCGTCCGTCGGCAGGCAGCGGGCCGCCCCACTCCTCGGCCGCGTCGGGCGCGTCGGGCGTGAGCCACCTGAAGCGTGATCTGGTTGCGGTCGAGGAAGCGCCGCAGCTCGGTGCACGACGGCGTCCCAGCGGTGGCCGACGACGATCGCGCGCGGCGGCGGCGGCTCGGCGGCGATGCCCTGGAGCCCGCGCGGCCCCGACATCCGGTCGGCCGCGAGCCTGCCGACCTCCTTCGCGACGTCGGGCTGCGACGGACGCGACGGCGTGGTAGTCGTGCGGCTCGATCCGCATCACGCGCGTCGTCTCGGCCGCGCGAAAGCCGACCGGGAAGACCGTCCCGAGCGCGATCGGCACCTCGCCGAAGATGTCGCCGACCTGGCGCTCGCCGACGACGCGCTCGATCCCGTCGACGAGCTTGACCGCCTCGATCCGCCCCTCGAGCACCGCGAAGAGCGCCCGCTCGTCGCCCTCGTGCGCCGCGTACTCGCCGGGCGCGAGCGTGATGTCCGCCGCCGCGCGCGAGAGCCGCTCGCGGTCGGCCTCGGCGAGGCCGGCGAAGACCGCGATCGACCCGATCTCGTCGGCGGTGACCATGCCGCGAGCCTATCGCGTGCACGAGGTCTGCGTATCTGGCCAGATTCCGTCCCTCGAGCGACGAGGGACGCGGTCGCTGACGCATCCGTGGACTACAGCGATAGACGAATGTAGAGCGCCCCATCGATCCCGTGGGTTGGCTCTAGTCGATGCTGTCCCCTCGAACCCCGCTGGCGTCAACCGTCTCTGTCGTCGGCCGGTAGTGCTTGCAAAGAACCCCTCCCTAGGTAAAGTTCAGCGACCTTGACTCACGTCACCGCTCCTCAGCTGATCTCCTTCGCGTGGACCTCGTAGGCGCACTCCAGCGCCGGCGGCACCTGCATCCTTATCCCGCGCGCGTCGTCTGATGTCTATTGGCGATCGCGATCTTCGGCCGCGCTGCTCGACGTCTCGGGCTGCGGGTGGTTCGGCGGCATCTCATCATTTCAGCGCCTGCCGCGGTTGGAAGTCCATCGTGGGAGCTCCCTCGTCGGTCTTATGCTTAGCTCTGGGTGCAGGGTGCGCTGGTCACGGCGGGACAATCGTTCGAAGGCACACTCGCCGCGACGCTCGGAATGCAACCCGCGGCGGAGGAACTCAAAAGACTCCAGGCCGGCGAGTCACTCCTGGTCATCGATGCATTGGACGAGGGGCCGCGCCGGACCTGTCGCTCGGCGACACTTTCCTCGACAACCTGGCGTCCGCTTTCTCGACCAGCCTGGGCCATCATTCGTCTTGTTAGGTCGGGCTGAGACGTCCGAGCTGAGAGTCTTCTTTGAAATCGCCGGCTTGGGCACTCTCGCCTAGACTACACTTGACGAGGAATCGGCGTACCAATTCATCGACGTCAAGCTCGACCAACTTTTTTCGGATACGGGCACGTCCGCAACCCATCGCGATCACCGTGCGCCCTACGTTAAAGCTCAGTCCCGAGCTAGTCACGCTCGTCGCAGAGCTACTCGCGACTGAGAGTTAGATCCCTGGAGAACATGGGAAGTCCGATATTCCTCGGCTATGCCCTGGTGCTCGAACTGATCACTGAGTCCCTCAAGGTCAACAACTACGTCGAGGCCTCAATCGTTTGACCGGAGTAGGAATAGCTGGTCCGCCGGCGATGCACTCGTCCTCTGGCGCTTCCTTCTTGACATCGTGTACGCGATTCTTGATCGCGAACAGATCAAGATTGGCGGCAACGTTCGAGGTCAGTTGAGGCCCAGCTGCGCCGAACCGCCGAGTGGGTCGAGTTCGTCATCCCGGTGGTCGTGCTGAGCGATCCGCGCGATTGCCGCCGGGCGGTGTTCAATGCCGGCAAGCCGTGAGCTCCTCGGGTCTTGCTGATGCGTTTCGTCCACCATACGTGGTGGCGATCCTCACTTCGGTAAGCCAGCATCCGTTCTTGGGTGAGCGCATCGGTGCGTTGTCGCCCAACATCGTCCTTCGTGCGTTCCTGTACGCGTGGGTGTTCGTGGAGAGCACGCCGCTGGAGGCTCTTCGACTCCGTCATGTATTGGCGAGTTACCTGCCATCTCCACTACTCGCTTCGTTTTCTGCTGTCGCTCGCCGAAGGCGAGGTTCCGCACGTCTCGGTCGACGACTTTCCATTCCTCTATGACTCGCTCCGCTCTGAGGGGCGAGAAGGCTCACAGATGACTCGAACATCCTCAGGACGACACAGCTACGACAGCCGTTGCATCGGCCGACCAGCGCGGCGCCGATCTGTCGTTTATTCCTGTCGGTACTGGCCCCGTTCGATTTCTGCGACGGGTTTCCCACACCGCCCATCACGGCCAACGAAGTCGAACTCGGAACGGACGGAAGCACTTTTCGTGCTTGGCCCCGATGTCTCGATCGAGTGCGGAGCTATTCGCCCGCTCGCGAGCACTTACCGAGTCATTACGAGTCGCGTCAGAACACTCGGCGGGCGACGTGACTCTTCTGGCCGCGGGAATGGCGACGCCGACAGCCACGGCGGACGTGTCTGTGACCGGCGACGGCCAATTCGGAGCGTCATGGCCAGGAATGACTATTCGTGGATCGATCACGCGGCGACTCTCGCTCCCTCTGCCGACGAGGACTTAGCGGCCGAATTCAACGACCTCCGCCGCGTCTTGCGATTCTTCCGCTCGCATGGCTCCGGAGTACTCGGCCGCCATCGAGGTCGTCATTCGCGAACTCGCCGTTGGCGCATGGTGACTCTCGGGCCGCGCTCTGCAGACACATGATCGATGTCGGGCTCATCGTGCCAGGCCGCCATGACCACACTCGCGTCGGCCCAGATTGTCGAACTCGGACTCAACTTCGCGGGCCTTCGGAACGGTCCCGGCTGCGAAGGCATCTCAGCGTTTCTTCGCGACTTCCGCGCTGGTAAGCATGAGCTACGCGATCGACCAGGTGTCGCCGCTGCCGAGCAACGCCGCGAGCTCGCCCTCGCCCTTCGCCTTCGCGACCCCGATCTGCTCGGCCATCAGCTCGTCGTAGACCGGACGCTCGACCGACCGGAAGACGCCCATCGGGGTCGCGCCGATCGCCTGCTGCGTCATCCGGCTGAGCGCGAACGCGTGCGCCGGCTCGTGCGCGTGGGCGTCGTGCACCAGCAGGCCCGGATCCGTCGCCGCCACGACCTCCGGCGACCCGTCCGGCAGCAGCCGCACGCCCTTGTCGCCCCACGTGATCGGCTCGCCGTGCCGGAGGTAGAGCCGGTTCTCCTTCTCCTCGCGGACGAAGTCGAAGGCGCCGTCGTTGTAGATGTTGCAGTTCTGGTAGATCTCGACGAAGGCGCTCCCCTTGTGATCCGCGGCGGCGCGGAGCACCTCGGTCAGCTCCTTCTTGTCGGTGTCGATCGCGCGCGCGACGAACGTCGCCTCGGCGCCGATCGCCAGCGACAACGGGTTGAAGGGGTGATCCAGCGAGCCCATCGGCGTCGACTTCGTCACCTTGCCGAGCTCCGACGTCGGCGAGTACTGGCCCTTCGTCAGCCCGTAGATCCGGTTGTTGAACATCAGGATCTTCAGGTTCACGTTCCGGCGCAGCGCGTGGATCAGGTGGTTGCCGCCGATCGACATCGAGTCGCCGTCGCCGGTCACGACCCAGACGGACAGGTCCGGGCGGGACACCGACAAGCCGTCGCGATCGCCGGCGCGCGGCCGTGGATCGAGTGCATCCCGTACGTCTCCATGTAGTACGGGAAGCGTGCGGCGCAGCCGATCCCGGAGACGAAGACGATGTTCTCGCGCTTCAGGCCGAGCTCGGGCATGAACGACTGGACGGCGGCCAGGATCGCGTAGTCGCCGCAGCCCGGGCACCAGCGCACCTCCTGGTCGGAGGTGAAGTCCTTCTTCGTCAGCTGCACGAGCCCGCTGCCTCGCCGTTCCGTTCCCGCGCTCGCTCATCGCCTGCCCTCGTTCCCTCGCTTGAAGTTCCCGCTCGCCTTCGCCAGCAGCAGCTGCAGCTCCTGGCCGGTGCAGTCGGAGGAGACGGCGAGCAAGTTCTCGGCGAGCTTGCCGGTCAGCACCTGCACGCGCCGGCCCTTCCAGAAGATCGCGACCGAGCCGTCGCCACGCTGGCTGAACGTGAACGGCTGCTCCTTCAGCAGCAGGCCGCGCCGGTCGGGCGTCTTCTTCTTCGGCCTCACGACTCCACCAGCGCCGTGATCGCGTCGGCCAGCTCGGACGCCTTGAAGGGCGTGCCGCGGACGCGGTTGTAGCCGACCGCGTCGACGAGGAACTCGGCGCGCACGAGCTGCAGCAGCTGCCCGAGGTTCATCTCCGGGATCAGCACCTTTTCGTAGCGGCGCACCACCTCGCCGGTGTTGCGCGGGAACGGGTTGAGGTAGTGCAGATGCGCCTGGGCGACCGAGTAGCCGGCGCGGCGCACGCGCTTGACGGCGGCGCCGATCGGGCCGTAGGTCGAGCCCCAGCCGAGCACGAGCACGTCGGCGTTGCCCTCGGGGTCGTCGACGGCGAGGTCGGGGATGTCGTTCGCGATCCCTGCCACCTTCGCGGCACGCAGCCGCGTCATCAGGTCGTGGTTTTCCGGGTCGTAGGAGATCGAGCCGGTCACGTCGGCCTTCTCGAGCCCGCCGATCCGGTGCTCGAGCCCGGGCGTGCCCGGAATCGCCCACGGCCGCGCCAGCGTCTCGGGATCGCGGCGTAGGGCTGGAACTCGGTCTCGCCGACGGCGGCGAACGCGGTCGAGATGTCGGGGAGGTCGGCGATCTGCGGGATCAGCCACGGCTCGGAGCCGTTCGCGAGGTAGGCGTCGCTGAGCAGGTACACCGGCGTGCGGTACTTGAGCGCGATCCGCGCCGCCTCGATCGCCGCGTGGAAGCACTGCGACGGCGTCGAGGCCGCGAGCACCGGCACCGGGCTCTCGGAGTTGCGCCCGAACATCACCATCAGGAGATCCGCCTGCTCCGGCTTCGTCGGCATCCCGGTCGAGGGGCCGGCGCGCTGGATGTCGAGGACGAGCAGCGGCAGCTCGAGCATGATCCCGAGCCCGATCGTCTCCTGCTTGAGCACGATCCCCGGTCCGGCGGAGGTGGTGACGCCGAGCGAGCCGCCGAAGGCCGCGCCGAGCGCCGCGCCGACGGCGGCGATCTCGTCCTCGGCCTGGAAGGTGCGGACGCCGAAGCTCTTGTGACGCGCCAGCTCCTCCAGGATCGAGCTCGCGGGCGTGATCGGGTAGGCGCCGAGGAAGAGGTCGAGCCCGGAGAGCTTCGAGGCGGCGATCAGCCCGTAGGCGAGCGCGACGTTGCCGGTGATCTGGCGGTAGACGCCCGGCTGCAGCTTCGCCGGCGCGACCTCGTAGCTGACCGCGAAGTCCTCGGAGGTCTCGCCGTAGGCGTAACCGGCCTTGAAAGCGGTCGCGTTCGCCTGCGCGATCTCTGGACGCTTGCCGAACTTCTTCTCGACGTACTCGAGCGTCCCCTCGGTGGGCCGGTTGTAGAGCCAGCTCATCAGCCCGAGCGCGAAGAAGTTCTTCGAGCGCTCGGCCTCGCGCGAGGTGATCCCCTCGATCCCCTTCAGCGCCTCGACCGTCATCGAGGTCAGCGCGACCTCGTGCAGGTGGAAGTCGTCGAGCGAGCCGTCCTCGAGCGGGCTCGCCTCGTAGCCCGGCCTTCTGCAGGTTGCGCTCCTTGAACGTGTCGGTGTCGACGATCAGCGTCCCGCCCTTCGGCAGGTCGTTCACGTTCGTGCGCAGCGCCGCCGGGTTCATCGCCACGAGCACGTTCGGCGCGTCGCCCGGCGTGAGGATGTCGTGGTCGGCGAAGTGGAGCTGGAAGCCGGAGACGCCCGGGAGCGAGCCCGCCGGCGCGCGGATCTCGGCCGGGAAGTCCGGGAACGTCGCCAGGTCGTTCCCCATGATCGCCGTCTCGCTCGTGAACCGGTCGCCGGTCAGCTGCATCCCGTCGCCGGAGTCGCCCGCGAAGCGGATGATCACGCGGTCGAGCTGCTCTACGGCCTTCGCCATCGTTCGCCCTAGTTGTATCGCATGCGCGTGACGCTCGAAACGAGCGTTGGCCAGGCTGAAATCCCTACGGTGGACGGGAGTCGCAAGCAAGCGAAGGAGGACCCCCATGCAGCCCGAGCTCCACTCCCGCATGGCCAGCGAGCGCCTGAAGGACGATCACGACGGCCTGCGGCCCGAGGACGACGGCACCGCCACCCTCGAGCCCGCGTCGATCACGATCCGGCCGCTGCGAGCGGAGGACGTCGCCGCCGTCGAGCAGCTCGCCGAGCTCGAGGAGCGGCCCGTGCCGCCCGGCCCGCTGCTGCTCGCCGAGGTCGAGGGGACGATCGAGGCCGCGATCGGCGTCGAGGACGGCAGGACGATCGCGAACCCGTTCTCGGAGAGCGGCGGCGCGATCTCGCTACTGCACCTGCGCGCCGCGCAGCTGCGTGCCGCCTAGCTACTCCCGGGCCACTGGGTGAACGAGACGGAGCCGACGCCGTAGGTGACGAAGGTGCCGCCGAAGGTGCTGCGCAGGAAGACGTTGTCGATCGAGAACGACTTCACCGGCTGCGGCAGACCGGAGACGTCGATCGTGAAGTACCCGAAGCCCGTGTGCCCGGCGTCGCCCGTGTCCTGCGTGACCGCGAGCGATCGTTCGGCGACGAGACGCCCGCTGGCTGCGAAGGCCCGGAGGATGTAGACCGCCGTTCCCTGCAGCGACGGTGCGATGCGCAGCGAGACGGCCGAGACCGGCCGCGTGAACCGGCCCACGATCGGCCGGCGCCCGGGAGGCTGCGGCAGCGCGTCGTCCCCCTGGATCATCTCGATCCTCCAGGCAGCGCAGTCGGGCGCGCACTGCTCCTCGGGGAACGTGAGTCCCAACGAGCGGAAGAAGCGGGGATCCATCACGTTCCCGGCTCCGACCTCGGAGAAGTCGGCCGTCAGGTCGGCTCCCTTCGCGACCCTGGCCGAGGCAGAGCCGGCCGTGACGCCGGCAAGCGCAAGGGCGGCTACCAGAAGAAAGAGCGTCCGCATGGCTCGCGCTCGATCATACGACGCCGTGGTTCGGCGCGCTCTCAGACCGGGCGGCGCACGACCGAGATGCCCCACGCCCTGCCCGAGTCGAACAGCTCGTCCGGGTCGACCTCGTCCCGCCAGCCGATGAAGTGCTTCTCGGGGTCGTCGGCGGTCGAGCCGAACACGGCCAGGCGCTCCTCGGTCTGCTTCGGCGCGCCGCGCTCGAGCTCGTCGAGGCGGCGCTCGGCCTCCTCGGCGGCGGGGCCTTCCATGTAGCCCCTAGGCATCGTCGCCCTCGATCGTCCAGCGGATGCCGGACGGGTCGACGAGCTCCCGGCGCGGTGCCCCGGGGACGATCATCGTCGCGTGGCGCAGGTTCGCGTACCCGGCCGGCGGCTGCGGACGGCCGGCGCTCTCCCACGTGTTCGCACCGAGATGGTGGTGGTAGCCGCCGACCGCGAGGAAGGCCGCCTGCTCGCCGAGCTGCGCCATCAGCTCGAAGCCGAGGTCGCGGTAGAAGTCGACGGTCGGCTCGATCTCGGCCACGCGCAAATGCACGTGCCCCATGACGGTGCCGTCCGCGAGCCCGTCGAAGGGCTCGGATGCGGGATCGTCGAGCACGGAGAGCAGGTCGTTCGTGTCGAGCGGGATCGACGTCATCAGCTCGAGCACCCGCCCCTCCCACTGCTCGCGCGGCCGGTCGCAGTAGATCTCGATCCCGTGTCCGTCCGGGTCGCGGAGATAGAGCGCCTCGCTGACCGCATGGTCGGAGAGGCCGGTCAGCGGGACGCGGTCGCGGGCGGCGTGGGCGAGCCAGCGCGCGAGATCGCGGCGCTCGGGCACGAGCAGCGCGTAGTGGTAGAGCCCGCTGTAGCCGTCGGCGGGACGGGCGCCGGGCTCCTCGTAGAGGACGAGCAGCTTGCGGTCGCCTGCGCCGAGCGTCGCCGTGCCGTCCTCCTCCGCGAGCACGTCCAGGCCGATCTGCGTCCGGTAGTAGTCGAGCGAGCGGCCGAGGTCGGCGACGGTGAGATGGACCGGACCGAGAGTGAGGTTCGCCGGCACCGGCTCCACGGTCAGCGCGCCGCGTGCCGCGAGCTCTTCGGGGTCCGGCGGAGCGGTGTCGCTCATCACTCCGAAGTGTGCAGGACGAGCGGACTGAGCGGGTTAGACAAACGCGCACGGTGGAGAAAACGCCTGCGTGGACACCTGTTCACACTGCGGCGGCGGCCTGCCCGTAAACGCCACTTTCTGCCCCTCCTGCGGACGCCGCACCGACGCTCCGCCGGCGAGCACGCGCGACGTGCCGATCGACATCCAGCACGCGGAGCCGCGCTACTTCGGGCTCGGCACGCCCGTGTTCGTGTTCTGTGCCGCGCTCGTCCTGATCGCGCTCGGGATCGTCCTCGTCGTCACGGGACCGCTGATCGCCGGCGTGATCGCGATCGCGCTCGGCATCTGCCTCCTGCCCGCGTTCCTCGCGGGCGCCCGGCGCTGGCCCGAGTCGCCGCTCGCGCGCATCGGCGTCAGCGCCGCCGACCGCGTCCGCGACGAGGCCGGCGTGGCCGTCGAGTCGATCTCGACCTGGTCACGCGCGGGCCGCGACGTGGCGCGCCTGCGCAAGGAGCAGTTCCAGCTCCGGCGCGAACGCGACGCGAAGATCCGTCAGCTCGGGCCTTCGTTCTACGCCGACGACGGCCAGGCCGACCAGCTGAAGGCCGCCGCGAAGGACCTGGACGAACGGATCGCGGCGAACGAGCGCGAGCTCCAGCGCACGATCGCCGGCGCACGGCGGCACACGCGGAAGGAGCGGGCGACCGTCGTAGCGACCGAAGTGCGCAAGCCGGAGCCGGAGCACGCTGTCGAGCCCGACGCCGAGCCGCCGGCCGAGGACGAGCCGCTGGCGCGGGCGGAGGCGGACGCAGAACCGGAGCCGAAGCCGAGGCCCGCGGCGAGGCGGAGGAGTCAGGCCCGCTCGAGGTAGGCGCAGCGGCGCCTGGGGCCGGGCAGCGGCGAGGGGCCGTGCCGGCGCACGATGAAGCGCTCGCCCTCGACGTCGACGGCGTCCCCCGCCTCGGGCGCGACGCCCTCCCGCTCGACGAGCGTGTAGCCGGTCGCGGCGGGGACGAACAAGACGTGGGCGGCCTCGTGCTTGGGCTCCGGCACCGAGGTGGCGGTCTCCTCGAGCTGGAACTGGCGCTCGACGAGCTGGAGCAGCGCACGGTGCTCGCGGTTCATCTTCGCGATCTCGCCGACGCTCTCCGACAGGCGCCGCTCGCGCGCGGCCAGCTGCTTGCGCAGCTCGGCCACGTCCGCGCTCGTGCCTGAGACGGGTGGTGTCGACGCCTCCCGGAGCCGCTGCTGGAGCGACTCGACTTCGGGCTCGAGCCGGGCGGCGCGGGCTACGGCGGCGTCACGCTCCGACGTCAGCGCCTGCAGCGACTGCTCGAGGCCGGCGATCCGCTCGGCCGCGCCGTCGTCCTGGCCGGACGACTGCTCGAGCTCGGCTGCCCGGGCGACGGCTGCGTCGCGCTCGCCGGTCACCGCCTGCAGCGCCTCTTCGAGCCCCGCGGCATGTGCGGCAAGGCCTTCGTCCTGCGCAGTGACCTGGCCGCGGAGCGACTCGAGCTCGGCCTCGAGCCCGCCCGCGTGCTCGCGAAGCTGCGCGATGTCGTTCTCCAGCGCCTGGGCGCGCGCCTCGGCGGCATCGCGCTTCTCGGCGAGCTCCTGGAGCCGGCCGCTCAGATCCTCGCTCGGCTGCGCGCGGAGCTGCTCGAGCTCGGCCTCGAGGGCAGCGGCCCGCTCGAGCGCGGCGTCGCGGCCGGCCGCGACCGTGCGCAGCGCCTGCAGTTCCGTCTCCAGCTCGTGGCGGCCGCCGTCGTTCTCGGCGAGGCGGCCCTCGAGCTCGGCGATCCGCTCGGCCGCCTGCTGCTGAGCCCGCTCGAGCTCCTCGCGGGCGGCCACGGCGGCCTGGAGCTGGCTCTCGAGCGCGCCGACCCGCTCCTGCACCTCGGCGGCGACGCCGGCCTCGTGCGCCTGGGCGGCGTCGCTGAGGCGCGCCTGCAGCTCGTTGAAGCTCTGGGCGAGCGAGTTCCGCTCGGTGAGGACCGCGTGCAGCTTCGACTCGAGCTCCTCGATCCGCGCCGTGTCGGCCGGCGGCGGCGGCGGTGCCTGCTCCGGTGCCGGCTGCACGGGCTGCGGCTCGGGAGTTGGGACGACCGGCTCAGGTGCGACAGCGACCGGCTCGGGGGCAACGACGACCGGCTCAGGTGCGACGGCGACCGGCTCAGGGGCAACGACGACCGGCTCGGGAGCGACGACGACAGGCTCGGGAGCGGGCGGTGCCTCGGCCGGCGCCTCGGCGACGGCTGCGCCGGCCAGGCGCAGGCCCGAGCCGAGTGCGGGAGCGGGTGGAGTCACGGGCTGCGCCGCCGCGGTGGGCGGAGCCGCCGGCAGCGGCAGCGCCGGCTGCGCGCCCTCGGTGCGGATCGGCGCTCGGCCGGCCATCTCGCGCAGGCCCGCGCTCGTGCCGTACTCGGTGCGCAGGAGCCCTCCGTGCTGCTCGGCGAGGGCGTTCGCGACTGCGCCCGGGGAGACGAAGCCGAGGTCGACGAGCACCTTGCCGAGCGGCGTGCCCGTCCGGCTGTGCTCGGCGAGGGCGTCCAGAAGCTGGTTCTCGGTCAAGAACCCTTCGTCGACCATGATCTGGCCGAGCTGACGCCTGGTGTCGGGAGCCGGGTCCACGTTGTGCTTATCGGCGCGGAGCGGGGCGATCTGTAGGGCTACGCGCGCTCGCCGGCGAGCGTCCAGAGCACGAATGCGAGCCAGTGCACCCCGATCACGTCCGTCTGCACCGCCAGCGCCAGCACCGCGGCGAGCGAAGCGCCGAGCCACGGCTCACGGCGAAGCACGACCCGCAGCAGCGCGATGCTCCAGGCGATGAACGCGAGCATTCCGAGCAGCCCCAGCTCGACGCCGAGCTCCGTGTACGTCGACTCACCCGCCTTGATCTCCGCGCCCGTGCGCTTCGCCGTCACGCCGGCGTTGCCGACGCCGAAGCCCTGCGGATGCTCGAGCACGGTCCGGGTCCCGTCGCGGAGGTTGTCGAGATGGCTGTCGACCGAGGACTCGCCCGCGTCGAATGGGTCGCCGCTCGTCTCCTCCTCCTGCCCGCCCGCCCGCTGGATCTCGAGCTCCGCCGGTGTGAAGCGCGTCTCCGGGGCGATGTCCGGGTAGGCGCGGACGAAGAAGAACGCCGCGGCGACGAAGACGGCCGCCGCGGCGACCGGCCACCAGTTGCGGAGCGCGTACCCGAGCACGCACAGCCCGATCGCCAGCGCCACGATCGTCGTCCGCGAGTAGGTGAAGAGCAGCCCGACCGCGAGCAGCGCGGTCACGACCGGAAGCCAGCGCCCTCCGCGCCGCCACGTCGCTGCGACGAGAGTCGCGGCGAGCAGGAGGTAGGCGGTCGCGAGCGGGCTGAGGAACGTCGAGACGAGGCGGCGCAGCGGCCGCTCGTCGCCGGGGTTGTAGACCCAGTTCTCGGGCAGGCCCGAGAGCCCGTTGCCGTACTCGAGCCCGAGCTGCTCGCCGAACCAGCCGGGGACGCCCGATTCGCGCCAGGTCTGCAGCGAGACCGCGTAGATGTCGACGAGCCCCCACGCGGCCACGGCGGCGGCGACGCCCATGATCAGCAGGCCGACGCGCCGGCGGTCGCCCGCGGAGAGCGTCAGCCCGCGGCCGAGGAAGTAGCAGGCGACGGGAGTCAGGTCGTGGCGGACGCCGTAGAGGATCCCGCGCGCCGACGCGTCGCCGCCGAGCCAGTCCTGCGGGATCAGCGCGTAGACGATCACCCAGGCCGCGTAGGCCAGCGCGAGCCAGTCGGCGGAGGTCGCCTTGAAGGGGATGCCGCGCCGGCGCCAGACCACGACCGCGAGCCCCGCGGCGAGCAGTACCTCCTTCCACGCCGAGACGACGTCGAGCGCGAAGCCGCGGACGCCTGCATCCCAGAGCTCGGCCATGACGAGGTTGTGGAAGGGCAGGGCGACGACGAACGCGTAGAGCGCCCAGCGAGGGAGGCGGTCAATCATCGACGACGGCGACCAGGGTCAGTCCGAGGTTGACGATCCGGACGTCGCCGGGGAAGAGCCGGGCGAACGAGCGCGGACCGAGCAGCCGGTTGCGCTTCGCCCAGGGCTTTCGCGCCAGGTCGTACGCGCGATGCGAGGCGGCGTCCGGGAGCCAGTGGACGAGGGGCAGCCGCGTGTGCACCTCGATCGGGAACCAGCGGTTCGGCGTCGTGATGAAGGCGCGGCGGCCGACCCGGAGCAGCTCGGCGACGAAGCGGCGCTGCTCCTCCTCGCCGCCGACGTGCTCGATCACCGCGTTCGAGAAGACGACGTCGAACGAGCTGTCCTCGAATGGCAGCTCCCGCGCGTCCGCCCGAACGTACCGCGCGGCCGGATAGCTCTCGCGAAAGCGCGTCCCCTCGTGCAGCCCGACGGCTGTCAGCTGCTGCTGCCAGGGATACATGTCCTCGAAGAAGTTGAGCGTGCCGCACCTGCCCTCGTTCTCGCTCAGCTCGCCGAAGGCGAAGTCGTCGACGCCGACGTCGAGCACCGTCGTCTCGGCCGTCGGGGCCATCGTCTCCATGAAGAGGCCGAACTTGCGCCGGCGCGAGCGCAGCGAGATCCGGTCGGCAAGCCTCATCTGGGCGGAACAGTAAGGTGCGAGCCGGTGATCGAGGACGTCGTCAGACCGCGCGGGCCCTACCGCCTGCACCTGATGACGTACGGCCGCGAGCTCGAGCAGCCGCTCCCCGGAGGTGCACGCGGGCAGGCCTGGCAGCGCCGAGACGGGCTCGTCGTCCTGCGGGCGCCCGACGAGGAGAGCCTGCGCCTGCTCCGCTTCTGCATCGCAGTCGACGCCGACACGACCGAGTTCGCGCACCGGTTCCGGCAGGACCCCCTGCTCGGCCCCTCGATCCAGCGTCTGCACGGGCTGCGGCCGCTCCGGCGTGCGACCGTCGCTCACGCCCTGCTCCGCGCGGTGTGCGGACAGCTGATCGAGGCACGGCGCGCGCTTGCGATCGAGCGCGCGATCGTCCGGGCCGTCGGCGACGCCGCGCCCACGCGCCATGCGATCGGCGCGCTCTCGCCGGCGCACCTCCGCCGGCTCGGGCTGGCGACCCACCGGGCGTCGACGCTCGTCCGCCTCTGCCGCTCGCTCGACCTCGAAGGGCTACGCGACCAGCCGATCGACGCGGTCGCGGCGCGGCTGCTCCGCGAGCGCGGACTGGGGCCGTGGTCGCTCGGCGTGATCGCGCTCGAAGGGCTCGGCAGCTTCCGCCACGGGCTCGTCGGCGACCTCGGGCTCGTGAAGCTCTGCTCGGCTCTCTGGGGCCGCTGGGTCGAGATCTACGAGACCGCCGAGCTGCTCGCGCCGTACGAGGAATGGGCCGGGTTGGCGGGCCTCTACCTGATGCGCGGCTGGGCGGCCGGGCTCGTCCCCGGCGCGAGCGCCGACCGCGCCAGGCTCGCCCGTTGCCGAGCGGCGTAACGCTGGCGTAGGATCGAGCCGTAATGCAGCTCGGGCACAACACGAAGATCGACCTGATCAAGGGCGTGCCGCTGTTCGCGTCGGCGTCGAAGCAGGAGCTGGCCGAGATCGCGTCGATCGCGGACGAGATCGATCTCCCCGAAGACAAGGTGCTGATCAGCGAGGGCGACACCGGCCGCGAGTTCTTCGTCCTGATCGAGGGCACGGGCGAGGTCTCGCGCGGCGGCAAGAAAGTCGCCTCGATCGGCCCCGGCGACTTCTTCGGCGAGATCTCGCTGATCGCGAAGACGCCGCGGAACGCGACGATCAAGACGACATCGCCGGTGCGGGCGCTCGTGATCACCGACCGGGCGTTCCGGCAGCTCCTGGATCACTCGCCGCAGATCCAGATCGGCGTCCTCACGGCGCTCGCCGAGCGCCTCGCACCGACGACGCTCTAGCCCGTGAAGGACCGGATGCTCCGCGGCGAGCTCTACATCGCCGACGATCCGGCGATCCAGGCCGACCAGGCGCGGAGCGCGGACCTGCTCGAGCGCTACAACGCGACCCGCGCGGCCGACCAGGAGGAGCGCGACCGCCTGCTGCGCGAGCTGCTCGGGGAGGTCGGCGAGGGCGTCGTCGTCCGTCCCCCGTTCTTCGTCGACTACGGCACCTACATCTCGATCGGCGCCCGCACGTTCGTCAACTTCGACTGCGTCATGCTCGACGTCGCGCCGATCCGGATCGGCGAGGCGTGCCAGGTGGCGACGAAGGTGCAGCTGCTGACCGCGACGCATCCGGTCGACCCCGAGCCGCGCCGGATCGGCTGGGAGTCGGCAGAGCCGATCACGATCGGCGACAACGTCTGGCTCGGCGGCGGGGCGATCGTCTGCCCCGGTGTGACGATCGGCGACGACACCGTCGTCGGCGCCGGCTCGGTCGTGACGCGTGATCTTCCCGCCGGTGTCGTCGCGTACGGGAACCCGGCGCGAGTGGCCCGCGAGATCGGCGAGGGCGACCGGGTCGACGTACCCGAGCGCTAGACCGACCTACACTTCCGCGATGGCAGTCGACCAGCGAAAGATCGCCGTCCTCGGCGCCGGCCAGATCGGCGAGGCCCTGATCAGCGGGCTGCTCTCGTCCGGCTGGCGGTCGGCCGACGAGATCTCGGCATCGACCCGCCGTGAGGAGCGGGCCGCCGAGCTGCGCGAGCGGCACGGAGTCGCCGTCACGCTCTCGAACGCCGAGGCCGCCGGTGGCGCGGCGCTCGTCGTCGTCGCCGTCAAGCCCCAGGACATCGAGGCGCTGCTCGGCGAGATCGGCCCCCTGATCCAGCCGGAGCAGACCGTGCTCTCGATCGCCGCCGCGATCCCGACCGCCGCGATCGAGCGCCACCTCGGCCGCGGCGTCCCGGTCGTGCGGGCGATGCCGAACACGCCGGCGGTGGTGCACGAGGGGATGGCTGGGATCTGCGCCGGCTCGCACGCCGGCGAGGAGCACCTGACGCTCGCGGAGGAGGCGCTGCGGCACCTGGGCGCGGTCGTCCGCGTCTCGGAGCCGTACATGGACGCGGTCACCGCCGTCTCGGGCTCGGGGCCTGCCTACTTCGCGCTCCTGGCCGAGGCGATGATCGAGGCGGGGATCCTGCTCGGCCTCTCGCGCGAGGTCTCGACCCAGCTCGTCGTGCAGACGATGCTCGGGACGGCGAAGCAGCTGCGCGACCTCGGCATGCACCCGGTCGAGCTCCGGGAGATGGTGACGTCGCCGGGCGGGACGACGATCGCGGCGATCCGGGAGCTCGAGCAGGCCGGCGTCCGCGCCGCGTTCCTGAACGCGATCCAGGCCGCGATGGACCGCTCGCGCGAGCTCGCTCGTGGCGATTCGTAACGTCAACGGCGTCGCGATCCACGTCGTCGACGAGCCCGCACGCCTCGCCGGCGGCTGGCTTGCCCGCTTCGCCTCGGAGGGGGCGCAGATCGCCCTTTCGGGCGGCAACACGGTCGGCGACGCCTACGAGGCCGCAGCCGAGCTGCTCTCCGACTGGCGGGACGCACACGCGTGGTTCGGCGACGAGCGCGCCGTCCCGCCGGACGACGAGCACTCCAACTACCGGCTCGCGAAGGAGCGTCTGCTCGACCGGCTGCAGGCGCAGCCGACCGTGCACAGGATCCGGGGCGAGCTCGGGGCCGAGGCGGCCGCGGCGGGCTACGACGACGAGCTCGACGGCGTCGCACTCGACCTGGCGCTGAACGGGATCGGGTCGGACGGCCACACGGCATCGCTGTTCCCCAACGCTCCGGCGCTCGACGAGCACGAGCGTCGAGCCGTTGCGGCCGAGCCGGGCCTCGAGCCCTTCGTCCACCGCGTGACGCTCACGCCTCCCGCGTTCGCGGCGACTCGCCTGCTCGTCTACCTCGTCACGGGCTCCGGCAAGGCGGAAGCGGTTCGACGCGCGTTCGTCGATGAGCCGAGCCCCGAGACGCCCGCGAGCCTGGTCCGGGGAGAGGAGACGATCGCGATCCTCGACGCGGCCGCGGCGTCGGAGCTCCCTTAGGGGAAGCGGCGCGGCCCGGGGCCTTCCGGGACGAGCGGGCCGAGGCGGTGACGGTTGCGGGCGACGAGGCGGTACGGCGCGCTGGTGGGGCTCCAGCTCGACCCGTCGGGGCGTGCGACGTGGAAGCTCTCGAAGCGCATCTCCTCCGGGATCCGGGCGAGCAGCGGCTGCGCCTCGGGGTCGTCGAACGGAAGCCAGCCGAAGCGGCCGCGGTCGCCGCGCGCGGCGACACGCGCCGCGAACCGGCAGAAGCGTCAGTTGCCGTCGTAGAGGAGCACGGGTCGGGTCACGGCAGCAGCTCCGACTCGAGCTCGGCCGCGATCCCGCGCCGGCCGGCCAACGCCTGCAGCACGAGGACCGTGTCCGCGACCGGCATGTCCTCCAGATACTCGTCGCGGGTCTCGAACGACTCGAGCACGTCCTCGACGGCCTCGACGTAGCCGACGACGTCCTCGGCCGCGATGAACGCGAGGGCGTCGGCGACCTCGCTCGGGAACGCCTCGTGCGTGCGCGCGTAGTCGGCGTGGACGCGGACGGCGTCCCACTCGCCGAGCACTGCCTGCGCGAGCGCGGCGGCGTAGCGGCCGATCGGCGACTCCGTCTCGCCCGCGCCGAGCTCGAGCGCCCAGCGCGCGTCGCCGGCGGCTCCGTCCCAGTCGCCGGCGAGGATCCGCGCCTTGATCGCGCCGATCGGGCGGCCCCAGCTCTCCGGCGGCGCTGTCGCCCAGCTCTCGCGGTAGCGCTCGGCGGCGCGGGCGAACCAGTCGCCGCCGTCGCCGCCGGCCATCAGCGCAGCCAGTCCGGCCGCGCCGGCCGCGTTGCCCATCCGCGTCAGCTGACGCTGGCGCGCGTCCGGGTCGTCCGGCAGGCGCGACTCGCCGTCCTCGTAGCGCGATTTCGCGCGTTCCTGCAGCTCCTGCCAGTCCGGCATGCCCCGACAATAAGGCCGACCGGCGTCCGCGAGTTCGGATATGCTCCGTCCAGCGCCGCTCGTCCGCTTCCGGGCAATCAAGACGAGTGCGCACTCCTGAGGAAAGCAGCACCACCATCTTCGTGCTGCGCAGATGTCAGAAGCGATACTGAACCCGACAATCACGTCGGACGCGTCGATCGGGCTGAACGCCGACGCGCTCCGCGCGCAGGAATGGGCTGGAGAGCCCTTCCTCCATCCCGGCGAGGAACCGGCCGAGGTGCTTGCGCCCGGTACGGCGCGCCGCGCCGCGCTCGACGACGCCCTCGCCGAGATCGAGAGCGGGCAGCGCTCGCCGTCGCCGCGCTGGAAGGTGCGCTTCGGCCTCCTGCTCGGGCTCGAGCGCGTGCTCTCGTCGAAGCCGCCGGCCACCGCTGCCGGCACGGAGCTGCGCAAGCACCAGATCGACGCGCTCGCGGGAATGCTCACCGAGCTGATCGCCGCCAACCAGCGCCAGGCGGAGGACCTGAACGGGAACGGCGCCGTCGAGGCGGAGCTCGACGCCGACGAGGCCGAGGACGAGGACGAGCTCGAGCCCGTCGACGAGGACGCCGAGACCGACGACGACGCGGCGTTCACCGGCGAGGACCCGGGCGCCGTCCGCCGCTACCGGTTCCGCCACCCGACCGCGTCCGGCAAGACCATCGCCGCCGCGGGCTTCGTCGAGGCGGCGCGCACGCTCGGGATCCTGATCCTGACCCACCGCCGCCTGCTCGTGACCCAGTTCCAGCGCGACCTGACGACCGAGGGGTACGGCGAGCGCTTCGTCGACGCGATCGAGCGCGGGCAGCGGGCGCCGCGGGAGAACCCGATCACGATCCAGACCTACGCCTGGTTCGCGCGGCACGCCGACTCGATCTCGCGCGACGCGTACCAGCTCGTGATCTGCGACGAGGCGCACACGGCTCTCGGCGAGAAGACGAGCGCGGCGATTCGGAGCTTCTCGGAGCCGCTCTACATCGGCATGACCGCGACCGAGCAGCTGATCGCGAAGCAGGTCTCGGACGTCTTCCCCGCCTCGGTCGACGATCTCCCGCTGACCGACGCCGCACGCCGCGGCCTGATCGCGCCGCTGCGCTGCCTGCGCGTCCCGCCCGCCGCGGCGATCAATGCGGTGCCGATCGTCGGCGGCGACTTCGAGGAGCGCGCGCTCGCCGCGGCGCTCGATCATCAGGCGCTCAACCAGGCCGCCGCCAGCCTCTACCGCGAGCGCTTCGACTCGACGCCCGGCATCGTCTACGCCGCCGGCGTCGACCACGCCTACAACCTGGCGCAGGAGTTCCGCGCCGCCGGGCTGAAGGCCGAGGCGGTCTCCGGCCGCACGCCGCCGGTCAAGCTCGCCGAGACGCTTGCCGCGTACGAGCGCGGCGACATCAACGTCCTGATCAACGCGATGCTGCTCGCCGAGGGCTGGAACTCGCCGCGCGCGACCGTCTGCATGCACCTCGCCCCGACCGCGTCCAAGCGCGTCTACCAGCAGCGGATCGGCCGGATCATGCGGACGCACCCGCGTAAGGAGGCCGGCGTCGTCGTCGACTTCACACCGAAGTCGGCGACGCACAACGAGCGCGTGGTCTCGCTCCACTCGCTCCTCGACGCCGACTTCTACCGCGAGGGAGCGCGCGTCACGCCCGCTCCCCGCCGTCGCGTCCAGCGCCGCGCCCGTCGCCGCCTGTCGCCGGCGCCGTGGCTCGTCCCGGTCACCGCCGACGTCGCGCGCCGGCTGGCGGTGATCCAGCGCGAGTGGCAGCGGATCGACCCGAAGTTCCTCGACGAGGACGAGCAGCGCTACTGGGCGACGATCGCCGGCCGGCAGATCCGGTTCGACCAGCGGGCCGAGTTCGCGAAGAAGTTCACCGAGGCCCGCGCCTCGAAGCCGGCGCTCGAGACCTTCCTCTCGATCTGCGCCGCCGAGAACCCCAACCGCCGCCTGCGCATGACGGCGCTCCAGGACCGCGTCTCGATGACCGTCGAGCGGGCCGACTTCGACGATCTGGTGACGCTGATCGGCCAGGCGCCTCCGTGGGAAAAGGATCGGGCGTCGGGCGTGCGGATCCTGCTGCGCGCGATCGCCGAGGGCAAGGCGAACGCCCCCGACCAGATCCTGCAGCGCTGGACGTGGAAGCTCGCGAAGACGACCCGCAAGACGCAGGATCGCCGCGCAAGCGCGGAGTTCCCGGAGGCGAAGCGGCTGCTCGGCGCGGTCGCCAACTCCCGCGGCCACCGCCACGAGGAGAACGTGCAGAAGCTGATCCAGGTCGCGAAGGCGCTGCCGCTCGACGTCGGCGCGGCGCTGCTCGCCTCCTCCGAGGGCTACACGCCGCGCGCCTCGAACGCGCTCGACCGCGCGCGCGAGGAGATCGGCGAGATCCGGGAGATCGCAGGCGCGCTGGCCGACAACCTGCCCGCGCCGAAGGCACCCTCGCGCAAGTCGCGGCGCCGCAAGCGGAAGAAGAAGAGCGGCGACGCACAGGCGCAGCCCACCGCCGAGGCAGCGGCGTCGAACGGCGGCGGCGAGGGATCGGAGTCGGCACCGAAGCCGAAGCGACGTCGCCGGAGGCGCAAGCCCGCCGGCGCGAACGCCGAGAACCGCACTCCGGCCGCCGAACCGCCGGCGACCGAGTAGCGAAGGACCTCCGATGCTCCTCCTGCTCGCGATCGGTTTCGTCGCGGGCATCGTCACGGCACTCTCGCCGTGCGTGCTGCCCGTCCTCCCGATCGTGCTCGCCGGCGGCGCGACGGGGCGGCGCCCGCTGGCGATCGTCGCCGGGATCGTCGCCAGCTTCACCGTCTTCACCCTCTTCGCGGCGTGGCTGCTCGACTCGCTCGGCCTGCCCGAGGACCTGCTCCGGAACCTCGCGATCGTGCTGCTCTTCGTCGTCGCGGCCTCGCTGCTCGTGCCGCAGGTCGCCGAGTGGCTGGCGCGCCCGTTCCAGTTCCTGACCCGGCGCCGTGGCGGCGACCTCGGCGGCGGCTTCCTGCTCGGCGCCAGCCTCGGGCTCGTCTTCGTCCCCTGTGCCGGGCCCGTGCTCGCCGCCGTGACGGTGATCGCCGCACGGCGCGACGTCGGGCTCGACAGCTTCGTGCTCACGCTCGCGTACGCAGCGGGAGCCGCGCTGCCGATGCTCGCGATCGCCTTCGCCGGAGCCAGAGCCGCCCGTGCCTTCCGCGCCAATGCCGTGCTCGTCCGCCGCGTCTCGGGGGTGCTCGTCGCCGCGGCCGCGGTCGCGATCGCGTTCGGCGTCGACCGCGAGCTGCAGACCGCGTTGCCCGGCTACACCGAGTCGCTGCAGAAGCGCTTCGAGCGCTCCGACCGGGCGCAGCGGGAGCTGCGCGAGCTGACCGGCGGCCGGGATCCCGAGGCGGCCGGCGGCGGCGAGGGGATCCTCCAGGACTACGGCCCGGCACCGGACTTCCACGGGATCGCCCGCTGGCTCAACTCGAAGCCGCTCACGCTTCCCGGCCTCCGCGGCCGCGTCGTCCTGATCGACTTCTGGACGTACTCCTGCATCAACTGCCTGCGGACGCTGCCGTATATCCGCGCCTGGGACGACCGCTATCGCGACGCCGGCCTCACGATCGTCGGCGTCCACTCGCCGGAGTTCGCGTTCGAGCGGGTCGAGTCGAACGTCCGCGAGAACGTCCGCGAGCTCGGCGTCCGCTACCCGGTCGCGATCGACAACGACTTCGTCACCTGGCAGTCGTGGCACAACCAGTACTGGCCGGCGAAGTACCTGATCGACAAGCGCGGGCACGTGCGCTACTTCCACTTCGGCGAGGGCGAGTACGACAAGACGGAGAAGGCGATCCGGACGCTGCTCGGCGACGACCTCCCCGACGCCACCGAGCTCGCAGACAAGAGCCCGCACGGAGCCGTGACGCCCGAGAGCTATCTCGGCTACGCGCGACTCGACCGGAACGGGGGCGACCGCGTCGTCAACGACAAGGCGCACGCCTACACGTTCCCGCGCGGCCTGCTCGCGAACGAGCTCGCCTTCGGCGGGGTCTGGACGATCGAGGACGAGCGCGCGGTTGCCGGGCTCAGCGCCGGCCTGCGGCTCCAGTACCGCGCGCGAGACGTGTTCCTGGTGCTGACCGGCAAAGGCACTGTCGAGGTGCTCGTGGACGGGAAGCCGGAACGGACCGTCAGGGTCACGGCCGACCGCCTCTACACGCTCGTCGAGCGGCGGCAGCTCGGCGACCACCTGCTCGAGCTGCACTTCTCACCCGGCCTCGCTGCCTACGCCTTCACGTTCGGTTAGGTTCGCGGCGTGTACTCCGCCGCGCCGGACCGATACGAGCAGATGCAGTACCGCCGCAGCGGCCGCAGCGGGCTGCAGCTGCCCGCGATCTCGCTCGGCCTCTGGCACAACTTCGGCCACGACCGGGACTACGAGATCGGTCGCGCGATCGCCCGCCGGGCCTTCGACCTCGGCATCCTCCACTTCGATCTCGCGAACAACTACGGACCGCCGTACGGCTCGGCCGAGGAGAACTTCGGCCGCATGCTTCGGGACGACCTCCGCCCGTACCGCGACGAGCTGATCGTCTCGACGAAGGCCGGCTACGACATGTGGCCGGGCCCCTACGGCGAGTGGGGCTCGCGCAAGTACCTGCTCGCGAGCCTCGACCAGTCGCTCGGGCGGATGGGGCTCGACTACGTCGACCTCTTCTACTCGCACCGCTTCGATCCGGAGACACCGCTCGAGGAGACGATCGGCGCGCTCGACACCGCCGTGCGGCAGGGGAAGGCGCTCTACATCGGGATCTCGTCCTACTCCGCCGCGAAGACGCGCGAGGCCGCCGCGATCGCGCGCGACCTCGGCACGCCGATCGTGATCCACCAGCCGTCGTACTCGATGTTCAACCGCTGGATCGAGCCGGAGCTGCTCGACGCGCTCGAGGCGGAGGGGATCGGCTGCATCGCCTTCTCCCCGCTCGCGCAGGGCATGCTGACCGACCGCTATCTCGACGGCATCCCGGCCGGACTCACGTGCCGGCCGCGAGGGAACGGCGCTCGCGCCGACCAGGCTGACCGACGAGGCGCTCGGCGAAGGTGCGAGCCCTGAACGAGATCGCCGCGGCACGAGGACAGTCGCTGGCGCAGCTCGCGCTCGCCTGGGTGCTTCGCGACCCGCGCGTCACCTCGGCGCTGATCGGCGCGAGCAGCGTCGAGCAGCTCGAGGCGAACGTCGGCGCGCTCGACGAGCTCGAGCTCGCCGAGGAGGAGCTGGCGGAGATCGAGCGCTACGCGACCGACAGCGACATCAACCTCTGGGCCCGCTCGAGCGAGGACGGCTAGTGGGCAAGCGCGCGATCCAGCCGGAGGGAGTGGCCCGGCCGAAGGCGCCGTACTCCCCGGTCGTCGTCGACGGCGGGCTCGTGTACACGGCAGGGCAGGTCGGGTTCGACGAGCAGGGCGAGCTCGTCTCGGGTGGGATCGAGGAGCAGTCCCGCCAGGCGCTCGAGAACGTCCGGTCCTGCCTGCGCGCCGCCGGGGCGGAGCTCTCGGACGTGCTGAAGGTGAACGCCTACCTCGCCGACCTCGGTGACTTTCCCGGCTTCAACGCCGCCTACAGCGAGTTCTTCTCGGAGCCGTATCCGGCACGGACGACGGTCGGCGTGTCGCTCCCCGCCGGGCTGTTGGTCGAGATCGAGGCCGTGGCTCGAATCGGAGCGTGACCACGCTCGCACTGGAGACACCGGCGCCCGTCGTCGACCTCGACCGGCTGGAGCGGAATCTCTCGCGCTGGCAGGCACGCTGCGACGAGCTCGGTGTGGACTGCCGCCCGCACATCAAGACGCACAAGTGCGTCGAGATCGCCCGCATGCAGGTCGAGCTCGGCGCCACGGGGCTCACGTGCCAGACCATCGGCGAGGCAGAGACGATGGCCGCGGCGGGCTTCGACGACCTGCTCGTGCCGACGAACGTGCTCGGCGAGCAGAAGCTGGCGCGGGTCGCGCGACTGCTCGAACGGGCGGCGGTGACGGTGGCCGTGGACAATGCGGCCGTCCTTCCCGGGCTGGATCGGGCCGCGGCAAGGTCCGGACGGTCGCTCCGCCTGCTGGTCGAGTGCGACACGGGAGCCGGCCGTATGGGCGTCGCGACCCCCGGGGACGCCGCAGACCTGGCGGTCGAGATCGACCGGGCGGGCTCGCTCCGATTCGGCGGCTTCATGACCTACCCGCTCCCAACCGGCGCGATCGAGTTCCTCAACGCGTCCGTCGCAGAGACGGCGCGCCGCGGAATCACGGCCGAGACCGTGTCGGTCGGCGGCACGCCCGGGATGTGGTCGACCAACGGGTTGCGGCCGACCGTGACCGAGTACCGCGCGGGCACCTACGCCTTCCACGACCGCAACACGATCGCGGCCGGCGCTGCGACCCTCGACGACGTGGCGCTGACCGTGTGCGCAACGGTCGTCAGCCGGCCGACACCCGGCCGGGCGATCCTGGACGCCGGGTCGAAGTCGCTCTCGTCCGACCGCTCGCCTGCCGAGGGGTTCGGCCTCGTGCTCGAGGCACCGGCGTCGACGCTCGTGCGGGTGGACGAGGAGCACGGCTACGTCGAGCTCGCCAACGGGGACGATCTCCGCCTCGGGCAGCAGGTTCGGATCGTCCCGAACCACGCCTGTGCCGTCTCCAACCTCTTCGCCGAGTTCGTGCTGGTGCGAGACGGAGTCGTGGCCGGCAGGTGGCCGACCGCCGCGAGAGCGCGGTGACTGCGGTCGAGGAGCTCGCCCGGCAGCGTGTCCTGCCGGTCCTCCGTTGCGCCGACGCCGACGACGCCGTCGCAACCGCGCGGGCGGCCGCCGCGGCGGGTTGCCGGCTCGTCGAGGTGACGATGTCGACGCCCGGCGTCGAGACCGCGATCGCGCCGCTCGTCGACGACGGTCTCTTCGTCGCGGTGGGAACGGTTCGCGACGCCGCCGACGTGCCGCGGCTCGCGGACGCCGGGGCCTCGCTCGTCGTCTCCTTCTGGAACCCGCCCGGGTTCGTCTCGACCGCGGCCGGCGCTGGGATCCCGGCGATCCCGGCGGCTTCACGTCGCAGGAGCTCGCCCAGGCGCTCGCGGACGGAGCCGCCGTCGTGAAGCTCTTTCCGGCCTCGCTCGCGGGCCCCTCGTACCTCCCGGCGCTCCGGCCGCTGCTTCCCTCGCTGCGACTGCTCGTCACCGGGGGCATCGAGCCCGACGGCGTCCGGCCGTGGCTCGACGCGGGCGCCCTCGCCGTCGGGCTGGGAAGCACACTCGGCACGGCCGCCACCGTCGGCGCTGCCGAGGTCGAACGCCGCTGCCGCGCCGCGCTCGCGGCCGCCGCCGCCTGAGAGCCGCTACTGCTTGTCGTCGCCGTTCGCGGCGTCGCGCTCGCGCAGGAACCGGGTCAGCTCGTTGGCGAGCGTCTCGCCCGAGGGGAGGTTCTCGTGCTCCTCGAGGTCGAGCTCGTCCGTCCGCTTCTCGAGGCCCTCCACGTACTCGGCGGTTTCACCCGACTCGTCGCTCTGGATCGCCTGCGTGACCTGCTCGACGTAGTTCGCCTCGGCCTCGGCGAGCTCGGTCGTGTCGATCGGGACGTCGAGCAGCTGCGCGAGCCGGTCGCACAGCGCGCGAGCGGCGCGCGGGCTCGGCGCGAGCGAGACGTAGTGCGGCACCGCGGCCCAGAGGCTCGCGGCGGGCAGGCCCTCGCGCCGGCACGTGTCCTGGAGGACGCCGACGATCCCGGTCGGCCCCTCGTAGCGCGAGTGCTGCAGGCCCAGGCTCGCCACCAGCTCGGGATCGCTCGCGGCGCCGGTCACCGGTGCCGCCCGCGTGTGCGGAACGTCGGCGAGGAGGGAGCCGAGGGTCACGAGCAGCTCGACGTCGAGCTCGCGTGCCAGGTCGATCACGAGCTTGCAGAAGGTCTGCCAGCGCAGGCTCGGCTCGACGCCGAGGAGCAGGACGACGTCGCGCTCCGTGCCGGGCACGCGAGCGTGGTAGAAGGCGTTCTCGGGCCACTCGATTCGCCGGGTCAGCCCTTCGTCGAGCGAGACGTGCGGCCGGTTCGCCTGGAAGTCGACGAAGCCCTCCGGGTCGATGTCGGCGAACCGCTCGGCGTCCCAGATCCGGGAGAGGTAGCCCGCGGCGAGCGTCGCACCCTGACCGCCGTCGTTCCAGCCGCGGAAAGCCGCGACGAGCACGGGACGCTGCAGTGTGGGCTTGGCGACGACCCGCAGCTCGCTCATCTACACAAGTCTACGCGGCGTCCGCCAGAGCGCGGTCACGAGCGCCACGGTCCACGCCCAGACGAGCGCCGCCATGCCGACGTGGATCAGCACGAGCCACCACGGCAGCTGGTTGCGCCACTGCAGCTCGCCGACGGCCATCTGCACGAGCAGCAGCACGAGCAGGATCCCGGCCCCGGGCACGAGCACGCCGGCACGCTCGCGGTTGCGGTACAGCCAGACCAGCAGCAGCAGGAAGCCGACCCCGAACACCGCCGTCGCCCGGACGTGGATGTAGACGGCGTCGAGCAGGTTCCAGAAGCGCTGGATCTCGGCGCTGTCGCCCGGGTGCGGGCCGGCGGCAGTCGACAGCGTCCCCGTGAAGACGAGGACGCCGCAGGCCGCGGCCAGCACCAGCCCGGCGAGCCGGAGCCAGCGCGGCGCCGGCGACTCGACTCGCCCGTGCGCGTTCCCCCACGCCTCGACGGCGACGACCGTCGCGGTCGCGAGCACGACGAGCGCGAGGAGGAAGTGCGTCGCGACCATCAGCGGATGCAGGTCGAGCCGGATCGTCAGCAGCCCCAGCGGCGCCTGCGCGATGGTGCCGAGGAACGTGAAGGCGGCCAGCCAGCGGACCCAGCGGCCGAGACCCGTCGTGCGATAGGCGAAGAACCAGGCCGCGAGCGAGAGCGCGATCGGGAAGAGCGCCATCACACGGTTGCCGAACTCGATCGACGAGTGCTCGCCGATCGCCGGGAAGAACGCGCCCTCCTGGCAGCCGGGCCAGGACTCGCAGGCGAGCCCCGAGCCGGTCAGCCGCACCGCGGCTCCGGTGAGCACGATCAGGTAGAGCGAGACTGCGGAGGCGAGGGCCAGCCGCGCGTAACGCACCGGCGTGAGCGCGCGGCGGCGCACCTGCTCGACGGTCGACTCCACGACGTCGAGTGTAGGCGTCAGCCCCCGACCTGGATCACACCGGAGCGGACGACGAGGAGCGGCTCGGCCAACGCGTCGAGGTCCTGCATCGGGTTGCCGCGAACCGCGACGACGTCGGCCGGCCCTCCCTCTGCCAGACGGCCGAGTCCCGCGATCGGAACCGCCTTCGCCGCCTCGCTCGTCGCCGCCCGCAGCGCGCCGGCGCGACCGAGCCCGCTCTCGGCGATCAGCTCGAGCTCCGTCACGTCGACGCCCGCCGGCACGCCCGGGACGCCGTAGTCCGTCCCGTAGAGGAGCGCGCCGCCGGCGCGGACGAAGTGTGCGGCGTTCTCGAGGTAGCCGCGGCAGTCGAACCCTTGAGTCCCGCTGACGAGCCGGATCACGTGGAGCGTGCCGACGATCTCGACCCCGGCCTCCGCGAGCGCGCGCATCAGGCCCGGCTCCTCGCCGCACGGCATGTGCGCGAGCTCGTCGACCCCTGCTTCGAGCGCCATGCGTGTCCCTCGCGCCTCGCCGACGTGCGCGGTCACGCGCAGGTCGTGCCCGTGTGCCTCGGCGACGAGCGCGCGCAGGACGTCGAACGTGATCACCGGAAAGCCGAACTGGAGCGACACCTTGATCACGTCCGCCCCGCGGCTCGCGAGCGACTCCACGTACTCCCGCCCCTCCTCCGCGGTGCGGACGACGTGCGCGACACCTGGGCCGTGAACCGGGATCGGATAGCCGCCGGGAGCGGTGATCAGCGGGCCGGCGACGAGCACGCGCGATCCGAATCGCCTCTCCGGGACCGGCAGATTCCCGTCGGCCGTGCCGAGATCGCGGACCGTCGTCACGACCGAGCCGGTGTGCCCGTACCCCAGGTCGTGCGAGTGCAGGTCGATCAGGCCGGGGAGCAGGGTCGAGTTCGGCAGCGCGATCATGCGCTCGGCATCCAGGCCCACGTCCTCCCGCCGGCCGGCCGCGACGATCTCGTCGCCGCGGATCGCGACGGCTCCGTCCTGGATCATCCGCTCGCCGTCGAAGAGGCGCGGCGCGGTGACGAGCAGGTCGGCGCGCTTCACCTCGCCGGCGCACCCGGCGCACGCCGCGAGCACCGCGATCAGCGCAAGGCGACGCCCGATCCCTCGACCACCCGTCCGACGCGGCACGCGAACAGCTTCCGCGACTCGAACACGGCCTGCAACACGGGTGCCTTGTCGGCCGGCAGAGAGACGAGCAGCCCGCCCGACGTCTGCGGGTCGTACGCGAGCGCGAGCAGCTCCTCCGAAACGCCCTCCGCCTCCACGTGCGGGCCTGCGAAGTCCCGGTTCCGGCTGTCCCCGCCCGTGCGCACGCCCGCCCGCCGCCTGCTCGAGCGCGCCGGCGAAGAGCGGGAGCGCCGCCGCATCGAGCTCGATCCGCACGCCGCTGCGCTCGGCCATCTCGTGCGCATGCCCGAGCAGGCCGAAGCCGGTGACGTCCGTGACGGCGTTCGGCCCGAACGGCCGGAGCGCGTCGGCGGCGTCGCGGCTCAGCGTCGTCATCGACCGCGCCGCCTCCTCGAGCCCTTGCTCGTGACGCCGGCCCTGGCGCGCCGCGTGCAGCAGCATCCCGGTGCCGAGCGGCTTCGTCAGCAGCAGCGCGTCACCGGGCCGGGCGCCGCTCTGCGTCCAGACGCCGTTCGGATGCACGGTGCCGACGACCGCGAGCCCGTATTTCGGCACCTCGTCGCGGAGCGTGTGGCCGCCGGCGAGCAGCGCCCCCGCCGCGCGAACCTGCTCATCGGCGCCCCCGAAGATCGCCGCCAGCGTCTCGTTGGGGAGGCTCTCCGGGAAGGCGGCGACCGAGAGTGCCAGCAACGGCGCCCCGCCCATCGCGAAGACGTCGTTGAGCGCGTTCGTCGCCGCGATCCGGCCGAACAGCGCCGGGTCGTCCACGAGCGGCGGGAAGAAGTCGACCGTGAAGACCAGCGCCCGCTCGTCGTCGAGCTTGTACACGGCCGCGTCGTCGGAGGGCGCGAGCCCGACGAGCAGGTTCTCGGCGTCCGCCGGGACGAAGCCGCGCAGCAGCTCCTCCAGCCGGGCGGCGGGGTACTTCGCCGCGCATCCGCCGCTCTGCGCGAGAGAGGTGAGGCTGGTGGGCACGGCTCCAAAATACGCGACGGCGGCCGGGGAGCCGCCGTCGCACTCAGGGGAGAGGAGGAGCCTGGGTATCCGCGCCCAGGTTCGCCATCCTGTCAACGACTCCTTGCGCGTTTCTGAGATAGTCGAAACTCGTGCGGTCGGCGCTGATCACCGGAGGCTCGTCTGGAATCGGGCTCGCAATCGCGCGGATGCTGCGCGAGGAGGGATTCGAGCTGACGCTGGCGTCGCGGACGGCGGAGAAGGTCGAGGCCGCAGCGTCCGACCTCGAGGCGACCGCGATCGCCGCCGACGTCTCGAAGCCGGAGGACTGCGAGCGCGTCGTCCGCGAGCACGTCGAGCGGACGGGCGGCCTCGACCTGCTCGTCAACTCGGCCGGGGTCGGGATCGCGGCGCGCGTCGAGGACGCGCAGCTCAAGCACATCGACCGGCAGCTCGCGATCAACCTGCGCGGGCTCGTCCTCGTCTCGCAGGCGGCGATCCCGCACCTGCGGAAGACGACGGGCTGGATCGTGAACCTCGCGTCGATCGCGGGAACGCAGCCCGTGCCGATCCTGCCGATCTACGCCGCGACGAAGGCGGCCGTGATCTCGCTGACGCACTCGCTGAACGCCGACCTCGACGACGACGGCGTCCGGGCGATCGCGATCTGCCCCGGCTTCGTCGACACGCCGATGGCCGAGTTCGCCGGCCTCCCGGGCGAGGAGATGATCCAGCCGGAGGACTGCGCCGAGGTCGTGCGCATGTGCCTCCGCCTCAGCCCGCGCGCGCGGGTCCCGCAGGTCGTGATCGAGCGCGTCGGCTCGAGCGGCAAGATCGCCTAGCGCTCGATCGGGACGTCGACCAGGTTGCCCCATTCGGTCCACGAGCCGTCGTAGTTCCTGACGACGGGGTAGCCGAGCAGCTCCCGGAGGACGAACCACGTGTGCGCGCTGCGCTCGCCGATCCGGCAGTAGACGACGACGTCCTTGTCGGGGGTGACGCCCTCGGCGCCGTAGAGGTCGCGCAGCTCGTCCGGCGACTTGAAGGTGCCGTCGTCGCGGACGGCCTGGGCCCACGGGATCGAACGCGCGCTCGGGATGTGCCCGGCCCGCGCGGCCCCCTCCTGCTCGTACCCGGGCGGTGCGATCAGCTCGCCGCTGTACTCCTGTGTGCTCCGAACGTCGACGAGCGCACGACCTCCCTGCGCGAGCCCGGCGAGCACCTCGTCCCGGCGAGCCCGGATCGACTCGTCAACGGCTGGGGCGCTGTACGGGACGGCCGCAACGGCAGAGGCGTCGGTCGTCAGCGGCCGGCTCTCGTCGATCCACTTCTGACGGCCGCCGTCGAGAATCCGCACGTCGGCGTGGCGGTAGAGCTTCAGGTACCAGTAGGCGTAAGCGGCGAACCAGTTGTTCTTGTCGCCGTAGAGGACGACGGTCGTGTCGTTGCCGATTCCCCGTTCGCCGAGCAGCCGCTCGAAAGCCGGCCTGTCGACGACGTCGCGCCGCAAGGGATCCTGGAGGTCGTCGCGCCAGTGGAGCTTCACGGCGCCGGGGATGTGGCCCTCCTCGTAGAGGTCCGGGTTCTCGTCGGCCTCGGCGACGACCAGCCCTTCCTGTCCGAGGCGCTCGGCGAGCCAGTCGGTTCGCACCAGCACCTCCGTCATCGCCGCCTCCTCCCGCAGGGTCGCGCGAGCGAGCCTACAGATCGCCCGGCGTCCGGAGAATCCGCCAGAGCTCGAACAGGCCCAGCCCGACCGAGAGGATGAAGCCGACGAGGGCGACGCCCTCGTTCACCCGGGCCATCAACGCCGAGGCCACCAGCAGCGCGCTGATGATCATCGCCGCACCGAGCCGGTTGGCGACCGAGCGGGCGACGTGTTCGAGCTCCTTCAGGCCGGTCGGCTGGATCCCGACCTTGAGCGTGCCCGTCTCGAGCCGGGAAGCGAGCTGGACGAGCCGCCGCGGCATCCGCAGGAGCGGCTCGGCCTGCGTGTAGGCGAGCGCGAGCAGATTCGACGGCTCGAGCCGTCGCTCGGTCTCGCGCAGCATCACCTCCATGCC
The DNA here is from genome assembly GCA_963827015.1 of uncultured Gaiellaceae bacterium. Classification (GTDB taxonomy): domain Bacteria; phylum Actinomycetota; class Thermoleophilia; order Gaiellales; family Gaiellaceae; genus Gaiellasilicea. The sequence continues at coordinate 8,505 of CAWGZI010000002.1, read as the reverse complement.
GTCCTCCTCCAGCAGCTCGATCGGATCGAGCTCGGGGTCGAGCGCGCGGGCGACCGAGTCGGCCTGGGAGAGCGTCTTGCCGACGAGCGCAAAGCTGGTCGGAAGAGCGATCCCGTGCGCGAGCGCGATCCGCTGAAGGTCACTGAGCGCCTCGCCGGCGCGGATGCCCGAGAGCGGTCGCCAGTGGTAGCGCGGCAGCTTCCGGCGCAGCTCGTGAACGAAGCCCGCCTCGTCCGAGCTCAGCGTCGTCAAGGACAGGCCGAGGATGAGGTCGCCGACGTCGTCGGCGCGGTTCTGGGCCAGGGCGAGCAGGAGCAGGCCGAGCGCGCGGCGCGTGTCGTCGTCGAGCCGGCCGATCAGCCCGAAGTCGAGCAGGGCGAGACGACCGTCGTCGGTGAGCAGGATGTTGCCGCGGTGCGGATCGGCGTGGTAGACGCCGTGCACGGTGATCTGCTCGACGTAGGCGCCGAAGAGCTGCCGCGCCAGGTCCGAGGCCCGCTCGGAGTCGAGGCCGTGCTGCTCGATCACCCGCTCTCCGACGACCCGCTCCTGCACGAGCACGCTCTCGGTCACGTAGGGGTGGATCACCTCCGGGACGAGCAGCCCGTCGTGCTCGCCCACGATCTGCGCGATCAGCTCCGAGCCGTGAGCCTCCTCGACGAAGTTCAGCTCCGCGGTGAGGTGCGTCTCGAGCTCGTCCGCCAGCGCCGAGAGCTGCAGCAGCCGCGCCGTCTGCGAGCGGTTCTCCGCGAACGACGTCAGCGAGCGCAGCAACTCGAGATCGAGCGCGACCTCCTCGACGATCCCGGGCCGCCGAACCTTGACGACCACCTCGCGGCCGGTGCGCAGCAGCCCGCTGTGGATCTGCGCGATCGAGGCGCACGCGAGCGGCTTCTCGTCCAGGCGGGCGAAGAGCTCGAGCCCGATCTCCTCGTCGATGATCCTGCGCGCGTCCTCGATCGGGAACGGCGGGACGTCGTCCACCAGGTGCTCGAGCTCGGCGATGTAGACGTCCGGCAGCAGGTCGGGTCGCGACGAGAGCAGCTGACCGAGCTTGACGAAGGTCGTCCCCAGCTCCTCGAGCGCCTGCCGGAATGCCTGCGCCCCCTCGCGGGTCGCCGGCTTGTCGCCGACCGCACCGACCTCTGCGAGCACGCGCAGCAGGCGTCCGCGCCGGGCGACACGGCCGACTTCGAGCGCGCGCCGGGTTCGACGTCCTCGTTGGCCCATCGGAGGCTCTTGCCCGGCCGGAAAACGCCGGAAACGCGCGGCTAGGGGAGCGCGGCGACGGCCGTGTCCAGCTCGCGCACCGAGACCGTCCCCTCGAAGCGCGCTTTGATCTTCCCGTCGGCGCCGACGAGGAAGACCCATGGCTCCGACGGCAGCTTCCACTCGCCCACCCAGCGGTTGGCGCCCTTCGTCGGATCGTTGTCCTTGTAGATCTCGACGTGGATGAAGCGGATGCCCTCGCCGTTGTGCTTCCGGCGGACGTCGCTGACGACGTCGACGACCGGGCCGCAGGTCCGGCTCGTGCAGTACTTGGGCGTCGCGAAGACGACGACGAACGGTGACTTCGCAGCGAGGGCGTCCGCGACCGAGCTGCGGTACAGCTCACGATCGGGGACCTTCGAGGTCGTCAGCTGCTTCAGCGTCGCGTTGGCGAGCGTCGGCGTCTTCGAGGCGATCGCATCGGCGCCGACCGCCGGCGCCGCCGTCTGCTCCTTCACGACGACGTTGCCGATCGCCTGGATCTTGCGCCCACCGACGGGCTCCGCCAGAAGCCAGTACGTGCCCGGATCGTCCAGCTCCAGGTGGGCGACGAAGATCTCGGTCGGCTCTCCCGGCTCGGTCTGGCCGACGCCGATCGACTCCGACTTCGCCGTCGTCTGCGCGAACGGCTTCGACTTGAGGCCGTCGGCGAGCCAGATCTTGGCGTTCGGACGCGTGACGACGCGGCCCTGGCCGTCGATGACGAGGAACGTGAAGCGCACGTCGCCCGGGGCGAAGTCCGCGCTCCCGGGCACGACCGCGACGTCCTCGCCGGGAGCATGCTGAAGCTCCTCGAGCGTCGAGGCGTCCGGCTCCTCCTGCGCTGAGGAGGAGCCGCCGCAGCCTGCCGCTATGAAGCAGGCGGCCAGACTGAGAGCCGCGGCGAAACGCACGCGGCGGAGTCTAGCCGGGCCTTCTGGTCTAGCAGCCGTCCGACCAGCTGAGGAAGCGGCTGGCGGCCGCACCCCACGAGGCGAAGAGGACCGACGCCGTGAGCGCGAAGAACAGCAGGCGAGCCTTCATTTGCCTCCTCCTTTCTTAGAACCGCAAGTCCTGAAGGGCTTCGGCCGCATTCCGGTACAGCCGTGCCGCTTCAACGTCCTCGCCGCGCCGCGCGGCGAGATCTCCGAGAGCCACCCACGCACCGGCGCGGTGGCTGATCGACGAGAGCTGCTCGAAGGTGGCGTCGGCGGCGCGGAAGCACGCCTCCGCCTCGTCGAACCGGTCCCGCTCGAGCAGCGACCGGCCGAGCACGATCTGCGCCTGGCCGATCTCGTCGAAGAAGTCCTCGCGACCGTCCAGGAGCCGCAGCGCCTCGCGCGCGTTCTCCTCGGCCGCTTCCCACTCGCCCAGGCGCAGATGCACGGTGGCGAGGCCGTTCACGGCCTGGCCGGCATCCGCCTGGGAGTCCGCCTCGACAGCGACGGCGAACGACGCCTTCAGCTGCTCGATCGCCTCCTGCGGCTTGCCGAGCAGGAGGCTGAGGCCGCCGAGGTTGTTCAGCAGCCGGCCGACCGCGCGCTCGTCGTCGAGCTCCTGGAAGAGGACCTTGGCGCGCTCCGCGTAGTTGCGGGAGAGCACCCAGTGCCCCGTGCGCTCGGCCACGAGCGAGGCCTGGAAGTAGGCGGCGGCAAGCTTGCGGCGGTCGTCGGCGCCCTGGGCGAGCTCGAGCGCGTGCTCGACGTCCTCGCGAGCCGCCTCGAAGTCGCGCTGCCGGCGATGGCACCGGGAGCGCCAGTGGTAGATGTCCGACCGGAGCCCGTCACACGGGAGGTCGGAGCTCTGGGCGAGCGAAAGCGCCTCGTCGAGCAGCGCGACCGCGGTCGAGGTGCTCGAAAGCTTGTAGCGGGCGACGCCGAGCCGGAAGACGATCTCGGCGCGGTCGACGTCGGAGAAGATCGAGCCTTCGGCGAGGGCGCGGGCGCCGTTCAGCAAGTCGATCGCGGTGCGCACGTCGCCCTCCTGCAGCCTCGCCCACGCCTCACCGGAACGGGCACGGACGTCGAGCTCGATCGAGTTCGTCGCGGAGACGGCTGCGCGCACGTCCTCGTACGCGTCGACGGCCTCCTTGTAGCGGGCGCCCGTCGAGAGCGCCTCGGCGCGGGCGAGGAGTGCCTCGACCCGGCTGCGCTCGTCGGTGGAGACGCCGCTCGAGAGGAAAGCGGGATCGACGTTGAGCTGCGCGGCCAGCCATTCGACCGTCTCGGCGGTCGGGCGGGTCTTCCCCCGCTCGATCTGGCTGACGTACTCCTTCGAGAAGCGGTCGCCCGCGAGCTCCGTCTGCGTCAGCCCTGCGGCGACGCGAAGCAGGCGAAGGCGGTCGCCGAGCCGGGCGCCCGACGGGGCGGCGGCAGCAGCGGTGCGATGGGCAGCGGTGATCTCGGTCATAGCGACGGCGAACCTCGGTTCACGGAGTCAAGCGAGAAGTGGAGTAACGCGCGTACCCCTTTGCGGGGATTTTTCGAAGGGGATGCGGCATGAACTGCACGGTGAAGTGAATCTATCCGAAATCACTTGACCGAGCTACTTGACTTTTTGGGACGGTGCTCGTACAGTGCGGCCAACTTGCACCGACCGACGCCAGGCTCGAGTGCAAGGGCGCGCCACCGACAAAGGCGACCGCCGCAACCGCAGAGCCGTGATCGAGCCGCAGGGTCACGTTTCTCGGAGTGTCGCCCAGTGGCAGCTTGCCTCACGAAACGTCCCCGGAGCCGCAGCCGGGGACGTTTCACGTTCTGGCTTAAAACCGTGCGCAACCAGGATCGGGATCTGCGGGAGCAGATCCCGATCCGCGCCAAAACCCCTGAAGGGTCGCTTCGCTCCCGGAAAAGCTCTCAGCCGCTGCCGGTGAGCCAGCGGCGGCGTTCGGCGGCCATACGGCCGAAGTCGTCCGGGCCGAGGAGGCCACCGAGGCGGTCGGCGAACGAGAGCAGCAGGGCCGCGCCGACGAAGATCCACGCCTCGGCGTCCGGATCGCGGTCGGTGGGGACACCGCCGGCGGCCTGGGCCCGGCGAACGGTGCCGGCGATGTAGTCGTGCACGTCGCGGAGCTGGCCGCGCAGGAAGGCGCGGATCTCGTCGTCCTCCCCGGCTTCGGTGAGCGCCTGGATCCAGAGCGTCACCGGCTTGACGCCGCCGGAGGCGTGGAACTCGCGCGACGCCTCGCCGATCGCGATGATCGCCTCGCGGTCGCCGCGCTCGTCGAGCTTCGCTTCGAGCGCTGCGCGGAACGACGTCCAGGCCGACTCGAGGCATGCGAGGTAGAGCTCGCGCTTGGAGGCGAAGTGCCGGTAGAGGATCGGCTCCGAGATCCCGGCCGCGCGTGCGATCTCCGCCGTCGTCGAGCCGCTGTAGCTGCCTCCCGCGAAGACGCGCAGCGCGGCGTCGACGATCGCCTGCCGGCGTTCGGCGGCCGGCAGGCGCGTCTTGGCGATCGAGGTCACGCAGCCAGCTCCACCGGCGCCGCCTCGGTTCCGGCCTCCTGGCGCACGAGCGCGAACGCGACGATCGCACCGGCGAAGGCGACCAGGGCGGCGACGAGGAGGGCGCGCTCGAAGCCGGCCATGAAGCCGTCGACGCCGGGCCTGCCGCTGGCCTGATTCGCGACGATCGCGCCCATCAGGGCGATCCCGACCGAGCCGCCGACCTGCCGCATCGCGTTCAGGACGGCGGAGCCGACACCGGCTTTGTGCACCGGCACGGCCCGTGTCGCCGCGGCCGCGGTCGGCGTCATCGCCATCGACATCCCGAGGCCGCCGACGACGAAGCCCGGCACCAAGTTCCAGAAGCTCGCGTCCGGGCCGAGCTGCGAGAGGTAGAGCAGCTGGACCCCGAGCAGGATCATCCCGATCGTCATCAGCCAGCGCGATCCGTGCCGGTCGGACAGCTTGCCGGCGATCGGTGCGACCAGGATCACGAGCACGGTCATCGGCAGGAACGCGGCTCCCGCCTGGACGGCCGAGTAGCCGAGCACGTTCTGCATGTAGAGCGAGACGAAGAAGAAGACCCCGAACATCGCGAGCGCGACGAGCAGCATCGCGAGGTTCGCGCCCGCGTACGTGCCGCTCCGGAACAGCGACAGATCCAGCATCGGCGAGCGGCGGCGCCGCTCGATCACGACGAACGAGACGAGCGCGACGACGGCGACGACGAACACGCCCACGATCCGCGCCGAGGTCCAGCCGTACTCGTTCGCCTCGATCAACCCGTACGTGAGCGCGAAGAGCCCGAGCGCGGAGGTCGCGAGGCCGGGCAGATCGAGGCTCTCGTGCGTCTCGTCCTTCGACTCCGTGATCAGCAGGAAGCTGGCGGCGACCGCGATCACGCCGACCGGGACGTTGACGAAGAAGATCCAGTGCCAGCTGAGGTGCTCCGTGAGCAGCCCGCCGACGAGCGGTCCGATGGCGAGGGCGAGCGCGGAGACGCCGGCCCAGATCCCGATCGCCATGCCGCGCTCCTTCGGCGGGAAGGTCGCGGCGATGATCGAGAGCGTCGCCGGGTTCATCAGCGCGGCGCCGACGCCCTGGACGACGCGCGCGGCGATCAGCATCTCGCCGGAGTCGGCGAGGCCGCACCAGAGCGAGGCGCCGGTGAAGAGGACGATTCCGGCGACGAACAACAGCCGGCGCCCGTAGGCGTCGGCAAGCTTGCCGCCGATCAGCATCAGCGCCGCGAAGCTGAGCGCGTACCCCGTCACGATCCACTGCAGCTGCGAGAGGTCGGCGGCGAGGTCGTCCTGGATCGCCGGCAGCGCGACGTTCACGACGGTGTTGTCGAGCATGATCATGAAGAGCCCGAACGAGACAGCGGCGAGCGTCCACCACTTCCTCCGCTCCTCTGCGAAGATTGCGAGAGCCATGAGATTCCCTTCGACCGACGTTAGCGGGCACTAGGTTAGTGATCGCTAACGCCCCTGTCAACTATGCCTGGACGCCGTCGCCGGACCAGCTCGCCTCGGCGAACATCACCCGGCTCGCGCAAATCCTCGGCTGCGACGGGTACTCCGAGCTCCACCGCGTCTCGGTCGAGGAGCCCGATCGCTTCTGGCGCGCGGTCGCCGACGACCTCGAGCTCGACCTGGCCCGGCCGTGGGACCGCGTCCTCGACGACTCGCGGGGCATCGAGTGGACGACGTGGTTCGAGGGCGCGCGGCTGAACGTCGCGCAGGCCTGTGCGCACACCTGGGCGGAGCGGACGCCGGACGCGATCGCGGCCGTCTTCCGAGGTGAGGACGGCGAGCGCGACGAGATCTCGTTCGCCGATCTCTCGCTCCGCGTGCGCAGGCTGGCCGAGGCCCTCGTCGGGCTCGGGATCGAGGCCGGCGACCGCGTCGCGATCTACATGCCGATGGCGCCCGATGCCGCCGTCGCCTCGCACGCGTGCGCGCACATCGGGGCCGTGCAGGTGCCGATCTTCTCCGGCTTCGCCGCCCCCGCGGTCGTCCAGCGTCTCCAGGACTCGGGCGCGAGGGCGGTGATCACCGCGGACTACTCACTCCGACGCGGCACGCGGGTACCGATGCGCGAGACGATCGAGGAGGCGCTCCGCGATTCGCCGTCGCTCGAGCACGTGATCGAGTGGTCGCGCGACGACCGCAGTTGGGCGGTCGAGCTCGGCCCCGGCGAGCTGGCGCCGCTCGAGGTCGACGCCGAGCACCCGTATCTGCTCGCCTACACCTCGGGCACGACCGGCCGACCGAAGGGCGCGCTGCACGTTCACGGCGGCTTCCTGCTCTCGATCGCGCGCGAGGCCGCCTACCAGGCCGACATCCGCGCCGGCGACCGGGTGCTCTTCTCCACCGACATGGGCTGGATCATGGGGCCGTGGACGGTGGTCGGCGCTGGGTCGCTCGGCGCGACCGTGATCTACATGGAGGGCGCTCCCGACCGGCCCGACGACCGGCTCTGGCGGCTCGTCGAGGAGGAGCGGGTGACGATGCTGGGCGTCTCGCCGACGCTCGTCCGGGCTCTGATCCCGAAGGGCACGCCGGCCGCCGACCTCTCCTCGCTGCGGGCGATCACGACCACGGGCGAGCCCTGGAACGCCGGCCCGTACGACTGGCTCAACGAGCACGTGGCCCGCGGCGGCCGGATCCCGATCGTGAACATCTCCGGCGGCACCGAGGTGGGCGCCTGCTTCCTCTCGGTCGCGCTGACCGAGCCGACGAAGCCGGTCTCGCTCGGGTTCCCCGCGCTCGGCCAGGCGATGGACGTCTACTCGCCCGAGGGCCGGCCATTGCGCGGCGAGGTCGGCGAGCTCGTCTGCACCCGAGCCTGGCCCGGAATGACACGCGGCGTCTGGGGCGACGACGAGCGCTATCTCGAGACCTACTGGCGTCGCTTCCCCGGCGTCTGGACGCACGGCGACTGGGCCTCGGTCGATGCGGACGGCTACTGGTTCCTGCACGGCCGCTCCGACGACACGCTCAACATCGCCGGCAAACGAATCGGGCCGGCGGAGCTCGAGTCGGCCGCGCTCGACCACCCCTCCGTCGCCGAGGCGGCCGCGATCGGCGTCCCGCACGAGGTGAAGGGCGAGACGGCCTGGATCTTCGTCGCCTTGAAGCCGGGCGCCGAGCAGGACGCCGACGGGATCAAGGCGGCCGTCGCAGCCTCGCTCGGCAAGGCGTTCGCGCCCGAGCGCGTCCTGTTCGTCTCCGCGCTGCCGAAGACGCGGTCGGCGAAGATCGTCCGCCGAGCCGTGCGCGCGACCGCGCTCGGCGAGGATCCGGGCGACCTCTCGACGCTCGAGAACCCCGACACGCTGGAGGAGATCGCACATGCCGTCTAAAGCGCTCGTCACGGGTGGAGGCCGCGGGGTCGGCGCGGGGATCGCGCGCGAGCTCGCCGCGAACGGCTGGGACGTCACCGTCAGCGGCCGTACGGCCGAGCAGGTAGAAGCGGTGGCGGCGGAGATCGGCGGCGCGGCCGTCGTCGGCGACGTCACGAAGCGCGAGGACGTCGAGCGCATGCTTGCCGAGGCCGGCCCCATCGACCTCCTCGTGGCGAACGCGGGCGTCGCGCTCTGGGAGGACTCCTGGGAGACCGACGTCGACGAGTGGTGGCACGTGCTCGAGGTGAACGTGCTCGGCGTGTATCTCACCACGCGGCTCGCGCTCCCCGGGATGATCGAGCGCGGCGGCGGCCGGATCGTGATCACCGGCAGCGGCTCCGCCTATCTTCCCGGCTCGACCTCCGGCGCGTACAGCGCGAGCAAGGCGGCGGTCTGCCGCTTCGG
>CAWGZI010000001.1:0-321461 GCA_963827015.1 uncultured Gaiellaceae bacterium | reverse complement strand
GGCGGCCGCACGGCCGCAGGGCGCGTGCGGTCTACGGCGCCCTCCGACGCCCACGCCCCCGCCTGGCAGCTGGTGCTGGCCGCGCTCGAGCTTGGCCCCGACGACCGGCTGCTCGACGTGGGGTGCGGCGGCGGCGTCTTCCTCCGCCGGGCGCTCGAGACCGGCTGCGAGGGGCGGGTCGGGCTCGACCCACAGCCGCGAGATGGTCGAGCTTGCCCGGCGGACGGCGGGCGTGTGGGTCGTCGAGGGCCGGGCGGAGGAGCTGCCGTTCGCGGACGGAGAGTTCACGGCCGTCTCCTGCCTCGTCGCGTTCTTCTTCTTCCCCGATCCGGTCCGGGCCCTGGAGGAGTTCCGCCGCGTCCCCGAGCCGGAGCGTGGGCGCGATCGCGGTCTTCACGCACCTCCGCCGGAGGCGAGGGGAACGCCCGCGGCGCCGTATCCGCTGGCCACCCGCGGCCACTTCTACGGAGAACCCCGAGCTCGAGCGGCTCCCGCTCGAGGCCGGCTTCGCCGAGGCGCAGGTCACCCGCACCGAGATCGGCGCCCAGCTGCTGACGGCGCGATAGGTTCGCGCGGATGGACGCGGTCGTCCTCGCGCTGATCTCGGCCGCGCTGTTCGGCTCGATGACGGTCGCGCTCCGCTTCGCGCTCGCCCGGGCCCGGACGCCGAGGCCGGCGCGCTGCATACGATCCCCGCCGCCCTCGCTCGTCACGCTGCCGTTCGTCGCCGCCGGCGACCTCGATCTCGCCGGCGTTTGGCCGTTCCTGCTCGCCGGCGTGCTCGGGCCGGGCGGCTCGCAGCTCCTCTTCACGCTCGCCGTCCGCGACGCCGGGCCTTCGCGGACGTCGGTGACGGTCGGGACGGCGCCGCTCTTCTCGGTCGCGATCGCGCTGGCGCTCCTCGGCGAGCCGGCCAAGGCGGGCGTGATCGCTCGGCGCGCTCCTGATCGTCGCCGGCGGGATCCTGCTCGTCCGCGAGCCGGGCGGCCCGAGCACGTGAAGTGGATCGGGCTCGGCTTCGCGCTCGTCGCGACGCTCATCTTCGCCGTGCGCGACAACCTCGTCCGGCACCTCTCGATCGACACGGACGTCGAGCCTGCGCTCGCGGCCGCGGCGACGCTCTTCGCCGGCGGCGTCACCGTCGCCGCCTGGCTGCTCGTCACCCGGCGGCGGCTCCCGTGTCCGGCGCCTCGTACGTTCGTTCTGGCCGGCGTCCGCTTCGGGCTCTCGTATCTCTGCCTCTTCGAGGGGTACTACCGGGGCCGCGTCACGGTCGTCTCGCCGCTCGTCGCGACCGAGTCGCTCTGGGCCGTCGCGCTCTCCGCCCTCTTGCTCCGGCGACACGAGCTCGTCGGGCCGCGCCTTTTCGGCGGTGCGGCGCTGGTCGTTGCCGGGCGGCGTCCTGATCGGCGTCTTTCGCTAATGGGACGCCGTAGATCGAGCCGGTCCGCCCGGATCGAACAAGACCGCCGTCACCTCGCCGGTGACGGTCAGACGCGAGACGATGCGGCGGTCGGAGCTGCGGACGACGGCCAGCGTGGTGACGCCGTCACGTAGCCCTGGACCTGGACGAGCCGCGTCCCGTCGGGAGACCAGGCGGCGACGGCAGCAGGCGCGTCGAACAGGAGGCGCGAGCGCTTCGTGGCGGGATCGAGCAGCCGGCGCGCCCCGCCGCTCCAGTAGAGCAGCTGTCCGCGCGGCGACCACAGGAGGCTCCTGCCCTTCGTCACCCGCACCGGCTTCCCGCTGCTGGACGGACGAGCCAGATCCAGCCTCGTTGCACGTACGCGATCCGGTCGCCGCGCGGCGACCACGCGATCTCCGAACCAGTTCGGGAAGCGGGTGCGCACGAGCACGCGACGCCCGGTGCCGTTCGCGTTCGAGACCTCGACGGTGTAGGCGCTGAGATCCATGTCCAGCTCGCCGATCGAGGCGATCCTGCGGCCGTCGGGGGATCACGAGTACGCGTATGCGCCCCGGAAGCGCGAGCGCAGGCGGGCGCGGATCTCGCCGCTCGCCGCGTCGTGGACGTGGATCTCCGCATTCGCGCAGTTTCGGGAGTCGTAGCTGCACGGCGAGTCGTCCCAACCCGTCGTCGTGAACCCGCCGCCGGTCGGAGACCAGGCGATCGCCCCGTATCCTTCGTCGAGCTCGGCCAGCCGCCGCGCCGCCGCCGTCCCCGTTGATCATCCAGACGTCGCCGCCCCGGACGAAGAGGATGCGGCCGTCGCGTGCGACCACCGGGCCGGCCGCGGGCTCGGCTCCGCTCAGCACCCGCGCGTCGCCCCCGTCGAGTGCGATCGAGCCGACGTGGGCGACCGGCGTGGCCGCCGGCGACGCCGAGACCGCCAGGAGCGCGACCCGTCGCCGGCGATGAGAACGGCATGTGTCATCCCTCGATTGAAGCGCTTGCCCGTTCCGTCGCGGGTGCGATTTTGCTTCCTCCGCAGCGATCATTTGACTCGTATCTGCTACGCTTCGGCTCAGATTTTCTATCCGGAACACCTCAGCACGAAGGAGAGCACAGCATGGCGAAGACAATCGGAATCGACCTCGGCACCACGAACAGCTGCATGGCGGTGCTCGAGGGCGGCGAGCCGACCGTGATCCCGAACGCGGAGGGCGGCCGGACGACGCCGTCCGTGGTCGCGTTCACGAAGGACGGTCAGCGGCTCGTCGGGGCGCCCGCGCGGCGCCAGCAGGTGACCAACCCGCAGAACACGATCTTCTCGATCAAGCGCTTCATGGGCCGCAAGTCGGACGAGGTCTCGGAAGAGATGACGATGATCCCGTACGAGGTCACGAAGGGCGACAACGGCGACGCGCGCGTGCAGGCGACGGCAAGGAGTTCGCGCCGCCGGAGATCAGCGCGATGATCCTGCAGAAGCTGAAGACGGACGCCGAGGCCTACCTCGGCCAGCCGGTCACCGACGCCGTCATCACCGTCCCGGCCTACTTCAACAACGCGCAGCGAGAGGCGACGAAGGACGCCGGCAAGATCGCGGGCCTCAACGTGCTCCGGATCATCAACGAGCCGACCGCCGCCGCGCTCGCCTACGGCCTCGACAAGGAGGGCGCCGACCAGACGATCCTCGTCTTCGACCTCGGCGGCGGCACGTTCGACGTGTCCGTGCTCGAGCTCGGCGACGGCGTCTTCGAGGTCAAGTCGACCAACGGCGACAACCACCTCGGCGGCGACAACTTCGACAAGGCGATCGTCGACTGGATGGTCGCGGAGTTCAAGAGCGACCAGGGGATCGACCTCTCCGCCGACAAGATGGCGCTGCAGCGGCTCTACGAGGCCGCCGAGAAGGCGAAGATCGAGCTCTCCTCGACGATGACGACGCAGATCAACCTGCCGTTCGTCACCGCCACGGCCGAGGGCCCGAAGCACCTCGACCTGCAGCTCACCCGCGCGAAGCTCGGCGAGATCACCGCCGACCTGATCGAGCGGACGGTCGGCCCGACGAAGGCCGCGCTCGCCGACGCGGGGCTCGACGCCTCGAAGATCGAGCACGTCGTCCTCGTCGGCGGCATGACCCGCATGCCCGCCGTCCAGGAGAAGGTGAAGGAGCTGCTCGGCAAGGAGCCGCACAAGGGCGTCAACCCGGACGAGGTCGTCGCCGTCGGCGCCGCGATCCAGGCCGGCGTGCTCAAGGGCGAGGTCAAGGACGTGCTCCTCCTCGACGTCACGCCCCTGTCGCTCGGGATCGAGACGAAGGGCGGCGTCTTCACGAAGCTGATCGACCGGAACACGACGATCCCGACCCGCAAGGCCGAGACGTTCTCGACCGCCGAGGACAACCAGCCGTCGGTCGAGATCCACGTGCTCCAGGGCGAGTCGGAGATGGCGACCTACAACAAGACGCTGGGCAAGTTCCAGCTCGTCGGGATCCCGCCGGCGATGCGGGGGATGCCGCAGATCGAGGTCGGCTTCGACATCGACGCGAACGGGATCATCCACGTCACCGCGAAGGACCTCGGGACCGGCAACGAGCAGCAGATCAAGATCGAGGGCGGCTCGGGCCTGTCCGAGGACGAGGTGCAGCGGATGGTCGCGGACGCCGAGGCGCACGCCGACGAGGCGCACAAGCTGCGCGAGCTCGCCGACGCGCGCAACACGGCGGAGCAGCTCGCCTACCAGACCGAGAACACGCTCAAGGAGCACCGCGACAAGCTCGACGAGTCCGAGGCCTCGACGATCGAGGGCCGGATCATGGAGCTGCGCGCCACGCTCGAGTCGACGGACGTCAACGAGATCCGGCAGAAGACGGACGCGCTCAACGAGGCGTCGCGGAAGCTCGCCGAGGTGCTCTACGCCCAGGCGACCGCGCAGGCGCAGTCGCAGGGGGGCGGCAACGGTGACGCACCCGTCGAGGACGAGGTCGTCGAGGACGCCGACTACGAGGTCATCGACGAGGAAGAGGCGAAGACGTCGTGACCGACCAGCCGCTCGAGCCGCGCCTGGAGGACTCCGAGCACGGAGCAGGTCGTCGAGGAGCCGGCGGCGGAGGAGTCCGCCCCGGCTCCCGACGAGTCGTACCTCCGCCTCGCGGCCGACTTCGACAACTACCGCAAGCGCGTCGCGCGCGAGCAGGTCGAGCTGACCCGGCGCGCGAACGAGCGGATCCTGAACGAGCTCCTGCCGGTGCTCGACGACCTCGAGCGGGCGCTCGAGGCCGCCGCCGAGCACGAGGAGGCGAAGCTCGAGGAGGGCGTCCGGCTCGTGCACCGGTCGCTGCTCGGCCTGGTCGAGCGCCACGGCCTCTCGGAGATCGAGACCGAGGGCGCATTCGACCCGCACGTCCACGAGGCGCTGCTCGCCCAGCCGGGCGAGGGAGCCGAGGAGGGCTCGGTGCTCCAGGTTCTGCAGAAGGGCTACAGGCTCGGGGACAAGGTTCTCCGGCCCGCCCGGGTGATCGTGGCGGAGTAACGCGTGACGAACCCGTACGACACGCTCGGCGTCCCCAAGAACGCCTCGGCCGACGAGATCAAAAAGGCCTACCGCCAGCTCGCCCGCGAGCACCATCCCGACGCGAGCGGCGGCGACGAGGCGCGCTTCAAGGAGATCCAGGGCGCGTACGACCTTCTCTCCGATCCGGACAAGCGGCAGCAGTACGACACCTTCGGCTCCGCCAACGGCCGCACGGGCGGCGGCTTCGCCGGCGGCGGGCCGCAGTTCGCCGACTTCGACCTCTCGGATCTCTTCGGCGGCATCTTCGGCGGCGCCGGCCGGCGCGGACCCGTGCCCGAGCGCGGCGCCGACGTCGAGGCACACACGACGCTCTCGTTCGACGACGCTCTCCGCGGCGCCGAGGTGCGCGTGCCGGTCGAGCTCGAGACCGCCTGCCGTACCTGCGCCGGCACCGGCGCGGAGCCCGGGACGGCCCCCACCGTCTGCCCCCAGTGCGGCGGCCGTGGCGTCGTCTCCGACTCTCAGGGCCTCTTCTCGCTCTCGCATCCCTGCCCGCGCTGCCGCGGCAACGGGACCGTCGTCGAGCACCCCTGCAAGACGTGCCGCGGGTCGGGCCGCGAGCGGACGACGAAGAACTTCAACGTCAAGGTCCGGCCGGGCATCAAGGACGGCGCCCGGATCCGCGTCGGCGGCAAGGGCGAGGCCGGCCGGAACGGCGGCCCCGCGGGCAACCTCTTCGTCGTCGTCCACGTCGAGCCCTCGCCGCTCTACACGCGCCGCGGCGACGACCTGATCGTCGACGTGCCCGTCGGGTACGCCGACGCCGCGCTGGGCGCGTCCGTCGACGTGCAGACGCCTGAGGGGCCGATCTCGCTCAAGGTCCCGGCAGGCTCGCAGCCCGGGAAGCTGCTGAAGGTCAAGGGCCGCGGGGCGCCCAGGTCGAAGGGCGGCAAGGGCGACCTGCTCGCGCGGGTCAAGCTGTCCGTGCCCGAGAAGGTCTCGAAGCAGGAGAGGGAGCTGCTCGAGCAGCTGCGGAAGGTGAGCCGGTGATGGACACACACCCGCGCTACTCCATCTCCGTCGCGGCCGAGCTCGTCGGCATGCACCAGCAGACGCTCCGCATGTACGAGTCGAAGGGCCTCGTCCAGCCGCAGCGCACGCCCGGCGGCACGCGCCGCTACTCCGAGGCGGACCTCGAGCGCCTGCGCGTGATCCAGCGGCTGACGACCGAGCTCGGGCTCAACCTCGCCGGCGTCGAGCACGTGCTGCGGCTCGAGGACGAGCTGCGCCGGCAGCGCGCACGGGCCGAGCGGCTCGAGCGCGAGCTGCGCGAGGAGATCCGGACCGTCCACCGCTCCTACAAGCGGGAGATCGTCCTCTACCAGACCGAACGACACCCGGAACCGAGGCACTGATGGACTTCAACAAGCTGACGATCAAGAGCCAGGAGGCGATCGCCGCCGCGCAGGAGCAGGCGCGCCGGTCCGGCAACCCCGAGCTCTACCCGGAGCATCTGCTGCTCGCCCTGCTCGACCAGGAGCTGGTGCAGCAACTCGTCCCGGACGCGGCCGCGCTGCGCGCCGAGACCGAGGCTGCGCTCGCGGCGAAGCCGGCGATCCAGGGCGCATCGCAGCAGCCCGCGGCCGGTGCCGCATTCACGCGCGTGCTCGACAAGGCGTTCGACGAGGCGCGGAAGCTCGAGGACGAGTACGTCTCGACCGAGCACCTGCTGCTCGCGCTCGACGCCGTCCCGCGCGAGGCGCTGCTCGCGAAGATCAGGGAGGTCCGGGGCGGCCAGCGGGTCACGAGCCAGGATCCGGAAGGCACCTACCAGGCGCTCTCGAAGTTCGGCCGAGACCTGACGGAGGCGGCCGAGCAGGGCAAGCTCGACCCGGTCGTCGGCCGCGACGAGGAGATCCGCCGCGTCATCCAGGTGCTGTCGCGCCGGACGAAGAACAACCCGGTGCTGATCGGCGAGCCCGGCGTCGGCAAGACCGCGATCGCCGAAGGGCTCGCGCAGCGGATCGTCGCCGGCGACGTCCCCGAGGGCCTGAAAGGCAAGCGCGTGTGGGCGCTCGACGTCGGCGCGCTGCTCGCGGGCGCGAAGTACCGCGGCGAGTTCGAGGAGCGGCTGAAGGCCGTCCTCGCGGAGATCAAGAACGCGGAGGGCCAGATCGTCCTCTTCATCGACGAGCTGCACACGATCGTCGGCGCGGGCGCGGCCGAGGGAGCCGTCGACGCGGCGCAGATGCTGAAGCCGATGCTCGCCCGCGGCGAGCTGCGCACGGTCGGGGCGACCACGCTCGACGAGTACCGCAAGCACATCGAGAAGGACGCCGCGCTCGAGCGCCGCTTCCAGCCCGTCTTCGTCGGCGAGCCGTCGGTCTCGGACACGATCGCGATCCTGCGCGGCCTGAAGGAGAAGTACGAGTCGCACCACCGGGTGCGGATCCGCGACGGCGCGCTCGTCGCCGCGGCGGTGCTCTCCGACCGGTACATCGCCGACCGGCAGCTGCCGGACAAGGCGATCGATCTCGTCGACGAGGCCGCCTCGCGGCTGAAGATGGAGATCGACAGCTCGCCGCTCGAGCTCGACCAGGCCGACCGCGCTGTCCGCCAGCTCGAGATCGAGCTCGCCGCGATGGGCGCCGAGTCGGACGAGGTGAAGGAGCCGCTCGAGCGCCAGCTCGCCGACGCGAAGGAGCGCCACGCCGAGCTCGCCGCCCGCTGGGCGGAGGAGAAGGCGGCGCTCGACCGGATCGGCGAGATCACGACCCGGATCGACGAGCTGAAGATGGAGGCGGAGCGCGCCGAGCGCGCCGGCGACCTGCAGCGCGTCGCCGAGATCCGCTACGGCGAGCTGCCGGCGCTCGAGCAGGAGCTCTCGCAGCGAGAGGCGCCCGCCGAGCCGATGGTGAAGGAGGAGGTCGACGAGGACGACATCGCCGCCGTCGTCGGCTCCTGGACCGGCATCCCCGTCTCGCGCCTGCTCGAGGGCGAGACCGAGAAGCTGATCCACATGGAGGAGCGGCTGCACCGGCGCGTGATCGGCCAGCACGAGGCGGTCGAGGCGGTCTCGAACGCTCTCCGGCGCGCCCGCTCGGGGCTGCAGGATCCCGACCGGCCGATCGGCTCGTTCGTCTTCCTCGGCCCGACCGGCGTCGGCAAGACCGAGCTGGCGCGCGCGCTCGCCGAGTTCATGTTCGACGACGAGCGGGCGATGATCCGGATCGACATGTCCGAGTACCAGGAGCGGCACACGGTGTCGCGCCTGGTCGGGGCGCCGCCCGGCTACGTCGGCTACGACGAGGGCGGCCAGCTGACGGAGGCGGTGCGGCGGCGGCCCTACTCGGTCGTGCTCCTCGACGAGATCGAGAAGGCGCACGCCGAGGTCTTCGACGTGCTCCTGCAGGTGCTCGACGACGGCCGTCTCACCGACGGTCAGGGCCGCACGGTCGACTTCCGCAACAGCGTCCTGATCATGACCTCGAACATCCGCTCGGCCGAGCAGCTGCGCGAGCACTTCCGGCCCGAGTTCCTGAACCGGATCGACGAGATCGTCGTCTTCGAGCCGCTCGCCCGCGAGCAGCTGGCCGAGATCGCCGAGCTCCAGCTCGAGCGGCTGCGCGCCCGTCTCGCCGAGCGGAAGCTCTCGCTCGAGCTCACCGACGCGGCGAGGGACGTGCTCGCCGAGGCGGGCTGGGACCCGACCTACGGCGCCCGGCCGCTCAAGCGCGCCCTGCAGCGGCTCGTCGAGAACCCGCTCGCGCAGCGGCTGCTCGAGGGCGAGTTCGCCGAGGGCGACACGATCCGCGTCGACGCGCAGGACGGCGAGCTCGTCTTCGAGCGCGCCGAGGCTCCGACGCCCGCCGCCGCCTAAGATCAGCCCATGTCTGCCGCGATCGTCGGCAGGGAGGACGAGCTCGCTGCCCTCGCGCAGTTCCTGAGCCGGGACGACTGGCCGCGCACGCTGCTGCTGGAAGGGGAGCCCGGAGCTGGGAAGACGACGCTCTGGGAGGACGCGGTCGACTCGGCGCGAGAGCGGTTCCACGTGCTTGTGGCCAGACCGCTCGAGACCGAGGCCAAGCTGGCCTACTCGGGCGTCGGCGATCTGCTCGACGGCGTGCAGGCAGAGCTCGACGATCTCCCCGCTCCGCAGGCGAATGCACTCCGGGCTGCGCTCCTGCTCGAGGCTCCGGGCCCCGGCGGCGTCGACCAGCGCGGCGTCGCGCTCGGCTTCCTCGGTGTGCTGCGGGCGCTCGCGGCGGAGCGCCCTGTGCTGGTCGGCGTCGACGATCTCCAGTGGCTCGATGCCGCATCGTCCCGCGTGCTGCTCTCGGCATCGCGACGACTGGCGGAGGAGCGCGTGGCGCTGCTCGTTGCGCTGCGCGAGTCGGAGCGCCCCGGGCTCGGGTTCGCGCCCGAGCGCGCGCTGCCGGCATTCGGCCGCCTCGCCGTCGAGGGCCTGGGCCTCGAGCAGCTCCACCGCCTGATCGAGAGCCGGCTCGGGGTCGTTCTGCCGCTACCCGCGCTCCGAGCCGTCCACACGGCGGCCGCCGGCAACCCGCTCTTCGCACTCGAGCTGGCGCGCGCGCTGGACGAGGGTCACGCCGGGGGCGTGCCCGACTCGCTGCACGAGCTGGTCGTCGCCAGGGTGGCGGCCGTGCCGCCGTCGACCCGAACCGCGTTGCTCGCCGCAGCTGCCCTCGCCGACCCGACGCTGGCGCTGATCGGAGCCGCTACCGGTGGCGACGGTGCAGCGGCGCTGGCGCCGGCCGTCGAAGCCGAGCTCGTCACGGTCGGCAGCGGCCGGGCCCGGTTCGCCCACCCGCTCCTGGCCGCCGCCGCGTACGCCATCGCCGGTCCGGCCGAGCGCCGCGACGTTCATGCGGCGCTCGCCGTTCACGTCCGCCCGGAGGAGCGTGCTCGTCACCTCGCGCTCGCCGCCGACGGCCCGGACGCCGGGGTCGCGGCCGCGCTCGACGAAGCCGCCGGCCTCGCGAGCGCGCGCGGCGCCCCCGACGAGGCAGCGGGGCTGCTCGAAGAAGCGCGGCGCCTGACGCCGCCCGACGCGACGGCCGACGCGCTCCGGCGAGCCGTCGAGGCCGCGGGCCATCAATTCGAGGCCGGCGACGCGCGCAGGGCGCGGGCGCTGCTCGACGAGGCGATCTCCGCGTTGCCGCCCGGCGTCGAGCGCGCGCGAGCGCTGATCGTCCTCGCGCGCGTCCGCTCGTACGACGACGACATCCGGGCGGCCGTCGATCTGCTCGAGGCGGCGGTTGCCGAAGGCGCCGCCGAGCCGCTCGTCCAGGGCCGGGCGCACGAGATCCTCGCGGGCATCCTCTTCCGGCTGCGCGAGCGCCTCGCGGAGGCGGTCGAGCATGCGCAGGCGGCACTCGAGATCGCCCGTCGAGTCGACGACCCGGGCCTCGGTGCGGCTGCGATCGGCTCCCTCGTCCTGGCCGAGGCGGCGCTCGGGTCCGAGACTGCCCCGGCGACGCTGGTCGCGGCGGAGGCAGCCGGTGCCCTCGGCCGCGGCACGCGTGCGATGGGCGGCGCCGAGTTCCAGGTCGCCGTCGTGCGGATGTGGTGGGAGGAGCTGGACGAGGCGAAGTCGTCGTTCGAGCACATGCTCGCGGTCGCGGACGAGATCGGCGACGAGAGCTCAGTCCCCTACATTCGCGTGCTGCTCGCGCAGACCGAGTGCCTGCGCGGCCGGTTCGACGAGGCCGCGGCGCACGCGGACGACGGTGTTCTGCGCGCGGAGCAGGTCGGCCAGCAGACGCTCGTCGCGTACGCGCTCGCGCTGCGCGCGCTCGCGGACGCCTACCGCGGCGACGAAGACGGCGCGCGCGCGGCTGCGGAGCAGGCGCTTGCGCTCGCCGGCAGCACCAGCGGGCGCCCCGCCGAGCACTTCGCGACGGCCGCGCTCGGGCTGCTCGAGCTCTCGCTCGGCCGGAACGCGGAAGCGGTCGGCGTCCTTGCTCCGCTCGTCGCGTTCGCGCGGCAGCAGGAGCTGCGCGAGCCGGGAATCTCCCGTTTCGTCCCGGATCTGGTCGAGGCGCTCGCCGCCTGCGAGCAGCTCGACGAGGCCGAGGCGCACCTTGCGTGGTTCGAGGCGAACGCGGCGCGGCTCGAGCGGCCGTCCGGCCTGGCCGCCTCGGCGCGCTGTCGCGGCCAGCTTGCGGCGGGACGCGGTGATCTGGCCGGCGCACTCGCCGAGCTCGAGCGCGCGCTCGAGCTGCACGACCGCTCGCCGATCCCGCTCGACCGAGCCCGCACGCTGCTCGCACTCGGCGTCGCGCGCCGGCGCGGCAACGAGAGACGCGTGGCGCGGGCGACGCTCGAGGAGGCGCGGACGATCTTCCAGTCGCTCGGCGCCGCCGTGTGGGCGCGGCGTGCAGCCGAGGAGCTGACGCGAATCGGCGGCCGTGCTCCGCGCTCCGGCGAGCTGACACCGGTCGAGCGCCGCGTCGTCGAGCTCGTCGCCGCCGGCTCGACGAACCGCGAGGTCGCGGCTGCGCTCTTCCTCAGCACCCGCACTGTCGAGGGGCACCTGTCCCGCGTCTACGGGAAGCTCGGTGTGCGCTCGCGGGTCGAGCTCGCCAACAAGCTTGCGGACGACGGGAGCAAAGTCACGTAGTTCCCCCGTTTTTCGCGGAACCGCCGCCGCCTAGCGTCGAAGCATCACTCGACGAGCCGGATCGGACGATCCGGGAGGAGGCGGACACGATGCAGATTCGGATCACACTCGCACTCGCGGCGGCTGCGCTGACCATCGGCGTGCCGATTGCGGCCGCGGACCCCGACGGCTACCAGCCGCAGCTCCGGGCGGACGCACAGCCCGACGCGATCGATCGCTATCTGGCGAACGACGGCCCGGACGGCTTCCAGCCCCAGCTTCGGGCGGACGCGGGCCCGGATGCCGTCGACCGCTACGTTGCCAACGCCCGCCGGGCCGCCGCGACGCCGGCAGAGGAGGTCGCGGTCGGGCGCGGCGACTCCCAGGTCGGTGCGTACGGCGCGCTCGGCGGTGCCCTCGTCGTCCTGCTGCTCGTCGCCGGCACGGCGACAGTGCGGGGTCGGCGCCGGCTCGCTCTCCGCTAGCCGTCCAACCCGGGGGAGGACGACGCGCGCGCCTTGACCGGCGCGCGCGTTCGTGTTAGACCCGCCTGCGACGAGTGTCGACCACCGGTTCTGCGGCTCCGGAGAAGGAGGGCCGAGCCTGATCAGAGCCACCGACCTCGGAGCAGCGACTCTGCGGCCTCTCCTGCTTCCCGACTCTCCTGGGGAGGACCCATGCTGGACACCGATCCCACCGCGACGGTGGACGATCTGGAGCACGACCTCGCGGATCTCGACGAGGGCGGGCTTCCGATCGAGCACGCACACAACGGCGGGTCGAGCGCGCTCGCCGAGGACGAGGCGACGGCGGCCGTCGCCGCCGCGCTCGCCCCGCACGTCGAGGAGCCGACCGAGCTCGGCGACCTCGACACCGCTGCGCTGGACGGCCTCGGCGCGATGCCGCTGCCGATCGCGCCGCTCCCGTTCGTCAAGCGCAAGGTCTACGGGCGCTACCGCTCGGCCGGCACCCCGTACCAGGTCGAGCTCCGCGTCGACGTCGACGGCCCGTCGCCGACGATGCGGGTCAGCGCCGACTACTTCTCCGTCTCCGGGGCCACCGTCTCCTACTTCGGCTCGATGCGCGTCGACGCGCCCTCCGTAGCGGTGACGCCGACGCACGTGATCGTCAAGGGCATCGGCCGCTATACGTGGGCCGCGGGCGCGCCGCGTGTGAAGGTGACGATCCCTCGCGTCCCGGTCGTCGCTGCGCCCGCCGCGGCGACGCTGCAGCACCTCACGCTCGGGGGCAGCCCGGGCGCGACCTATAGCTGTCGCTGGCTCGGGCAGGAGTTCCGGGCCGTCCTCTTCGAGCAGGACTGCCAGGACAGCGTGCCGACGCCGTTCACGACCTACAACACCGGCTCGTTCCCGTCCGGCGGTCCCGTGCGGACGATTTCGGCCGTTTCCGCATACGCCGAGGCCGGGATCCAGCTCCTGACGACAGGGGCGACGAGCTTCATCCCCACGACCGAGACGGGCGCGAACGCCGCCTGGAGCGACGCCGAGCTGCATGCGTCGATGGTGAAGCACTTCTCGATCTGGCGCGACATCCCGCAGTGGGCGGTCTGGCTCTTCCACGCGAAGCTGCACGACATCGGCTCGAACCTCTACGGGATCATGTTCGACCTGATCGGCAAGCAGCGCCAGGGCTGCGCCGTCTTCTACGAGGGAATCGGCGGGACCGGAGCGGCGCAGCGGCGGTTGCAGGCGTACACGTGCGTCCACGAGCTGGGCCACTGCTTCAACCTGCTCCACTCGTGGCAGAAGTCGCTCGCGATCCCGCCGCAGCCGAACCGCCCGGCATCGCCGTCGTGGATGAACTACCCGTGGCGGTTCCCCGGCGGCGAGGGTGCGTTCTGGAGCGCCTTCCCGTTCCGGTTCGACGCGCAGGAGCTCGTCCACCTGCGGCACGGGTTCCTGAACGACGTGATCATGGGCGGAAATCCGTTCCGGGTCGGCTCCGCGCTCGAGGATCTCGAGAGCTGGCGCGCCCCGATCGAGGACCGGTCGGGCCTGCGGCTCGAGCTGGGCGCTCCCGCGACCTTCGGGTACGGCGATCCGGTGACGGTGGAGGTGAAGCTGACCGGCGCCGACCCGCGCGGCGTCGTCGCGACGAAGCACCTGCGCCCGCGCAACGGCAACGTCGAGATCGCGATCGCCCAGCCGGACGGCCGCGTCGTCGCCTACGAGCCGCTCCTGCACCACTGCCTGAGCGACGCGAACGCGATCGTGCTCGGCGGCGAGCAGGTCGAGTACGCGGACCGCGCGTTCATCCACTACGGCAAGGGCGGCTTCTACTTCGACCGGCCCGGGACGTACCGGCTGCGGGCGCGCTACACGGCGCCCGACGGCTCGATCATCGTCTCGGACACGACGACGATCCGGGTCCGTCCGCCCGCGACGGCCGAGGACGCGGAGGTCGCCGAGCTGCTCTTCGGGGACGAGCAGGGGACGCTGATGTACCTGGTCGGCTCGGACTTCGAGGGCCTGCAGCGGGGCAACGACGCCCTGACGCGCGTCTGGGACGAGCACCCCGAGCATCCGCTCGCGAACGTCGCCCGCCTGATCCAGGGCGTCAACGCCGCCCGTGAGTTCAAGGAGATCCAGCCGGACAACACGGTCAGCGTCCGAGAGGCTGACCCGAAGGCCGCGGCGGGCCTGCTGGAGCCGATCCTGAATCTCACCTCGATGCGCAAGGCGGTGGCGAAGAAGAAGGACGAGGGAGAGAGGACGGCGATCGTGGCCCGGGAGCTGCGCACGGAGATCGCTCCGGCCCAGTCCGACGCCGCGCTGGAGGGGTATCTCGTGGCCCGGCGCCGCGAGATCGCAGCCGAGGTGGGGGGAGATCTCGACTGAGCGACGAAGGAGGGGGAGCGGCCGACGAGCCGCTCCCCCTCATCTCGAGCTGGGAGGTTGACCGGTGGGAACGGTGAGAGTGGATCTGCAGGGCGGCTTCGACAGGGACCCGGTCGAGATCTGGGTCGACGAGGAGCGCCGCTGGCGCGAGGAGGCCGTGACGACGAAGTTCACGCTCGACCTGGCCGCCTCGGTCCCGCTCGAGGTGCCCGACGGCCCCGCCGACGTCCGCATCGTCCTGCCCGACACGGGGCTGGAGCAGACCGTCGAGGCTCTGGTCGCCGGCGACACGTACATCGTCGCGCGGGTCGAGAACGACAAGCTCGTCGTCGAGCAGCTGGCGGAGGCGCCCTACTACCTCTAGTCCGACCGACCGGCTTCGTACCCTCGAAGCATGCTCCCGCCGATCGTGAACAGCGATCCCGGCGACGAGACGGGCGCCGAGTAGTCCCCGCCCGTCAGACCGGATCGAGGAAGACGGTGTCGCCCCGCTCGGGCGGCGCCCCGACGATGAAGAGGCGCAGCTCGGCCTCGTGCCGGTTCGAGAGCTGCAGCGCCGTCCCCGGCTGGACGACCAGCACGCTGCCCGTCGCGAGCTCGTGCTGCTCCGGCTCGTCGCCCTCGCCCATGTGGATGGTCAGCGTCCCGTCGAGGACGACGAAGACCTCCTCCTGGATCGGGTCGATGTGCCGCCGGCCGACGGCGCCCGGCGGGTAGCGGAAGAGGTTCGCCCGCGACTGGGTCATCGCGCCCGAGAGCTCGGCCGCGAGCCGCGGGTCACCCGGCCGGCGCGGCTGCCAGTCGAGCTCGTCGGCGTGGAAGATCGTGTAGCCCATCGCGCGATTCTCACACGGTCGCCCGGACTGCGGGCGCCCGTACAGGACGTGTCCCAGGGACAGACCCTAGGACACGTCCGGTTCAGGCAGGGAGAGAGGGCGACGAGGGGAGAGGGAGGCGGAGGGTGCCCTTCACGCCGGCCCGGAGGGGAGAGGAGCCGGCGGTGGCGTAGGTGGGGCCTCGGTGGTCGCCTTTGAGCATGGCCGCACTTTCGCGGACCGGGCCTCGCTACGACGATTCGGCGCGCTGGTGTTTCGAGGTGCGGTTTACCGCACTCCTGCGCCGCTACTTCAGATAGCGGTCGAACCACTCGAGCACGAGCTCGAACCGCTGCACGCGGTGCACGGGATTGCCCGACCGCGTCAGCTCGTGGCTCTCGGCCGGGAAGCGCACCATCTCGACCTCCTTGCCGAGCAGCCGCATCGTCGTGAACAGCACCTCGCCCTGCTCGATGTTGCAGCGGAGGTCGTTCTCCGAGTGGAGGATCAGGAGCGGCGTCTCGATCTGCTTCGCGTACGTCCACGGCGAGATCTGCGAGGTACTTGTCGACCGCGTCGTGGACGAAGTCGCCGTGGTAGCCCTTGAAGACCCAGCCGACGTCGCTCGAGCCGTACATCGAGACGAGGTTGTTGACCGCCCGCTCCGAGCAGCGCCGCCTTGAACCGGTTGTCGTGCGAGACGATCCAGGAGGTCATGTAGCCGCCGTAGGAGCCGCCGAGGACGCCGAGCCGCTCCGGGTCGATGAAGTCGTAGCGCTCGAGCGCCGTGTCGACGACGGCCATCAGGTCCTCGAAGTCGACCGACCCCCAGCCGGGCCCGAGCTCGCCGGGGCCCATGATCGCGCGGCCCCACTCCTCGGCGTAGCCGGACGAGCCGCGCGGGTTCGCGTAGATGACCGCGTAGCCGCCGCCGGCGTACACCTGGGTCTCGTCGAAGAAGCCGTTGCCGTACTGGGTGAACGGCCCGCCGTGGATGTTCAGGAGCGCCGGGTAGCGCTTGCCCTCCTCGAAGCCGGCCGGCCGCGCGATCCACGCCTCCACCTCGGAGCCGTCCTTCGAGATCGCCGTGAAGCGCTCCGGCTCGACGAGCTCGCGGCCGGACGCGAACTCCTTGCCGATCTCGGTCAGCTGCCGGTCGCCGGCGTAGAGCTCGCCCAGGTTCGGCGCCGTCGAGCCCGTCCGCACGACCTGGCCGTCGCGCGCGTCGTAGCCCGAGAGGACGATGTCGCCGCCCGCGACGAGCTCGGGCTCGCCGCCGTCGGGGGAGACGCGGTAGAGGTGGACGTTGCCGCGGTCCTCGATCGCGAAGACGATCGCGTCGCCGTCCCAGATCGGCTCGCGGATCTCCGGGTAGGGGTCGCAGGTGCGGTCGAGCGAGGCGGTCAGGACCCGGAAGTCGCTGCCGTCGGCGTTCATGACGCCGATCTGCGTGTGGCGCGGGAAGTCGAAGCCGCCCGGATCCCACTTGACCGCCAGCTTCGTGCCGTCCGGCGAGTAGCTCGGCGCGTAGTAGTTGGCGTCGTTCGGCGTCAGGCGCTCCGGCTCGCCGCCGTCCGCGGAGACGACGTAGACGTCGCCCTTGAGCTCGACGTCCCAGTTCTCGTTCCGCGCCGAGGAGAAGGCGATGCTCTTGCCGTCCGGCGTCCAGGTCGGGTGCGAGTCCTCGAAGTCGCCGTCGGTGATCTGCGTCGCCTCGCCCGACCCGTCCGCGGGGACGACGTAGATGTGTCGCCGCCGGTCGCCCGTCCAGCCGACCGAGTCGAGCTTGTAGAGCAGCCGCGTGAACCGCCGCGGCGCTCGCTTCTTCTCGTCCTCCTCCTCGTACGCCTCGTCGGGCACGCGCGCCGAGAACGCGATCCGGGTCGCCGTCCGGCGACCAGACGGGCTCGCCGACGTCGTCCTTGATCTCGGTCAGGCACTGCGGCTCGCCGCCGCCCATCGGCATCACGTAGAGCTGGCGCTTCGCCTTCTCGTCGCCGCGCCTGGAGACGAATGCGAGCCGCTCGCCGTCCGGCGACCAGCGCGGCTGCGCGTCGTTGTCCCCGCTCGTCAGCCGGCGCGGCGGCGTCGAGCCGTCGAGCGCGCGAGCCAGATCGACTGGCGGTACTCGTTCTCCTCGCCGTCGATCGACCAGACGACGTAGGCGACCTCGTCGCCGCCCGGGCGCACGCGCGGGTCGCTGACCCCAGTGAGCTGGAAGACGTCCTCGGCCCTCATCCCTGCCACGGCCGGGAACCTATCGCAGGTAGGTTCGCCGACGTGCGGATCCTGGTGATCGGAGCCGGCGGCGTCGGAGCCGCGGTGGCCGCCGTGGCTCGGCGCCGCACCTTCTTCGACCGGCTCGTGCTCGCGGACGTCGACGGGGCACGGGCGTCCCGCGCCGCGGAGCGGACCGGCGATCACCGCTTCGGCGCCGCGGCGATCGACGCGTCCGATGCTGCCGCGATCGCGGCGCTCGCGCGTGACGAGCGCGCCGACGTGATCCTCAACGCCGTCGACCCGCGCTTCAACCCGGCCGTCTTCGCCGCGGCGTTCGACGCCGGCTGCACCTATCTCGACATGGCGATGACGCTCTCCGACGCTGCGACCGGCGTGAAGCTCGGCGACGCGCAGTTCGCGGAGGCGCAGCGCTGGGAGCAGGCGGGCCGGCTCGCACTCGTCGGGATCGGCGTCGAGCCCGGGCTCTCGGACGTCTTCGCCCGGTACGCCGCCGACGAGCTCTTCGCCGAGATCGACCTCGTCGGCATCCGCGACGGGGCCGACCTCGTCGTCGACGGCTACGACTTCGCGCCCACGTTCTCGATCTGGACGACGATCGAGGAGTGCCTGAACCCACCCGTCGTCTGGGAGCGCGACCGCGGCTGGTACACGACGGAGCCGTTCTCCGAGCCGGAGGTGTTCGAGTTCCCGGAGGGGATCGGCCCGGTCGAATGCGTGAACGTCGAGCACGAGGAGGTGCTGCTCGTGCCGCGGTGGGTCGCGTGCCGGCGGGTCGACTTCAAGTACGGCCTCGGCGCGGAGTTCATCGACGTTCTGCGGACGCTGCACAAGCTCGGGCTCGACTCGACGGAGCCGGTGCGCGTGCGCGGGCTCGAGGTGGCGCCGCGGGACGTCGTCGCGGCGGCGCTGCCCGATCCGGCCACGCTCGGCGACCGGATGCGCGGGAAGACCTGCGCCGGCACCTACGTCACCGGGACCGGGAAGGACGGCCGGCCCGCGGGCGACCTATCTCTACCACGTCGTCGACAACGAGCAGGCGATGGCGGAGTGGGGCCACCAGGCGGTCGTGCTCCAGACGGCGCTCAACCCGGTCGTGGCGCTCGAGCTGCTCGCTGACGGCCGCTGGCAGGGTGCCGGCGTGCTCGGCCCCGAGGCGTTCCCGCCCCGGCCGTTCCTCGACCTGCTGGCCGAATACGGGGCGCCGCACGGGATCGAGGATCGGTAGGTTTTCGCCATGAGCACAGTCACGACAGGCGCCGAGTCGATCGAGTGGAATCTCGACGACCTCTACGAAGGGCCCGACGATCCCCGGATCGAGTCCGAGCTCGAGGAGACGCAGGCGGCCGCGACCGCCTTCCGCGAGCGCTACCGCGGCAAGCTCGCCGAGCTGAGCGCGACGGAGCTGAACGACGCCGTCGCCGAGCTCGAGCGGATCGAGTCGACGTCGACTCGCGTCGAGACGTACGCGCGTCTGCGTCAGGCGGCCGACAGCACCGACCAGGCGCGCGGCGCGCTCGTCCAGAAGGTGCGCGAGCGGAACACCCAGATCGAGACCGAGCTCCTCTTCTTCGACCTCGAGTGGAGCGCCCTCGACGACGACGTCGCCGAGCGGCTGCTGGGCGATCCCGCGCTCGAGCACTACGCCCAGGTCCTGCGCTCGCAGCGGCGCTACAAGCCGCACCAGCTCTCCGAGCCTGAGGAGAAGATCTCCGCCGAGAAGAGCCTCACCGGTGTCAGCGCCTGGGGCCGCCTCTTCAACGAGCTCGTCTCCGACCTCCGCGTCTCCTACGAGGGCAGCGACCTCTCGCTCGACGAGGCGCTCGCGAAGCTCGCCCGCGAGACGTCGCAGGAGGAGCGCGGCCGGGTCGCGGCCGCGGTCACCGAGACGCTCCGCCCCGGCGTGCGGACGCGCGGCTACGTGCTCAACACGATCCTGAACGAGCGCGCGATCGAGGATCGCCTGCGCGACTACGAGACCTGGATTTCCGCGCGCAACCTCGCGAACGAGATCCCGGACGAGGCGGCGCAGAGCCTCGTCGACGCGATCCAGGCCCGCTACGACATTCCCGCAGCGCTTCTACGCGCTGAAGGCGCGGCTGCTCGGGCTCCCGCAGCTGAAGGACTACGACCGCTTCGCGCCGCTCTCCGAGGTCGGCGGCACGATCGCCTGGGACGAGGCGCGCGAGATCGTGCTCGATGCCTTCAACGGCTTCTCGGAGCAGGCGGGCGACATCATCGGCGACTTCTTCGAGAAGGACTGGATCGACGCCGCCCTGCGGCCCGGGAAGATGCTCGGCGCCTTCTGCGCCACGACCGTCCCCGGCGTGCACCCGTACGTGCTGATGAACTACGCCGGCGAGCGGCGGAGCGTGCTCACGCTCGCGCACGAGCTCGGGCACGGCCTCCACGGGTCGCTCGCCCAGGACCTCGGCCTCCTGAACGCGCGCACGCCGCTTGACGCTCGCCGAGACGGCGTCCGTCTTCGCCGAGGCGCTCACGTTCGAGAAGCTGAAGGAGCGCGAGGACGATCCGCGCGCACTGCTCGACCTGCTCGTCGGCCGGATCGACGACACCGTCGCGACCGTCTTCCGCCAGATCGCGATGAACCGCTTCGAGCACGCGATCCACACCGGCCGCCGCGAGGAGGGCGAGCTGACCGTGGAGCGCATCTCCGAGCTCTGGAGCGTGGAGCAGCGGAAGATGCTCGGCGACGCGGTCGAGGTGACCGACGACTACGGGATCTGGTGGAGCTACGTGCCCCACTTCATCCAGGTGCCGGGCTACGTCTACGCGTACTCCTTCGGCTACCTCTTCTCGCTCGCGATCTACCGGCGCTACCTCGACGAGGGCGAGTCGCTCGTCGAGCCGTACCTCGACCTGCTGCGCGCGGGCGGCTCGGCGCCGCCGGCGGAGCTCGCCTCCCGGCTCGGCTTCGACATCGGCGACCCCGCCTTCTGGTCGGCCGGCCTCGACGCGATCGGCGCCCTGGTCGACGAGGCCGAGCAGCTCGCCGCCCAGCTGGACTGACGGCGTGCTCCTCGTCGTCGCGGCGACCGAGCGCGAGCTCGCTCCGGTCGACGGCGCACGAACGGTGATCTGCGGGATCGGCCCGGTCGAGGCGGCAGCGCCGACGGCGGCGGCGCTGGCCGAGGAGCGGCCGAGCGCCGTCCTCCACGTGGGCATCGCCGGCGCGCACGGGCTCGAGCCGCTGACCCTCGTGCTCGGCTCCGAGGCCGTCTACTGCGACGCGGACGGGCCGCTCGTGCCGGCGCGCGCGCTGCCCGACCCCGAGCTGCTCGCCCGCCTGCGCGACGCCTTTCCCGAGGCCGTGGCGGCGCCGATCGGCACGAGCGCCCGCGTCGGCGGCTCGCACGGGGTCGCGGTCGAGGCCATGGAGGGCTTTGCCGTGCTGCGTGCCTGCGAGCTCGCAGGTGTGCCCGCCGTCGAGGTCCGGGTCGTCTCGAACGCCGTCGGCGAGCCGGACCGCGCGCTCTGGCGGTTCGACGACGCGTTCGCCGAGCTCGCCGAGACCCTTCCTCGCCTGGTCGCGGTAGCTTCCGGCGCGTGAGCGCGAAGGATCTCCGCCGCACCGCTGCCGCCCGAGACCCGCACCGTGGGTCAGGTGGTCGCCGAGGCGATCCGGCTCTACGGCCGCACCTTCCGGCTCGCGCTGCCGCTCGGGCTGCCGCTCGCGGCCGCCGACACGCTCGCCGTCGGCACGTCGATCGCCGAGAAGATCCTGATCCTCCTCGTCGCGACGCCGGCCTTCACGCTCGCCTTCGCATGGGCTTCGGCGATCGCCGCCGACGTCCGGCCGGGACGCGCGACCTGGCTGCGCGCCCTCGTTGCCGGCTCGCTCGTGTTCCTGCCCGCGGCGTTCTTCTTCCCCTGGTTCGCGATCCTCTCGGTCGCCTGGCTCGCGCTCGTCGGGCTCGTCGTCCCCGTGGTGATGGTCGAGGAGGCACCGGTGCGGCAGGGCGTTCCGGCGCGCCGTCCAGCTCTGCCGCGCCGACTACGTCCATGCGCTCGGGTCGCTGGCGACGCTCGTGATCGTCTTCTTCCTCTCGCGCGTCACGCTCGCGTTCCTCCTC
Source organism: uncultured Gaiellaceae bacterium (assembly GCA_963827015.1). GTDB lineage: Bacteria > Actinomycetota > Thermoleophilia > Gaiellales > Gaiellaceae > Gaiellasilicea. The sequence goes on along the minus strand of CAWGZI010000001.1, from coordinate 299,919 downwards.
CGCGAGCAGGCCGACAACACGATCCGCGTGGCGATCTTCGCCGCCGACCTCGTCGTCTCGCCGCTCCTCTTCCTCGGCGGCGCGCTCCTCTACTTCGACCAGGCGGCCAGAGTAGACTCAGGCCCCCGCGCGGAGAGGAGCCGCTGATGCCGACCTACCTGATGCTGTCCACGCTCACGCCTCAGGGAGTGCAGACGCTGAAGGCGAACCCGAGCCGCCTGCGCGAGGTGAACCGCGACGTCGAGGAGCTCGGCGCCAAGGTCCTGCACCAGTGGGCGACGCTCGGCGAGTACGACTTCGTCAACATCGTCGAGGCGCCGGACGCGGCCACGGTCGCGAAGATCTCGCTCGCCCTCGGCGCCCGTGGCAGCGCGAAGCTGCAGTCGCTCGAGCTCGTCGACATCGACACGCTGATGGCAGTGCTCGACGCTTGAGCGAGGAGGCGGCGCTCCCGGCCGCCGGAGCACTCGACCCGAGTCTCGTCCGGTGGGCTCCCTGGCGTCCGGAGGAGGTCGCGCGCCGCCTGGCTGCGTCCGAGGTCGTCTGGTACATCGCGGCCGGCTGGGCGATCGACCTCTTTCTCGGGTCGCAGCGCCGCGAGCACGACGACGTCGAGATCGGCGTGCCCGCCGATCGGTTTCCAGAGCTGGCCGCTGCGCTCGCCGACGTCGAGCTCTTCGTCGTCGGCGCCGGCGTCGCGACGCCGCTCGCGGAGGCAGGCGAGCTGCTCCGCACCCACCATCAGACGTGGGCGCTCGAGCGCGCGGCGGGAGCCTGGCGGCTCGACCTCTTTCGCGAACCGGCCGCGCCCGGCACGTGGATCTGCAGGCGCGATCCGAGGATCCGGCTGCCGTACGACCGGCTGATCGAGGTCACGAGCGACGGGATCCCCTATGCCCGGCCGGAGGTCGTCCTCCTGTTCAAGGCCAAGGCGGCGCGGCCCAAGGACGACGACGATTTCGCGGCCGTGCTCCCTCGGCTCGATCGCGAGCGGCGGCGGTGGCTGGCAGACGCACTCGAACTCGTCCACCCGGGCCACCGCTGGCTCGGCGAGCTCTGCCTAGCGGAACCCGGGCTCGCGCGAAGCGGGTGGCAGCGGGCTCTGCGGCAGGCCCGGCCTCGGCCCGCCCTCGTTGTACTCCTTCGGCGCGACGTCGTTCGGCGCATCCGGATGGAAGAGCGACGCGAGGTGCTGGATCTGGCCGCGCCCAGGTCCGAGCTCGAACTGGCCGCCGCCGTAGACGGCGATCCCGTTCGCCTCGCAGTGGTCGTAGAAGTCGAAGAGGCGCTGGACGCTGCCGAAACGCGACGGCTTCGAGTTGAGGCAGCGCGGCGGCCACTCGAGCGCCTCGACGTCGGCGACCGCGTGGATCGGGAAGTCCCACGTGAGCCGGTCGCGGTGAGGCTCGAGCGCGGGCCGCGTCTCCTCGTTGATGCGTGCGTCCTCGAGCCAGGCCTCGGGGAACGCATTCGCGACGCGGCCGTAGAGCTCCGCGGAGGGTGTCGCGTCGACCCAGTCGCCGTCGTACAGGCCCTTGAAGTCGACCACGTCGACGGCACCCGTGGCCGCGAGCCCGCCGACGACCTCGTCCGTCCACTTGTCGCTCGCGTCGAGCTTGAAGCGGATCTCGGGATAGAGCGCGCGTAGCTCCTCGACGGCGCTCTGCGAGACGACGAACGTGACGGGCGCGCGGCTCGCGACCGACCGCGTCGGCGAGCGAGCGCCCCGCCTGGCGCAGCGCCAGATCGAGCGCCGCCGACTCGAGCCCCCAGACGCGGTAGCCCGGCTCCCCGGCCACGAGCCGCGAGAACGTGTCGACCGTGTGCTCGCCCGTGAGGTCGGGAAGCTCGACGTCCTGCGTGATGCGCCTCCTCGTAGGTGACGTCCTCGCCGACGCCCTCGGCGCCGGCCCCGTGCAGGTGGAAGACGGTCGTCCGGCGGGTGAGATGGCGCAGCGGGAGGACGTGGGGCTCGAGCTCGACGCTTTCGATCGTGAGCGTCAGGTCCTTGACGGCGTCATAGAGCGGCATAGGCGACTGCGACCTCCCCGGCGAGACGTGCGTTGGCGGCGATCAGCTCGCGGTTCGCGGCGAGCGTGCGCCCGCCGGACTCGCGATGGAGATAGGACAGAACGAACGGTGTCACCTGCTGGCCGGCGACGCCCTGCTCGTGGGCGTCCGCGAGCGCCCGCTCGATCAGCGGCTCGACGTCGTCGAGGCTGTCATCGGCAGGGCGGCCGAGCAGGATCGAGCTGTGTCGCCCCAGCCGCCAGTGCGCGCGGGCGATGCGGGCGGCCTCCTCGGCCGACTCGACGCGGGCGGAGACGGGCGGGCCGCCATGGGCGGCGTAGAAGAGCGGCAGGTCGTCGGTGCGGAAGCCGAGGACGGGCACGCCGAGCGTCTCGAGCAGCTCGGCCGTCGCGGGCACGTCGAGGATCGACTTGACCCCGGAGGAGACGATCAGCGCCTCGGTCCGGATCAGCTCGCCGAGGTCGGCCGAGACGTCGGGCGGGCTCGGGAAGCCGCGGTGGACGCCGCCGAGGCCGCCCGTGCCCATGAAGCCGATCCCGACCGCGCGGCAGGCGGCCAGCGTGCCGCCGACCGTCGTCGCGCCGACCGCGCCCTGCACGAGCGCGGCGGCGAGGTCGCGCGGGCCGACCTTGCGCGCGTCGGCGGTGAAGCGCCCGAGCTCGTCCTCGGAGAGGCCGACGCGGCAGCTCGCCGTCGAGGACGCCGATCGTGGCCGGCACCGCGCCGGCGTCGCGGACGCGCCGCTCGCTCTCGAGCCCCACCTCGACGCCCTCGCCGGGCGGGAAGCCGTGCGCGACGAGGGTCGTCTCGAGCGCGACCACGGGCCGGCGCTCGGCGAGCGCGTGCGCCGACCTCGTCGGAGACGTTGAGCAGCTCCTTCACGGCATCGAGCCTAGTTGCGCGACGCAACGCGCCGCCGCGGCGAGGGCGAGCTCCGGCCCGCCGACGAGGTAGCCGGCTGCGAGCGCATCGCCGGCGCCCGTCGTGTCGAGCGACCTCCGCGGGGAGGGCCGGCAGCTCGAGGTCGCCGAACCGCGCGCCGAGCGGGCCGCGCTTGAGCACCCAGGTGCAGTCGGCGAGCGGCCCGCCGAGGATCCGCTCCTCGTCCTCGTTCGCGAAGACGATCGCCGGCCGCAGCGCGCTCCAGCCGCTCGCGGAAGCGCTCCGGCCCGAAGTCGCGGATCGCGCTCCAGGACGAGAGGTCGACCGAGAGCCGCGGCGCCGACTCGGCCGCCCGCAGCGCCGCACCGTCGATCGGCGAGCGGAGCAGCGAGTAGCCCGGGAGGTGCAGGTGCGTGCAGCCGTCGAGCCAGCTCGGGTCGAGCTCGTCGGCATGGAGCTCCGGTGAGACGCCGCGGTCCGAGGCCATCGTGCGGCTGCCGTCGACGTCGACGAGCGAGACGATCGTGCCGGTGCGGCCGGCGACGAGCGGACCGCGAACCTCGGCGCCGTAGCGCTCCAGCGCGCCCCGCGCAGTCCGTCCCGCCTCGTCGTCGGCGAGCTTGCCGACGAAACGCGACTCGCCGCCCAGCTCCGCGACCCAGGCCGCCACGTTCGCCGCCTGCCCGCCGGGGCCGAGCCGCGTCACGGCGTCCGCGTCCGCGCCGTCGGCGAGGGGCTGCGAGAGCCGGACGATCACGTCCAGCAGGAGGTCTCCGAGCAGTGACGATCATCGCGCGTACGATCCTTCCATGGACGACGAGAGACGCCACTCGCGAACGCGCTCCTTCCTCGTCGGCGCCGCCGTCGGCGCCTCCGCGGCGATCGCCGCTGCCAGGCGGCTGCGGCCGAAGGACCGCAAGCGCGAGACGCCGGCCGGGCTCGCCGCCTTCGAGGAGGCGCCCTGCTACCGCGAGCTCGTCGAGAGCGAGCGGCTGGCCCCGTAGCCGCGCAGCGCGCGGGCCGCGCGCTCGATCGTCGGCAGGTTGATGTCCGCGTCGCCGAGGTAGAGACGCTTGCCGACGAGCATCGCCTCGCCCGCGCGCTCGAGGTACCGCTTCGGCGTCACCACCGGCTCTGCCGTGCGGATGACGAGGAACGGGCCGAAGTCGCGAACGACGAACGCCGACTCGGGCCGCGGCGAGACCCGCGGGATCTGCAGCGAGCGGTCGATGTTCGTCGTCTTGCTCGAGTCGAGCACCCAGACGCCGTGCCCGAGCGGCCGCTCGAGCGAGAGCAGGTTGTGGAGGGCCAGGTCGGCGTCCGCGCGCGGGAGCACGACGAGCGGGACGTCGCGGTTGAGCTCCCAGGCCTGGAGGTAGAGCGGGTCGTAGCCGAGCAGGACGTCGTCGGGCGCGATCGTGGCCGCCACGTACGCGGCGGCCTCGGCGCGGGCCTGCTGGCGGACGTCGGGCTCCCACTCGAACAGCTCCGGCGTCCGGTCCCACGTCCACGCCAGCTGGGCGACGACGAGCGCCGCGACGACCGCAGTGCCCCAGAGGCGGCCGAGCCTCGCGATCCCTGCGGCGACGGCGAGCGCGGCGAAGGGCAGCACGAAGATCAGGTGGCGCGTCTCCGGAGAGCCGCTGCTGCGGGCGACGACGAGCGCCGCCAGTGGGACGAGCGTCGCGCAGGCCGCCAGGATCCGCGCGTCGCGGGGGAGCACCGCGAGCCCGGCCGCGACGGCGACGAGCACGGCCGGCAGCACCGGGAAGCCGGCGCTGAAGTCGCCCGCCGCCTGCCAGACGTAGTCGACGACGTCCAGCCGGCTTCCGGCCGCGACGCCCGCGTCGAAGCGTCCGGCGAGGACGAGGTCGGTCAGCCAGAAGGGGATCCCGAGCACGCCGACCGCACCGAATGCCCAGACGCGCCTCCCGGAGGCGCTCGCGCCGCGCCACCACGACGAACGCGCCCTGCGACGCGAGCACGAGCGCGCCGTAGGGATGGGTCGCGACGGTGGCCAGGATCGCAAGCGCCCAGAGCGCCCAGGCCCGGCGGCCGCCGCGGTCGACCGCGTGCAGCAGCGCGAGGTACGAGAGCGCGGCGGTGCAGAGGAAGAGGCTGTACATGCGGCCGTAGACGCCGTGGAAGAGGAACGTCCAGCTCGGTGGCCACGAGCAGCGTCCCGAGGAGCGCGGGCAGCCGGCCGGCGAGGCGGGTCAGCAGCAGCGCGACGACGGGCAGGCTGACGACGGCGAAGAAGGCGGAGACCGCCCGCAGGCCCTCGAGCCCGAGGCCGAGGTGCGCCACCGCCCACGCGAGCAGGAAGTGGAGCGGCGCGCCACCCCGCTCCTCGAGCACGACCTGGAACATCTGGTCGAGCGGATGGCGGCCGACGAAGAGTGGCAGGGCCTCGTCCTCGTGCGGCGGCCAGGCGAGCAGCTGGTGGAACAGGAACGCCGCCGTCGCGACCGTGATCGCACCGACCCCGAGCGGGAACCAGCGGGCGGCCAGCCACGGCCGCGCAAGCGCCCATTCGCGGGCGCCGAAACGGGTTGCCTGTGCGGTCTCGCTCATCGTGGCCGTCAGTCTGCCTGGCTACACTCCTTCGCCATGCCGATCTACGAGTACCGGTGCCCCGACGGGCACACCTTCGAGGTCTTCCAGCGGATGAGCGACGCGCCCGTGGAGGCTTGTGAGGTGTGTGGGAAGAGCCCCGTCGAGAAGGTGCTCTACCCCGTCTCCGTCCATTTCAAGGGCTCCGGCTTCTACTCGACCGACTACGGCCGCGGCAGCGGCAAGAAGAAAGACGCGTCCAAGGACGGCGGCGACGCCGGCTCGGAGAAGAAGGCGGATTCGGGCGAGAAGAAGCCCGCGCCGGCCGCCGACTGATTTCCCGCGCAGGCGGACACAAGGGCTCTAGCGCGCGATCGCGGCCCTCTTCACGGATCTTTGCGCGACGCCGTTAGTCGACGGGACGGCCGACCCGGCAGCCTGCGCCGAACGTCGTGCCCGGGGGCGGCGGCTGCGGCGCCGAAATGCCCGTGAACATCGAGATCGTGGCCGTGTTCTCCTCGCCGCCGACGAGGACGGACTCGCCGCCGATCGACTGCGGCTCGCCGCCGAGGCGGCAGTGGAGCGAGCGGCCCTCGTTGGAGCGGAACCGCGCCCAGCCGAGCTGCAGCAGCTGGCCGGCCGAGAGATCCGTCGTCAGCGGCTTCACCAGGTCGTCGCCGATGAAGGGCAGCTTCACGAACGTCCCGGCCGAGACGAGCTTGTCCGTCATCGCCTCGACGACCGCCTGCTGCTTCTCGCCCCGCGTGAGGTCGTTCTCGGCCGGGTCGAGCTGGTTCTCGCGGATCCGGGAGTAGATCAGGGCGCGCTTGCCGCTCATCGTCTGCTTCCCCTTGGCGAAGCGCCAGCCGGGCCACTCCCGGCAGCGTGCCTCGGTGGCGTAGGGGCAGTCGAAGCGGTTGGAGAGGATCGGCTTCGGCACGTCGATCTCGACGCCGCCGAGCGCGTCGATCACCTCCTTGAAGTTGTCGAAGTCGACCAGGACGACGTGGTTCGGCTGCAGGCCGGTGAGCGCGCGGATCGTCTTCAGCGTCAGCGCAGGCCCGCCGAGCTGGAACGCCGCGTTGATCTTGTTCGTGCCCTGGCCGGGGATGTCGACGCGGAGGTCGCGCGGGATCGAGAGGTAGGAGAGCCGGTGCCGCTTCGGATCCGTGCGCACGAGCAGGATCGAGTCGGAGCGGCGGAAGTCCTGGCGTGCGGCCGAGCTGTCGCCGTCGGTGCCGAGGAGCATGATCAGCGAGGGCTTCGAGGTGAGCAGGCCGTCCTGCGGCGCGAGGCTCGCCGCCACCGACTTCGGCAGCCGCTCGTTCGCCTGCTCCACTCCGTTGCGGAAGGCGAGGTAGCTGGCGACGATCCAGACGACGAGCAGCACGGCGAGCACCAGCACGCCGATCCCGATCCGGCGCCCCCAGCGCGGCTTGCCCGGCGTGCCGGGTCTCGTGCCGCGGCTGCGCTCGGCGCGGCTCGTCCGCTCCGGACGCGGCGCAGTCGGCACCTTTCCCTTGACTCTGCCGCCCTTGTACAGCCGGTACGGCTTCTCTGCGTCCGCCATCCGGGGCGGTATGGTAGCCGCGTCCCGTGGCCCCCAAACGAGTCATCGGCGTCGACCTCGGCGGCACGAAGATCGCGACGGGGCTGGTCGACGCGGACGGCGGGCTTCGCGACCGGCACGAGCTCCCGACTCCGACGGAGTCGCAGGAGGGGCTGCTCGACGCCATCGCGGCCCAGATCGAGGCGCTCGCCGACGAGGACGTCGCCGCGGTCGGCATCGGGGTTCCCTCGGTGATCGACCCGACCTCGGGCAAGGCGCTCGGCTCGGTCAACATCCCGCTTCGGGACGTCGCCCTGGCCGACGTGCTGCAGGAACGCTCGGGGCTTCGGGTCGCGGTCGGAAACGACGGCAACGTGGCCGCCCTCGCCGAGTGGAAGCTGGGGGCGGGGCGGGGCGTCGACGGCCTCGTCATGCTCACGCTCGGCACCGGTGTGGGGGAGGCGTCGTCCTCGACGGCTCGCTCTACGCGGGGATCGCGGAGCTCGGGCACGTCGTCGTCGTCGCGGACGGGCCGCCGTGCCAGGGAAATTGCACGGGCCGCGGGCATCTCGAGGCTGTTGCCTCCGGCAACGCGGCAGACCGGGCCGCGGAGAAGCTCTGGGGCGAGGGCGCGAACGCGGAGCTGCTCGTCGGACGCGCCGAGGAAGGAGATGCGGCGGCGCTCGAGGCGCTCTCCGGGATCGGCCACCTGCTCGGGGCTGCGATCGGCTCGTTCGTGAACACCTTCGGGCCCGACGTCGTCGTGATCGGCGGCGGCTTCGGGATCGCGGCCTTCGACTACCTCCTCGCCGCGGCCGAGGAGATCGCGCGGCGCGAGACGGTCGTGCCAGAGCTGGCCGTGCGGATCGTCCGGGCCGAGCTCGGCCCCGAGGCGGGGCTGATCGGCGCCGGCCTGCTCGCCTTCGAGGCGCTCGCAGCATGACCACACGTGCGCCGTCCCGGCAATCCACCAGGGTCTTGGCGCGCTGAGCTTCCGCTTCTGCGGACGCTCGGCCCGCGCCGAGTAGATCGTGCCCCTTGCTGTCTGCGCGACGCCGATCGGCAACCTCGAGGACGTCACCCTCCGCGTCCTCCGCGAGCTCGCCGAGGCCGACCTCGTTCTCTGCGAGGACACCCGGCACACGCGCGGACTGCTCGAGCGCCACGGAATCAAGGCGAAGCTGCAGAGCTACCACCGGCACAACGAGGCCGCCCGCACCGAGGCGCTACTGCCGCGGCTGCAGTCGGGCGAGCGGATCGCGCTCGTGTCGGACGCCGGCCTGCCGGGCGTCAACGACCCGGGGGCGAGGCTGATCGAGGCGGCGCTCGAGGCGGGCCTGCCGGTGACGGTGCTGCCCGGGCCTTCGGCCGTCGAGACGGCGCTGGTCGCGAGTGGGCTCACCGGCGAGCGCTTTCAGTTCCTCGGCTATCTCCCCCGGGCCGAGACGGCGCAGCGGCAGCTCTGGGAGGAGCTCGAGGCATGGCCGCATCCGGCCGTCGGGTTCGAGTCGCCGCGACGGCTGCCGGCGACGTTGCGTTCCCTGGCGCTGGCGATGCCCGAGCGGCCGGTGGCGGTCTGCCGTGAGCTGACGAAGCGGTTCGAGGAGGTCGTGCGTGGGACGGCCGCGGAGGTGGCGGCGAGGTTCCAGGAGCCGCCGAAGGGAGAGCTGACGCTCGTGATCGGGCGGGCGGCGGCGACGGCCAACGAGGTGGAGGAAGGCGCCGCCGTCGCCGCCGTCGCCGAGCTCGTCGCGGCCGGTGTGCCGCGCCGGCAGGCGGCGGACGTCGTTGCCCGGCTGGCGCGAATTTCCCGTAACACTCTCTATTCGAAATCGTTGAAAAGCCGCTGAGACACCTCGCTAGCGTGGGTGCAGTTGCCCTTCCCACGCACGAAGGCGGTGTCTCATGCGGCGTACGCTCCTCGCCGCGGTCGCGGCAGCGATCGCGTCCCTGCTCGTCGTCCCGGCGGCGTCCGGCTGGTCGTGGCCGGTCGACGGCCCGGTTCTCCGGCCGTTCTCCCTCGGCGCCGACGCGTACGCCGCGGGCCAGCACCGCGGCATCGACGTCGGCGGCGCGGTCGGAGAACCGGTGCGCGCGCCCGCGGGAGGGATCGTGTCCTTCGTCGGCTCGATCCCGGGCGGCGGGCGAGCGCTGACGATCCAGACGGCCGACGGCTACGCCGTGACGCTGCTGCAGCTCGGGGCGGTCGACGTCGCGCGCGGCGGCGCCGTCACAGAAGGCGACGTCGTCGGCCGGGTCGGCGAGAGCGCGGATCCCGCCAACGGCGCCGCCGCACGTCCACCTCGGCGTGCGGGTCGCCGCCGACCCCGAGGGCTACGTCGACCCCGCCGCGCTGTTGCCGGCACGCGCCCCGGCGGCTGCGCCGGAGCCGGCTTCGACCACGGCGCCCGCGCCCGCCGCCGCACCGGCGGCGGCGTCCGAGCCGGCGCCGGCTGCCGCACTGGCGGCGCCTCTCCGCGGCGCGCCCCTCGCGGCCGAACCGGCGGCCGTCCTCGCCGAGCAGGCGCCGGCGCCAGCGACGATCGCCGGTGCCCCGTTCCGCGACTCCGGCAGCGCGTGACGGCGGTCGAGAAGCCCGCCGCGCGGACGCCGTCGCCCTCGCCGCGTGCCACGCGCGCGTCGCGTCACCGCAGCGGCCTTCCGCGATCGAGTTGCCGATGCGCCTGCCCGGAGCGCCCCGGCCGGCCACGTCCGGGTCGAGCGGGCAGCGGAGCCCGGCACGTCCGGACGACGCGGACGTCCGCCCGCGCCCGGCCCGCGGCGTCCCGGCCGGCCGACGTCCGTCCGCCGGGCCGCCCCGCGCGCGATCGACCCCGTGCGCGCCGCGGCACCACGCGACGCCGAACCACGCGACGCCGAACGGCCTCTGCCTCGGGTCGACCGGGCCCGTGTCGCAGCGCCCTCGGATCGCGCTCGAAGGCGCGCCGATCCCGCTGCTCCTGCTGGCCGGGCTCGCGGCTGCGGCGGCGGCGCTCGCGGCTCAGGGTCGCCGGGAGGGCTGCGCCTATCATTGACGGCGATGAGCTTCTACCTGACGACACCCATCTACTACGTCAACTCGACGCCGCACATCGGCCACGCGTACACGACGATCGCGGCCGACATCCTCGTCCGCCATCACAAGCAGCGTGGGGAGGAGACGTACTTCCTCACGGGCGTCGACGAGCACGCGGACAAGGTGGCGCGGGTTGCGGCGGACGAGGGGCTCTCACCGCAGGAGTACGTCGACCGGATCGTGCCCGACTGGCGCCGGCTGGCGCCGAGCGTCAACGCCGAGCCCGACTACTTCATCAGGACCACCGATGAGGGCCACAAGCGCTTCGTCCAGGACTTTCTCCAGCGGATCTACGACAACGGCGACATCTACCAGGACGTCTACGCCGGCCTCTACTGCGTCGGCTGCGAGGCGTTCAAGACCGAGGAAGAGCTGGTCGACGGCAAGTGCCCCGACCACGGGATCGAGCCGGAGTGGCTGGAGGAGAAGAACTGGTTCTTCCGGCTGTCGGCCTTCGAGGAGCGGCTCCTCCAGCTCTACGATGAGAATCCGGACTTCGTCCTGCCCGCGTTCCGCGCCAACGAGGCCCGGAGCTTCATCGCCGGCGGCCTGCGGGACTTCTCGATCAGCCGCGCGACGCAGACGTGGGGGATCCCGATCCCGTGGGACCCGGATCAGGTCGCCTACGTCTGGGCCGACGCCCTCGTCAACTACCTGAGCGCGCTCACCTACGCGCCGGGCGCGAAGCTGGACCTCTGGCCGGCGCGACACCTGCTCGCGAAGGACATCCTCCGCTTCCACTGCGTCTACTGGCCGGCGCTGCTGCTGTCCGCCGGGTACGACGTGCCGCGGCAGCTCTTCGTCCACGGGTACCTCAACCTCGATGGCCGTGGGATCTCGAAGTCGCTCGGGAACGTGATCCGCGTCGAGGAGCTGACGGACGTCTACGGCGTCGATGCGCTCCGGTTCTGGGCGGCGCGGGCGGTCACGTTCGGGCAGGACGCGGACGTGACGGTCGAGGCTTTCCACGAGCGCTACGAGCGTGAGCTCGCCAACGATCTCGGCAACCTGCTCTCGCGCACGACCGCGCTGATCGCCCGGGCCGGCGGCTCGCTCGAGCCGACCCCGCCGGACGCCGAGCTCGCCGCCGCCGCCACCGCGCTCGGCGACGAGGTGGCGGCCCTGTTCGACCGCTACGAGATCACGACCGCGCTCGATCGGATCTGGGATCACGTCCGCCGCCTCAACCGTTACGTCGAGCAGACGAAGCCGTGGGAGATCGCGCGCGAGCCGGAGCGAGCCGGCGAGCTCGCACGTGTGCTCCACAGCCTCGCCGACGGTCTCCGCGTCATCGCAGTTGCGCTTGCGGCGTACACGCCCGACACCTCGGCGCGGATCCTGATCTCGCTCGGCCAGCCGGCGGAGCTCGCCTGGGAGAACGTCGCTCCGGGCCGCACCGTCGCCGCCAGCGGGATCGCCGCGGCGGAGCCGCTCTTCCCGCGCGTGGACGCGCCGGCCGCCGCCGCGTGATCGACACGCATGCGCACCTCGACGCGCTCGAGGAGCCGTCGGAGGTGATCGCCCGCGCCCGCGCAGCCGGCGTGAACCGCATCGTGACGATCGGGACCGGCATCGAGTCCTGCCGCAGTGCGGTCGCGCTGACCGAGCACGACGGCGTCTACGCGGCGCTCGGAATCGACCCGCACCAGGCCGGGAACGGAGGAGGCCGCGCGGATAGGCGAGCTAAAGGGCTACTGTCACACCCGAAGGCCGTCGCGGTCGGCGAGGCGGGGCTCGACTACCACTACGGCGCCGAGCGCAAGCCGGAGCAGCGCGAGCTGTTCTCCGCCCAGCTCGGCCTCGCGCGCGACCTCGACCTGCCGATCGTCGTGCACACGCGCTCGGCGAACGTCGGACACGGCGGAGCTGCTCCGCGAGCACGAGGGCACCGTCGTCATGCACTGCTTCTCGGAGCCGGACCTGCTCTCCGTCGGCGTCGACCGCGGCTGGTACTTCTCCTTCGCGGGCAACGTCACGTACCCGAAGGCGGACGACCTGCGCGCGGCAGCAGCAGCCGTGCCGGCCGCTCGCCTCCTCGTCGAGACCGACAGCCCCTACCTCGCGCCGCAGCCCGTACGGGGGCGCCCGAACGAGCCCGCGCACGTCCTGCACACCGTCGCCGCGCTCGCGGCCGCTCGGGGCGACGACGAGGACGAGCTCGCCGCGCGCCTCGACGACAACGCCTCCGCGGCGTTCCGACTGCCGTGACCGTTCGCGCCAAGAAGCAGCTCGGCCAGCATTTCCTCGCCGACGAGAACATCCTCACGGTGATCGAGCGCCTCGCCCAGCTCGGCGCCGGCGACGTCGTCCTCGAGGTCGGGCCCGGCCTCGGCGTGCTGACGCGACGGCTCGCCGACCGCGCCGGCCACGTTCACGCCGTCGAGCTCGACCGCTCGCTCGAGCCACACCTCGCCGACCTCGCCGCCCGCGCGAATGTCGACCTGCACTGGGGCGACGCGCTCGCGCTCGATCTCGCGGCGCTCGATCCCGCCCCGACAAAGCTGGTCGCGAACCTGCCGTACAACGTCGCCACCCCGATCGTCGCCGAGAGCCTCGCGGGTCTGCCGACGATCGAGCACTGGACGGTGATGGTGCAGCGCGAGGTGGCCGACCGCTTCTTCGCGGCGCCTTCGACGAAGGCGTACGGCTCCGTCTCGGTGCTGATCCAGCTCGCGACCGAGCGCACCGGCTTCCATCCGGTCTCCCGCACCGTCTTCCGGCCGCCGCCGAATGTCGACTCCGCTCTCGTTGCCTTCCGCCGCGTCCGGCTCCCCGAACGGTTCGCAGAGGTCAAGCGGCTCGTCGAGGCGTCGTTCGCGCACCGTCGCAAGACGCTGCCGAACTCGCTCGCGCTGGCCGGGCTCGTCTCGCGCGAGCAGGGCGCCGCGGCGCTCGCCGCGATCGGTCGCACCGCCGAGACGCGCGCCGAGGCGCTCGAGCCCAATGAGTTCGTCGAGCTCGAGGCGGCATTGTGAGGGCGCCGGCACCGGCGAAGATCAACCTCGCACTCGTCGTCGGCCCTCAGGGGCCGGACGCCAAGCACGAGGTCGCGACCGTGCTCCAGCGCGTCGACCTCGCCGACCGCGTCGCGATCGATCCGGCGGACGAGCTGGCCGTGCGGGGCTTTGCCGGCGACACGCTCGTGCGCGACGCGCTGTCTGCGCTCGCCCAGGCGGCGGGGACAAGGCCGCGCTGGGCGGCCACGATCACGAAGCGCATCCCGCTCGCGTCCGGTCTCGGCGGCGGCAGCTCCGACGCGGCGACCGCGCTGCGGCTCGCGAACGACACGCTCGATCAGCCGCTGCCCGCTCCCGCACTCCGCGAGCTCGCGTCGACACTCGGCGCCGACGTGCCGTTCTTCCTCGAGGACGGGCCGCAGCTCGGCCGGGGCGACGGCTCGACACTGGAGGCGCTCGAGCTGCCGCAGGACTACTGGGTCGTGCTCGTCCGTCCGAACGGCTCCGCGAAGGAGTCGACGGCCGCCGTCTACCGGGCCTTCGACGAGCGGAACGGCGGCGACGGCTGGGCGGAGCGGCGCGAGCGGCTCGAAGCGGCGCTGGCGTCCGTGCAGAGGCCACGCGACCTGGCCGCGCTGCCTCCGAACGACCTCGCGTCGTCCCCGCTCGCGGAGGAGCTGCGCCGGCTCGGCGCCTTCCGCTCTGACGTCAGCGGCGCCGGCCCGATGGTCTACGGCCTGTTCCATCACAAGCGGCAGGCGGAGTCGGCGCGCCGGGCGCTCCGGGGTGCGGGCCCGTCCTGGCTGACGGTGCCCGTCTGGTACGGCTGAGGGGCAAGGCGCTACCGTTCCCGGCATGGATCGCCCGGTGACGATCGAGCATCGCAGCACCCGTCTCGGCCGTGGTTTGCGCGACAACCGCCTCCGGGTCGCGCTGCTCATCGCGCTCGTCGAAGGGATCCTCGTCCTCGTCGGCTCGATCGACTGGTGGGTGGTCGTCCTGCTCGCGATCGCGGCGGTCGCGCTCTACGTGATGCGGGGGCGGTCGGCTCGCCGCGAGGAGGCGCGTGAGCTCTCGTGGATCTTCGCCGTCTCGCAGGTCGCGGTCGTGCTCGTCCCCGTGCTCGCGCTCGTCCTGACGGCGTTTGCGGTGGTCGCGCTCGTCCTGATCGCCGTCGTCGCGCTCGTCGTGCTCCTGCGCGACCGCCGTTAGAATCGGCGCGCACGAGCCGTGGGGTGTAGCCAAGCGGTAAGGCAGCGGGTTTTGGTCCCGCGATCCCAGGTTCGAATCCTGGCACCCCAGCTTCGACCTATGCGCGTACCAGCCTGATCCAGGTGAGGTAGCCGAGGTGGCCCGACGACGCCGGGTTCTTCGTCGGCGTGGCGATCCGGATCGTGTGGATGCCGGTCGTCGCGACCTCGACGTCGGCGAACGTCGCCACCTGGTTGAGCTCGATCGACGTGCTGTACGCGTCGATGCCCGGGCCCGACCGCCGCGCCGTCGAGCGACAGCGAGAGGATGGCGGCGTCGTCGCTCTTGACGTAGACGACGTCGATCGTCCAGCTGCCGGCCTGGAGCGGGATCTTCCACTCCAGGAAGCTCTGGTCGGTCCCGTTCGGGAAGGACGAGCGGTAGCCGTTGAACCAGGCGCCGCCGTTGGTCTGGATCCGGTCCCAGAGGTTGGAGCTGCTGGGCCGCAGGATCGGGTTGACGTCCACGATCGGCGGATAGGCCGCCGCCGAACCGGCCGGGCCGGTGTCGCCGGTGTCTCCCTTGTCGTCCCTTGTCTCCCTTGTCTCCCTTCGGGCCTGGCGCCCCGGGCGCGCCGGCGACACCCGCCGCGCCCGTGTCGCCCTTGTCCGCCCCTTCGGACCCGGGGCTCCGTCGGCGCCGGCGGCACCGGTGTCGCCCTTGTCCCCCTTCGCACCCTGGATTCCCTGCGCACCGGCGGCACCCGTCGCGCCCGTGTCCCCCTTGTCCCCCTTGTCGCCCTTCGCACCCTGGATTCCCTGCGCGCCATCGGCGCCGGCCGCACCCGTGTCGCCCTTGTCGCCCTTCGCACCCTGGATTCCCTGCGCGCCGTCCGCGCCGGTCGTCGCCCTTGTCGCCCTTGTCGCCCTTCGCACCCTGCGGCCCTTGCGCCCCGTCGGCGCCCTGCGGCCCCGCCGGGCCTGCAGCGCCGGCCGCCCCCGTCTCGCCCTTGGCCCCGGGACCGCCGGCTGCGGGGCCGGCCGGCCCCGCGGGACCCGTCGCACCCATCGGCCCTGCGGGCCCGGTGATCCCGGCGGGGAGCACCGACGCAGGAAACTTCTTCGCCCCGTTCAGCGCCAGCAGCTGACCCGCGCGCGGCGTGCGGGAGGCATTCAGCCCGTCGACGCGCTGCGCATTCCCCGACGTGCGGGCGAAATCGACGACCGAGGCAGCCACTGCCGGCGCCCCGGCCACGAGCGCGGCGACGATCCCCGCCACGACCATGTTGTCGAGGTGCCTACGGATCCGTGCGCGCATCGTCTTTCCCCCCTCCTCGGCGGCAACCTGGGCCTACGTTCGAACCCCTGTTTCAACCTAGACGGGCGCGGCGGCCCTGAAAGCTGGCCGATCGGGGGGAATCACGTCTAGATCGAACGGTCGCTAAGGTCTTCGCCGACGATGGCCGGAGCGAGCTTCGCAGCCGTGGTGATGGCCGGTGGGCTCGGCACGCGCATGCGCTCGGCGACGCCGAAGCACCTGCATCCGATCCTCGGCCGCCGGATGGTCGACTGGGTGCTCGAAGCCGCACGCCCGCTCGAGCCGGCGCCGCTGGTCGTGATCGCCTCCCCGGAGAGCCGCGATGCCTTCGGCGACACGCCCGTGGCCGTGCAAGAGCAGGCACTCGGTACGGGCGACGCCGTTCGCTCGGCTCGCGACGCGGTCTCCTCGGGGGCGGACGACCTGCTCGTCCTCTCCGGCGACACTCCCCTCCTGACCACCGAGCTGCTGCGTGGACTGCTCGAGACGCACCGGCGCGAGGATGCGGCCGCCACCGTCCTGACGTTCGTCCCCGACGATCCCCGTTCCTACGGCCGCGTCGTCCGCGGTGCCGACGGGACCGTCGAGGCGATCGTCGAGGCCGGCGACGCGACGCCCCAGCAGCTCGCGATCGACGAGTGCAACTCCTCGATCTACCTCTTCCGCAGCGAGCTCCTGTGGCCGGCGCTCGACCGGCTCGAGCCGCACAACGTCCAGGGTGAGCTCTACCTGACCGACGCCGTTCGCGACCTCGTCGCGAGCGGCGAGCGCGTCGTCGCCCACGTGGCCGCGGATCCCGCCGAGACCGAGGGTGTCAACACGCGCATCGAGCTCGCTGCCGCCGCCGCCGCGCTTCGCGACCGGATCAACCGCGAGCACATGCTGGCGGGCGTGGCGATCGCAGATCCCGTCAGCACCTGGATCGAGCCCGGCGTCGCGATCGAGGCGGACGCCGCGATTCATCCGTTCACGGTCCTGCGCGGGACGACGAAGGTCGCGTCCGGGGCGGACGTCGGCCCGCACGTGGTCGCGATCGACGCCGAGATCGGCGCCGGTGCGACGGTCGGTCCCTTCTGTTACCTTCGCCCTGGAACCGTGCTCGGGCCGCGCACGAAGGCCGGCGCATTCGTCGAGATCAAGAAATCGATCATCGGACAGGACTCGAAGGTGCCGCATCTCTCCTACATCGGCGATGCGGAGATCGGGGAGGACACGAACATCGGCGCCGGCTCGATCACAGCGAACTTCCCGCACCGCCCGGGTCAGCCCAAGGGAAAGACGACGATCGGGGACAACGTCCGTGTAGCAGTGGACACTATGTTCGTTGCTCCGGTCACTGTTGGCGACGATGTCTGGACGGCGGCTGGCACCGTCGTCACCGACGACGTCCCGGACAACACCCTCGTCGGCTTCCCGCCCAGGCAGGTCAACAAGGAAGGACGCGGTGGAAAGCGGGACGATTGAGCAGACGCTGCCCGGCCTCGAGGGCAGGGGCGGGGTGGCACCGCAGCTGGCGGTCGGGCGTGCGGTGTCGCTGACGCCGCAGAAGCGGCTCGCCGTCGTCGCCGGCAGCTCGCACCCACTGCTGGCCGACAAGATCGCCGGCCACCTCGGCGTCGAACTGACCCGGGTCGAGCGCTCCACCTTCGCGGACGGATCGCCCTACTTCCGCTTCGAGGACTCCGTGCGCGGCGCCGACATGTTCATCGTCCAGACGGCGGCGCCCTCGATCGGCGAGAACCTGATGGAGCTGCTGATCATGGTCAACGCCGCCAAGCTGGCCTCCGCGAAGCGGATCACGGCGGTGATCCCCTGGTACTTCTACGCGCGCCAGGACAAGAAGTCCCGGCCGCGCGAGCCGATCACCGCGCGCCTCGTCGCCGACCTGCTCGAGACCGCCGGGGTCGACCGGGTGATCACGATGGATCTCCACGCCGGCCAGGTGCAGGGCTTCTTCCGGATCCCCGTCGATCACATGGTCGCGGTGCCGATGTTCGCGCAGCACATCCGCGACTACCTGGGCACCGAGGTCGAGCGTGTCGCGGTCGCCCCGGACACCGGGCGCGCGAAGCTCGCCGGCAAGTTCGCCGAGATGATCGGCGGCGGCCTCGTCGTCCTCAACAAGGAGCGGCCCGGCCACAACCAGGCCAAGGTGACGGGCGTGATCGGCGACGTCGACGGCAAGGTCGCCGTGATGACGGACGACATCATCGACACGGCCGGCACGCTGTGCGCGGGCGCCGAGGCGCTCCGCGAGGCGGGGGCCACGCGCGTGATCGCCTGCGCCACCCACGCCCTCTTCAACGAGCCCGCCCTGCAGCGAATCGCCGAGAGCGCCTTCGAGAAGGTCGTCGTCACCGACACGGTGCCGGTGGACGAGCTGAACAAGCCGCACAACATCGAGGTGCTGTCGATCTCCGGCCTGCTCGCCGAGACGATTCAGAACGTCTTCTCCGACGATTCCGTCTCGGCGATCTTCGCGGGCGAGAACCAGCTCTTCTGAGACGCGCGGCTCGCCGGCGCTGGGTAGTCGAACCACGCCGCCGGCCAGTGCGTGACAAGTACTACAAGTCGTCCTAGGCTGTCTTCCGATGCTCGGGATGCGGAGAACTCCGGCTCAACTGGGACGTTCCGTCCGCGCTCGCACGCCATAGCGATCGTTACGGTGGGTCGACGCTTAGTGATCCGAGACGCTGTGGAGCTCGTAACGTCCCTGGCGGTCCGGGATCGGGCTCTGCGGCGGCGGCATCACCTCGTCGAGGACGCGCTGCAGCCGTTCCCAGAAGTAGTCGGCGTGCTGGCGGCTCTCCCAGACGTCGAAGATGCGAAAGACGCCGTTCTCCTCGTCCCAGCCGGCGGTGTGCACGATCAGGCCGACGGGAGGGTTCGAGGCGATCCCCACGCGCTCCGAGACCGTGTCGTAGTTCGTGGTGCTGCGGTCGTCACCGTTCGCGTTGAACTCTTGGATGATGGCGTAGGCCATGGGAGCCTCCTCAGTGGGGGCTCGCTGCACGCCCTGCAGGCGCGGACCTGGCCCCCACCAAACGCCCGCGCCTGCGTGACTCGCTGTGTTCATAGCGCAGTTGAGGCCAAGTTGCAATAGCAACGATTCGAGGTTGAAAGTCGCGGCGTGGGGAACGCCGTCACCCATGCTGCTGCCGCGGAGGCTGCTCGGACTGATCTACGTCGCGATCGGCGTCTTCGTCGCCGCCTCGAAGGACTACCTCGAGAACCTCGAGACGATCAAGCGCGTCCTCTCGGCCGTGCTCGCGATCCTGCTCTGGCCGCTGCTCCTGCTGGGGATCGACCTGCACATCAGGTAGCGCCAAGTAACAGACTGTCACTTGGCGTCCGCTACAATCCGCCGCCGTGGCCGGCGACAGATTTCGTCTCGAGGTGAAGGAACGCAGCGGGCTCGGCACGCCCGAGTCCAAGCGCCTGCGCAAGCAGGGCTTCATCCCGGGCGTCCTCTACGGCCGCTCGACGGCGAAGGCATTCGCGGTCGGGGAGCGCGAGCTTCGCGCAGCTCTGACCGGGCCGTCCGGGCTCCACGCCGTGCTCGACGTCGTGCTCGAGGGGCAGACGCACGGCGCACCCGTCGATCCTCAAGGAGTACCAGCGCGACCCGATCCGCGGTCACCTCCGCCACATCGACCTCCAGGAAGTCCGCCTCGACGTCGCCATCCAGGCGACCGTCAACGTCCACCTGCACGGCGCCGAGGACGCTCCGGGGATCAAGGAGGGCGGCGTGCTCAACCAGCCGGCGACGACGCTCAACGTCGAGGCTCTGCCGATGGAGGTGCCCGAGTCGATCGAGGCCGACGTCAGCGGGCTCGAGATGGGCGAGGCGCTGCGGCTCGAAGACCTGCCGACGCTCGAGGGCGTCACCTTCCTGGACGATCCGCACGAGACCGTGATCGCCACCGTCTCGGCCCCGACCGTCGAGGCCGAGCCCGAGCCCGAGGAGGGCGAGGAAGGCGAGGAGGGTCTCGCCGAGGGCGAAGAGGGCGAGGAGGGCGAGGCCGCAGAGGGCACCGAGCCCACGGCCGAGTCCGACTCCGAGTCGACCGAGAGCTAGTCCATGCGCCTCTTCCGTCGGGGCGAGAGCGCCTCGACGCTGGACCTGCTGGTCGTCGGCCTCGGCAACCCCGGCCGCGAGCACGCGCAGGACCGACACAACGCTGGCTGGATGGTCGTGGACGAGCTGGCTCGCCGTCACGACGGCTCCTTCCGCTCCAAGTTCTCGGGCCAGATCGCGGAAGTCCGCGTCGGCGACCTCAAGCTGGCGCTGCTGAAGCCGGAGACCTACATGAACCTGTCCGGCAGCTCGCTCGCGGCCGCCGCACGCTTCTTCAAGCTCCCGACGGAGCAGATCGCCGTCGTCCACGACGACGTCGACCTCGATCCCGGCCGGATCCAGGTGCGGCTCGGCGGCGGCCTCGCCGGCCACAACGGGCTCCGCTCGATCCGGCAGGCGCTCGGCTCGGCCGAGTTCCTCCGCGTGCGCGCGGGGGTCGGCCGGCCCGGGCGCGGCGACCGCCGGCCGGTCGCCGACTACGTGCTCAGCCCGTTCGCGCCCGAGGACGACGCCGAGACGCTGATCGCGCGCTCCGCCGACGCCGTCGAGGCGCTGGCGGCGGATGGCCTCGACGAGGCCCAGCGCCGCTTCAACTAGGCCGAGCGGACCGAGACGACGCGGGCGGTCCAGCAGCCCTTCGGCGCCTGCACCTGCACGCTCTCTCCGACCTTCGCGCCGACGAGCGCGGCGCCGAGCGGCGAGTCGGCGGAGACGCCGCCGGCGACGCTCGAGATCTCGACCTCGAAGCGGCCGCCGCTCTCGTCCTCGACCTCGACGACCGAGCCGACGCCGACGACGCCGTCCTCGGCCTGCTCGACGATGACGGCGTTCTCGACGCGGTGGCGCAGGATCGCGATCCGCCGCTCGAGCAGCCCCTGCTCGTTCTTCGCGTCGTGGTAGGCGAAGTTCTCCGACAGGTCGCCGAAGCCGCGCGCCGTGGCGATCGCCTCGACGATCTCGGCCCGCTTCGGCCCCTCCAGCTCCGCGAGTTCGGCCGCAAGCGCATCGCGCTGTGCTGCGGTCATCGACTCGGGCGCGCGGTCGGACATCGTCGTCATCATGGCCGATTTGCCGGTCGGGCCGCATAGACTGGCGCGCCGTGAAGCAGCTTCCCTTCACCGCTCCCGGCACGCCGGACACCCGCTCGCCGACCCGCTTCCTGCTCTGGGTCGGGCGCCAGCAGCTCGGGACGCTCGCGCTCGGGATGACCTTCGGGGTCATCTGGATGCTCGCGCAGGCGCTGCTGCCCTGGGTGCTCGGCCGCGCGGTCGACGAAGGGCTCGCGACCGGGGACACCGACGCCCTCCTCGCCTGGTCGGCCGTGCTGTTCGGCCTCGGCGTCGTCCAGGCGGTCGCCGGGACGCTCCGGCACCGGGTCGCCGTCAGCAACTGGCTCCAGTCCGGATTCCGGATGATCCAGGTCGTCGCGCACCACGCGGCGCTCGCCGGTCCGGCGGTCAGGTCGCGGCTGACCACGGGAGAGGTCGTGGCGACCGTGTCGAACGACGCCCTCCGGGCCGGCGGCGCGTTCGACATCACGGCGCGGCTCGCGGGCGCGGTCGCGTCGTACTTCGTCGTCGCGATCGTGCTCCTCTCGACGTCGGTGCTGCTCGGCGTCGTCGTGCTGCTCGGGGTGCCGGTGCTCGTCGCGAGCCTCTCGTTGGTGATCCGGCCGCTCCAGGCGCGCCAGCGGGAGCAGCGGGAGGAGGTGGGCCGGCTGACCGCTCTCGGCGCCGACACCGTCGCCGGCCTGCGCGTCCTGCGCGGCATCGGCGGCGAGCGGGTCTTCCTCGACCGCTACCGGAGGCGCTCGGAGGAGGTGCGGCGGGCAGGCGTCCGGGTAGCTCTGCCCCAGTCGACGCTCGACTCGGCGCAGGTGCTCCTCCCGGGCATCTTCATCGTCATCGTCACGTGGCTCGGCGCGCGGCTCGCGATCGACGGCCGCATCAGCGCCGGCGAGCTCGTCGCCTTCTACGGCTACGCCGCCTTCCTCGTCATCCCGCTGCGCGTCGCGGCCGAGGCCGTGGACAAGGTGACGCGGGCGCTCGTCGGCGCCCAGCGGATGCTGGCGATCCTCCGGATCGAGCCGCTCGTCGCCGAGCCGGAGGCGCCGGCGGCAGTCCCCGCCGCCGGGCGTTCCGCTCACCGACGAGCGCACCGGCCTCGTCGTCGAGCCGGGGTTGCTGACGGCCATCGTCGCGCGGACCACGGAAGAGGGCGCACGCCTCGCCGACCGGCTCGGCCGCTTCGCCGACGACGGGCTCGTCCGTCTCGGCGACGTCCCGGTCGACGCGCTTCCGGTCGAGGAGCTGCGGAGACGGGTCGTCGTCAGCGAGACGGATCCGCTGCTCTTCTCCGGGCCGCTGCGCGACGAGGTCGACCCGTGGGGCCGCGCCTCGGAGGAGCAGTTGCTCGAGGCGATCGCGGTCGCGAACGCCGAGGACGTCCTCGACTCGCTGCCGGAGGGGTTGGACGGCCACATGGAGGAGCGCGGCCGCTCGCTGTCGGGCGGCCAGCGGCAGCGCCTCGCCCTCGCCCGCGCGCTGCTCGCGGACGCCGAGATCCTCGTCCTCGTCGAGCCGACGAGCGCCGTCGACGCACACACCGAGGCGCGAATTGCCCGACGCCTGCACGAGGCTCGCCGCGGCCGGACGACCGTCGTCGTGACGGCGAGCCCGCTCGTGCTCGACCAGGCCGACCGCGTCGTCTTCCTCGCGGGCGGCCGCGTTGCCGCGACGGGAACGCACCGGGAGCTGCTGCGCTCGAGCGAGGCCTACAGGTTCGCCGTCACGCGTGAGGAAGCCGCATGAACGAGCGGTTGCCGATCGCCGCCGGGCCGGAAGTGCGCAGCCAGGCCGCCGTCCTGCTGCGCCGCCACCGGCGCGCGCTCGGAGTCGTGCTGGGGCTGAACGCGCTCGCGGCCGTGGCCGGCCTCGCCGGCCCCTGGCTGCTCGGGCAGCTCGTCGAGGCGGTGAAGGAGGGCACGACGACCGGCTACGTCGACCGCGTGATCGCGCTGCTCGCCGCGGCCGTGCTCGCGCAGACGGTGCTCACGTGGTTCGCGCGCCGGTCGGCGTTCGTCCTCTCCGAGCGGGTCTTCGCGGAGCTGCGGGAGGGCTTCATGCGCCAGGTGCTCGCCCTGCCGCTCTCGGTGGTCGAGCGGGCGGGTACCGGCGACCTCGTCTCGAGAACGACCGCCGACGTCGACACGCTCGCACGCACCGTCCGCTTCGCGATCCCCGAGACGCTGATCTCCGCCGTCACGATCCTGCTCACGGTCTTCGCCGCCGTCGTGGTCAGCCCGATCGCGGCACTCGCGTGCATCGTCGGGCTGCCCGCGATCCTGATCGGGATGCGCTGGTACCTGCGGCGGGCGCCGGAGGGGTACCTGTGGGAGCGCGCCGCGTACGCGACGATGACCGGGACCGTCGGCGAGACCGTCGACGGCGGCCGCACGGTGGAGGCGCTCTCGCTCGGCCGCCGGCGAGTCGCGCAGGTCGACGCCGATCTCGCCGACGCGTACCGCGCCGAGCGACGCACGCTCTATCTCCGCACCGTGCTCTTCCCGACCGTCGAGGTCGCGTACGTGCTGCCGGTCGCCGCCGCGCTGATCTGGGGCGGCTGGCTCGTCAACTCGGGCCGCGCCTCGATCGGCGAGGTGACGGCGGTGGCGCTCTACGTGCAGCAGCTCGCCGACCCGGTCGACCGGCTGATCTCGTGGCTCGACGAGATCCAGGTCGGCGCAACCTCCTTCGCACGGCTCGTCGGGGTCACGAAGGTTCCCGACGATCGGGTCGCCACCGGCGAGAAGCCGGAGCACGAGCGGCTGCGCGCCTCCGACGTCCGGTACGCGTACGTGCGCGACCGCGACGTGCTGCACGGCCTCGATCTCGACCTCGAGCCGGGCGAGCGGATCGCCGTCGTCGGGCCCTCGGGCGCCGGCAAGTCCACGCTCGGCCGCCTGCTCGCGGGGATCCACCCGCCGCGAACCGGCCGGGTCGAGGTGGGCGACGTCCGCCTGGTCGACCTCGAGCTCGAGACGTTGAGGCAGGAGGTCGCACTCGTCACGCAGGAGCAGCACGTCTTCGTGGGCACGGTGGCGGACAACCTCCGCCTCGCCCGGCTGGACTCGAGCGACGCAGACCTCTGGGCCGCCCTCGAGGCGGTCGATGCGCTGCCGTGGGCTGAGGCGCTGCCCGACGGGCTCGACACCGTCGTCGGCGCCGGTGGCCACGCGCTCTCGCCGCCGCAGCAGCAGCAGATCGCGCTCGCGCGTCTCGTGCTCGCAGACCCGCACACGCTCGTGCTCGACGAGGCGACCTCGCTCCTCGACCCACGAGCCGCCCGGCACCTCGAGCGCTCCCTGGCGTCGGTGCTCCACGGCCGGACCGTGGTCGCGATCGCGCACCGCCTCCAGACGGCGCACGACGCGGACCGTGTCGCGGTGGTCGAGGACGGACGGCTGACCGAGCTCGGGACGCACGACGAGCTCGTCGAGCACGACGGGTCGTACGCCGCGCTTTGGGAGTCCTGGCACGGCGGCCGCCGGGCGGCGTCCGGCGACTAGACTCAGTCCCGCGGAAACCCGGTTTCCGCCTTTCGTCATGGACCGTCCGGTACTGCACTCGTTCGTCAGGGAGCTGCTCGCGCTCGAGCGCCTGCAGGCGTTCGCGGCCGCCCTGCCGTCGCGTGCCCGCGTCTCCGAGCCGGTGCTGCCGTTGGTCGTCGCGACGCTGCACGAGCAGCTCGAGCGGGGGCTCGTCGTGCTCCTGCCGGAGGACGCCGACGCGCGCGACCTGGCCGAGGCGGCCGGCTGGTTCATCGGCGCGGACCGCGTCGCCCTGCTGCCCGGCCGCGGCGTCCGTTGGGGCTCGGGTCTCGAGCCGCCGCCGCACCTCGTCGGCGAGCGGGCACGTGCGCTCGACGTCCTCGCGGGCGGCGGCCTCGTCGCCGCGTCCGCGACCGCGCTCGCGGAGGGGATGCCGCCGGCGGCCGCGAGGCCGGAGCCCGTGCGGCTCGAGGTGGGCGGCGAGCCGGGCCTCGACGGGCTCGCGGAGGAGCTCGCGCTCGCCGGCTACGAGCGCGTCGAGCGGGCCGAGGAGCGCGGCCAGTTCGCGGTTCGCGGGCGGTCTCGTCGACGTCTTCCCGACCACGGGCCGTGAGCCGCTCCGGATCGAGCTCTACGGCGACGAGATCGAGCAGGTGCGCGCGTTCTCGCCGTTCACCCAGCGGGCGCTCCACCCGGTCGACGGGGCGGTCGTCTACCCCGCCGCCGAACGGAAGGCCGACCTCACCGAGCCGACGCTCGCCGACGACGACGAGGGGGAGGCCTCGTTCGAGGTCCCGGACGACCTCGTCCGCGTGCTCGAGCGCGCGCCGGACTTCGTCTGGCAGCCGGACGAGGTGCGCCGCGTCTGGTCGGAGGAGGGACTCGACGAGATCTCGCTCAAGGGTGCCTCGGAGCTCGACCCGTTCCCGCAGGCGCAGCCGTTCTCGTTCGAGGCGCAGCGGCCGGCGATCGCCGCTCGCGGGCTGGCCGAGGCCGAGAACGAGCTGAACGGCTTCGTCAACGGCGGCAACCGCGTCGTCGTCGCCTTCCCGCACGCGGGTGAGGCGCTCCGCACCGACAACCTGCTCAAGCGCGCCGACTCGCGCGTGCTTCGAAGCCGGACAGGACCTGCCGGAGGAGCCGGAGCTCCTGTTCGCCGTCGCGCCGGCGCGGCGCGGCTTCGTCTGGCGCGAGCTCGGCCTCGTCCTGCTGCCCGACACGCAGGTCTTCCGCAAGCGCCCGCCGCGCGCCGACAAGCGCCTCGGCCGCGCGCTCGCCTCCTTCGCCGACCTTCGCAGCGGCGACTTCATCGTCCACGAGGACCACGGCGTCGGGAAGCTGCTCGGCTTCGAGACGAAGGAGGTCGCGGGCGTCACGCGCGACTACCTCTTCCTCGCCTTCCGCGGCGAGGACCGGCTCTACGTCCCGCACGAGCAGCTCGGCAAGATCTCGAAGTACATCGGCGCCGACGCGGGCGCGCCGACGCTGTCGAAGCTCGGCGGCAAGGCCTGGCAGAACCTGAAGGCGCGGGCGCGCGAGTCGGTGCAGGAGCTCGCGACCGAGCTGATCGCGCTCTACGCGCAGCGGCAGCAGGCGCCCGGAAATGCCTACGCGCTCGAGCACGAGTGGCTGGAGCGGCTCGAGACCGAGTTCCCCTACCGCGAGACGGAGGACCAGGCGCGCGCGATCGAGGCGGTCAAGGAGGACCTCGAGGCGCCGCGGCCGATGGACCGTCTCGTCTGCGGCGACGTCGGCTTCGGCAAGACCGAGGTCGCCGTCCGCGCGGCCTTCGCGGCGGCGATGAACGACAAGCAGACGCTCGTCCTCTGTCCGACGACGATCCTCGCCGAGCAGCACTGGAACACGTTCAAGGCGCGCTACCGCGACTTCCCGGTCCGCGTCGAGATGGTCTCGCGCTTCCGCAAGCCGGCGGAGACGAAGCAGATCCTGAAGGACTTCGCCGAGGGGAAGATCGAGGTGCTCGTCGGCACCCATCGTGTCCTCAGCCGCGACGTGATCCCGAAGGACCTCGGGCTCGTGATCCTCGACGAGGAGCAGCGCTTCGGGGTCGCGCAGAAGGAATTGCTGCGCAGCCTGCGGCTCGAGGTCGACGTGCTCGCGCTCTCGGCCACGCCGATTCCGCGCACGCTGCACATGTCGCTCTCCGGCCTGCGCGACATCTCGATCATCGAGACGCCGCCGGAGGGGCGCCGGCCGATCCGGACGACGGTGGGGGAGTACGACGAGGAGCTCGTCAAGACGGCCCTCGAGCGCGAGATCGAGCGCGGCGGCCAGGCGTTCTACCTGCACAACCGCGTCGAGACGATCGAGGAGGCGGCCGAGAAGCTGCAGCAGCTCTGCCCGAAGCTTCGCTTCATCGTCGCGCACGGCCAGATGCGGGAGCGCGAGCTGGAGGAGAAGATGCACGCCTTCCTCCGCGGCGACGCCGACGTGCTCGTCTCGACGACGATCATCGAGTCGGGAATCGACATCCCGCAGGCGAACACCCTGATCGTCGAGCGTGCGGACGTGCTCGGGCTCAGCCAGCTCTACCAGATCCGCGGCCGGGTCGGCCGCTCCGACGTGACCGCCCACGCCTACCTGCTCTATCCGGACGCGATGGAGCTCTCGCCCGAGGCGCGCGCCCGCCTCTCGACGCTCGCCGACCACACCGAGCTCGGGGCCGGCTTCCAGATCGCGATGCGCGACCTCGAGATCCGCGGCGCCGGCGACCTGCTCGGCGCCGAGCAGTCGGGTCACGTCGCCGCGCTCGGGTTCGAGCTCTACGTCGAGATGCTGGCCGAGGCGGTGGCCGAGCTGCAGGGGCAGCGGCGCCTCGCGACGCGGCCGGTGCGGGTCGACGCCCGGGTCGACGCGTACGTGCCCGCGACCTACGTCGCCTCGGAGGCGCTCAAGATCGACATCCACCGGCGGCTCGCCCTCGCGGAGTCCGACGACGAGCTGCGCGAGCTCCACGCGGCGCTCGAAGACCGCTACGGGCCCGGTGCCCGAGCCGGTCGAGCACCTGTTCGCGATCCAGGAGGCGAAGCTGAAGCTCGCGCGGCTCGGGGCGGACTACCTCATCTACCGCGGCGGCCGCGCCACCGTCGGCCCGCTCGTGCTCGGCTCCGCGGAGCTACGCGCGCTGCAGGGACGTCTCGGACACCGCCGTCTACACCTCGGCGAAACGCGAGGTCTCGCGGCGAACCGATGAACTCGAGGGTGCGATCGAACTTGTCGATGCTATCGTGACTGCCCGTCAGGCGGCTTGAGCCCGCCCCAACGCGAACATCTGGAGCTTTCTCACATGAAGATCTCACGCCTCGCCCTCCTCCTCTGCGCGCTCGTAGCCGTCGCACTCGCCGGCTGTGGTGGCGACAAGGACGTGCCGGCGGACGCCGTCGCCGTCGTCGACGGCCAGGAGATCGCCCGCAGCGACTACGAGGCGCTGATCAGCCAGGCGAAGAAGAGCTACACCAACCAGAAGCGGGAGTTCCCCGCCGCCGGCTCACAGGAGTTCCAGACGCTGCGCAATCAGGCCGTCCAGTTCCTCGTCCAGCGCGAGCAGTTCGAGCAGGAGGCCGCGGACATGGACGTCGAGGTGACGGACAAGCAGATCGATGCGCGCCTCGAGCAGATCCTGAAGCAGTACTTCGGCGGTGACAAGAAGAAGTACGACAAGCAGCTGAAGGAGCAGGGCCTGACGGAGAAGCAGGTGCGCAACGACATCCGCGCGCAGATCGTCTCCGAGAAGATCTTCGAGCAGGTCACCCGCGACGTGAAGGTGACCGACGCCCAGATCGAGGACTACTACGCGAAGAACAAGGCGACGTACAGCCAGCCCGAGAGCCGCGACGTGCGCCACATCCTCGTCAAGACCAAGGCCCAGGCCGACGACCTGTACACGCAGCTGCAGGGCGGCGCCGACTTCGCCGCGCTGGCGAAGAAGTTCTCCGAGGACACCGGCTCGAAGGCGAACGGCGGCAAGTTGACGATCTCGAAGGGCCAGACAGTGGCGCCGTTCGACCAGACCGCGTTCCTGCTGAAGAAGAACGACATCTCGAAGCCCGTCAAGACGGAGTTCGGCTACCACATCATCCAGCCCCTGAGCGACACGAAGCCTGCGAAGGTGACGCCGCTCAAGGAGGTCAAGGAGTCGATCCGGCAGCAGCTCCAGCAGACGAAGAAGAACGAGGCGATGACGAAGTGGGTGGACGACCTGAAGAAGGACTACAAGGACAAGGTCTCGTACGCCGCCGGCTTCAACCCGCCGCCCGACGCCAAGAGCACGACGACCGACGCGACCGAGTAGTCGTTTGCCTCTAGCGGAGGCGCTCGAGGAGCTGCAGGAGCTGACCCGGCGCCTACGCCGCGACTGCCCCTGGGACCGCGAGCAGACCGCGCGGACGATCGTGCCGCACACGGTCGAGGAGGCGTACGAGGTCGCGGACGCGGCCGAGGCCGGCACGCCCGCGAAGCTGCTCGACGAGCTCGGCGACCTCCTCTTCCAGGTCTACTTCCTCGCCCTCTTGCTCGAGGAGCAGGGCGAGGGCGACCTCGAGCAGGTCGCGCGCACCGTGCACGCGAAGCTCGTCCGGCGCCACCCGCACGTCTTCGGCGAGGTCGAGGCGGACACCGCCGGCCGCGTCCGCGAGCGCTGGGAGCAGGTGAAGTCCGAGCAGGAGGGTCGCGAGGGGATCTTCCACGACGTCCCCGGCACGCTGCCGGCGCTCCTGCAGGCGCGGAAGCTGCAGCGCCGGGCGGTCGCCGCCGGCTTCGACTGGCCCGATCTCGAGGGGCCGCTCGCCAAGGTGCGCGAGGAGCTCGGCGAGCTCGAGGCGGAGGTGTCGCGAACGGGCGAGCCCAGCCCGGAGACCGAGGCCGACGCGAAGGTCGCGCACGAGGTCGGCGATCTCCTCTTCACGGTCGTCAACCTCGCCCGGCGGCTCAACGTCGACCCGGAGCTCGCGCTGCGGGGCACGAACTCCCGCTTCGTCGAGCGCGTCGAGCGCGCCGAGGAGCTCGCAGCCGCGTCCGGCCAGCGCTGGAGCGAGCTGCCGCTCGCGGAACAGGACCGCTACTACGACCTCGCAAAGGAGCAACTCGGATGAGCGCGATCAAGCGCGTGCACGGCCGCCAGATCCTCGACTCGCGCGGCAACCCCACCGTCGAGGTCGACGTCGAGCTCGAGTCCGGCGCGTTCGGCTCCGCAGCGGTCCCCTCGGGTGCCTCGACCGGCGTGCACGAGGCGGTCGAGCTGCGCGACGGCGGCTCCGAGTGGGGCGGCAAGGGCGTCACGAAAGCGGTCGCGAACGTCAACGGCGAGATCGCCGGAGCGCTCGCCGGCGCCGACGCGCTCGACCAGGCGGCCCTCGATCGGATGCTGATCGACCTCGACGGCACGCCGAACAAGGGCCGGCTCGGCGCCAACGCCATCCTCGGCGTCTCGCTCGCCGCCGCGAAGGCGGCCGCGGCCCAGTCCGGGCAGCCGCTCTACCGCCACCTTGGCGGGCAGGATGCGGCGACGCTGCCGGTGCCGATGCTGAACGTGATCAACGGCGGCGCCCACGCCGCCAACTCGATCGACCTGCAGGAGTTCATGGTCGTCCCCGTCGGCGCGCCCACGTTCCGCGAGGGCCTGCAGATCGGCGCCGAGGTCTACCACGCGCTGAAGCAGGTGCTCGGCGAGCGCGGGCTGGCGACGGGCGTCGGCGACGAGGGCGGCTTCGCGCCCGACCTCGAGTCGAGCGAAGCGGCGATCGAGGCGATTCTCGAGGCGGCCGAGCGCGCCGGCCACCGTGACCGGGTCGCGATCGCGCTCGACCCCGCCACGAGCGAGGTCTTCGACGACGGCGCCTACCGCTTCGAGGGGCGCGAGCTCCCGAGCGCGGAGATGCCCGCGTTCTGGGCCGAGCTCTGCGAGCGTTACCCGATCGTCTCGATCGAGGACGGGCTCGCAGAGGACGACTGGGACGCGTGGGAGGAGCTGACGAGGGAGCTGGGCGACCGCGTCCAGCTGGTGGGAGACGACCTCTTCGTCACCAACCCCGAGCGCCTCCGCGCCGGGATCGAGCGGCGCGTCGGCAACTCGATCCTCGTCAAGGTGAACCAGATCGGGACGCTGACCGAGACGATCGAGGCGGTCAGGCTCGCGCAGGCGAACGGCTACACGGCGGTGATGTCGCACCGCTCGGGCGAGACCGAGGACTCGACGATCGCCGACCTCGCGGTCGCACTCGGCACGGGCCAGATCAAGACGGGAGCGCCCGCGCGCTCGGACCGGACGGCGAAGTACAACCGGCTGCTCCGGATCGAGGGCGAGCTCGGCGAGCGGGCGGCCTATCCCGGCTGGTCGGCGTTCCCCCGCTCGCGACGCGGATAGGCTCACGGCGTGGCCGTCATCCCGCGTCGAACGAAGATCGTCGCCACGATCGGGCCTGCCTCGTCCGACCCGGTGGTGCTCGAGCAGCTGATGGGCCTGATCGACGGGGCTCGGCTCAACTTCTCGCACGGGACGCACGAGGACCACCGGCAGCGGGCGCAGTCGATCCGGGACATGCAGCAGCAGGTCGGCCGCGCGGTGGCGCTGATCGCCGACCTGCAGGGCCCCAAGCTCCGCATCGGCGAGCTCCCGGAACCGCTCGTGCTGGAGCGCGGCGAGGAGCTGACGATCTGCGGCGAGGACATCGCGGGCGCCGACGACCTTCCGATCGCGCCGGCCGTCCTCGGCTCGGTGCTCCAGCCCGGCTTCGACGTCCTGATCGACGACGGCGCCGTGCGGCTGCGCGTCGGGTCGGTCGACCGTGGCCGCGCGCGCTGCGAGGTGCTCGTCGGCGGCATCGTCAGCTCGCACAAGGGCGTCAACCTGCCCGGGGTGCCGCTGCCGATTCCGTCGTTGACCCGGAAGGACATCGACGACCTCCAGTTCGCGCTCGAGCTCGGCTGCGACTTCGTCGCACTCTCGTTCGTTCGGACCGCGTCCGACGTCCAGGCGCTGAAGACCCTGATCGAGGCGTCCGGCTCGACCGCGCACGTGATCGCGAAGATCGAGAAGGCCGAGGCGGTCGCGGCGCTCGACGACATCCTCCGCGAGGCAGACGCGGTCATGGTCGCGCGCGGCGACCTCGGCGTCGAGATCGGCGTTGCCGAGGTGCCGCTGCTGCAGAAGCGGATCATCCAGCGGGCGCTCGAGCGCGGGAAGCCCGTGATCACCGCGACGCAGATGCTCGAGTCGATGATCCACGCGCCGGAGCCGACGCGCGCCGAGGCATCCGACGTCGCGAACGCGGTCCTCGACGGCACGAGCGCGATCATGCTCTCGGGTGAGACGGCTGTCGGCGAGTACCCGTTCGAGGCCGTCGCGTACATGAACCGGATCGCCCGCGTGGTCGAGCCGAGCCTCGGCTACCGGCACGAGATCCCGGAGGCGGAGGAGAAGCCGACCGTCGGGCAGGCGATGTCCAACGCCGCCTGCGACATCGCCGAGGCGCTCGAGGCGACGGCGCTGCTCGTGCCGACCTTCACCGGCCGAACGGCGTCGGCCGTCGCGCGGCTGCGGCCGCGCCGGCCGATCATCGGCCTCACCCATCACGACTACTCGCTCCAGCACATGGCGCTCGAGTGGGGCGTGACGCCGGTGAGCATCCCGGAGTGCGCCGACGTCGAGGAGCTCTGGGCGACCTCGCTCGAGGCCGCGGTGGGAACCGGCATCGTCGAGACGGGGGACCGGGTCGTGCTCACCGCCGGCACGGCGGTCAACATCCCCGGCTCGACGAACGTGATCAAGGTCGAGATCGCCTAGAGGAACAGGTGCGCGGCCGCGGAATCGTTCCGCGTGGCCACGAGCAGGACAGCCCGCGCTCCAGCGCGCCCGCAGAAGGCGCGCGCGCGTGCGCCCCGTAAGGGCGCCCGCCCCCCGCGCACGACGATGATCCTGCGCTGGTGCATCCTCGGGGTCGCGCTCTTCGTCGCCTTCCTCTACTACCAGCCGCTCTCGAGCTACTTCCAGACCCGCTCGGCGCTGAACGACCGGGCCGCCGAGGTGGAGCGGCTCCGCAGCGAGCGCGTCCGGCTGGAGGCGCGGCTCGCCGACTCCGAGACGGTCACGGCGCTCGCGCGCGAGGCCCGGCGGATGCGGCTGGTCCGGCCGGGCGAGCGCATCTTCATCGTCAAGGGCGTCGAGCAGTGGCGCCGCGCGCAGGCGCGCGCGAAGGCCGAGGCTACGCTGGGCGGCGATGGATGACCGCGCGTTCGTCGAACGACAGCTCGGCCGGCCACCGCGCGCATTCCGGCGCGTAGCCGCCCGCTGCCCGAACGGCACCCCCGCCGTCACCGAGCAGTGGCCCTACGACGACGCCGGCGATCCCTTCCCGACGATGTACTACCTCACCTGCCCGCATCTCGTCGCCGCGGTTGCGAGGCTCGAGGCGGCAGGCGGCGTGGAGCGCTGGAGCGCGGCGGTCGACGACGACCCGGAGCTCGCCGCAGAGCTCGAGCGTGCGACGGATGAGCAGCGGCGGCTGCGGCGGAAGGCGGCCGGCGGCACGGTCGGTCTCGACGGGGGCGCGTCGCTCGAGCTCGGCATCGGCGGCAGCGGCAACCCGCGCCGGCTCAAGTGCCTGCACGCGCACGCGGCCTATGCGCTCGCCAACCCCGGCTACGTCCTCGGGGAGCGGATCCTGGCCGAGCTCGAGCCGCTCTGGCCGCCGCAGTGCTGCTCACTCGAAAACTAGGATCGGGCGCGTGATCACCGAGGCCGAGGTCGAGAGCGCGCGCCGCGAGTGGGAGGAGGGCCACCGCCGCCTCCAGGACGAGGCGCGCCGTGAGCCCGCCCCGGAGCGGCTGCTCGCCCAGGTCGACGCCGTCGCCGCCGAGCTGCGCCGGCGCGTCGGCGGCACCTTCACGCTCAGCGAGCTGGCCGCCGCCTACGGCGAGGCGGAGCGCTGGAGCCGCGACGCCGTCGCCGAGCGGGCTGCCGCTCCCGGCTGGCCGCGGACCCTCTCGCTCGTCGAGGCGGCCGCGTTCCACGAGTACTCGCGCGGCGCCCAGGACTACGCGCCGTGAGCGTCCCCGCACGGCGCCCGGCGCGGGCTCGCCGGCGCAACCCGCTGCTGCGCCCCGCCTTGATCGCGGTCGGCCTGCTCGCGCTGCTCCTGCTCGGGATCTCGATCGGGAAGGCGCTCGAGGACGGCCCGAGCCCCGGAGGCACGCAGACCAACGTACGCACGCTGAACCCGCAACCGCTGCCACCGGCCGAGCGGACGGTCACGGTCACGGTCACGACCGGCTGACCGGGCCGGCCCCGACCCGCGTTTCAGGTACCGTCAGGTTTGGGTAGGTTCACCGCCGATGGCGTACGACGGCAACCGTGGCACGACGGCTCCGCAGCCAGAGTGGCTGACACTGGGTCAAGCCGCCAAGTATCTGGGCGTGGCGCAGAGCACGATGCGCAAGTGGTCCGACCTCGGCCGCGTCTCCGCCTTCTACACACCCGGCGGGCACCGCCGCTACCGCCGCGCCGACCTCGATCAGTTCCTCGACCGGTCCGGGCCCGGTGCGCCTCCGAGCTCGACGACGCCACGGGCGGGGCCGCTCGTGCTGATCGTCGACGACGACGAGCGCCTGCGCGAGTACGTCCGCGTCAACCTCGAGGCCGAGGGCTACGAGGTGCGCGAGGCCGGGAGCGCCGAGGAGGGGCTCGAGGCGCTCGGCGAGCGCTCGCCCGACCTGATCCTGCTCGACGTGATGATGCCCCAGGTCGACGGGTGGGAGACGCTGCGCCGGATCCAGGAGCACACCGGCGTCGGCGCGATCCCCGTGATCATGTTCTCCGGCAAGGTGGACGAGCGCTCCGCGGCCGAGGCCGAGTCGCGCGGCGTCCAGGGCTTCATCGGCAAGCCCTTCGATCCGCGCTCGCTGATCGAGTCGACGAAGCAGCAGCTCCCGGTCTGAGCTTGTCGGCCCAGGCGCTTCGCGGCCCGGCGGAGCACAGTCCGTGACGGGGCTCGACCGCGAGCTCCGCGACTGGGTCGTCGACAACCGGGTCGGCATCCTCGACCCCTTCTTCGAGGCGCTCTCCTATGCGGGCTCGTTCGGGTTCGTCTGGCTCGCGATCGCGGTCGGGATCTCCGGCTTCTCCTGGAGCCGCCCCTGGCTGTGGACCCGCGTCGGCGCGGCGATCCTGATCTCCGAGAGCGTCTCGGGCGCGCTGAAGGAGTGGATCGAGCGCGACCGCCCGGCGGTCTCCGACCCCGATCCCGAGACCCTCGTCCACCTGCCGGCGACGTACTCGTTCCCCTCGGGCCACGCCACCGTCTCCTTCGCGTGCGCGACCGTGCTCGCGCTCGCGGTGCCGAGGCTGGCGTGGCCGCTCTACACGCTCGCCGCGCTGATCGCGTTCTCGCGCGTCTACGTCGGCGTCCACTACCCCTTCGACGTGCTCGCCGGCGCCGTCCTCGGCGTCGCGATCGCTATAGCTCTTCGGATGCTTGCAACAGCCCTGCGCCGATCAACGCCACCGATGCGAGAAGGCTGATCCAGAGCCCGATCCCGCGGCCGGCGAAGAAGAAGTCGTCCGGGATCGAGATCGCTCGGACGAGGACGAAGATCGTCGAGAGCGCGCCGAGCGCGATCACGACGAGGCTCTCGGGCACGGCGGCGGGGAGGTCGAAGCCCCACTGTCGCAGCGCGACCACGAGGATCGCGAGCAGCCCGATCACGAGCACGAGCTTGCCGAGCACGCCCGTGTGCCAGCCGGTCACGCTCACGGTGACGCCGGGGCCCTCGCCCGAGTACCAGCCGGTGAGGGCGGACTGCGCCAGCACGAGCCCGGTGATCCAGGTGAGCCGTTCGCCCATCCCCCAGAGCGACGGCGCGCCTCGCCGCGGCGCCGCCGGAGGCTCTCCGGCGGGCTCCCAGCCCGGCTCCTGGACGTCGTCCGGCGTTTCCACGGACGAGAGTATGGGCATATCTCGAGGGAAAGTCACGGGAGAAGCGTGTACGGGTCAGGGGGTCTGACCGGGGTGCAGGTCGAGCCGAGGAGCATCGAGGGCGAGGTACCGGGAGGCGACGGCCTGCCGACGTTCTTCGCAGCGGGCCGGCCGGCCTTGGGCGAGTTCCGCTGCGCGGACTGCGGCTACGGCGTCGTCGTCAGGCGTGTCCTGCCCGAGTGTCCGATGTGCCGCGGGCACGCCTGGGAGGATCCCGTGACGAGCCCGAGCATGCGCTCCCGGGGCTGAACGCCGGCATCCGGGACTACACTGAGGGCATGGCTGAGCCTGCGACGGACTCTCGGGCAGGCGACGACGCGCCGCCCTTCGATCCGGTTGCCGTCGACCGCGCCTACCTGCAGGAGCGCGCGCGACGGCGGGCCCGCATCGAGCGCTCGCGGGCAAAGCGCCGGGCATCACTGCGTTTCTGGCTCGTTCTCCTCGGCCTGATCGCCGTCAGCGTGCTGCTGACGCTGACGATCTGGCGCGAGGTCGAGCGGCTCTTCGGGCTCTAGGCGTGAGCGCCGCAGCGTGATCGGCAGCCGCGCGAGCTCCGACGTCGCCGACGCGCTCGGCGCGCTGGCCCGCTCGGCTCGTTCGCTCGCCACCGGCGCACCGGTCGGGCGGACGCTCGCCGAGCTCGCCGAGGCCGCAGCGCGGGGCACCGGCGCCGAGGTGGCGGTGCTCTGGCTGCCCGAGCGGGAAGGTGCGCTGAGCGCGCGCGCCGTCTGGTCGGTCTCGGCCGGCCTCGCAGCCGAGGTCGAGGGCTTGCGGGTCGAGTCGCTCGACGGAGCCGCGGCGCTCGTGCGCGCCCGGATCGACGACGGCGCGGACGTGCTGAGCGTGCCGTTCGAGGCCGCCGACGGCTCCGGCACGCTCGTGCTCGCGCGCCGGGGCGCGGCGTTCGAGCTCGGCGACACGCAGCTGGCGACGCGTCGCGGCGGAGCTGGCCGGCCTCGCCGCGCGCCTCGCCGGCGACCCGGCCGTCGGGTCCGGCGCGGGAACGCTGGACGTCGTCGGCGACGCGCTGGCCGCCGTCGCCGCAGACGACGGCGCGGCCGCGCGGATCGCGCGGCTCGCGGCCGTCGCAGCAGGAGGCGACGCGGCGCTCGTCTGGCGGCTCCGGGACGACGTGCTCGAGGCGGCCGGCGCGTACGGGCCGATCGTGGCCGACGCCGCGCTCGAGCGCGTTGCGCACGAGGTGGTCCGAGGCACGGGCGGGCTGCGCGTCGACGGCGAGCCGAGCGGCGCCGGTCGTCACGGTCCAGTTGGGCCGGCCGGTGCTCGGCGCGCTGCAGGTGCGCTTCGCCTCCGGCCGCTCTCTCGACGAGCGCGTGCGCGAGCAGCTGACCGGCTTCGCCGTCCGCGCCGCGCACGCGCTCCGCTCGTCCGAGCGCGCCCGCGAGGCCGGGCTCGAGCTCGAGCGCAGTCGCGCGCTCCTCGCGGTCGTCGGCGAGGCGATCTCGCAGCTCTCCCTCTCGCACACGCTCGAGACGGCGATCGAGCGGGTCGCGCACCTGCTCGGCGTCGACCGCGTCGCCGTCTACCTGAGCGAGGAGGGCCGGATGGCGGTCGCCGCCGCCCGCGGCATCGACGGGCCGCACGAGGCCGTCGCCGACGCGCTCCTGGCCGCGGCGCTCCAGTCGCGGCAGGGAGGCGCGGTCGTCGAGGTCGAGCGACGCGCGGACGCACGAGGCGCTCGAGCCCGTGCGAGCGCTGGTGGAGGAGTCGGGAATCCGCTCGGCGCTCGCGCTCGGCCTCGTCGTCGGCGACGAGCCGATCGGCGTCCTCGCCGCCTATCCGCGTCGGCGGCGTCCGCTGAGCGAGAACGAGCTCGCGCTGCTGACGGCGCTCGCAGCCCAGCTCGCCGTGGCGGTGCAGAATGCGCGCCTCCACGAGCGCGTCACCACGCTCTACGACGACCTGAAGCAGGCACTCGCCTCCGAGCAGCAGAAGTCGAAGCGGCTGCACGCGCAGCACGAGATCTCGCGGACCTTCGCGCAGAGCCTCTCGCTCGGGACGACGCTCGACGTGCTCGCGTCGTCGATCGTCGAGCTGCTCGGCGTCGACGCGGCCGTGATCCGGATGCCGGACGAGCGCGGCGTCGAGCTCGTCCAGCCGTCGGTGCACGTCAACGACGAGCGCGTCGATCCCGCGGCTGCGCGCCCTGCTCTCGCGCCCGCAGCAGCTGCCGCGTCGGGAGCAGCTCGCCCTGCTCGAGCGCCGCGAGCCGCTGATCCTCGACCCCGAGCTCGCCGAGTCGTTCGGTGGCGCGCTGGCATTGCTGGCGCCGTTCCTGCGCAAGGGCTCGAGTGCGGCCGTGATCCCGATCGCCACGCCGGGCGAGCTGCTCGCGACCCTGACGATCATCTCGCTCCATCCCGGCCGCCCGGTCGCAGGCGAGGTCGCGGAGACCGCGCTCGCGATCGCCGGCCAGGCGGCGCTCGCGATCGAGAACGCACGCCTGTACAGCCAGCAGAAGGCGTTCGCAGACACGATGCAGCGTGCGCTGCTGCCCCGGGAGGCGCCGACTGTCGCGGGGCTCGAGCTCGGCGACGTCTACGAGTCGGCGGCGCAGGTGGAGGTCGGCGGCGACGTCTACGACTACCTGACGCTCGGCGACGGGCGGCTCGCCGTGGTCCTCGGGGACGTCACCGGCCACGGCGTCGACGCGACCGCCGACATGGCGATGGCGAAGTACGTGTTCCGCTCGCTCGCCCGCGAGCACCCCGACCCCGGCACGTTCCTCGCGGCCGCGAACGAGGTCGTCTCGTCCGAGATCGCGCCCGGCCGCTTCATCACGATGGTCGAGCTCGTCTTCGACACCGCCGGCGGCGAGGTCGCCTGCGCGAGTGGAGGCCACCCGCCGCCGCGGCTGGTGCTCCCCGACGGGACGGTCGAGTCGATCCCGGCCCGCGGGCTCGCGCTCGGGATCGACGCACCGCAGACGTACGCGACCGTCACCGAGCCCTTCCCGCCCGGCGCGATCGTCGTCGTCTACACCGACGGCGTGATCGAGGCGCGGCGAGGTGGCGAGCAGTTCAGCGTCGAGCGACTCGACGCGCTGCTCGCCGAGCGCCGCGAGCTCCCGCCACAGGCGATCGCCGAGGCCGCGCTCGCCGCCTGCCGCGAGTGGACCGAGGGCGAGCTGACCGACGACTTCGCGGTCGTCGTCGTCAAGCGGGTCGAGGACGCGTGAATCGCAGCCGCGCGGCACTCGCGGCGCTGGTCTTCGGCGCCGGCACCGGCTCGCTCGCGACCGAGATCGCGGCGTCGCGGCTGCTCGCGCCCTACTTCGGCTCGTCGACGATCGTCTGGGCGAACCTGATCGGGATCGTGCTCGCGGGCCTCGCCTTCGGCTACTGGCTCGGCGGCCGCCTCGCCGACCGCCGGCCGGAGCGCAGGCTGCTCGGCGTGATCGTGCTCGCGGCGGCTCTCTGGGTGGCGATGACGCCCTTCGTCGCTCGGCCCTTCCTCGACGCGGCGGTCGGCAACCTCGACGAGGCGTCGGCCGGTGCCGTGATCGGCTCCTTCTTCGCCGTCCTGCTGCTGTTCGCGCCCGCCGTCGTCCTGCTCGGGATGGTCTCGCCCTTCGCGATCCGGCTCGCGCTCACCGACGTCGAGAGCGCGGGTGCGGTCGCCGGCCGCTTCTACGCGCTCTCCACCTTCGGCTCGCTGCTCGGCACGTTCGTGCCGGCGCTGATCTCGATCCCGCTCGTCGGCACGCAGCGGACGCTGCTCGGCACGGCCGTCCTGCTCGCGATCTCGGCGTCCTTCCTGCTCGGGCGGAAGGTCGTCCTGCTCGCCGGCGCGCTCGCCGCGCTCGCGGCCCTGCCGCCCGGGGCCGTCAAGGACGAGGCGGGGCTGCTGCACGAGGAGGACTCGCTCTACCAGTTCATCCAGGTGATCGAGCGCGACGACGGCCGCCGCCTGCTGCGCCTGAACGAGGGCGTCGCCGTCCACTCCGTCTGGCGTCGGGACACCGTGCTGACCGGCGGCGTCTGGGACGCGTTCCTCGCGCTGCCGCCGCTGCTCGACCGGCCGCTCCGCTCGGTCGCGATCCTCGGCAACGCCGGCGGCACGACCGCACGGGCGATGGGCGAGTACTACCCGGACGCGCGGATCGACGGCGTCGAGCTCGACCCGGCCGTCAGCGACGTCGGCTTCGAGTACTTCGGCATGGGCGACAACCCGAACCTGACCGTGCACGATGCCGATGCCCGTCCGTTCCTGCGCAGCACCGATGAGCGTTACGACCTGATCGTCGTCGACGCGTATCACCAGCCCTACGTGCCGTTCTACCTCGCGACACGTGAGTTCTTCCGGCTCGCGCGCGAGCGGCTCGCGCCGGGCGGGATCCTGGCGCTGAACGTGGCGTCGGTGCCCGGCGACGACAGCCTGCTCGACGGGATCGCGGGCACGCTCACGCACGAGTTCGAGATCGGTCTGCGGTCTGGCCGGCGCTCCGCTTCAACCAGATCCTGCTCGGCTTCGACGAACCGCGGCGTCCATCGGAGCTCGACGCGAACGATGTGCCGGCGCGACTGCGGCCGCTCGTGCGACCTGCTGTTCGCTCGAGCAGCTCGTCCGTCGACGAGGAAGGCGAAGCGGCCGTGGACGGACGACCGTGCGCCCGTCGAGTGGGTCACCGACCGGATGATCGTCGAGTACGCCGCGCGGGGCGGCGAGCTCGACGAGGACTTCCTCCCGACGAAGCCGTGAAGCTGCTGCGCGGAGACGGGCCGCTGATCCGGGTCGGGCACCGCGGCGCCGCGCGGCTCGCGCCCGAGAACACGCTCCGCTCGTTCGAGGCGGCGCTCGCGCACGGCGTCGACGCGATCGAGTTCGACGTCGTCGCCCCCGACGGCGGCCCGCTCGTGCTCGGGCACTCGCTCGCCGAGCTGCCGCGCGAGCCGGGCGACGCTCGACGACGCGCTCGAGCTCCTCGCCGCGCACGACGTCGGCGCGCACGTCGACCTGAAGCTGACGACCCGCCTCGACGAGGTCGCCGCCGCGCTCGAGCGGCACGGGCTGGTCGACCGGTCCGTCGTCAGCTCGTTCCACCTCCCGAGCATCCGCGCGATCGCGGCGCACCCGGTTCCGGTCCGGATCGGCTTCACCTACCCCGAGGACCGCTACGGCGTCTCGAAGCGGCGCGGCGATGAAGCCCGCGATCCGGCTCGGCACGCTCGCGCTCCGGCGGGCGCTCGTGACGCGGGTGCCGGCGATGATCGCCCGTGCGGGGGCAGAGGTCCTGATGCTCCAGCACGCGGTCGTGTCGCCGGCCGCGGTCGCGCGCGCCCATCACGCCGGTGCGGCGGTCTGGGCCTGGACGGTCGACGACCCGGACGAGCTCGCACGGCTCGACGCGGCCGGGGTGGATGCAGTCATCTCGAACGATCCCACGATCTTTTCCGCCCTGGCTACACTGCCGCCGTGAGGCGCTCACTCTCGTTTGCCCTGCTCGCGGCTGCTGCGCCGCGGGCCTGCTCGCCGCCGCCCTGCTCGTCGGGACGCCGTCGGCCGGCGCCCAGGAGGGGACGACGACCGGGACGACGACGGCTCCGCCGCCTCCGCCCACGACGACCACCACGACGACCACGACGACGACGCCGACGACCCCGCGGCCGACCACGATCCCGGCAGGCGTGACGATCGGCGGGCAGGTGCTCGTCGGCGGGCTGTCGCCGGCCACGGCCACGCTCGCGGTGAAGGACTTCTTCGCTCGGCCGGTCACGGTCAAGCTCGGCACCGTCTCGCTGCGCGTGACGCCGAAGCAGCTCGGCGCAGCCGCGTTCGTCGGCGATGCCGTCAAGCGCGCCCGGATCGTCGTTCCCGGCGCCAACGTGCCGCTGAAGGTCTCGGCCCCTCAGCCGCGGATCGAGCGCTACGTGCGCACGCTCGCCCGTCGGTTCGACCGGACGCCGGTCGACTCGACGCTCACGCTGCGGAACGGCGAAGCCCTTCGTCACGAAGGAGAAGGTCGGCCGCCGACTCCGCCAGCTGACCGCCGTGCGCGACATCTTCCGCAGCCTCAAGACGCACGCCCGTGAGCCGATCGCACTGCGCACCGACAAGCTCGTCCCGCAGGCGACCCGCGCCACGATCGGCGACGTGATCGTGATCAAGCGGGGCTCGAACAGGCTCAGCCTCTACGACGGGATGAAGCTGCGCCGCACGTTCGGCGTCGCCACCGGCGCCTCGCGCTACCCGACGCCGCTCGGCAAGTTCGAGATCGTCGTCAAGTGGCGCAACCCCTGGTGGTACCCGCCGCAGTCCGACTGGGCGAAGGACGCGAAGCCGATCCCGCCCGGACCGGGGAACCCGCTCGGCACCCGCTGGATGGGCATCTCGGCGCCGGCGGTCGGCATCCACGGCACGCCCGACCCCGCCTCGATCGGCTACTCGGTCTCGCACGGCTGCATCCGGATGCTGATCCCCGAGGTCGAGTGGCTCTTCAACCAGGTCGAGGTCGGCACCCCGGTCTACATCGTCCGGTGAGCGGCCGCCTTCGGCTGGCAGGCCAGGTCGCGGCCGTCGGGGTCGTGGCGGCACTGCTCGGGCTGCTGGCCTGGAAGCTGACGCAGGACGAGAGCAAGGTCACGGCGGAGCTGCAGCGCGGCGGCACGCCGACCGCGCCGGCGTTCACGCTCGAGCGCCTGGACGGGAAGGGAGAGCTCGACCTCGCGTCGCTCCGCGGCAAGGCGGTCGTGCTCAACTTCTGGGCCTCCTGGTGCGGGCCCGTGCAAGGACGAGACCCCGCTGCTGCAGGAGGGCTGGAAGCGCTGGCAGGGGAAGGGCGTCGTCTTCGTCGGCGTCGACGTGAAGGACTTCCGCGGCGACGCGAGGGACTTCCTCGAGCGCTACGGCGTCACGTACGCGAACGTCTACGACGGCAAGGGCTCGACGGTCGGCCGCTACGGCGTCACCGGCTTCCCGGAGACGTACTTCGTCGACGCCAGCGGAAACGTGCGCCATCGGATCGCCGGCCCGGTCGAGACGGCCGAGGAGCTGGACGCCGGGATCGAGCGCGCGCTCGCAGCGGCGTGAGGGCTGCCGCCGCCGTCCTGATCGCCCTCGTCCTCGTGGCGCCCGCGGCGGCGAGCGAGGAGCGCCCGACCGCCTCCGAGCTCGAGTCCGAGCTCGTCTGCCCCGTCTGCGAGACGACGCTCGACACCTCGAACGCACCGGTCGCGCTGCGGATGAAGGCGTTCATCCGCGAGCGGATCGCCGCCGGCGACACGAAGAGCGAGATCAAGGCCGCGCTCGTCGACCAGTTCGGCCCGGCGGTGCTGGCCGAGCCGCCGAAGCGGGGCTTCGAGCTCGTCGCCTGGGTGCTCCCGCTCGCGGGGCTCGCGCTCGGCGTGGTCGTGGTGGGGGCGCTCGCGTATCGCTGGAGCCGCAATCGCACGGAGCGACGAGCCGCCCGAGGAGGGCGGCGAGACCCTCGATCCCGCGCTCGAGCGCCGAGCTCGACGACGAGCTCGCCCGCTTCGAGTCGTGAGCGGCACCGCAGTCATCGTCGCGTTCGGCGCCGGCTTCCTCTCCTTCCTCGC
Organism: uncultured Gaiellaceae bacterium; assembly: GCA_963827015.1. Lineage (GTDB taxonomy): Bacteria > Actinomycetota > Thermoleophilia > Gaiellales > Gaiellaceae > Gaiellasilicea. The sequence continues at coordinate 257,192 of CAWGZI010000001.1, read as the reverse complement.
GCCGTGCGTCCTGCCGCTCGTCCCCGGCTACCTCTCCGCGATCTCGTCGGTCGAGGCGGAGCGGCTCGGCGATGCCGGCGCGTCGCGGCGGGTGCTGCGGTCGAGCCTTCCGTTCGTCGCCGGCCTGGTTGCCGTCTTCGTCCTGCTCGGCGCCGGCGCCGCCGCAGTCGGGCTCTCGTTCACGAAGGACCAGTTCCTGATGGAGCAGGTGGCCGGCTTCGTCCTGATCGTCTTCGGCTTCGCGTTCATGGGCCTGCTGCCCTGGCCGCAACGCCTGCTCGGCGCCGGGCTCGTCCAGGACGCGCGGCGTCGCGGCTCGGGCTTCCTGCTCGGCGGGGCGTTCGCGATCTGCGCCGCACCGTGCATCGGTCCCGTGCTCGGCTCGATCCTCGTCCTCGCCGGCGACTCCGACACCGTCTGGCAGGGCTCGCTGCTGCTCGCCGTCTACGCGCTCGGGCTGGCCGTCCCGTTCCTGATCGCGGCGGCCCTGTTCGCGCCCGCGATGGGGCTCTTCCGTCGGGTGCGAGACCATTACGTCGCGATCCAGTTCGTCAGCGGGCTGATCCTCGTCTCGCTCGGCGCGCTGCTCTTCGCCGGCGAGTTCTGGCGCCTCCGCGTCTACCTGAACCGGCTCTTCGAGGCGTTCTGAGTAAGCCGCCGGACGCTGCGCTAGATTGCTGACGTGGCGACGGTCCTGCTTGCAGGGGTCGATCTCTTCTTCCGCGGCAAGCTCGAGGCGCTCCTCGACGGCCATCACCTCGTGACGTCGGACAGCGTCGACCCACCCGACCTCGTCATCTGCGACATCGCGCGGATCGAGCCCGAAGAGGTTGTCGACTCCTGGCCGGACATCCCGATCGTCGGCTTCACGAACCACACCGACAAGGCGGGGCTTCAGCGCGCGCACACGGCGGGCTTCGACCAGGTGATCGTCAAGTCGGCGCTGGTGGAGCGGGTTCCCGAGATCGTCGCCGAGTTGACCGCGCCGTCGGTCTGAAGTCGCTCGGTAGACTCCGCCGCCGTGACGTACATCATCGCCGAGCCCTGCATCGACATCAAAGACCGCTCGTGCGTGGACGTCTGCCCGGTCGACTGCATCCACGAGTTCGAGCGGATGCTGATCATCGACCCGGAGGAGTGCATCGACTGCGGCGCCTGCGAGCCCGAGTGCCCGGTGGAGGCGATCTTCCCGGAGGACGCGCTCCCGGACAAGTGGGATCCCTTCGTCAAGATCAACTACGCCTACTCGGAGGGGCCGGAGGCCGTGAACAAGCTCGCCGACGACTACGCGACCGAGCACAACGTGCAGAACCTCCCGCTCGACGCGGAATAGCCCGAGCCCGAGAACGGGAAGGACTCCGGCTCCACGAACGAAGGAGGGGTCAGATGCCGCCCAAGGCCTGGAGCGCCAAGCGTGAGCGCCAGTACGAGCACATCAAGGACAGCCTCGAGGATCGGGGCACCTCGGAGGACAAGGCCGAGGAGATCGCCGCGCGGACGGTGAACAAGGAGCGGGCGCGGGCCGGCGAGGCGAAGACGTCGTCCCGGCTGTCGCGGACGGACATCTCGTCGAGCCGTCGCGGCGGGCTCCGCTCGGGCACGCGCCGTGCCAAGGGTCGCACACGCGACCAGCTGTACGAAGAGGCGAAGCACATGGGGATCGAGGGCCGGTCGAAGATGACCAAGGAGCAGCTGCAGCGCGCGGTCGACCGGCGCAAGTAACCTCGAGGCATGAAGCCGCTGACGCTCGATCACGTCGCGCTCTGGGTCGCCGACCGTGAGCGCATGACCGCAGCAGCGTCCGAGCGGGTGGGGCTGCGCGTGATCGAGCAGACGGATCGGTTCACGCTGCTCGGCGGCGACGACGCGCGCCGGGGCAAGCTGACGCTCTTCGACGCCGAGGGACGGCGCGAGCAGGGTCCGCTCGAGCGGATCGGCCTGCGCGTGTCCTCCCTCGACGGCCGCGAGCCGGTCGTCGACCTCGGCGAGGGGCTCGAGATCGTCCTCGTCGAGACGGAGACCGGCTCGGAGCTCGACCTCGACCACGTCGCGCTGCGTTCGCAGCGACCCGGCCAGCGCGGTGCGCCGGCTGGGAGGAGCTCGGCTTCGTCCCGACCGGCGACGGTCGGCTGGAGGTGGGCGGCGCCTACCTCGAGCTCGTCGAGGGCGATCCGGGCGACGCCGAGCGGCCGCTGCTCAACCACATCGGCGTCCTCGTCGACTCGGTGGCGGATCACCAGGCGGCGGCTGAGGACCTCGGGGTGGAGATCGACGATCTCGTCGACGCGCCGAACACCCTCGCGCTCTTCGTCTGGGGCCCGGACCGGGTCAAGCTCGAGTACGTCGAGCACAAGCCATCGTTCTCGCTCGGCTGACGATCGCCGGCGCCGGCATGGCCGGGCTCGTCGCCGCCGCACGGGCGCGGCAGCTTGGCGCAGAGCCCGTCGTGCTCGAGAAGGGCGACCGCGCCGGCGGCTCGATGCTGCTCTCGAGTGGCGTGATCTGGCGCCACCGGACGCTCGACGAGTTCAGGGCGGAGTGCCCGGGCGGCGACCCCGCGCTCCAGGCCGGCATCGTCGACGAGCTCGACGACGCCCTCGACTGGCTCGAGTCCCTGGGTGTCGACCCGGCCGTCCGCGAGACGGGGAATCCGCTGACGATCGGGCGGCGCTACGACACGGCGGGGCTCACCTCGCGCACTCGTTCATGCGGCCGGGGACGTGCGGCTCGAGCACCCGTTCGACGAGGCGCAGATCCTCGCCACCGGCGGCTTCGGAGTGCGGCTGGCGCGCGAACGAGGGTTGCTGCTGCGGGCGGCACCCTGGAGCGAGGGCGACGGCCTGGCTTACGCGCTCGCGCGGGGCGGGGGTGAGACGGACGGTATGGAGCAGTTCTACGGACGCGCGCTGCCGGGCCCGGTTCCCGAGGGCGACTTCGTTCGCGCCTCGCAGCTCTACGCGAAGCACGCGCTGGTGCTCGACGATCAGGGACGGGAGCTGGGGGAGCCTGCGTGGCACGAGAGCGACCTCGTCCAGTGCTTCCCGGACGGACGGGCGTGGTACGTCGTCGACGCGCGTGCTCTCGGGAAGCAGGTGCGCGAGCGGACGGTCGCCGACCTCGTCGAGGCGGCACGCGCCGCGGGCGGCGACGTCCGTGCGGCGGAGGAGCTGCCGTTCGAGCTTCCCTCGTCGCCCAAGCTCGCGGAGCCGCCGTTCCTCGCCGTCCGCGTCCACGCGGCGGTGACGCACACCACGGGCGGCGTCCGGATCGACGATCGCGCTCGCGTCCTCGACGGCGACGGCACGCCGATCCGCGACCTCTTCGCCGCGGGCGCCGACGTCGGCGGCATCTTCACCGGCGGCTACGGCAGCGGCCTCGCGGCGGCCCTCGTCTTCGGCCGCATCGCAGCGGAGTCGGCACTCGGGCACTGAGCTGGCGGATGCTCAGCTTGCGCTAGGCAAGTTGCGTGTAGGCGCAGAGGCGCCGGTCCCCGGGCAGCGGCGAGGGGCCGATCTTGCTGATCCGAAGCAGCGTGTCGTTCGCCTCGACGGTCGAGCCCACCGCAGGGACCTCGCCGTCACGCTGCTGCAGCGTCCAGCCGCTCGACGACCAGACGAAGAGAAGATGCCCGCCGGGGGCGTGGTGGCCGTTCTCCATCGGCGGCGATTCTAGTCGGAGGACGTCGTGCCCGCGTACGCCGGCAGCACGACGCGGATCGCGGTGCCGCCGTCCGCGCCCTGCTCGACCGAGAAGCGGCCGTTGAGGGTGGTCGCGCGCTCGCCGATCGCCTCGAGAGCGGCCGTGCGCCGCTCGCCCGTGCCGTTGTCGGCGACGACCGTCTCGATCTGGCCGCCCTGCGTCTCCTGGATCGTGACCGAGATCTTCGAGGGCGGTCCGCGCCGCACAGCCTGGTTCAGCGACTCCCGCACGATCTGGTAGAGCCCGACCTGCTCCTTCTCGCCGAGCCGCGCGGCCGGAGCCACGTCGACCTCGATCTGCACCCGGTGCTCCATCCCGAGCTGGTTCGCGAGCTCCTCGACGGCAGCGCCGAAGCCCTGGTCGCGAAGCACGACCGGCTCGATGTTGAAGGAGAGATCGCGGAGCGAGCGGATCGTCTCGCGATGCCGCTCGAGCGCCGACGCCATGATCCCGCGCGCGGCCTCCGGCCGGCCGTCGTCGATCGCCTGTACCGCCGCGTCGAGCATCAGCGCGATCCCGGAGAGGTTCTGCACCGGCCCGTCGTGGAGGAAGAGCGCCAGCCGGCGGCGCTCGTCCTGCTCGGCCGTGATGATCCGCTCGACCAGCCGCTCGCGATCGTCGTCGGGGCGGTCGCCCAAGTCAGTCGATGATCGCGTCGCGCAGCGCGATCGCGACCGCGTGCGTGCGCGTGTCGGCCTCGAGCTTCGCGAGGATGTGCCGGACGTGGCTCTTGACGGTCTCCTGGCTGATGAAGAGGCGTCCCGCGACGTCGGCGTTCGACATCCCGTCGGCGAGCAGCTGCAGGATCTCGCGCTCGCGCGACGTGAGCATGTCGTTCTGCTCCTTGCCGGTCAGGAACGCCGGCATCAGGGCGGGGTCGACGAAACTCTCGCCGCCCGCGACCTTCTCGATCGCACGCAGCAGCGTCGCGTGCGGCGCCTCCTTGAGGATGTAGCCCTTCGCCCCCGACTCGAGGCCGCGGCCGAGCAGCGAGCGCTCGCTGTACGCGGTGAAGATCAGCACCGCCGTCTCCGGCACCTTCTCCTTGATCTGCTTCGTCGCCTCGAGCCCGTCCATCCCGGGCATGCGCACGTCCATGATCACGACCTGAGGACGCCTGCGCTCGACGAGCGCGACTGCGCCGGCCCCGTCGGACGCCTCGCCGATCACCCGGACGTGCGGCGCGCGCGAGAGCGAGAGGCGGAGCCCTTCGCGTACGACCTCGTGGTCGTCCACGATCAGGCAGGTGATCTCGTCCGGCATTGGACGGGAAGTGTATGTCGCCCGTCGGCGCTCACAAGCCCAAGCTCAGCTGCTGGGGCTCCGGCGGCGGGGCGAGCCGCGTCCGGCGGCGGTCACGGACGCCGTGCGCGCGGGCGAGCTCCCGCACCCGCGCGCGCACCGGCTCGACCTCGGCGCGGGGGAGATAGGCCCCTCGCGCGTAGAGCTCCTCGTAGCGCTCGAGCTGCTCCGGCCAGTCTCGGGCGAGCGCCTCCAGGAAGTGCTCCTTCGTGCCGGGTGCGAGGTAGAGCAGGTTCGCCCAGATGCCCGTCGCACCGGCGGCTCGGGCGGCCTTGACCACCTCCGCGAGCTGCTCCGGCCGGTCCGAGAGCCCTGGCAGGATCGGCGCCATCCCGACCCCGGCGTGCACGCCCGCCTCGACGAGCTCCGACAGCGCGCGCAGCCGCTGTCGCGGCGGCGCCGTCCCGGGCTCCGTCCGCCGCCAGACCTCCTGGTCGAGCGTCGGCACGGAGAAGGTGACGTGCACGTCGGCACGGCGGGACGCCTCCTGGAGGACGTCGACGTCGCGGACGATCAGCGGCCCGCGCGTGATCAGCCGGATCGGGGTCGCGGCGCGGCCGAGGACCTCGATGCACGCTCGCGTCAACCGGTACCGCCCTTCGGCCGGCTGGTACGGGTCGGTGGCGGCCCCGACGGCGACGGCCTCGCGCGCCCAGGATCGCCGGCCCAGCTCGCGCGCGAGCACCTCGGCGACGTTCACCTTCACCCTGATCGAGCGTCCGTAGCGGTCGTCCGACGGACGGTCCGCCCGGCGCTCGAAGGCGCGGACGTAGCAGAAGGTGCAGCGGTGGACGCAGCCCGTGTAGGGGTTCAGCGACCAGGAGAACGGCATCCCCCGGACCCGGTTCAGCGCGCTCCTGCACTCCTCCTCGCGGTATTCAGCCCGCATCCCCACAAGGATAGAACATGTGTTCGCCTCGCGCCAACGTGATTGGATGGCGCGATGGAGCTGTCGCACGGCATCCGCCGGATCACGACGCCGCTGCCGACCCGGCCCGGGCACGTGCATTCGTACCTCCTGCCGGGCGACGACGGCTGGACGCTGGTCGACACGGGAATCGGCCTTCCGAATGCGCAGGAGGTCTGGGCCGAGTCGCTCGCCGGCGCCGAGGTGGCCCGGATCTTCGTCACCCACTTCCACCCCGATCACGTCGGTGCCGCGGCCGACGTCGCCGAGCTGACGAAGGCGCCGGTGCACCAGGGCGCGCTCGACTACGCCCAGTGCGAGCTCGTATGGGGGAACCCGAACTGGCCCGAGCGGATCGCGGACTGGTTCCGCACCCACGGCGTCCCGGACGAGATCACGCAGGAGCTGATCGGCTCCGGCGACGTCTACCGGCCCTTCATCCGCTTCCAGCGCGATCCGATCCTCGTCGACGACGGCGACCGCCTCGACGGCTGGGAGCTCGTCGCCGCGCCGGGCCACGCCGACGGGCAGCTCTGCCTGCTCAAGGGTCGCGTGCTCGTGTCGGCCGACCACCTGCTCGGCCGGATCTCGCCGACGGTCGGCCTCTGGCCGGCAAGCCGTCCCGACCCGCTGGGCGACTTCCTCGAGTCGCTCGAGCGCACGATCGAGCTCGCTCCCGAGCTCGCGCTGCCGGGTCACGGCGACCCGATCGAGGACCCGGTCGGCCGGGCGCGCGAGCTGATCGAGCACCATCACGAGCGGCTCGCGTTCGCAGAGGCGGCGCTGACGGACGCGCCGCGCAGCGCCTACGAGGTCTCGTTCGACCTCTTCGGCGCCGACCTCAAGCCGGCGTCGCGCCGCTTCGCGGTCGCCGAGACGCTCTCGCACCTCGAGCGGCTCGTGCTCGAGGAACGTGCGGAACGACGCGAAGACGTCGGAATCGTTGCCTATACTGCGCGCCAGCTTGGACGAGCCCTCTAGTACCCACGCCCCGGAGAGCGGGGCGTGAGCGACACCCTCCGCATCCTCGCGATCCTCTTGCTCGTGCTCGGGAACGCGATCTTCGTCGCGGCCGAATACGCGCTCGTGACCTCCCGGCGGACCCGGCTCGAGCCCGATGCAGACGCCGGCAGCCGCAGCGCCCGCGCGGCGCTCGACCTGATGGAGCACCCGGTCAAGTTCATCGGCACGGTCCAGATCGGGATCACCGTCTTCGGGATCGCTCTCGGCGCCGTCGGCCAGCCGCTCCTGACCGACTACTTCGACGCGCCGCTCTCGCACGGGATCGCCTACGCGCTCGCGTTCCTCATCCTCACGTACCTCAGCGTCGCGCTCGGGGAGCTCGTGCCGAAGGCGGTCGCGCTCCAGCGGGCGGAGTCGATCGCGAAGCTGGTCTCGATCCCGCTCGAGGTGCTGCAGAAGATCGTCAAGCCGTTCACGTGGCTGCTGCAGGTCTCGGCGAACGCGGTCGCTCGCCTCTTCGGCGTCACGCCCGCACCGGCGGGTGAGCTCGCCCACACGGAGGAGGACATCCGCCACATCGTCGCCGCCTCGGAGGACGCGGGCGTGATCGCGACGACCGAGGAGGAGATGCTCTACAAGGTCTTCGACTTCGCGGACAAGGAGGTGCACGAGGTCATGGTCCCGCGGCCGCAGGTGGTCGCGATCTCGATCTCGATGCCGACCGAGGAGGCGCTGGCGGCGCTGCTCTCCTCGCCGTACACGCGGTACCCGGTGTACCGCGACTCGCTGGACGAGATCGTCGGGATCCTGCACGTGCGCGATCTCTTCTCGGCCCTGCACGACCGCGGGATCGCGAACGTCGACCTCGCCGAGCTGCTGCGGCCGGCGTACATCGTCCCCGAGACCAAGGATCTCGCCGCGCTGCTCGCCGAGTTCCGCAAGCAGAACCAGCACATGGCGGTCGTCGTCGACGAGTACGGCGCGATGCAGGGCATCGTCACGCTCGAGGATCTGCTCGAGGAGATCGTCGGTGAGATCGAGGACGAGTTCGACCTCCCGGACGAGTCGGTCGAGCGCGTCGACGAGACCCACATCCGCATCGACGGCACGTTCCCGATCGACGACTTCAACGAGCAGTTCGCAACGGCGCTCGAGGTCGAGGACTACCACACGATGGCGGGGCTGGTCTTCGGCGAGCTCGGTCGCGCGCCCGAGGTCGGCGACGAGATCCAGGTCGACGGGCTGACGCTGCGGGTGATCGAGATCGAGGGCTCGCGGATCCAGCGGCTCGAGGTCGAGTTCCGCGAGCCGATCCCCGTCGCCGACGAGCCCGAGGACTGACTACGACGCCCAGAAGGCGTCGAACGCGCCGGGGTCGCTCGGCAGCGCCAGCACCTCCGTGACGAGGCCGTCCCGGATCGTGAAGAGCAGCAGCTGGTCGATGTCGATCGTCCGGCCCTCGCGCTCGCCGCGCGCACGGTAGAGGCCGGCGCCGCGCTCCTCGCTCGCGAGCGCGTCGATGAAGGTCGAGCGATAGGTGCCGTCCGTCAGCTTCGGCAGCCGGGCGAGGAAGCGGAAGATCTCGGTACGCCCGCGGTACGTCCCGGACATGACACCGCTGCCGGGAACGTGCCAGACGGCGTCCTCGGCGAAGCAGTCACGCAGGGCGAAGCCCTCCTTGTTCGCGAACGCCTCCATGATCCGGCGGACGAGGGCGGCGTTCTCGGCGAGTCGGCTCATCTCCCGTCCTCCCAACGGTCGATCAGCCCGGACACGTGCTGCCGCTGCGCCTCGCTGAAGTCCATCTGTTCCAGCAGGCGCCGCGCCTCGACCGGATCGTCGTTTGCGACCGCGGCTTCGAGATGCTCGCGCCACGGCGTCGGTTCGCGCAGCTGTCGTCGCAGCCAGCGGAGGAGGCTCACACTTGCCTGGTCCATGATCGAGCAGGCAGGCTACAACGGTGAAGGAGATTCTCAGCGAGATCGAGCGCTGGCAGGGTGAGGGCGAGGAGGTCGTCGTCGCCACGGTCGTCGCCAACCGGCGCACGGCTCCCCGTCCCGTCGGCTCGAGCCTCGCGATCACCCGGAGCGGCAAGCTCTGCGGCTCCGTCTCCGGCGGCTGCGTCGAGGGCGACGTCTTCGAGCAGGCGCAGGAGGTGTTCGCTAGCGGCGAGCCGAAGCTGCTCTCGTACGGGATCAGCGACGAGGAGGCCTGGGCCGTCGGCCTGCCCTGCGGCGGCGAGATCGACGTCTTCGTCGAGCGCCTGCCGTGATCGCCCGGCTCCTCGAGCTCCACCGCGACGGCGGCCGCGGCGTTCTCCTGACCGTGCTCGAGGGCGAGGGCGCCGGCTCGAAGCTGCTCGTCGTCGAGGACGGCGCGACGTTCGGCGAGGGCCCGCCCGAGCTCGCCGCGCACGCGGACGAGCTGATCCGCGGGGCTGCGAACCGGACGCTCGAGCTCGAGGGCAGGACCGTCTTCGCCGAGGTCTACGGCCCGCCGCCGCGGCTCTTCGTCTACGGCGCCGTCGACACTGCGGAGGCGCTCGCAGCCGGCGCGCGGCAACTGGGCTGGCTGACCGTCGTCGCCGATGCGCGCGCCAAGTTCGCGACGCGGGAGCGGCTGCCGAGCGCCGACGAGGTGATCGTCGCCTGGCCCGACGAGGCGTTCGCACAGGTGGCGCCCGACCACGCGACCGCGATCGTGATCCTCACGCACGACGACAAGTTCGATCTGCCCGCGCTCGAGCTCGCCCTCGCGAGCGATGCCTTCTACGTCGGCCTGATCGGCGGCCGCCGCAACCAGGAGCGCAAGCGCGAGCGGCTCCGCGAGGCGGGCGTGGGAGAGGACGCGATCGAGCGGATCGCCGGGCCGTGCGGCCTCGACCTCGGCGCCGAGTCTCCGGCCGAGGTCGCGCTCTCGATCCTCGCCGAGGCGCTGGCGGCGCGGAACGGGCGCGAGGGCGGGTCGCTGCGCCGGTCGAAGCAGCGCATCCACGCGTGACCCGCACCGCCGTCGTCACCGGGGCGGCGCGCGGGCTGGGGGAGGCGATCGCGCGCCGGCTCGCGGCCGACGGCGACAGCGTCGTGCTCGCGGACGTCGACACCGCCGGCGCCGCTCGGGTCGCCGCCGAGATCGGCGGCGAGGCGGTCGAGCACGACGTTCGCAGCCTCCAGTCCTGGGAGCGGCTCCTGGCGGCCGCCGGCGAGGTCGACGTTCTCGTCAACAATGCCGCCCGCACCGAGATCCGCCCCTTCTGGGAGATCGACGTCGAGGAATGGGACGACGTGCTCGCGACGAACCTGCGCGGCACATATCTCGGCATTCGCGTCGTGGGCGCCCAGATGCGGGACCGCGGCGCCGGCCGCGATCGTCAACCTCGCGTCGGTCGCGGGCCAGAACAGCCGTGCCGTCACCGGCGTCCACTACGCGACGTCGAAGGCCGCGATCGTCGCGCTCACCCGCCACGCGGCCACCGAGCTCGCGGGCTCGGGAGTTACCGTCAACGCGGTCGCGCCTGCCGCGATCGACGGCCCGATGGTCGCCACCGTCGCACCCGAGCGGCTGGAGGCGATGCTGAAGACGATTCCCGTCGGCCGGCTCGGGCGCCCGGAGGAGGTGGCGGCGGCCGTCGCCTATCTCGCCTCCGACGCTGCGGGCTTCGTCACCGGCGCGACCCTCGACGTCAACGGCGGGATGCTGATGCGATGAGGACGCGTGCCGCCGTCATGCACGAGCCGGGCGCGCTCGTGGTCGAGGAGCTGGACGTCGAGGAGCCGCTTCCGGGGGAGGTCGTCGTCCGGATGAGCGCCGTCGGCGTCTGCGGCACCGATCTGCACTCGTACAAGGGCGAGTGGGACCGTCCGACTCCGATCGTCCTCGGCCACGAGGGCGCGGGGATCGTCGAGGCGACCGGGTCGGCGGTCGAGGGACTGCGGGAGGGCGACCGCGTCGTCCTCTCCTGGGCGCCCGCCTGCGGCGAGTGCGGCGCCTGCCGGCGCGGGCGGCCCGCCGCCTGCGGGCCGCTCTCGTCCGCGATCGGACGTGGGACGTTGCTCGGCGGCCGCACCGGCCTCTCCCTCGGCGGCGAGACCGTCTACCGCGGCACCGCGACGGGTGCGCTTGCCGAGCGCGTCGTCGTCGACGCGGCCGCCGCGATGCCGCTCGGCGAGGCGGTGACCCTCGAGCAGGCGGCGCTCCTCGGCTGCGCGGCGCTCACCGGCGTCGGCGCGGTGCTCAACGCGGCCAGGCCGGATCCGGGCTTCAGCGCCCTCGTGATCGGCGCGGGCGGTGTGGGCCAGTTCGTCGTCCAGGGCGCGCGGATCGCCGGCGCGGCGGAGATCCTGGTCGTCGACCCGGTCGAGGGGCGGCGAGAGCAGGCGCTCGCCCTCGGCGCCACCCGCGCCTGTGCGCCGGACGAGGTCCGCGAGGCGATCACGGAGCTCGACCCGGAAGGCGTCGACTATGCCTTCGACGCCGTCGGCGCTCCCGCGACGACGAAGCTCGCGCTCCGCTGGACGCGCGGGGGCGGCACCGCCGTCGTCGTCGGCCTGCCGGCGGGAGGGGAGAAGCTCGAGCTCGACCCGTTCGAGTTCTCGAACAGGGAGAAGACGCTCACCGGGACGATCTACGGGTCCGAGGACCCGGCCGTCGCCCTGCCGCGACTGCTCGAGCTCGTCGCTTCAGGGCAGCTCGAGCTAGCGAGCCTTGTCGGCCCGTCGTTCCCGCTCGACCGAGCCGACGACGCCTTCCGCGCGAGCCTCGCGGGCGAGCCGGGCCGCGTGCTCGTCACCCCGTAGGATCGGAACGTGGATTTCGCCGACAACGTCTGGGACGTCGACTGGGGGCCGCGCTCCGAGCACGAGGAGGAGTCCGAGCGGGCGGGCTACGGCGGCGTCCGCGGCCGCCGGCTGAAGCGGCAAGTCGGCGCGAGCCTCAGCGCCGCGGTCTGGGAGCTCGACCCGGGCGCGACGCAGGCCCCGTACCACTTCCACCACGGCGGCGAGGAGCTCCTGATCGTGCTCCGCGGCACACCGACGCTGCGCTCGCCGGAGGGCGAGCGCGAGCTGAGAGAGGGCGAGGTCGTCCACTTTCCCCGCGGCCCCGAGGGCGCGCACCAGCTCAGCAACCGCTCCGCCGACGTCGCGCGTTACGTGATCGCAGCCTCGCAGGGGACGCCGGAGATCATCGAGTACCCGGACAGCGGCAAGATCGCGGCGATGGCGCGGACCGAGACGGCCGCCGGCGGGCCGCTGTTCACGGTCAACCGCCTCGCGGACGCCGTCGACTACTTCGACGGCGAGTCGCGCTAGGCCGGCAGCGACTCGCGGAGGAAGCGCAGCAGGTTCTGCGAGAGCAGGCCGTCGAGCTCGGCGCCCGCCCAGCCGCGCTCATGCAGCGCCTCGACAAGTGCCGGGTACTCCTCCGGGCCCGACAGTCCGGGGATCGTTGCCCCGATGGCGAGACCCGGCGGCATCAGCCCGTCGGGGGGAGCCGGTCCGGGCATCAGCTCGTTCAGCCGCTTCGTCCAGTCGCCGCCGAGGCAGAGTCGCTGGGGCCCGACGATCGAGGCCGCGTGCTCGAGGTGATCGATCACGCGGGCGATCGACGGCAGCGCCGGGTCGATCGTGATCGGGTGCAGCATCAGACCGAAAACGCCGTCGCGGGCGGCCAGGCGCCGCAACTGCTCGTCGGAGACGTTCCGCGGCGTTTCGTTGACGGCGCGGCAGCCTGCATGCGTGATGCACAGCCGCCCCTCGTACGACTCGATGCACTCGTCGAAGACCTGCGGCGACGCGTGCGCCAGGTCGAGGATCACGCCGAGCTCCGCGAACCGCGCCAGCAACCTGCGACCGAGCCCGGAGAGGCCGCCCTCGTCCGCGGCGCCGTCGGCGAAAGGGTTGCGCCTGTTCCACGTCAGCCCCGCCATCCGCAGCCCGAGCTCCCAGAAGAGATCGGCCGTCGCGACCTCGTAGCCGAACGGCTCGACGCCCTCGAGCGCCAGCATCAGGCCGATCCGCTCGCCGCGCTCGACCGCGTCGAGGTCCGCGCGCGCCCGTACGGCGACGAGGCGGTCCGGGCTCTCGCGGAGCGCGTGCTGCAGGGCCGTCACCTGGCGCAGCGCCTCCCGCAACGTGCCTTCCGGCTGCTGCTCGACGTCGACGAAGACGGGGCAGACCTGCAGCCCGACGCCGCCCGCTTCGAGTAGCGGCAGCCACGTCCGCGCGAACACGCCGCTTTCGCCGAGCCGGTGCTCGCGATGGGCGAGCTCGAGCAGGATGTCCACGTGGGCGTCGGCGATCACGGCGCAACTATCCTCTCAGCGATGGCGACAGTCGCCTCCACCGACACGTTCGAGGTCCGGAACCCCGCCACCGGCGCGGTACTCGCGCAGGTCCCACGGCACGGGGTCGAGGAGACCCGCGCGGCGATCGCGACGGCCGAACGCGCGTACCCGGCGTGGCGTGCGCGAACCGCCAAGGAGCGTGCTGCGGTCTTGCGCCGCCTCTCCGACCTGATGCTCGAGCGGCAGGAGGAGCTGGCGCGGCTGCTCACCAGCGAGCAGGGGAAGCCGCTCGCGGAGGCGCGCGGGGAGATCGCCTATGCGGCCTCCTTCTTCGAGTGGTTCGGCGAGGAGGCGAAGCGCGTCTACGGCGACACGATCCCGGGGCACCAGCCCGACAAGCGGATCGTGGTGCTGAAGGAGCCGATCGGCGTCACCGCGGGGATCACGCCCTGGAACTTCCCCGCCGCGATGATCACGCGCAAGGCCGCGCCGGCCCTTGCGGCCGGCTGCACGATCGTGATCAAGCCGGCGGAGCAGACGCCGTTGAGCGCGCTGGCCCTCGTCGACCTCGCGCGCGAGGCGGGCGTGCCGGACGGTGTGCTCCAGGTCGTGACCGGCGACGCCGACGACGCGCCCGTGATCGGCGGCGAGCTCACCTCGAACCCCGTCGTCCGCAAGCTCTCATTCACCGGCTCGACCGAGATCGGGAAGCTGCTGATGGCGCAGTGCGCCGGCACGGTGAAGAAGGTCTCGCTCGAGCTCGGCGGCAACGCCCCGTTTCTCGTCTTCGACGACGCCGACCTCGACGCGGCGGTCGAGGGCGCGATCCTCTGCAAGTTCCGCAACTCCGGCCAGACGTGCGTCTCCGCGAACCGGATCCTCGTCCAGGACTCGGTGCACGACGAGTTCGTCGCCCGCTTCGAGGCCGCCGTCGGCCGCCTCGTCGTCGGCAACGGGATCGACGACGGCGTCCAGGTGGGGCCGCTGATCGACGACGGCGCCGTCGAGAAGGTCGAGCGGCACGTCGCCGACGCCACCGGCTCGGGCGCCGAGCTCGTCCGCGGGGGCCGGCGACTGGAGGGGACGTTCTTCGAGCCGACCGTGCTCACGGGCGTCGACGGGTCGATGGCGATGACCCGCGAGGAGACCTTCGGGCCGGTCGCCGGGATCCAGCGCTTCGGCGGCGAGGAGGAGGCGATCCGGCTTGCGAACGACACGCCGTACGGGCTGGCCGCCTACTTCTACAGCCAGGCTCTCAGCCGGGTCTGGCGTGTCTCCGAGGCGCTCGAGTACGGGATCCTGGGCGTCAACACGGGGATCATCTCGACCGAGGTGGCGCCGTTCGGCGGGATGAAGGAGTCGGGGATCGGGCGCGAGGGCTCGAAGTACGGCGTCGACGACTGGCTCGAGCTGAAGTACGTCTGCCTGGGTCTATGACCTCGCTGTCCCTCTACGAGGACCTGCTGGCGCCGGGTGAGGCGATCCGGCTGCCGGCCGGCGGCCGCATGGTCTACGTCGCCTCCGGTGAGCTCGCGACGCTGCACGCGGGCACGGCGGCGTTCGGCGACGACGAGGCGGAGCTCGCGGCAGGCGCCGACGGCGCGACCGTCCTGCGGTGGGAGCTGACGGAATGGTCGGTCGAGGACGCGAAGCTGACGGCGCACGTCGACCTCGATCCCTGGGCCGACTACGCGATGCGCTGCGAACGAGACGCCGGCCCGGCCGAAGGGCCGGGGATCGGCTGCGTCCTCCGCGGCGAGCTCTCCGTCGACGGCGAGACCGTGCAGCCCTTCGGCGCGTTCGTGGAGCCGGCCGAGGTCTACGGGCGTGGCTCGTTCGTCCGCGTCGTCCTCGTCCGCGCCGAGGACTCGAACGGCGACGCACTCGCTCAGGGCGCGATCCGGCTCTGATGCTCCGCACCGGCGGCAAGGTGCTGGTCGACCAGCTGGTGCTGCACGGCGCCGAGCTGGCGTTCTGCGTCCCCGGCGAGAGCTACCTCTCCGTGCTGGACGCGCTCCACGACGCGCCGATCCGGCTCGTCACGTGCCGGCACGAGGCCGCGGCGGCCAACATGGCCGAGGCGTACGGGAAGCTCACGGGCCGCCCCGGCATCTGCCTAGTGACGCGCGGCCCGGGCGCAACCCACGCGTCCATCGGCGTGCACACCGCCAATCAGGACTCGACACCCATGATCCTCCTCGTCGGCCAGGTCGGGCGCGACATGCTCGAGCGCGAGGCGTTCCAGGAGATCGACTACCGGCGCATGTTCAACCCGATGGCGAAGTGGGTCGCTCAGATCGACAGCGCCGAGCGGATCCCGGAGCTGCTCGCACGGGCGTTCGCGGTCGCGACCGCCGGGAGGCCCGGCCCGGTCGTCCTCGCGCTCCCCGAGGACATGCTCGTCGACGAGGTCGAGGTCACCGACCCGGGGCCGTACCGGCCGGTGCACACGCATCCCGGGGCGGAGGAGCTGGAGCGGCTGCGAGGGCTGATCGCCGAGTCGGAACGGCCGCTCGTGATCGCAGGCGGCGGCAAGTGGAGCGCGGCGGCCGCCGAGGACATCGTCGCGTTCTGTGAGGCGAACGACCTCCCGGTGGCGACCTCGTTCCGCCGCCAGGACTACGTCGACAACCGTGCCCGCGTCTTCGTCGGCCATGTCGGCGTCGGCATCGACGCGGCGCTCGCCGCGCGGGTGGCGGAGTCCGATCTGCTCCTCGTCGTCGGCCCGCGGCTCGGCGAGATGACGACGGGCGGCTACACGCTCGTCGAGCCGCCGCTGCCGCGGCAGACGCTCGTCCACGTCCATGCGGGCGCCGAGGAGCTCGGACGGGTCTACCAGCCCGCGCTGGCGATCCACGCCGGCTCGCCCGAGTTCGCCGCCGCGGCGCGGAAGGCTTGTGTGACAGGAACACAAAGTCCTGCCCGCGCGGCCTGGCTCGAGGCCGCTCGCGCCGAGTACCTCGAGACGCTCGAGCCGGTGGCGGCGCCCGGGTCGCTCAACCTGAGCGAGGCGGTGGCGGTGCTGCGCGAGCGCGTGCCCGACGCGATCGTCTGCAACGGTGCCGGCAACTTCGCCACCTGGCCGCACCGCTTCTGGCAGTACACGCGCTACCGCAGCCAGCTGGCGCCCACGAGCGGCGCGATGGGCTACGGCGTCCCGGCGGCGATCGCCGCCAAGATCGTCGAGCCGGAGCGGACGGTCGTCTGCTTCGCGGGCGACGGCGACTTCCTGATGAGCGGCCAGGAGCTCGCGACAGCGGCGCAGGAGGGCACCGCCGTGCTCTTCCTCGTCGTCGACAACGGGATCTACGGGACGATCCGCATGCACCAGGAGCGCGAGTACCCTGGCCGTGTGGTCGGCACGAGCCTCACGAACCCCGACTTCGCGGCCTACGCGGCCGCGTTCGGCGCCCACGCCGAGCGGGTCGAGCGCACCGAGGACTTCGCAGCCGCGCTCGACCGGGCGCTCGCGGCCGACCGGCCCGCGCTGCTGCACCTCTGCGTCGACCCCGATGCGATCGCTCCAAACACAACCCTTACCGCTGTCCGGCAGGGCACCGTGGCCGGCGCGAGAACGGAGACCGTATGAGATCGCTGTCAGCCGTCGCCCTGGCCGCCCTCGCTCTGACGGGCTGCGGCTCGGACGACTCCGACGAGGCCGGCGGCACCGGCACGACGCCGCCCCCCGCCGCGACGACCGACTCGTTCACGATCACCGAGCACCCGCCGACGACGCCGGCCGACACGACGCCGCCAGGCGAGGGCGCCTGCTCGACCTCGGGTCTTCGGCTCACCCTGCCTGAGCAGGACCTCCCGCCCGCGGTCGCCGACGTCCGCACGCGCGTCTTCGACGCCGCGATCGCCTGCGACTACGACACGCTCGAGCAGATCGCGCTCGAGCAGGGCGAGGGCTTCACCTTCAGCTACGGCGCCGCGACGGACGCATCCGACCACTGGCGCGAGCTCGAGGAGAACAGCGCCGAGCAGCCGAAGCCGATGCGCGCGCTCGCGGCCATCCTGACGATGCCGTTCACGCGCAACGAGTCCGGCTCCTACGCCTGGCCGACCGCCTACAGCGAGAACCCGACCGACGAGGCCTGGCGGGATCTCGTCTACTCGGGGCTCTACACCGCAGAGGTCGTCGACCAGATGAAGACCCAGGGCACGGGCTATCTCGGCTACCGCACCGCGATCACTGCGGACGGCGACTGGCAGTTCTTCGTCGCCGGCGACTGACTAGAAGTACTTCACGAGCCGCGAGCCGTGGCCGCACTCGCGGTGCTTGACGCCGCAGCGGCGGCACGTCCAGTGCTCCCAGACGATCCACTTCAGGTGCTGGAGCTCGAGGGCGATCAGGGCGATGCACCAGAGCAGGATCTGTCCGTCGTTCATCTCCCCTAGGTTGTCGGTCGCGGCAGGCGCGGCGCAATAGGCCGCCCGGCCGGTTCTCGGGGCCGAAGGTCCTAGAAGGATTCAGTCGATTCGCTCGTACGCCGGGAGCGTCAGGAACTCGACGAACTCCTCGCCGAGCGCGACCTGCTCGAACAGCGCCCGCGCCTCGTCGTAGTCGCCCTCGAGCTTGTCGATCTCCTCCTCGATCGCCGCCTCGACGTCGGCCCGCGCCACCTTCGCGTGGCGCAGCCACTGCCACACCTGCGAGCGCGAGATCTCCGACGTCGCCGCGTCCTCCATCAGGTTGAAGATCGCGACGGCGCCCGAGCCACGGAGCCAGGCCGCGAGATACTGGATCCCGACCGAGACGTTGTTGTGCAGCCCCTCCAGCGTGATCTCGCCCGGCGTCGAGGCGACGTCGAGCAGGTCGGCCGCGGTCGAGTCGACGTCGTCCCGCTGCCGCTCGACCTGGTTCGGTCGCTCGCCGAGCACGCCGTCGAAGATCTCCATCGCGACGGGCACGAGGTCGGGGTGCGCGACCCAGGTGCCGTCGAAGCCCTGGCCCGCCTCCCGCTCCTTGTCCTCGCGCACCTTCGCGAGCGCGGCCGCATTGACCTCGGGATCGCGCCTGGATGGGATGAAGGCGGCCATGCCGCCCATCGCGTGCGCACCACGGGCATGGCACGTCTTCACGAGCAGCTCCGTGTACGCGCGCATGAACGGGACGGCCATCGTCACCGCGGCGCGGTCGGGGAGGACGAACTCGGGCCGGTGCCCGAGCTTCTTGATCACGCTGAAGATGTAGTCCCAGCGGCCCGCGTTGAGGCCGGCCGAGTGCTCACGCAGCTCGTAGAGGATCTCGTCCATCTCGAAGGCGGCCAGGATCGTCTCGATCAGGACGGTCGCCTTGATCGTCCCGCGCGGGACGCCGAGCTGCTCCTGCGACCAGACGAAGACGTCGTTCCAGAGCCGCGCCTCGAGGTGGGACTCGAGCTTGGGCAGGTAGAACCAGGTGCCGCCGCGGGCGTGGTTGCGGAAGAAGTAGAGGCCGAAGTCGAAGAGGCTCGCTGAGATCGGCTCGCCGTCGACCTCGAAGTGGCGCTCGACCAGGTGCCAGCCGCGCGGGCGCACGAGCAACGTCGCCGTCTCCTCGTTCAGCCGGTACTGCTTCTCGCCGGTGTCCAGCTCGATCGTCCCCTCGAGCGCGTCGGTGAGGTTGACCTGGCCCTCGATGCAGTTCGCCCACGTCGGCGAGTTCGAGTCCTCGAAGTCGGCCATGAACATCTTCGAGCCGGAGTTGAGGGCGTTGATCACCATCTTGCGGTCGACGGGGCCCGTGATCTCGACCCGGCGGTCCTGCAGCTCGGCCGGGACCGGGTCGACCCGCCAGTCGCCGTCGCGCACGCGCCGCCGTCTCCGGCAGGAAGTCGGGCAGCTCGCCGTCGAGCAGCCGCTGTGCCCGCTCCCGGCGGGCGGCGAGCAGCTGCTCCCGGCGCGGGCCGAACTCGCGCTGCAGCCGGGTGAGGAAGTCGACGGCGTCGTCGGTGAGGACCTGCTCGACCATGCGGAGACTCTACGGCGTCACGGTGATCAGCCGGTCGGCGCCGACGTTCCTCAGCCGGATCGTCCTGCCGCCGGGGTAGCGGACGACGAGCTCCGGAACGATCGTCCTCTGCCCGAGGCCGAAGTGGACGCGGGGATCCTCGGAGGAGAGGTAGCTGCTGCCGGCATGCACCTCGCGTACGAGCGAGCGGCCGTCCGCGAGCTTCGCCGTGACGATCGTGCCGGGGGCGAATCGCGGCAGCGCGACCTCGAGCCAGTGACCGGTCGCGCCGGTGTTGCGGAGCAGCATCAGCCTGCCGCCGATCGAGTTGACGGCGACGTCGAGGTCGCCGTCGTTGTCGTAGTCGGCCGCCGCGAGCCCGCGGCCGTTCACCCGGCGGTTCGCGAGTGCGCCCGCAAGGGGGCGTGCGGCGACGAACTCCGACGATCGGCGAGGCTTCATCACGTTGGCGACGACCTGTACCCGCTGGGCGTCCTTCGCGAGGCTCAGGACCGGGATGGCGCCGTTCGCGAGGACGAGATCGAGGTCCTGGTCGAGGTCGAGATCGGCCCACGAAGCGCCCCAGCCGGTGTAGCTCGTGCCGAGCGCGGGCGCGAGCTCGGGGCGCGCGTCGCCGAACAGGCCGCCCCGGGCGCCGGCGCTGCGGTAGACGGCGTGCAGCTGCTTGCGCGAGTTGGTGACGAAGAGGTCGCCGCGGCCGTCGAGGCTGAAGTCGCCGGCGGCGATCCCCATCCCCGCGTTCGGGTCGTCGACGTGCTCCTGGCGCGAGCGCTCTTCGAGCCGGAAGCCGAGAGGCGTGCCCGGCCTGCGGACGTTCAGGTAGAGGCGGTTCGGGTCGAGATCGTTGGCGACGTAGAGATCGAGCCGGCCGTCACGGTCGACGTCCGTGAAGACGGCGCCGAGGCCGTGGTCGAGCCGGCTCGGCTCGAGGCCGGCCTGCGCGCCGACCTCGCGGAACCGGGCACGGCCCTCGGGCGTCGTTGCCCTGGTTCAGGTAGAGCCGGTCGGGAACGGCGGCGACCGTGCTCGGGAACCCGCCGGTCGCGGCCGGAACGGGCGTGTTGGGGTCGGCGTAGCCCGCGACGAAGAGATCGGGTCGCCGGTCGCCGTCCACGTCGCCCACGGCTGCGCCCGCGTGCCACCCCGGGTCGTTGATCCCGGCTGCGCGCGCGCCCTCGGTGAAGGTGCCGTCGCCGTTCCCCCAGAGGAGCGCGTCGTACCCGTCCGTGGCGACGTTGTAGCCCGCGGTCGTGACGAAGAGGTCGGTGTGGCCGTCGAGGTTGAGGTCGGCCGCGACGCAGCCGTTCCCGCGCAGCCTCAGGTCGGCGCCGGAGCCGCGGCTGACGTCCTCGAAGCGGCCACGCACGTTGTGGAAGAGGGCGCTCCGCGGTAGCCCGCCGTTCTCCGTCCAGCGCACGTACTCGTCGTCGCCGTACGCGTTGACGACGAAGAGGTCGAGCCAGCCGTCGTCGTCGTAGTCGAGCCAGCAGAGGCCGCCGCCCATCATCGCGGCGGGCTCGTTCGTCACACCGAAGTGGAAGGCCGACTGCGTGAAGCGCAGACCGACCTGGGCAGCGACGTCCCGGAGCCGCACGTCTCCGAGCGCGTCCGACCGAGCTTGCAGCGGCACCTCCGCCTGGCCCCGTGCCGCCGTGATCAGGTAGCGGCCGTCCTTGAGCACGAGCTCCAGGGTCTGGGCGTACGGACGCGTCGTGGCGCCGAGCCGGCGCGTTCCCGTCACCCGGGCGACCACGGTCGGCGGTGCCTGGCCGTCGCTCGGCTCGAGCCTGACGCGGATGGCCTCGACGGAGTGGCGCGGGGCGACGACCGGCCGCGTCGGCGGCGATCTGCTGCCAGAGCGACGCAAGCCGGGCTCCGTCCGCGCCGGCCGTGGCGAGTGTGCGGTCGCGGCGGCGCAGTGCGTCGGCCTCGTTGGCGAGGTCGGCGACGACGTCCCGCGCGATCCGCTCCGCCGTCCGCCGGTCGACCGGCGCGATCCCGGCCGCCGGCGCGACGGTCACCTCGGGGAGGGGGCCGGCCGCAGCCGGAAGGATCGTCGCCTCGGCGCTCGAGCGGGCAGGGTTCCCCGCCACGACGAGCAGTCCGGCGAAGACCGCTGCGCCCGCGAGCGCGGCCGCTCCGGCTGCCCGGCCGGGCACGCGTCCGGCGAGCGCTCCGCCGGCCAGCTCGAGCACGGGCCGGGCGGCGCAGACGAGCGCCAGCGCCGAGAGCACCGCGACCTTCGAGCCGAACTCGTTCGTCTGGGGCGCGAGCAGGAGCGCCGCCAGCAGCCCGATCGCGACGGCGTAGACGCGGCGCCCCGTCTTTCCGGCCGGGATCGTCTTCGGGTCGGTGATCATGAAGAAGAGGAAGACGAGGATCTCGGGCGAGAACGCGAGGACGCGCCAGAAGTACCAGTCCGACACCGGCCCGAGGTGCCAGCGCGCCGTCATCTCGTGCCCGCTCGCGGCGAGCACCGCGAGCGACGCGACGAACGTGATCCAGAAGGTCACCGCGATCGCGAGCAGGTGCAGCCGGCGCAGGATCGCGAACCCGCCCGCGACGATGATCGCGAGGGCGAGCGCCAGCCACGGCGACATCGGCCCCCACCAGAACTCCAGCGGATCGGCGTACGCCGAGCCGAGCAGCAGGAAGCAGAGCACGAGGCCGAAGTTCGACGGGTTGAAGATGTGATGCCCCCGGAACTGGATCAGGTGCTTCGAGAGCAGCGATACGCCCGCGGTCGCCGAGAAGATCCACCAGCCGTGCAGGCTCCACCAGTCGCCGTGCTCGGTGCCGGGGACGCGGAGGATGAAGGCGACGCCGTTGCCGGTCAGGAGCGCGCTCGCGGGCCACATCAGCACGTGCTGGCGGCGGAACGCGATCCCGACCTCGAGCACCGCGCAGGTCAGGAGGGAGACGAGGATCTGCGCGATCGAGAGCCGGAAGTCGAACGCGGCCTGGCCGAGTACCTGCAAGCGAGATGATCACGGCGGCCAGGTGCAGGCGCGGGTCGCGCCAGGACGGCAGCAGGACCGGATACGGCGTTCCTCGGATCCGCAGCGTCGGCTTCCCGGCGCCGATCGTCGCGGGCGCGTTCATCGCGACCGATGGTAGTGCGGGTCGGGAGCCGCGCCTAGAGGCGCGGACTCGTGTTGACTGCACCAAGCGGCGGGTTTAGTTTCACGGCGGGACTCTGAGAGACCGGGACTCGTGTTCGTTCGTTTTCGAAAACCGAACGGGGATGGAGGGAAGTGATTGTGAGGAGACTCGTCATCATGTTCGTGATCGCGTCGCTGGCGGTTGGTGTCACCGTCTCGGGCGCGGTCGCGAAGCCGAGCAAGAAAGCAGGCGGCAACGCGGATATCTGCGTGCTGCTGCCGGATCCGAAGTCGTCGGTTCGCTGGGAGACGCAGGATCGGCCAGGGTTCGTGAAGGCGTTCAAGGCGGCGAAGGTCTCCTACGTGATCACGAACGCCGACGGCAGCGCCCAGAAGCAGAAGACGCAGGCCGACCAGTGCCTCGCCAACGGCGCCAAGGTCGTCATCCTCGTCTCGCTCGACAAGGGCTCCTCGATCGCGATCGAGGCGGCAGCAAGGTCGAGGCAGGCGAAGGTGATCGAGTACGACCGCCAGGTCGTCGGCGGCTCCGCCGACATCTACATCTCCTGGGACGGCAAGGCTGTCGGCGTGCTCCAGGGGAAGGGCGTCGTCGCGGGCCTGAAGGCCAAGGGCCTCTACAACAAGAAGCCCGTGGTGGCCGAGCTGCACGGCGGCCAGACCGACAACAACTCGTTCCTCTTCAAGAGCGGCTACGAGTCCGTGCTGAACCCGCTCTACAAGAACGGGACGCTCAAGAAGGGCCCGCAGCAGTTCACGCCCGGCTGGGACAACCAGAAGGCGGGGACGATCTTCGAGCAGATGCTCGTCAAGACGAGCAACAACATCCAGGGCGTCGCGGCGGCGAACGACGGGCTCGCGAACGCTGTCATCGTGGCGCTGAAGGCTCGGAAGCTGAAGCCGATTGCTCTCAGCGGTCAGGACGCGACCGAGCAGGGCGTGCAGAACATCATCTCCGGCTGGCAGACGATGACCGTCTGGAAGGACCAGCGGGCGGGCGCGGCCATTACGGCGAACGCGGCCGTCGCGCTGCTCAAGGGCCAGAAGCCGAAGACGACGGGAACGGTGGCGAACGGCAGCAAGCGGCTGCCCGCGTACATCATCCCGCCCGTGTCGATCACGAAGGCCAACTACAAGCAGCTGTTCAACGGCTACTTGAAGCGGTCGAAGGTCTGCGTGGGCCAGTACGCGAAGTTCTGCAACTAGGAAGGAACCGGGTGGGGGCCCGTCCGAGGACGCGCCCCCACCTTCTCCTCGGCCATGACCGCGACTGAATCGGCACGGACGCCGCTGCTCGAGCTCCACTCGATCTCGAAGAGCTTCGGCTCCGTGCAGGCGCTCGACAACGTCGAGTTCGAGGTCCGGCCCGGCGAGGTGATGGCGCTCGTCGGCGACAACGGCGCCGGCAAGTCGACGCTGATCAAGTGCGTCGCCGGCACGCACGCGCCCGACGGCGGCGAGATCCGCGTCGACGGCGAGGTCGTGCACATCCACGGCCCGAAGGACGCGGCCAAGCTCGGGATCGAGGTCGTCTACCAGGATCTCGCGCTCTGCGACAACCTCGACGTCGTGCAGAACATGTACCTCGGCCGCGAGTCGCACGACCTCTTCCACCGGCTGAACGAGCCCGTGATGGAGGCGAAGACGGCCGAGACGATGGCCAGCCTGTCGGTCACCACGATCCGGTCGATCCGGCAGCCGGTCGCGACCCTCTCCGGCGGGCAGCGCCAGTCGGTTGCGGTCGCCCGTGCAGTGATGTGGAACTCGAAGCTCGTCATCCTCGACGAGCCGACCGCCGCGCTCGGCGTCGCCCAGACCCAGCAGGTGCTCGAGCTCGTCAAGCGCCTCGCGCACCAGGGGCTCGCCGTCGTCCTGATCTCGCACAACCTGCACGACATCTTCGAAGTCGCAGACCGGATCACGGTCCTGCGCCTCGGGCGCAACGTCGCCGTCTACGACCGCCACCAGACGACGCAGCAGGAGGTCGTTCAGGCGATCACAGCCGGGGTGCCCACGAAGGTCGCGGGCATCCCGTCCACCAACCCGGATCCGGAGCCCGCGTGACCACCGACGTCACCGCCGCCGCGCCTGCCGAGGTGCCCGAGAGCTTCTTCGGGCGCGTCCTCGACAACATCCGCGGCGGCAACCTCGGTAGCTGGCCGGTGCTGATCGGGCTGGTCGTGATCGCGATCTTCTTCTCCTTCAAGGCGGAGAACTTCCTCAGCCCGGGGAACTTCAGCAACATCCTCACGCAGATGGCCGGCACGACGCTGCTGGCCTACGGCGTCGTCTTCGTGCTCCTGATCGGCGAGATCGACCTCTCGATCGGTTACATCAGCGGCATCGCCGGCGTCGTCGTCGCGAAGCTGACGATCCCGGACGGCAACGAGGTGGCCGGACTGATCGCGATCGTCCTCGCCGTCGCGGTCTGCGCGCTCATCGGCGCGTTCCAGGGCTCGTTCGTCGCGTTCATCGGCGTGCCGGCGTTCGTCGTCACGCTCGCCGGCTACCAGATCTGGCAGGGCGTGATCCAGAAGTCGATCGAGGCCGAGGGCGTGATCATCATCCAGGACACCACGGTCAACAACACCGCCAACTACTTCTTCTCCGAGCGCGCGGGCTGGATCATCGCGGGGCTCGTCTGCACGATTTACGCAGCCAGCGTCGTCAGCGGCGTCATTTCGCACCGCCGTCACGGCGTCCCCGTGCGCGACGCCTGGCTGTTGCCGCTCAAGGTCGCGATCGTGGCCGCCGTGACGATCGTCGTCGTGATCGTGTCAAACCGCGACCGCGGCGTCCCGTTCGTCCTGCTTCTGATGATCGCGGCGCTGCTCGTCCTGACGTACCTCGCCAAGCGGACGACGTTCGGGCGCCACGTCTACGCCGTCGGCGGGAACGCCGAGGCCGCCCGGCGCGCCGGCATCAACGTCGCGCGAGTGCGGATCCTGGTCTTCATGATCTCCGGCGCGATGGCCGGCCTCGGCGGCGTCGTCCTCGCGGCGCGCCTGAACAGCGTCGACCTGAACGCGGGCGGCGGCACGCTCCTGATCGACGCGATCGCCGCCGCCGTGATCGGCGGCACCAGCCTCTTCGGCGGCCGCGGCGAGGTCCGCGACGCGCTCTTCGGCGCGCTCGTGATCGCGACGATCGCGAACGGGCTGAATACGCTCAACCTGACCCAGGGCGTGATCTTCATCACGACCGGCGGCATCCTGCTCTTCGCCGTCACGCTCGACACGCTCCTGCGCCGCCGTCAGCGCAAGGCCGGCCGCTAGCTCCGGTACTCGACGGCGACGCGCTCGCCGGTCTCGCCCGAGCGGACGATCGCGTCGCAGACCTCGGACGCGCGGTAGCCGTCCTCGAACGTCGCCCCGTACGGCGCCACGTTCGTGTCGTCCGCGATTGCGCGGAGCAGGTGCAGAACCTCGTGCGTGAACGTGTCGCCCCAGCCGACGATATGGCCGGGCGGCCACCACAGATCCCAGAACGGATGGTCGGTCTCGGAGACGAGCACGGTCTTGAAGCCGCGCGCCCGGTCGCCGTCGGCCCGGAAGACCTGGAGCTCGTTCAGCCGCTCCATGTCGAACGCGAGCGAGCCCTTCGAGCCGTTGATCTCCCACTGGAACGCGTTGCGGCGGCCGAGTGCGAGCCGCGTCGCCTCGATCGTCCCGATCGCGCCGCTCTCGAATGCGACCGCGGCCTCGAGCGCATCGTCGACGCGGCGACCGGGGAGGAAGGTGTGGGCGAAGCCGGAGACGGTCGCGATCTCGCCGGCAAGGAAGCGGGCGAGGTCGACGACGTGGGTGCCGAGGTCGCCGAGCGCGCCCGAGCCCGCCTCGTCCGGCTGGAACCGCCACGTGTCGAGGCTCGGGTCGTCGCCCCAGTCCTGCAGGTAGCGGCCGCGGAAGTGGCGGATCTCGCCGAGCTCGCCAGCCTCGATCAGCTCCCGGGCGAGCCGCACCGCCGGCACGAAGCGGTAGTTGAAGCCGCAGAGGTGCTTGACGCCGGTGGCCTCGACGCGCTGCCAGATCTCGTAGCTCTCGCCGGCGTCGCGGCCGAGCGGCTTCTCGCAGAGGACGTGCTTGCCCGCCTCCGCGGCGGCGATCGTCGGCTCGGCGTGGAGCGAGTTCGGGCCGCCGTTGTCGAAGAGCGTGATCCCCGGGTCGGACACGAGGTCGTGCCAGTCGGTCGTCCAGCGCTCGTAGCCGAAGCGCGCAGCCGTGTCCGCGACCGCCTGCTCGTTGCGGCCCGCGATCGCGACCAGCCGTGGCTGCAGCGGCGAGTCGAGCCGCGCGATCTCACGGAACGCGCGCGAATGGGCCTTGCCCATGAAGGCGTAGCCCAGCATCCCGATCCCGATTTCGTTCGCCATCTGCGCGTGGCGTAGTGTGTCACGGTGACGCTCGAACAAGCTCAGACGATCGTCCAGACCGTGGTGAAAGAGGCTGCCGGGAACGTCTCGGTCTACGTCGCCGACGAGCACGGTGAGCTCGTCGCGGCGGCCACGATGGACGGCGCCGCGCCCGACACTCGGCTGAACGCGCAGCGGAAGGCGTACACCGCTGCGCGGAGCGACGCGGTCTCGACGCGCGCGCTCGCGGAGAAGCTCGGGTCGAAGCCGCCGGCGGAGCTGGCCAGCTTCGACCCGTTTTTCACCTTCTTCCTCGGCGGTGTCGCGGCGTTCGAGGGCGACCGCCGCGTGGGCGCGGTCGGGATCAGCGGTCTGCCCGGCGCGGACGACGACGCGCTCGCGCGGCGGGCGCTCGAGGCAGCGGGGCTGGAGTCGCGATGAGGCTCGGCCTGCTCTCGACCGCGAACATCAACGACGCGCTGCTGGGCGCGAGGCCGGACGAGGTCGAGATCGCCGCCGTCGCGAGTCGCGACGGCGCCAAGGCCCAGGCGTACGCGGCCGAGCACGGGATCGAGCGGGCGCACGGCAGCTACGAGCAGCTGCTCGGCGACGACGAGCTCGACGCCGTCTACATCTCCCTCCCGAACGGGATGCACCACGAGTGGACGATGAAGGCGATCGACGCGGGCAAGCACGTGCTCGTCGAGAAGCCCTACTCGCGCCGCGCCGCCGAAGCGGAGGAAGCGTGGGATGCCGCCGACCGCGCCGGCGTCCTCGTGATGGAGGCGTTCATGTGGCGCCACCATCCGCAGGCGGCCAAGGCGCGCGAGCTCGTCGAGTCGGGGGCGATCGGGCGGCTGCGCGAGATCCGGACGACGTTCAGCTTCCCGCTCTTCGACCATGCGAACGTGCGCATGGTCGCCGAGCTCGACGGCGGCGCGCTGATGGACGTCGGCTGCTACTGCATCAGCGGCGCGCGGCTGCTCGGGGGCGAGCCGGAGCGCGTCTTCGGCGAGCAGGTGACCGGCCCGACCGGTGTCGACGTCGACTTCTACGGGGTGCTGCGGTTCCCGAACGACGTCGTCGCGGTCTTCGACGCCTCCTTCACCCTGCCGAAGCGGCAGCGGCTGGAGGCGGTCGGCGAGGAGGGGACGCTCGTGGTCGAAGCGCCGTGGCGCTCGGACTGGGGCGGCCGCCTGCTCGTGAACGACGAGCAGGTGGACCTGGCGGAGACGAATCCATACGAGCGCGAGCTCTCGAACTTCGCGGCCGCGATCGCCGGCCGGGGCGAGCCGCTGCTCGGGCGCGACGACGCCGTCGCGCAGGCGCGCGTGATCGAGGCGCTCTACCGCTCGGCCGAGTCCGGAGCGGCAGTCCGCCTCTGATGCTGCCGGAGCTGGCGGCCCAGCTGATCGCCGTCGACTCCGTCAATCCGACGCTCGTCCCGTCCGGCGGCGGCGAGGCCGACGTCGCGCGCGTGCTCGCCGAGTGGCTCGAGCGCGCAGGCCTGGACGTCACCGTCGAGGAGGTCGCTCCCGGCCGGCCGAACGTGGTCGCGGTCGCGCGGGGCAGCGGCGGCGGCCGGACGCTGCTGCTGAACGGGCACCTGGACACGGTCGGGCTGCTGGAGCCGGACGGGGGCCTCGGTCCCCGCGTCGACGGCGGCCGGCTCTACGGGCGCGGGGCCTACGACATGAAGGCGAGTCTCGCGGCGATCGCGAGCGCCGGGGCAAGGTGCGCAGAGCTCGGTCTGCGGGGAGACGTGATCGTCGCCGCCGTCGTGGACGAGGAGGCGGCGAGCATCGGCACCGAGGCCCTGGTCGAACGCTGGCACGCGGATGCCGCGATCGTGGCCGAGCCCACCGACGAGCGTCTCTGCATCGCGCACCGGGGCTGGCTCGCGTTCGACATCGAGACTCCCGGCCGCGCCGCCCACGGCTCCCGGCCGGACCTCGGGATCGATGCGATCGCGAAGATGGGCCGCGTCCTCCTCGCGATCGAGGAGCTCGACCGGGAGCTCCAGTCCCGGCCCGGGCATGCGCTGCTCGGCACCGGGTCGATCCACGCGTCGCTGATCGGGGGCGGGCAGGAGTACTCGAGCTATCCCGCCCGCTGCCTGCTGCAGGGTGAGCGTCGCACGATCCCGGGCGAGCGCCGTGAGGACGTCGAGGCCGAGCTGCGAGGGCTGCTCGGCGACTCCGGCGGCTCGATCGCCTTCCCCTTCGGACGCGACCCGCTCGAGATCTCGCCCGACGAGGAGATCGTGCGGGCCGTGCAGGCGCAGACCGGGACGCAGGAGGTCGTCGGCGCGCCGTTCTGGACCGATGCCGCGCTGTTCGCCGACGCCGGCATTCCCGCCGTCCTCTTCGGCCCGCGCGGCGACGGTGCGCACGCAGCGGTCGAGTGGGTCGAGCTCGCGAGCGTCGAGCGCTGCCGCGACCTCTTCGTCGCGGTCGCAGCAGAGTTCTGCAGCTAGCGGAGCGCGCGCTCGAGCGCCGCCCGGCCGTCGACGAGCACGGGCTCGCCGTGGGAGACGAGGATCCGCTCGACCGGGAGCTCGAGCAACGGGCGCAGGTCGTCCCGGATCGAATCGTGCGTCGCATGCTCTCCGAGCCATGAGTCGGGGCAGACGCGCAGGCCGCCCTCGCCGTCGCCGAGGAGGACGTCGCCTGGAACGAGCGCTCCGTGCTCGGAGATCCACCAGATCCGCTCCTCGATCTCGGGCAGCTCGTGCGCCTCCAGGCCCTGCCGCGCCTCGCCGGCGGCCCCGAACCGCTCCGCGAGCTCCTGCGAGCTCCGGCCGTGCCACTCGCAGGTCAGCACGATCGCCACGGGCAGCGCGCGCCGCTCCACGTCACGCTCGAGCGCCTCGTAGAAGCGGTCGCGGTCGGCCCCGGTCGGCACGAGCGGGTCGATCAGGACGGTCGCCTCCGGCGCCTCGTAGTAGACGCAGCCGACCTCCTGCTCCCAGTCGACGCCGTCCGTCCAGTCCGGATGCGGCGCCGTCCAGCGCCAGAGCCCCGATGCGAGCTCGTCGACTCTCATGCGACGACGGCGAGCGGCTCGATCCGGCCGTCCTCGATCGTCCAGCCGGCGAGCGAGTCGGAGCCGAGCGAGAGGATCAGGTACGGCTTGCCCTGCCAGAGGCCGATGTTCTCGATGTCCGTGCGCGACGGCCGCGGCGGCGACGAGAGATGCGAGTGGAACACCGCCAGCTCGTAGCCCTCGTCCTCGAGGAACCACGTCTCGGGCGGCACCTCGAGCTCGAACCGGTACGGCGAGGCTGCGGTGTTGCGGCCGCGCACGTAGCGCTCGGCGACGCCGTCCCTGAGCACGACGAGGCCGCACGCCTCGTTCGGCGCCTCCTCCTCGGAGTGCGCGCGCAGCTCGGACCGGACCTCGGGCGGGATCACCACCAGGCTGCTACCACCACACCGTTCGCTCCATCGACTCGGCCACGTCCTCCGCCTCCCAGAAGTCCGCCGAGAGGTACTTCCAGCCGCCGTCGGCGAGGATGCAGACCACGACGCCCTCCTCCAGCTCGCCCGCCAGCTTGCGCGCCACGTGAGCGACGGCGCCGGCCGAGACCCCGCCGAAGATGCCCTCGGTGTCGAGCAGCTCGCGCAGCCCACGCACGGACTCCTCGTTCGAGACGAGGATCTTCCGGTCGAGCTTGGAGACGTCGAGGATCGGCGGGACGTAGCCGTCCTCCAGCGAACGGAGCCCCATCACGGCCTCGCCGGGCAGCGGCTCGGCGGCCGCGACGACGGCGTCCGGGAAGCTCTCGCGCACGCGCGCGCCGGCGCCCATCAGCGTGCCGCCGGTGCCGAGTCCCGCGACGAGCACGTCCACCCGGTCGAGCGCCTCCGCGATCTCGGCGCCCGTGCCCTCGTAGTGGGCACGGGGGTTCGCCTCGTTCGCGTACTGGAACGGCATGAACCAGGACGGGTCGCGCTCGGCGAGCTCGAGTGCCAGCCGGACGGCGCCGTTCGAGCCCTCCGCGCCGGGGGACTCGACGATCTCGGCGCCGTAGAGGCGAAGCACCCTGCGGCGCTCGTCGGTCGCGTTCGCGGGCAGGACGCAGGTGAGCGGGTAGCCCTTCAGCTTGGCCACCAGCGCGAGCGAGATGCCGGTGTTGCCGCTCGTCGGCTCGAGCAGACGCCTGCCCGGCTCCAGCTCGCCGGAGGCCTCCGCCGACTCGATCATCGCCTTGGCGACGCGGTCCTTGATCGAGCCGGTGGGGTTCTCGGCCTCGAGCTTCGCGTACACCTTGACCGGCCCCGGCGCGAAGCGGGAGAGCTCGACCAGCGGGGTGTTGCCGACGAGGTCGAGGAGGCTCGGTGCGAGCCGGTTAACAGCCACCGGCCATCGCCGGGAGCAGGATCACGGACGCGCCGTTCACCCGCGTCTCGAGTCCGTCGAGCGTGCGCACGTCCTCGCCGCCCACGTAGACGTTGACGAACGGCGCCAGGTCGCCTGCCTCGAAGAGCTGTGCCTCGAGTGCCGGGAAGCGGCCCGAGATGTCCTCGAGCACCTCGCGGACGGTCTCGCCCGCGCCGGTCACCTCGCGCTCGCCGCCGACCTCGTTTCGCAGCGTCGGTGGGATCCGCACCTTCGTCATCCGCGGACCCCCTGGCAGAACTCGACGTAGTCGACGTACTCGGTGATCGTCGGCTCCTCGCCGCAGACCGGGCAGGTCGGGTCGCGCTGGACGGCGACCTCGTCGATCGTCGTGCCGAGGGCGTCCAGCAGGAGCAGGCGGCCCTGGAGCGACTCGCCGATGCCGAGCACGAGCTTCAGCGCCTCGTTCGCCTGCAACGAGCCGACGATGCCCGGGAGCACGCCGAGCACGCCGCCCTCGGCGCAGCTCGGAGCGAGCTCCGGCGGCGGCGGGGTGGGGAAGAGGCAGCGGTAGCAGGGGCCCTCGCCGGGATTGAAGACGGTGACCTGGCCCTCGAAGCGGTAGATCGAGCCGTGCACGACCGGGATCCCGTGCCAGACGGAGGCGTCGTTGACGAGGTAGCGGGTGGGGAAGTTGTCGGCGCCGTCGACGATCACGTCCCAGCCCTCGCCGAGGATGCGCTCGACGTTCTCCGACGTCAGCCGCTCCTCGTAGGTCTTCACCTCGACGTCCGGGTTGAGCGCCTGGATCGTCCGCTTCGCGGAGGCGACCTTGGCCTCGCCCAGCGTGTCGGTGGAGTGGACGATCTGGCGCTGCAGGTTCGAGTCGTCGACGACGTCGGCGTCGATGATCCCGAGCGTGCCGACCCCGGCCGCGGCCAGGTAGAGCGACGCGGGCGAGCCGAGCCCGCCGGCGCCGATCAGGAGGACGCGTCCGGCGAGCAGGCGCTCCTGCCCGGCCTCGCCGACCTCGGGGATCAGGAGATGCCGCGAGTAGCGGCGGCGCTGGTCGGGCGTCAGGGACCGCGGCGTCTCGATCGGGAAGCCGTTCCGCTTCCAGTCGGTGAAGCCGCCCGTCAGCGACGTGACGTTCTCGTAGCCGAGGTCCTGCATCGCCTTCGCGGCGAACGCGGAGCGCGAGCCGCCGGAGCAGTAGAGGACGATCTCGCGGGAGCGGTCGGGGACGAGACCCTCGATCCGCGACTCGAGCTGGCCGCGTGGGACGTGGACGGCGCCCGGGACGACGCCCTCCTCCCATTCCTCGCGCTCGCGCACGTCGACGAAGAGCGCATCGCCCTGGCGTTCCCGCGCCTCGGCCGCGCCGATCTCGTCGATCTCCGACTTCACGCGCGCGAGCAGCTCCCTGTAGGTGGCCATCTCTTTCGTAAACGGTAGCGCGGACGCTGCGATTCCCGTGCGCGATGATCGGCGCGTGCGGTTCCTCTTCACGACGACCCCGCTGGACGGCCACGTGCGGCCGCTGCTCCCGCTCGCGGGAACGCTGAGGCAGCGCGGCCACGACGTCGCGTTCGCGACCCACGAGAGCTGGCACGAGCACATCGCCGCCGAGGGGTACCCGGCGCTCGCGGCAGGCACGTCGCACGCCGACGCGCGGCGGCTGCTCGAGCCGCATAGGGCGAGGATCGACGCGCTGCCGCCGCTCGAACGGCGGCCGCACATCTATCCGATCCTGTTCGGCCGAGGCCACGCGCCCAAGAAGCTCGACGGCCTCCTTCGAGCGGCACGCGAGTGGCAGCCCGACGCGCTCGTCTGGGAGAGCAGCGACGTCGCGGCGCCGGTCGCCGCGACGGCACTCGGGATCCCCGCGGTCCACCACTCCTTCGGCGCGATGGTCCCGCTCGCGGCGTTCCGCCGTTGCGAGGACGCGGTCCTGCCGCTGTGGAGCCAGGTCGGGGTGGAGCCGCTCCCGTACATCGGGGCGTTCTCGGGCCTCTACGTCGACATCTGCCCGGCCTCGCTCGCCTGGGAGCAGCCGCTCGGCGAGACGGTGCAGCTGGCGCCTGCGGCGACGCCGCCCGCCAACCCACCCCCGTGGCTGGCGCAGCTCGATCGACCGCTCGTCTACGTGACCCTCGGGACGGTCTTCAACGACCCCGGCGTGCTCGCGCGCCTCCTCCCCGGGCTCGACGCCGTTCCCGCCGCCCTCGTCACGATCGGACGCAACCTCGATCCGGCTGCGCTCGGACCCGTGCCCGCTCACGTGCGGGTGGAGCAGTTCGTCCCGCAGGCCGATGTGCTCCCCGCATGCACGGCCGTCGTCGCGCACGCCGGATCGGGATCGATGCTCGCCGCGCTCGCGCACGGCCTACCGCTCGTGCTCGTACCGCAGGGCGCCGACCAGTTCGAGAACGCCATGCGGGTCGCGGACGCCGGCGCCGGCGTCGTCGTGATGCCGGAAGACCTGACCGGAGGCGCCATCCGCTCGGCGCTGCGTCGAGTCCTCGACGAGCCTTCCTTCGCGGCCGCAGCCGGGAGAATCGCGGCCGAGATCGCGTCGATGCCGCGTCCCGAAGACGTGGCGCCCGCCGTCGAGGAGTTCGCAGCCGGTCGCTAGGGTGGCCGCGTGTCGGCCCGCACGCGCACGATGCTCGTCGTCGCCCTGGTCGCCGTGGCCGCCGCAGGTGCGGTCACGGGCGTCGCGGTCTGGTCGGCCGAGGAATCCGACGACACGGCGACCGAGGAGCCAGCGCCGCAGCCGCGCAAGGGCGCCCCGCCGCTCGCGCTCTCCTTCGGTCTCCGCGACGACCCCGAGGCGGCCGAGCTTCGGCAGGCGGCGGCGCTCTACGAGGCGGGCAAGGCACGGCAGGCCGCGGCCATCTTCGCCCGCTACGACTCGCTCGAGGCGAAGCTGGGCGCCGCGTTCGCGGCGTGGCCCGGCAGCGAGGATCGGCTCGAGCAGCTGGGCGCGCTCTATCCGCGCAGCGCGCTCGTCCAGCTCCATCTCGGTCTCGCACGCTTCTGGGCCGGGGTCCCAGGGGCGGTGACGGCGTGGAGGGAGGCGCGCGACGTGGAGCCGGACACCCCGTACGCCGTGCGGGCGCAGGACCTGCTCCATCCCGAGTTCGCGCCGGGGCTCCCCGGTTTCGTCGTCAGCTTCGACTACAGCCTTCCGGCCGGCTCGCCGGCGGAACAGCTGCAGGCGCTGGCGGCCGATCGCACCGTCCGAGGCCGCCTGCTTTACGGGATCGCGCTCCAGGGCATCGGCCGATCACTCTCCGCGCGACGCGCCTTCACCGCGGCCGCCGAGCGGGCCCCGAACGACGTCGACGCGCTCGTCGCCGACGCCGTCGGCCGCTACGACAAGGGCAACCCGGCGGCGGCGTTCTCGCGGCTCGGGCCGCTCAGCCGCCGCTTTCCGAAGGCCGCGACCGTCCGCTTCCACCTCGGCCTGCTGCTGCTCTGGCAGAAGGACGTGCGGGAGGCGACGCGGCAGCTCGAGCTCGCCCGAAGGGCAGAGCCTGGGAGCAAGATCGCGGCCGAGGCAAAGCGCTTCCTCGATGCGGTCCGCAACGCGGGGACCTCCTGACCGAAAGATGGGCCGAACGGCCCATGGCGCTTCGAGCCTCGCTTTGGCAAGCTCACGCAGCTTTGTAAGGAGAGTGTTGCGGATTGCCGAAGTCGCGACTACTCTCAGAGCGCGATCGGAGGGGGAGCCGAAGTGAGCGCAGGGGGAAGCACCAGCACCGTCGAGCAACAAGGATTCGACGTACTCGCGAGCAGCGAGGCGCGAGCCCTGCTCGAAAGCGGCAAGCAGTCCGGGAAGCTGATCGCGGAGGACATCGCGACGGCGCTGGACGAGCTCGATCTCGATGCAGCGCAGCTGGACGAGTTCTACTCGACGCTCGAGGAGATGAAGATCGAGGTCGTCGAGCGCGACGAGCCCGACGCCGAGGTCGAGGAGGCGCGCGAGGTCTCGACGGACACGCTGCAGCTCTTCCTCAAGGACATCGGCCGGGTGCCGCTGCTCACCGCCGCGCAGGAAGTCGAGCTGGCGAAGCGGATCGAGCGCGGCGAGCACGCCGCGAAGCAGGCGATGGTGGAGGCGAACCTCCGCCTCGTCGTCTCGATCGCGAAGCGCTACCGCAACCAGGGGCTGCCGTTCCTCGACCTGATCCAGGAGGGGACGATCGGCCTCGTACGCGCCGCCGAGAAGTTCGACTACCGCAAGGGCTTCAAGTTCTCGACCTACGCGACGTGGTGGATCCGCCAGGCCGTGGCGCGAGCGCTCGCCGACAAGGCGCGCACGATCCGGATGCCGGTCCACGTCGTCGAGAAGCTGAACAAGATCGTCCGCACCGAGCGCGCGCTCCGCGCGAAGCTCGGCCGCGAGCCGAGCGCGATCGAGATCGGGCTCGAGCTCGAGCTGAACCCGGAGGAGATCGACCAGATCCGGCGCAGCGCCCAGACGCCGATCTCGCTCGAGAAGCCAGTCGGCGACGAGGACGAGTCCGAGTTCGGGCACTTCCTCACCGACGAGACGATGCCGCTGCCGGACGAGCAGGCCGAGGAGACGCTGCGCAACGAGGCGCTCCGCTCGATCCTGAAGTCCCTCTCGCACCGCGAGCGGCGCGTGCTCGAGCTCCGCTACGGGCTCGACGGCGAGCAGCCGCGGACCCTGGACGAGGTCGGGAAGGCGTTCAACGTGACGCGCGAGCGGATCCGCCAGATCGAGAACCAGGGCCTGAAGAAGCTTCGCGCCCTTGCGCTTGCCGCGCAGCTCAGAGACGTCGCCTGAGCTTCGAACGTGGTGAGGCCTCGTCGCAGGGGCGCCGCGGCGACTCAGTGCCTCATCGCGTTCGGAGCTCTAACTAGACTCGCGGCGTGACCGCGATCGACCCCGCCTGGCTCGACGAGCTCAGCGACCTGCTGCGGATTCCGTCCGTGAGCGCCGACCCGGCGCACAAGGACGACGTCGTCCAGGCCGCCGAGTGGATCGCCGACAAGGTCCGGCGCAGCGGCGGCGAGGCCGAGCTCGTGCCGTACGGGGAGCGGCCGATGGTGATCGGCGAGATCCGCGCCTCCAAGGACGCCGAGAACGCGCCCACGATCCTCTGTTACGGCCACTTCGACGTGCAACCGCCGGCGCCGCTCGAGCTCTGGCAGTCGGATCCGTTCGAGGCCACGATCCGCGACGAGTGGCTCTTCGCGCGTGGCGTCGCCGACGACAAGGGCCAGCTGTGGATGCTGCTGCACGCGGCCGGCGAGCTCGCGGCCGCCGGTGCGCTCCCGATCAACATCCGGATCGCCTCCGACGGCGAGGAGGAGGTCGGCGGCCAGTCGATCGTCGAGTTCCTCCAGCAGGACGAGCGCGGGGCGGACGCCTGCGTGATCTTCGACGGCGCGATGGAGCGGCGCGACCTGCCCGCGATCTCCGTCGCGACCCGCGGCCTCGCAGCCTTCAACCTCCGCGTCAAGACCGGCCAGCGCGACCTCCACTCCGGCATGTACGGCAACGCCGCCCTGAACGCGATCCACGCGCTCAACCAGACGCTGACGGGCATCCTGCCGCGCGACGGCCGCGTCCCCGAGGCGCTGCGAGTCGGGATCGTCCCCGCGACCGAGGAGGAGCGTGCCGGGCTGGGCCAAGCAGCCCGGGGGCGACGACGTCCTCCGCGAGGCGGGAGCCGTCCCGTACGACCCGCGCGCCGCAGACGAGTTCTATCTCCGCACCACGGCCGAGACCTCCGTCGACGTCAACGGCATCCTCGGCGGCAAGCCGGGCCTGAAGAACACGACCGTGATCAGCGAGGCGCAGGCGAACTTCACCGTCCGGCTCGCACCGGGCCAGACGCCGACGGCCGTCGTCCCCGAGGTCGAGCGGCTGCTGCACGAGGCCGCGCCCGACGGTGCGACGATCGAGGTGGAGGAGCTGCCCGGCTCGACCCGCCCCGGCCTGGTGGCCGCCGACTCCGAGGTGGTCAAGGTCGCGCAGGACGCGTTCGAGCACGCCTTCGGCATCCGGCCGATCCTGACTCGCTCGGGCGGGACGCTGCCGATCATGCCCGCGCTGATGGACAAGGGAATCCCGACGATCCTGACCGGCTTCGCGCTGCCGGAGAGCAACGTCCACTCGCCGAACGAGCGGATGCTCGTCGAGTTCTTCCCGCGCGGGGTCGCAACGATCAAGGAGCTCTACACCCGACTTGGCGACCTCTCCTAAAGCCGAGTTCGTCACGCCGCTGGCGGCCGAGCTCGCCGACGACGTGCTCGAGCGCTTCCTCCGCTACGCGCGCATCGACACGCAGTCGCAGCCGGGCGTCGACGCGTCGCCCTCGACCGAGAAGCAGCTCGACCTCTCGAGGCTCCTCCGCGACGAGCTCGAGGAGATCGGGCTCGACGACGTTCGCCTCGACGAGCACGGCTACGTCTACGGCGCGCTGCCCGGTTCGGAGTCGGCGCCGGCGATCGGCCTGATCGCCCACGTCGACACCTCACCTGACGTCACCGGAACCGGCGTCGACCCGCAGGTGCACGAGGCCTACGACGGCGGCACGATCGAGCTGCCGAACGGAGGCGTGGTGCTCGACCCGTCCGAGCTGCCGCTGCTGCGGAAGAAGGTCGGCCACGACATCGTCACCACCGACGGCACGACGCTGCTGGGCGCGGACGACAAGGCCGGCGTCGCCGAGATCATGGCCTCGGTCGCCTACCTGAAACGGCATCCCGAGCTCGAGCACGCTCCGATCAAGGTCTGCTTCACGGTCGACGAGGAGGTCGCCGGCGGGGCCGACCACCTCGACATCGACACCTTCGGCGCCAGATACGCCTATACGCTCGACGGCGCCGAGATCGGCGAGATCGAGGCGGAGACGTTCAACGCGACGAAGGTGCTCGTCACGATCCGCGGGCGTTCGACGCACCCCGGCACGGCGAAGGGCCAGCTCGTGAACGCGGTCAAGCTCGCCGCCGACTTCGTCGCCGCCTTCCCGCGCGACGAGCTCTCGCCGGAGACGACCGAGGAGCGCGAGGGCTTCGTGCACCCGCACAAGATCATGGGCGGGGCCGAGGAGACCTGCGTCGAGTTCATCGTCCGCGACCACGACACCGCGAAGATGGAGGAGCACCTCGAGCTGATCCGGCGTCTCGCGGCCGAGATCCGCGAGCGTGAGCCGCGCGCGGCCGTCGAGATCGACGAGGAGGAGCAGTACCGGAACATGGGCGAGGTGATCGACGAGCACCCCGAGGTGATCGAGGCGGCCGAGGAGGCCGTGCGGCGGATCGGCGTCGAGCCGGTGCACACGATCATCCGCGGCGGCACCGACGGCGCCCGGCTCTCGCACCGGGGTCTGCCGACTCCGAACCTCTTCACCGGCGGCTCCGAGTACCACTCGCGCCGGGAGTGGGCGAGCGTCCAGGACATGGCCGCCGCAGCCGCGATGCTGGTCGAGCTCGCCCAGGTCTGGGCCGAGCGCTCGACCGGGACCTAGTTGCTGTCAGCAACGACGTCTTCGGTCGTCGCGCGCTCCGCCTAGGCGGCGAAGGGCTGCGGCGTTGCCGCGAGCTTCGGGATCGAGACCCTCGCGATCGTCGAGAACGGCGAGGGCTGGCACGCCTGGCAGATGTTGACGTCGCACGCGACCGAGAGGAAGACGAACGCATCCTCGAGCGTGAAGCCCCACTGGTCGACGAGCAGCCTCGCCGCCTCCTCGCTCGCGGCCTGAATCGCCTCTCGCACGTCGCCGCCGGCGGTTCCGTGCGCGACCCACGACTCCGCGAGCTCGGTCACCGGCCACGTTCCCTGCCGGCCCTTCAGCAGGCCGAACCGGGCCACGACCTCGCCCGCGATCTCGACGCCGGTGCCGCAGATCTCACCGTCGCCCATCGCCGCGTGCATGTCGCCGACCGCGAACATCCCGCCCGGCTGGCGGACGGGGAAGAAGATCTTCGCGCCCGGCCCGTGGAGATGGTTGTCGAGGTTGCCCCCGTGGCGCCCGGCCCAGCCGTTCGGCACCTCCTCGCCGTCGGTCGCGACGCCGACGACTCCGACCATCGGCCGCAGCGGGAAGCTGACGCGGTCGTTCATCCGGATCGTGTCCCCGTCGACGTCGAAGACGACCGTGACCGGCGACTCCACCTCGTGGACCAGCTGGCCGAACTCGGGGATGATCGTCGCGAAGCCTCTCGGGCCGGGAGACACGTCGAGGAGCTCGACGACCAGCGAGTCGCCGGGCTCGGCGCCGCGCACGGCGACCGGGCCCGTGGCGCTGTTCACACGCGAGAAGTCGATCGCCGTGACGAGGTCGGCCTCGGTCTGGATCTGGCCGGTGAAGCAGTCGTTCGTCTCGAAGCGAACGATGGCGCCGGGATCGACCTCGAGCACCGGCTCGAGGTCGGGCCCGAAGCCCCAGATGACGTGGTCGCGGGTGACGACGTGGTCGACGGCGGCGATCGCCATCACGTAGCAGGCTCCACTCTCGGCGGCGGCACGTCGAACGGCCCAGCCGGTCCGACCGGCTCCTCCTCCTCGACGAACACCTTCCCGAGCTCGCCGAGCGCCTCGGGCCTGGTCATGTACATCCACGCGGTGACGACCACGCCGACGGCGAGCCACGCGACCGCGATCCAGGTCCCGTACCGGATCGGGTAGTCCGGCAGCGGGTTGAACTGGTAGTAGAGCGGCGCCAGGAAGGCCAGCGCGCCGAGCGCGGGGAAGACCCCGTGCAGCCACGGGTTCCACTCCGAGCGCTTCTCGCGCCGGTAGTAAACGGCGCAGGCGACGCAGACGGCGATGTAGACGCAGATGACCACGAGCGTCACCGCAGTGGCGATGATCACGAAGCCCGTCAGCGGATCCCACTTCCAGCCAAGCAGCAGCGCGATCACGGTGCCGAGCGCGGTCACCGCGATCGTCGCCACGTGCGGCGTCCGGTGCACGGGGTGCGTCTTCGCCAACGCACCCGGCAGGACGCCGTTGCGTGCCAGAGCGAAAAGGACCCGCGTGGCCGCGTTCGTTCCCGCGTTGGCGTTCGCGATCGCGGAGTTGACGATCGCGAAGAAGATCAGCACCCAGCCGGCCCCCCAGAAGACCTCACCGAGGTCGCGCCAGGGATTCGCGGCCGTGGTCGCCGACTCGGTGAAGTTGCCGAACCCGGTCCCGATCACCCAGGCGTACGAGCAGATGACGTAGAAGAGACCGACGATCACCGCCGAGCCGACGACGGCGCGCGGGATCGCCCAGCGCGGCTTGCGGCACTCCTCTCCGAGCGGAGCGGCCGACTCGAAGCCGATGAACGCGAGGATCGCGAACACCATCCCCTTGAACGTGCCCTCGAGCGTCCCGACCTCGTTGTTCGACGGGTTGAACGTCTGCAGGGTGAGGTCGCCGACGTTGGAGAGCAGCATCCAGATTGCGAGCGCGAGGAAGATCCCGATCTCGATGATCCCGAGGACGACGCCGGCGTTCGTCGAGAGCCGCACGTCCCGGTAGGCCAGCAGGAACACGACCGCGGCCGCGATCAGCACCCAGAGCCACCAGAGCGAGTCCATCCCGAGGCCGTTCTCGTCAGCGGTCCAGACGTCGTCGACGACCCAGGCGAAGATCAGGAAGAGGAGCGGCGCGACCAGCGGCTGGAAGAGGAGGTAGGCCCAGCCGGTCATGAAGCCGGCCGCTCTGCCGAGTGCCCGCGCGACGTAGGCGACCAGGCCGCCTGCGGAGGGGATCTCCTTCGCCAGCTGCCCGATCGAGCTCGCGACGAGCACGCAGGCGACCAGCGCCGCCAGCACCGCGAGTGGCAGCGCCGGCCCCGCGTA
Organism: uncultured Gaiellaceae bacterium; assembly: GCA_963827015.1. Classification (GTDB taxonomy): domain Bacteria; phylum Actinomycetota; class Thermoleophilia; order Gaiellales; family Gaiellaceae; genus Gaiellasilicea. The sequence goes on along the minus strand of CAWGZI010000001.1, from coordinate 216,440 downwards.
CTGGACGGAGACGAGGATCGAGAACGCGATCGCGGCGCCGGGCGCCATGTGCGTGATCGACTGGAAGAGCACTTGCGGAAGGCCGATCGAGCGCTCACGAAGCCGGTCCGGAGCGGAAGCGCGGGCTTCCATGCCTGCCTCCTTTGGTGTCATGTCACCGACGTGCCGATCGTTGCATGCCCGCGGCGCCGGATCAAGAGCCAGAGCTAATCCCAGGGAGGCGGATTGTGCACCCAGCGGCCGCCCACCATCGTGGCTACGACCTGCACCTCCGGGAGCTCGTCCGGCTCGATCGCGAGCGGGTCGCGGTCGAGGACGACGAGATCCGCGAGCAGGCCGGGGAGCAGCCGGCCGCGGCGGCGCTCGTCGCGGGAGAGGAAGGTCGGCGTGACACAGGTCGCATGGACGGCCTGCTCGACCGTCAGGGCCTGCTCCGGTCGCCAGGCCGGCCGCTCGTCGATCGAGCGCAGGACACCCGCGGCGATCCCGGCGACCGGGTCGAGCTCCTCCACCGGAGCGTCCGAGCCGTTGGCGACGAGCGCGCCGGAGTCGAGCAGCGAGCGGAAGGCGTACGTGCCCTCGAGCCGCTCCGCCCAGAGCCGGTCGGCGAGGTCGCGGTCGGAGGGGGCGTGCGAGAACTGCACCGAGCACGCGATCCCGAGCTCCGCGAAGCGCGGGACGTCCTCGGCCGTGAGGCACTGGGCGTGCTCGATCCGGTGCCGCAGGCTCCTTCGGCTCCCACGCCTCGCGGGTCGCCTCGAACGCGTCGAGCGCATTCCGGTTCGCCTGGTCGCCGATCGCGTGCACGCCGACGGGCCAGCCGCGCTCGGCGCCGCGGCGGATGATCTCCTCGAGCTCCTCGCGGCTCGTGATCTCGACGCCCGCTCCGTCGGTCATCAGCGCCGTCTGGGAGCCGAGCGTGCCGTCCATGAAGCACTTGAGGTAGCCGATCCGCAGGTAGTCGTCGCCGAAGCCGGAGCGAAGCGAGAGCTTCCCCGCCGCGTCGAGCTGCTCGTGCGGGATCGAGCCCCAGACGCGCAGCGAGAGGTTCCCCTCGTCACGCAGCCGCTGGAAGATCCCCGGCGAGCCGAGCCAGCCGTCCTTGTCGTGGATCGCACCGACGCCGCGCGAGTTCGCGAGCTTGATCCCGGCTCTGGTCGCCTCCACCCACTCGTCCTGCGTGGTGATCACGTAGCGGTCTCGGAAGCGCCATGCCGACTCCTCGCGCAGGACGCCCGTCGGCTCGCCCGCCTCGTCCCGCTCGACGACGCCGCCGTGCACCTCGAGATCGCCGCCCGCAGCTGCGAGCGCCGCCGAGTTGAGCCAGACCGAGTGGTAGTCCTTCGAGATCAGGATCGCGGGCGTGCTCCCCGGTCACCTCGTCCAGCGCCTCCTTCGTCGGCTCGACCCGCGGGCTCCAGTCGCCGTCGCGCCAGCCGTAGCCGCGCAGCCAGCGGCCGGGCGGCACGCTCGCCGCGCCGACGCGCGCGAGCGCCTCGTCGATCGACGTGCAGCCGTCGAGCTTCACCTGCTGCTGCGCCAGCGACCAGGTCGGGAAGTGGACGTGCGAGTCGGTGAAGGCGGGGAGGACGCAGCGGCCGCCGAGGTCGACCGTGTCCGGGCTCGCGAGCGCCGACTCGTGCACGCCGACGCCGCCCGCGACGTACGCGCCGGCGATCGCGAGCGCCCGCGCGGTCGGCAGCGACGGATCGAGCGTCCGGATGACCCCGTTCTCGAGAATCACGGCGGCGACTCTACCGGCCGGCGGCGTATCCTCCCGCCGTGCGCCGCCTGCTGTCGATCGCCCTCGTGGCCGTGGTCGCCGGCTGCGCGCACGCGCCGCGCGACTCGGGCGGGGAGCCGCTGCGCGTGCTCTTCGTCGGCAACAGCCTCACGCACACGAACGACCTGCCGGCGGTGGTGGCGACGCTCGCGCGCGGGTTCGGCACCGAGATCGAGTACCGCACGATCGCCCCGGGCGGCATGAGCCTCGAGGATCACTGGAACGCAGGCCAGGTGCCGGCGGAGCTCGCCTCCGGCGACTGGGACGCCGTCGTCATGCAGCAGGGCCCGTCCGCTCTGCCCGACAGCCAGATCAACCTGCGCGAATGGGCGACCCGGCTCGCCGACCTCGCGCGCGAGCACGGTGCACGGCCCGCGCTCTTGACCGTCTGGCCCGAGAGCTATCGCGCGGGCGCGCTCGTCGACGTGATCGCGTCGTACGGAAGTGCGGCGAAGGCGGCCGATGCGGAGCTGTACCCGGCCGGTCGTGCGTGGCAGGCCGCCTGGAAGCGCAGCCCAAAGCTGCCCCTGTACGGGCCGGACGGCTTCCATCCCAGCCCGCTCGGGACGTATCTCGCCGCTCTCGTCGTCTACGCTGGCCTGACCGGCGAGCCGCCGCCGGCGGCCGCGTTCGCGGTCCACCGGCCCGGCTTCGACCTGACGGTGTCCGCGGGCCGGGCGCGGCTCCTCCGCGACGCGGCCGCGACCGCCCTGGCGGCCGCTCCGTGAGCGACGCCCGCCGCGCCGCGCTCCGCGCGCTGATCGACCATGCACCGCTCTTCCCGCCGGCGAGCCTGGCGGTGCCCGATGCGATCGAGGAGGACCGGCGCGCCCGCGCGGACGAGCACGCCTGGCTCCTGGCGCGGCTCGTCTGGCCCGCATCGAAGCTGGACGCGCTCGAGGGCGAGGAGCGCGCGCTCTCGATCCTGCTCGACGCCCCCCACGAGGGCGACCTGCGCGCCGAGGCGGTGGAGACGCGCTGGCAGGCCGGCCTGGAAGGCCTGGCGGGCGAGGCCTACGTCGAGCTGCCGCTCGGCGACGGGCTGGAGGAGAAGGTCGCCGCGCTCGCCGAGAACGGGCTCCGCGCGAAGGTCCGCTGCGGCGGCGCCGAGGTGCCGACGGAGCGCGAGCTCGGCCGCTTCCTCTCGGTCTGCCGCGACGCGGGTGTGCCGTTCAAAGCGACCGCCGGGCTGCACCATCCACTCGCAGCCGAGGGCAGGCACGGCTTCCTCAACGTCCTCGCCGCCTGCGCGTTCGCCGACGAGACGGCGCTGGGCGGCGACGTCGAGCTCGACGCCGAGTCACTGCGCTGGAACGGGCGCGAGGCACCTGCGGAGGAGCTGGAGGCCGTGCGGCGCGAGCAGCTCGTCGCCGTCGGCAGCTGCTCCTTCTTCGAGCCGGTCGAGGAGCTGCAGGAGCTGGGGATCCTGTGATCCAGGGTTTCGGCACCTTCGTCCGCGACAGGGAGCGGCACCTCGGCTTCCGCCGCGGCGAGGAGGTGGCAGACCTCGGGCCCGGTTCGCTCGACGAGCTGCTGGCGCAGGGGCGCGCCGCCTGGGAGCGCACGACCGAGCGGGCGCTGGCGGCCGGCGAGCTGCTCCCGCTCGCGGACGTCGAGCCGCAGCTGCCGTTCACGGTCGGCGACTACGTCGACTTCTACTCCTCGCTCGAGCACGCGACCAACCTCGGCCGCATGTTCCGGCCCGACTCCGAGCCGCTGCTGCCGAACTGGCGCCATCTCCCCGTCGGCTACCACGGCCGCGCCGGCACCGTCGTCGTCAGCGGCACGCCGGTGACCCGGCCGCGTGGCCAGGCGAAGCCGCCGGATGCGGACGCCCCGACGTACGGGCCTTCCCGCCGGCTCGACATCGAGCTCGAGCTCGGTTTCGTCGTCGGCACGCCGAGCCGCCTCGGCGAGCCCGTGCCGACCGGCGACTTCGCCGACCACGTCTTCGGCGTCGTGCTCGTGAACGACTGGAGCGCGCGCGACATCCAGGCATGGGAGTACGTCCCGCTCGGCCCGTTCCTCGGCAAGAGCTTCGCCACCTCGGTCTCCGCGTGGGTGACGCCGCTCGCGCTGCTGGAGGAACGCCGCGTGCCCGCGCCGGCGCAGGAGCCCGAGCCGCTCCCGTACCTCCGGGTCGACGGCGACTGGGCGTTCGACATCCCGCTCGAGGTGGAGCTGAACGGCACCGTGATCTCGCGCGGCAATGCCCGCGGGCTCTACTGGACGATGCCGCAGCAGCTCGCGCACGCGACCGCGAACGGCGCGAGCGTCCGCACCGGCGACCTGATGGCCTCCGGGACGATCTCCGGCACGGAACGGGGCAGCGAGGGCAGCCTGATCGAGCTGACCGTGAACGGCGCGGAGCCCGTCCGGCTCGACGGCGGCGTCGCGCGGACGTTCCTCGAGGACGGCGACGACGTGGTGCTCCGCGGCGATCCGCTCGGCGAGGTACGCGGGCGCATCCTCTCGAGCGCGTGACTCGGCGGCGAGGGACTGGCCGCCTGGCTAGACCTTCTGGACGCCGTCTGGTTTTCGTCCAATACTGAGCCGATGCGGCGTGTTCCGCTCCTCGCGCTCGCGCTCGCGCTCGCCGCCGGTGCAAGTGCCGCGCGTGGCGGCTCAGATGCCGTCAATCGGCCCCTGCTCGGAATCGCCGGCCAGGCCGATCGCTTCGAGGCCCAGACCGGCCAGGACTCACAGGTTCGGCAGATCTTCCTCGGCTGGGGCCAGGGGAGCACCTGGGGCTCGCCGTTCGCGGATCTCTTCGCGGGGCTGAAGCCCGTGCCGATGCTCCACCTCGGCACCGACGCAGGACGAGGCCGCGGCGAGGCGATCACCCCGGCGCAGATCGCGGCGGGCGGCGGCGACGCCTACCTGATCGCGCTCAACCGCGCGATCGCGGCCCACGGCGGTGAGATCTACGTGCGCGTGATGGCGGAGATGAACAACCCGCGCAACCTCTACGCGCCGACGCGGCTCGACGGCACCTCGAGGGGCCCGTCGCACTCGCCTGCGGCGTACAAGCAGGCGTTCCGGCGCGCCTACCTGATCCTCCACGGCGGCGGTCAGGTCGACGCGGCGCTGCGCCGCCTGGGAATGCCGCCGGTCGGCCGGGAGCTCGCGATCAACGCCGCGCCCGTCCTGACCGTGATCTGGAACCCGATCGCCGGCTTCGACGCCCGCAGCAAGCGGCCGGCACAGGCGTTCTATCCCGGCGATGCGTACCTCGACATGGTCGGCAACGACATGTTCGCCAACCGCATGGGCATCGCCTCGCACGCAGCGAACGAGGCGCTCTACCGCGCGCATCCGGGCAAGCCGTACGCGCTGCCGGAGTGGGGCACCTCGATCGACGACCCCGGCTTCGTCAAGCAGGTCTGCCGGTTCCTGCGCACCAAGCCGCGGGCACGGCTCGCCGCCTACTTCGACGCGCGGCCCGGGTCGCCGTACGACCTGGGCTCGAAGAACGCCGCCCGGGCGGAGTACCGGCGCTGCATCACCCCGATCGGCGCCAGCGCATCCGGCCGCGTCCCGCCGGTGCCGCCGACGCTCGCGCAGCTCAGCCTGGCCGTCGAGCCGGCACGCGGCGACGCGCCGCTGGCGGTGACGTTCACCGGCACGGTGAAGCTGGCGAAGCCGGTCGTCCGCTGGGAGCTCGCGTTCGGTGACGGGAAGGTGCAGGTCGGCAACGGCCAGCCGCCGATGTCGATCCCCTACACCTACGCCGAGAAGGGCGTCTACGACGCGATGCTGGTCGTCTTCCTCGAGCCGCCCTTCAAGGGCAGCGGTGTCCGCTACTTGACGCAGGCCCGCGTCCAGGTCGGCAGGGGCGGCGCCGAGCCGCTTCGGCTCGCTCCGACGCCGCACTCGGGTCGAGCGCCGTTTCCCGTCAGCTTTCGGGCGACCGTCCGGCAGGCCCGCGCCGCGACGAGCTGGGACTTCGTCGCCGGCGACGGCGCGGCCCGCTCCGGACTGGGGAGCCCGCCGCGCTTCCTCGGCCACACCTACACGGCCGCAGGGGTCTATCGCGCCGTCCTGATCGTCCATCTCGGCCCGACAGAGCGCCTGTTGACGTACGTCGACGTGCGCGTGCGCTAGCCCCGCGGCGGCTGGCGATCGTCCGCGGCTTCGGCTACAACACCGCGATGCGCCGGGTCGCGCTGTTGGGGGCACTGGGGTTGACGGCTGCCGTGATCGCGGCTGCAGCCGCGTGGGGCGCCACGACCGCCGTCAACCGGCCGCTGCTCGGCGTCGCCGGCAAGGCCGACCGCTTCAAGCGCCACACGGGGCAGACCTCGACCGTGCGCCACATCTTTCTCGGCTGGGAGCAGGGCAGCTCGTGGGGGTCGCCCTTCGCAGAGTTGCTGGCCGGGCTGCGACCCGTGCCGATGATCCACATCGGCACCGACCGGGGCCGCGAACGGCGCGAGGCGATCACGCCCGCCGGGATCGCGGCCGGCCACGGCGACGCGTACCTGGTCGCGCTCAACGGCGCGATCGCCCGCTTCGGCTCCCCGATGTACGTCCGGTTCCTCGCCGAGATGAACAACCCGAGGAACCTCTACTCACCGGTCGACGTCGACGGCCGCTCGCGCGGCGCCTCGCACTCGGCCGCTGCGTACCGGCAGGCCTTCCGGCGCGCGTACGTGCTCCTGCACGGCGGCGACGTGGACGAGCAGCTGCGCGCGCTCGGGCAGGAGCCGATCGGGCAGCGCCTGCCGGAGAACCCGGTCGACCGCCTGACCGTGATCTGGAACCCGATCGCCGGCATGGACTCCGGCAGTTCCAGGCCCGCTCAGCGCTTCTACCCCGGCGACCGCTTCGTCGACATGGTCGGGAACGACATCTACGCGAGCCGGGTCGGCCTCGCCTCGCACGCGGCGAACGAGGCCCTCTACCGGGCGCATCCCTGGAAGCCGTACGCGATCGCGGAGTGGGGGACGAGCGTGGACGATCCCGGCTTCGTCGAGACGATCTGCCGGTTCCTGAAGACGAGGACGCGGACGCGGCTCGCCGCCTACTACAGCGCCGGCGCCTCACCGTGGCTGCTCGGCGACAAGCCGCGGGCGCGGGCCGCGTACCGGTCCTGCGTCACCCCGCTCGGCGCACGCTGAGCCGTAGAATCGGCCCCGTGGCCTGGGACGTCCTCAGCGAGGAGCAGCGCGAGATCCGCGAGCTCGTCCGCACCCTCGCGCGCGAGCGGGTGGCGCCGCGCGCCGCCGAGATCGACGAGTCGCACGAGTTCCCGTGGGACGTCGTCGAGACCTTCCGCGAGCACGACCTCTTCGGCCTCCTCTTCGACGAGGAGTGGGGCGGATCCGGCACCGGGACGCTGCTCGCGCTCGTCGCGATCGAGGAGGTCTCGAAGGTCTGCGCGACGAGCGGTCTGCTGCTCGCCGTGCAGGAGCTCGGCTCGCTCGGGCTCAAGCTCGCCGGATCGCAGGCGCAGAAGGAGGCGTACCTGCCGAAGCTCGCCAGCGGCGAATGGCTGCCGGCATACGCCCTCACCGAGGCCGGCTCGGGCTCGGACTCCGCCGCCATGCGGACCACCGCCGTCCGCGAGGGCGACGAGTACGTCCTCAACGGGAGCAAGCGCTTCATCACGAACGCCGGCGTCGCAAAGCTCTACACCGTCTTCGCCAAGACCGATCCGGACGCGGGCCATGCCGGTATCTCCGCGTTCCTCGTCGAGGCCGACACGCCGGGCTTCGCGGTCGCGCGGCTCGAGCCGAAGATGGGCATCTCCGGCTCGACCACCGGCGAGCTCACCTTCGACGACTGCCGGATCCCCGCCGCGAACCTGCTCGGCGAGGAGGGCGAGGGGTTCAAGATCGCGATGCGGATCCTCGACCGCTCGCGCCCGGGCGTCGCGGCGCAGGCGCTCGGGATCGCCCAGGGCGCGACCGACTACGCGCTCGAGTACGCGAAGACGCGCGAGACGATGGGGAAGCCGATCGGCCAGCACCAGCTGATCCAGGCGAAGCTCGCCGACATGGAGACCGAGACGGAGTCCGCGCGCGGGCTCCTGTACCGCTTCGGCCAGATGGCCGACGCGGGGATCGACGGGCCGGAGCTGACGAAGGCATCCGCGCAGGCGAAGCTGAAGTGCGGCGACGTCGCGATGTGGGTCGCCACCGAGGCGGTCCAGATCCTCGGCGGCTACGGCTACATCAAGGAGTACCCGGTCGAGCGCTTCATGCGCGACGCCAAGATCACGCAGATCTACGAGGGCACGCAGGAGGTGCAGCGGCTCGTGATCGCGCGCGAGATGTTGCGCGAGAGCCGCGCGTTCCTCCTCGCCGGCGTCGGCTAGTGCCGGACCTTGCCGGCAGCTTCGGCCGCGCGGCGGAGGCGTACGAGCGCGGGCGGCCGGGCTACGCCGAGGCGGCACTCGATGCCGTGGGGCTCCCTCACGGCGCGGTGGTGCTGGACCTCGCCGCCGGCACGGGCAAGCTGACCCGGCAGCTGGTGCCGCGGTTCGCCCGGGTGATCGCGGTCGAGCCGCTCGACGGGATGCGGGAGGTGCTCGAGCGCGTCGTGCCGGAGGCAGAGGCGCTGGCCGGCACGGCGGACGCGATCCCGTTGTCCGACTCGGCCGTCGACGCGGTCTTCGTCGGTGAGGCGTTCCACTGGTTCGCCACCGACGCGGTCGTGGCCGAGATCGCCCGCGTCCTCCGCCCCGGTGGGACGCTCGTGATCCTCTTCAACCAGGCCGACGGCGACTTCGAGCCGCCGCTGCCGGAGGAGTTCTGGGAGGCGTACCGGGCGGGCGCGATCGAAAAGCCGCCCGAGCAGACTGTCCGTACAGGCCTCTGGAAGACGCCGCTGCCGGGGCCGTTCGCGTCCCTCGCCGAGGCGAGCTTCCCGAACCCGATCCACGTCGACCGCGAGGGCGTGCTGGCGCAGGTGGAGTCGTGGAGCATGGTCGCGGCGCTGCCGGAGCCGGAGCGGGTGGCGCTCCTCACGCGGCTCCGCGAGCTGCTGCCCGACGGCGTGCGCATGCACCCGCTCCGGACGGACGTCTACTGGCTGCGCCTGGCCGCCTAGGAGCTAGGGCCAGGGGTACGGGACGCGGCCGATGCAGTACGGCTCGGGCGGCGGGTTGCGGCTCATCAGGTCGTTCATCTGGCGGCCCGCCGCCTCGCCGACGGCGTATCCCCAGCCGAGCCGCGCCGTGATCTCGCCCATCGTCTTCAGCCCCCTGATGTCGGCATCGCACTCGTAGACGACGCCCGCCGCGTGTGCGGCCTCGTGCGCCAGCACGAAGAGCCCGCGCGCGAAGAGCTCCGTCCCGATGCGGTCCTGGGCGATTCCCTCGCAGCGCCAGGTCCGCATCGTGATCTCGTTGCCGCCCCAGCGCCAGTAACCGGTGGTGTTGGCGAGCAACCCGTCGGTGGGCCAGGAGGCGTCCGTGCGGCAGAAGACCGAGGTCACGTTCGGGAGCGCGACTGCGGCGACGAGGTCGGCCCGCTGGTAGCCCGCGGGCGGCGGCGCCGGGATCGGGGCCGGCGCCGGCACGGGCGGCGGCAGCGGCTCGGCGGGCGGCAGCGGCTCGGCGGGCGGCGGTGTGGGAGTCGCCTCGGCGGGCGGGAGCGGGGTGGGGGGCACCGGCGCCGGCGGCAGCGGACGCGGAGCCGCCGGCAGACTCGGGCGGATGTGGATCCCCGGCGAGGTCGGCGCGCCCTCGCTGGTGACCGGCCTGCCGTCGCCGTCGAGATAGACGCCTGCGCCGCCCGACAGGTACGGGATCACGAACGGCTCGGCCGCGATCGTCGTCGCCGATCCCGTGCCGACGCAGGCCGCCGCAGCGACCAGTGCCAGCAGGGGCAACCGGCGAGGCATCGAGCTTCGATGCTAGCGCTGCGGCGCGGAAACTCCCAGTCCGCCGGCGCCGGCGAGCCGCTCGGCCGCAAGCCGTTCCGCGGCCTCGTTCGTCGTGATCTGCTCGGCGTCGGCCTGCCTGTAGATCCCGGCGAGCGTGTCTGCGATCCCCGCCACCTCGCGCTCGAGCCGGTCGTCGTCCCAGCCGAGCTGCTCGAGCCCGATCCCGTGCAGGGCACCGCCGCCGTTGATCACGTAGTCCGGGGCGTAGAGGACGCCCGCCGTGCGCAGCCGCTCGCCGTCCTCCGGCTCGGCGAGCTGGTTGTTGGCCGCGCCCGCGACGATCCGGCAGCGGAGCTTCGAGATCGAGTCGGCGTTCAGCGTCGCCCCGAGCGCGCACGGGGCGTAGACGTCGCACTCGAGCTCGAGCGCGCCGTCGGCCGGCACCGGGTCGCCGCCGGTCGCGCGCGCACGCTCCTCGTCCACGTCGCTGACGAGCACGACCGCCCCGGCGTCGAGCAGCAGCCGCGCCAGCTTCGCCCCGACGGAGCCCGTTCCCTGGACGAGGACTTTCTTGCCGGCCACGTCGTCCGACCCGTCGACGTGCGCGAGCGTGGCGCGGATGCCGTGGAAGACGCCGAGCGCGGTGTGGATGCTCGGATCGCCGGAGCCGCCCTCGGCGGCGCTCCGGCAGAAGACGTGCCGCGTGCGCTCCCCGATCACGTCCATGTCGGCCTCGCCCGTGTTCACGTCCGGGCCGGTCACGAAGCTGCCGCCGAGCGACTCGATCAGCTCGCCGTAGCGCTCGAACAGGTGGCGCCGCGCCTCGCCCGTCGGCACCTCCGGCACTGCGAGCACGGCCTTGCCGCCGCCGCACGGGAGGCCGAGCACCGCGAGCTTGCGGGTCATCCCGGCCGCGAGCCGGAGCGCGTCCTCGAGCGCCTCCGCCGGTCCCTCGTAGGCTTTGAGCCGGGTGCCGCCCATGGCCGGCCCGAGCCGCGTCGAGTGGAGGCACACCAGCATCCACGCGTCGCTCTCGGAGTCGTGGCGAATGACTGCGTGCTCGCCGTCCCACCGCCGCAGCAGGTCCTCGAACACGACCGGACTCTACCCTCCGGCGAGCGCCTGACGGAGCCGCGAGAGCCCCAGGTCGAGCGCCTCGTCCGCCGTCGCCAGCGACAGCCGCGCGTAGCCGCGGCCACGCTCGCCGAAGCCCTCACCCGGGGCGACCGCGACGCGGTGGTCGTCGAGCAGGCGCTCGAACGTGAGGTCCTCCGGAAGCGGGAACCAGACGAAGAAGGTGCCCTCGCAGCGCGCGCCCGGGATCGCCTCGAGGACGCGGTCGCGCCGCCGCTCGTAGAGCGCCCGCCGCTGCTCCACCGTCTCCTGCGAACCGGTCAGCGCCGCGATCGCCGCCCGCTGCAGCGGGACGAAGATCCCGGAGCGATTGTGCTCCTGGAGCAGGTTCAGCCGCGCCACGATCTCGGCGTTGCCGACGACATAGCCGAGTCGCCAGCCGGCCATGCCGTAGCTCTTCGAGAGCGAGAACATCTCGACGCCGACCTCGCGGGCGCCCTCGGCGGCCAGGAAGCTCTCGGGCTGCCGGCCCTCGAAGACGAGGTCGCCGTAGGCGAAGTCGTGGACGATCGCCGCACCCGTCCGTTGCGCGAAGTCGACAGCCTCCGCGAAGACTCCGGGCGGGGCTGCGACGGCGATCGGGTTCGCCGGGTAGTTGAGGTAGACGGCGGCGATTCCGTCGCGCGGCGCGCCGTCCCATTCGGGCCGTCCGTCCTCGGCGAGCGGCAGCCCGACGCGCTCGGCGCCCGCGAGCACCACCCCCGAGGTGTAATCCGGATAGCCGGGATCGGGCAGCAGGATCCGTTCTCCGCGCTCGGCGAGCACGAACGCGAGCTCGACGAGCGCCGTCGTCGTCCCCGGCAGGAGCGCGACCTCGGTGGCGGGGTCGAGCTCGACGCCGTAGACGGATGCGTACCGTTCCGCGATCGCCTCCTTCGCCTTCCGGAGCCCGGCGAACGGGGGGTAGCCGTGCACGGCGGCGGTCGGCTCGCGCGCCGACTCGAACAGCGCGTCGAGGACATGGGCGGGCGGCGGCACGTCCGGGTTGCCGCGCCCGACGTCGATCACGTCGTCGCCCGCCGCGAGCACCCGCGCCAGCAGCGTCGTGAAGTACTGCTCCGGAAGGCGCTCGATCCGGTCGGGGCGCGGCCGCACGACGGCGATGCTACGGCTTGAGCTTCGTCCCGTCGACGACCTCGAAGGCCGACCCGGGGACGCGGTGGAGCGTGTGCAGCTGGTCGTTCGACCACTTCGGGCTCGGGGCGCCGCTCAGGTACCAGTTCGAGCCGTTGTCGGAGACGATCATCCCGTACTCCTTCAGCGCCTGGAGCACGATCCTCGCCTGCCGCGGGAAGCCCCCGATCGGGTAGCTCCGCTTGAGCCTGAAGCGCATGCCCATCGGCGGCAGCGACGGATCGGTCTTGTCGCTCGCGAAGTGCCGCGCCGGCCAGACGTACGCGCGCCGCGTGTCCTGGACGGTGAAGCGGAGAGCGTGGTCGATTCGGCCGCGGGCGACGTCCTCGTAGCGGGCGAGCCCCGGCAGGATCGCCAGCCCGGCGGCGTCGGCCGACGTCCAGCCGGCCGGCCGCAGCTTGTTCGAGCGGAGGTCGAAGATCGCGCCCGAGCCGGCGCGCCAGCCGCCTCCGGCGGTCGGGTAGAGCGCGAAGAGCTCGTAGAGCTTGCAGCTGTCGCGGTCGACGATCAGGGCGTGGCGGTCGCCGTCCGCATTGCGGCCGCCCTCGATCGCGACGTTGCTCGGGATCGGGTACGGGCCCTTGTCCGACTCGCTCGCGTACTCGAACGCGACGCGCGACCTCGCCTGCGACTTGCCGACGACCGTGATCGGGATCCCGATCGGGCCGCCGTCCCAGAGGCCGGAGCCGAAGTCGGCGTGGACGTGGTCGTCCGCCCCGATCGCGGCGACGATCCGGTCCGAGTTCGGCGCCACGGGGAGCTTGTCGACACGCTGGTTCCAGGGGCTCGAGGCGGGAAAGACCGGGCAGGAGGCGACGCCCGCCACCTTGCCCGCAGACGCGGCGGCGACGCCGAGCGCGAGCGCGCCGGCGAGGGCTGGGAGGATGCGCCTCACAGAAGCGGAGATGCCGCTGCGGCCGGAGTCTTGTCCTCCGGGAGGGTGACGAGCGGGTAGAGCACGCGGATCTCGTCGACGAAGGCCGCCAGTCGGTCTGCGATGGCCGCGTCCTTGATCTCGAGCACGTTCTCCGCGTTCATCTCGCCCGAGTGCGAGAGGTTGAAGCTGCCGATGAAGGAGACGTCGTCGGCGACGGTGATCTTCGCGTGCATGAAGTCGTGCACGGTGTCCGGGGCCCACGTCGTCGACGGCTTGCCGGCGAAGCCCGCCGCCTCGAGGAAGCGCCGCAGCGCCGGCACCTTCCAGCTCGCGTTCCCGTTCAGTCGCCACTGGTGCAGGACGCCGTCGACCTGGGTGTCGTCGACGACGCCGGCGACGTCCACCTTCCCGTCCGAGCAGATCTCGGCGAGGGTGCCGAGGATCGGGCCCGAGCTGAGCACCGGCGACGCGATCCGGATCCGCCGCCGTGCCTGTCCGAGGCGCTTGGCGATCCGGTGCGCGAGCGCCTCACCGTGCTCGGGGGCGAACCAGGGCCGCACCTCGATCTCGCCGACGTCGACCGGCCGCGGCTCCACCTTGCCGGAGTCGACGACGTCGCCGGTGTTCCAGAGCTCGTCGAAATTGAGCCCGTAGGCGTAGGCGAGGTCCTGCGAGTGGACGATCGCGACGACGTTCTCCTGCCGCGCCCACGAGTCCTGCGACCAGTTCAGCGACCCGGTCCAGATCGCCTCCCGGTCGCGGACGACGTACTTGTGGTGCATCAGGTCGGGGACGCCCGGGATCGGCCGCGTCGCGATGGGGAGCGCCTCCAGCAGCTCCGGGGCCGTCTGCGGAGGCGGCGGCACCGGGATCGGCCCCGGGTGGTCGACGTTGTAGACGAGGCGGACGGCGACGCCACGGTCCTGGGCGGCGAGGAGCGCGCCGGTGACGATCTGGGCAGCCTCCCCGTGCAGGCGGATGTCGTAGAGGGCGAGCTCGAGGCTGCTGCGGGCGGCGCCGACGAACTCGGCCACCTCGTTGGCGATGTCGGCGGCCGACTGGCCGCCGTCGCGGAAGAGCCGGAGCTCGATCAACCGGCCGCGGCGCGCAGGGAGGCCTTGTACGCGCGCTTGGCCGCCTGGTACTCGACGAGGGCCTCCGGGGAGTCGACGTCGCCGAGCATCGGGTGGTCGGGGACGAGCGGCTCCGCCATCGCGTTGCCGTAGCGGCGCGCGAGCACGGAGGCGAGCGCCTTCACCTTCATCTCGCCGAAGCCGGGCAGCGCCTCGATCCGGCGCTTCAGGTCGTCCGTGTCGGTCGCGTCGCCCCACACCCGGCCAGCGTCGCCGCCGTAGTCCTCTTCGACGACCGCGCAGAGCTCCTGGACGCGCTTCGCCATGTTCCCGGGGAAGCGATGGATCGCGGGCTTCTCGCGGAAGAGCTCGAGGAGCCGCTCCGGGTCGAGCCGGGCGATCTCGCCCGCGTCGAGCCGGCCGAGCCGCTGCTGCAGCTTCAGCGGCCCCGCGAACGCGGTCGGCACCGTCACCTGCTGGTCGAGCACGAACCCGATCAGCAGCGCGAGCGGCTCGGCGGCGATCAGCCGGTCGGCGTCCGCGTTACCGGTGAAGTGCAGGGCGTCGGGCACGGTTCGATCCTAGCTCGCGCGGGTATCGACAACGTGATGGCAGATCCCGTCGAGAAGACCGAGGACCTCGTCGAGGAGGCGGAGCAGGGGCGCAGCGAGCGCACCCCCTGGCTCGTCCTCGGCGGCGTCCACATCGCAGTCGCCGCGCTGGTGGCCGTCGTGCTGGCGATCGCGTTCACGGTGTACCTGCTCGCGTAGTAGGGTCCCGGCCGGGATGAAGAGGCTTCTTCTCGTCCTGGCCGTTGCGCTCGTCGCCGCAGCCCCCGCGCAGGCGGCGCCGTCGACCAAGCTCCAGTTCCTCGGCCAGCAGATCTTCCCGACGGCGACGCAGTTCCAGGGAACGAGCTTCGGCGGGCTCTCGAGCATCACCTACGACGCGGCGTTGGACGTCTACTACGTCCTCTCCGACGACCAGGCCGGTGTCCGCTTCTACACGGTCGAGATCGCGGTGGGGTTCGCCGGGCCTGCCGTCCAGATCGTCGGGGTGACCACGCTGCGCGATGCGTCCGGCCAGCCGTTCGCCGCCGGGAGCCTCGACCCGGAGGGTCTGACGCTGACGAAGAACCGGACGCTGATCGTCACGTCCGAGGGGTTCGCGGCCCGGTTGATCGATCCGTGGGTGCGCGAATTCGGACTGGACGGGCAGCAACTCTCGGCGCTGCCGCTCCCGGACTACTTCAACCCCAACGCCGCCGGCACGCGCGGTGTCCGTCAGAACCTCGGCTTCGAGAGCGCGGCGACGTCGCCCGACGGCCGCTTCCTCTTCACCGGCACCGAGGCGGCGCTGGCGCAGGACGGTCCGCCGGCGACCCTCGCCGCCGGCAGTCCGGCGCGGATCCTCCGCTACGACCTGGCCCAGCGCGCGCTCGACCGGCAGTTCGTCTACATGACCGAGCCGATCGCCGAGCCGCCCGTGCCGGCGAACCAGTTCGCCGTCAACGGCCTCGTCGAGCTGCTGCCGTTCACCAACGACTTCATGCTCTCGATGGAGCGGTCGTTCTCGGTCGGCGCGCCCGACACGGGGAACACGATCAAGCTCTTCGAGGTCTCGCTCGCGCGCGCCACGGACATCAACGGCTTCGACACGATCCCGCGGCTTTTCGGGCTCCGGCGCGCCGAGAAGACGCTGCTGCTCGACCTCGACACGCTCGGGATCCCGCTGGACAACGTCGAGGGGATGACGCTGGGGCCGAACCTGCCCGACGGCCGCCGCTCGCTGATCCTCGTCAGCGACAACAACTTCTCTCCGGCGGCGTTCACGCAGTTCCTGCTCTTCGCGGTGGGCTAGGCACTACTTAGAAACCGTCCTAGACTCGCTTCATGGTCCGGAAGACGGTCACGCTCGTCTTCTGCGACGTCGCAGATTCGACGCCGCTCGGTGAGCAACTCGACCCGGAGGCCCTCCGGGGCGTCTGGTCGCGCTATCACGAGACGGCGCGCGAGGTGCTGGAGCGGCACGGCGGCACGATCGAGAAGTTCGTCGGCGACGCCGTGCTCGGCGTCTTCGGCATCCCCGTCGTCCACGAGGACGACGCGCTGCGCGCAGTGCGGGCCGCGGTCGAGCTCCGCGAGGAGCTCGCGCGGCTGAACGACTCGCTCGACGCGGCCTTCGGCGTCCGCATCGGCGTCCGCACGGGCGTCCACACCGGCGAGGTGTTCGCCGGCGACCCGGCTCAGGGCGATCCGTTCGCGACCGGGGACGCCGTCGTCGTCGCGCAGCGGCTCGAGGCGACGGCAGCACCGGGCGAGATCCTCGCGGGCGACGCGACGATCCGGCTCGTCCGCGACGCCGTCACCGTCGAGCCGGTGCCGGCGCTGGAGCTGAAGGGCAAGTCCGATGCCCGTCGACGCCTGGCGCCTCCTCGACGTCGCGCCGGACGCCGCCGGTCTCGCGCGCCGGCTCGACTCGCCGCTCGTGGGCCGTGCCGCCGAGCTCGATGCGCTGCTCGCGGAGCTCGAGCGCGCGACCGCCGACCGCACCTGCCGGATCGTGACCATCGTCGGCGAGCCGGGAGTGGGCAAGTCGCGGCTGGCGGCGGAGCTCGTCTCGACCGCCGGGCGAAGACGCGCTCGTGCTCGAGGGCCGCTGCCTCCCGTACGGCAACGGGATCACGTACTGGCCGCTCGTCGAGTTCGTCCGCGACGCTCGACCTCGACGCGATCCTCGGCGGCGAGCCCGACGGCGCGACGGCGCACGGCCGCGTCCTCGAGGCGGTCGGCCGCGCCGAGCCGCGCTCGCGCAGCGACGAGCTCTACTGCGGCGGTCCGCCGGCTGCTGCGAGACGCTCGCGCGCGAGCGCAGCCGCTCGTGCTCGTCCTCGACGACATCCAGTGGGCGGAGCCGGCCTTCCTCGACCTCGTCGAGTACCTCGCCGGCTGGAGCCGCGACGCACCGATCCTCGTCTGCTGCCTCGCGCGCCCCGACCTCGCGGAGCTGCGGCCGGGCTGGACGGGCACGACGATCCAGCTCGCGCCGCTGCCGCTCGAGCAGGCGCGGGCGCTGCTCGAGAACCTCGCCGGGCCGCTCGACCCGGACGCGGCCGACGCGGTCTGCGCGCGCGACCGGCGGCAACCCGCTCTTCCTCGAGGAGATGCTGCGAATGCTCGTCGAGGACGGCGTCCTCGTCGAACGCGACGGGCGGCTCGAGCCGCTCGCCGCCGTCGACACCCTGCGCGTCCCGGAGACGGTGCAGGCGGTGCTCGCGGCCCGCCTCGACCGGCTCGACGACGGACGAGCTCGCGGTGCTGCAGCGGGCGGCCGTGATCGGCCAGGTGTTCTGGTGGGGCGCGGTCGCCGACCTGTCGCCGCCGGAGCGAGGTCGGCGAGGTCGCGGGCCGGCTCCAGGCGCTCGTCCGCAAGGGGCTGATCAAGCCCGACGCGCGCACGTTCGCGGGCGAGGACGGCTTCCGCTTCGGCCACATCCTGATCCGCGACGCCGCCTACGACTCGATGCCGAAGCGCCTGCGCGCCGAGCTGCACGAGCGCTTCGCCGGCCTGGGCGGAGCAGCGCGCAGGCGAGAGCGCCGGAGCTCGACGAGATCATCGGCCACCACCTCGAGCAGGCGTACCGCGTTCCGGCTCGAGCTCGGCCCGGCGGGCTCGGACGAGGCGAGCGCTCGCGAGTCGTGCCGCCGACCGGCTGGCGCGCGCGGGCCGGCGCGCTCTCGGCCGCGGGGACGTCCACGCGGCCACCGGCCTGCTCGGGCGCGCGGCGGCCTGCTCGGGACGGACGACCGCCGCTCGTGCTCGACCTCGTGCCGGAGCTCGGGCTCGTGCTCACGCCGTCGGGCGCAGCTCGCGACGCCGAGAGCGTCCTGACCGAGGCTGATCGACCGCGCCGGGCGCGCCGCACCGGCGCGGCTCGCGGCCCGGATCGAGCGCGTCGCGCTCGGCTCCGCAGCGATCCCGTGCGGATGGGAGGAGACTTGCGGCTGGTCGAAGCGGCCGCTGCCCGCGCTCGAGGCGGCCCCGGCTCGACCGCGAGCGGCCATCGCGCGCTCGCCCGTGGCTGGTTCCTGGTCGGGCTCGTCCGCGGGCTCTGGGCGGGCCGCGTCGGGCGCGGTGAGGACGCGCTCGCGCCGCGCCCGCGCATGCACGCAGCGCGCCGCGGACGACCGCTGGCAGGAGGCGGACATCGTCGGCCGGTTCGGCTTCGCGGCCTGGTCGGGCCCGCTCCCGGTCCACGAGGGGATCGGCGCTCGCTCGCGCTGCTCGAGCACGTCACCGGGACGACCTCCTGCTCGAGGCGATGCTGCCGTCGCTGGATCGGCTGCCTGCGTGCGCCGCGAGGGCCGCTTCGACGAGGCGCGGGAGCTCGGTCGCGGCGGCCGTCATCCTCGTACGACGAGCTCGGTGCGCGGCTCGACGCCTGGCCGCGCGCACTTGGCCGAGCCGACATCGAGCTGCTCGCCGGCGACGCGCCGCCGCCGAGACGCGCGCTGCGGGAGGGGTACGGCGCAGCTGGGCGCGCCGGCCGAGGTCGGGCAACCTCGCCTCCGTCGCCGCGCATGCTGGCGGAGACGCTCGGCGCCGCGGGCCGCTCCGAGGAGGCGGACGCGCGTCGCGGGGCAGCGTCGAGGCGACCGCGTCGGAGGACGACATCCGGGCGCAGATCGCTCTCGCGGATCGCGCGCGCGAGGGCGTCCTGGCCGACGCCGGTGAACTCGAGCGGGCAGTCGAGCGGTCGCGCGCGAGGCGCTCGCGATCGTCGACCGGGACCGACCCGCTCGCTCTTCGCACGGCGACGTGCTGTGAGCCTCGCCGCAGCGCTGACCGCCGCGGGGCGGGAAGACGAGGCCGCAGTCACGGCGCGAGACGGCCCTCGAGCTCTACGAGGCGAAGGGAAACGTGGTCGCCGCCGACGGGCGCGTCGGGCTCGGTCGAGCGGCGGTACTGAGTCCGAGCGTCGCCGCTCGGCGTCGATCGGCCCGCCGGCGGGGGCCGCGAGCGCCGTCGGAGCGGATCACCAGCGCGACGCCGACGAACGACGGGCCTCGTAGAGCGACGACCCGATCGTAGCTCGCGCGGGGTAGAAGACGAGCAGGGCCCCGACGGTCAGCTCGCCGAGCCGCGGCGCGGACCGCGCGCGGTCCGAGTGACAGTCGCGCTTGCCGACGACCCCGACCTGCCAGAGCACGAGCGCAGCGCGTGGCTCGATCCCGCGGCCGCCGTTCGAGGAAGCGGGTCGCCTCGTAGCTCTGGCAGCCTGCCTCCGCGGGGTCGACGCCGAGGTCTGCGAAGAGGCAGTCCTCGGCGGAGATCCCGGGCAGCATCTCTGGCTCGGAATCCCTCGCTGCGCGCCTGCTTGACGGCCTCGTGCGGCGGCAGCGAGAAGACGCCCGGATGGCCGTAGAAGGCGGCACAGACTCGTTCGCCGGCCCGCACGGCCTCGAGGATCGCCTCGACCATCCGCGCGTAGGCGTCGCGGCGATGCTCGCCCTCGACGTAGCAGTCGCCGAGTCAACGTGAGCGCGGGTTGAGCTGCTCGACGGTATCCATGGATCGACACGGGGTCGGGGATCGAGGTGGAGCACCTGGTCGGCGGCCTCGATCGCCGCCCGCGCCTCGAGTGTGATCCGGGCCGCTCGATGCCCGTGCCGACGACCACCAGCCGACCGGTCACATGGGCGGGCACACGACGTACAGGATGACGGCCCGCGCGCTCTGGATCCTGGCCGATCCGTGCCCCTCGATCTCGCGGAGGTCCTCGGAGTTGATCAGTCGACGCGGCGTCTGGGCTCAGTGCCTTGCCGCGGGTCTTGACGAACTCCTCGATGAACTCCTCGCGACCGACGCTCTGATAGCGCTTGAGGTCTGCCGTCCTTGAGCAGCTCGATGAAGAACTCCCGCAGCTCCTCGCCGATCGCCCGGCTCGTGATCCGGTCGGCCCTCGACCCCAGGGGGCGCGTCGTCATCGGTCATGAACAACCTCCTCAGGTAGTCCCACAGCCGCCGCAACCAGGCCCACATGCGTCACCTCGCTCGCGTTGTGCGCGAAGTTACAAGCCGCTTCGGCACGAGTCAACGCACCGATACCCTGGGGACGTGGATCCGCTGGCGCCCTTTTCCGAGAAGACGCGCAGCTGGTTCGAGCGTGCCTTCGACGGGCCGACGCCCGCGCAGGAGGCCGGCTGGCCCGCGATCGCCTCGGGTGAGCACGTCCTCATCCAGGCGCCGACCGGCTCGGGGAAGACGCTCGCAGCGTTCCTCTACGGCATCGACCAGCTCGACCGGGCGCCCGGCTCCGGCCTGCGCCTGCTCTACGTCTCGCCGCTGAAGGCGCTCAACTACGACGTCGAGCGCAACCTCCGCGGCCCGCTCGCGGGGCTCCGCTCCGAGCTCCGCGTCGGCGTCCGCACCGGCGACACGACTCGCGAAGGAGCGGCGCGAGCTGGTGAAGGAGCCGCCGGACATCCTGATCACGACGCCCGAGTCGCTCTTCCTGATGCTGACCTCGCAGGCGCGCGAGACGCTGCGCACGATCGAGACCGTGATCGTCGACGAGGTGCACGCCGTCGCCGGCACCAAGCGCGGCGCCCACATGGCGCTCTCGCTCGAGCGCCTCGACGCGCTGCTCGACCGGCCGGCGCAGCGGATCGGCCTCTCGGCGACGCAGCGCCCGCTGGAGGAGATCGGCCGTTTCGTCTCCGGCGATCGCCCGATCCGGCTCGTCGACGCGGGCACGCGCAAGGACCTCGACCTCGAGGTCGTCGTCCCGGTCGAGGACCTGCGCGAGCTCGGCACTTCGAGCGAGCTGTCGCAGCCGGTCGTCAACGACGACGTCGTGATGACGTCCGGCTACGAGTCGACGGCGCGCTCGATCTGGCCCTCGATGTACCCCGCGCTGCTCGAGCTCGTGAAGCAGCACCGGTCGACGATCCTGTTCGTCAACAACCGCCGGCTCGCCGAGCGGCTGGCGGTGCGGCTGAACGAGCTCGCCGAGGAAGAGATCGCTCGCGCCCACCACGGCTCGCTCGCCCGCGACCAGCGCGTGCTGATCGAGGAGGACCTGAAGGCGGGGCGGATCCCGTGCCTCGTCGCGACGTGCAGCCTCGAGCTCGGGATCGACATGGGCGCCGTCGACCTCGTGATCCAGGTCGAGAGCCCGAAGTCGGTCGCCCGCGGCCTCCAGCGCGTCGGCCGCGCCGGCCACGAGCTCGGCTCGACCTCGAAGGGCCGCATCTTCCCCAAGTTCCGCGCCGACCTGCTCGAGTCCGCCGTCGTCGCGAAGGCGATGCGGGGCGGCGAGATCGAGGAGACGAGGATCCCGCGCAACCCGCTCGACGTGCTCGCGCAGCAGATCGTCGCGATCGTGGCCGAGGACGAGATCGAGGTCGCCGAGCTGCACCGGCTCGTGCGCGGCGCCTATCCGTTCGCCGACCTCTCGCTCCAGCAGCTCGAGAACGTGCTCGACATGCTCGCCGGGCGCTACCCGTCGGACGAGTTCGCCGAGCTGCGGCCGCGGATCGTCTGGGACCGCACGGCCGGGGTCATCCGCGGCCGCACCGGCGCCCGCCGGCTCGCGGTCACGAACGCCGGCACGATCCCCGACCGCGGCCTCTTCGGCGTCCACCTCGTCGACGGCGGCGGCCGGGTCGGCGAGCTCGACGAGGAGATGGTCTACGAGGCACGCCAGGGGCAGACGTTCATGCTCGGCGCCTCGACGTGGCGGATCGAGGAGATCACGCGCGACCGCGTGATCGTCTCGCCCGCGCCCGGCGTGCCCGGCGCCGTCCCGTTCTGGAAGGGCGAGGGCGTCGGCAGGCCGTTCGAGCTCGGCGAGAAGATCGGCCGGGCGTCGCGCGAGCTGATCGCCCGCTCGGACGAGCAGGCGCTCGCGCACCTCGGCGAGGACTACCACCTCGATCCGCAGCGCGGCCCAGAACCTGCTCACCTTCCTGCGCGAGCAGGCGGCCGCGACCGGCGTCGTCCCCTCCGACCGGGCGATCGTCGTCGAGCGCTTCCGCGACGAGATCGGCGACTGGCGCGTCTGCATCCTCACCCCGTTCGGCGGCCGCGTGCACGCGCCGTGGGGGATGGCGCTGACCGCACGTCTGCGCGACTCGGTCGGGCTCGACGCCCAGTCGATCTGGTCGGACGACGGGATCGCGCTGCACCTGCCCGAGGCGGATGCGCCGCCGAGCCTCGCCGACCTGCTGATCGGGCCGGACGAGATCGAGGAGCTCGTGGTCGGCGAGGTCGGCCAGACGGCGCTCTTCGGCGCCCGCTTCCGCGAGAACGCTGCCCGGGCGCTTCTGATCCCGCGGCGCCGCCCCGGCCAGCGGACGCCGCTCTGGCAGCAGCGGCTGAAGGCGCAGAACCTGCTCCAGGTCGCGCGGAAGTACGGCTCCTTCCCGATCGTGCTCGAGACCTACCGCGAGTGCCTGCAGGACGTCTTCGACCTGCCCGCTCTGAAGCACGTCCTGCGCGGCCTGCAGACCCGCGAGCTCGATCTGGTCGAGGTCGAGACCGCGTCCGCCTCGCCGTTCGCGAGCTCGCTGCTCTTCGACTACGTCGCCACCTACATGTACGAGGACGACACGCCGCCGGCCGAGCGGCGCGCCCAGGCGCTCTCGCTCGACCGCGACCTGCTCCGTGAGCTGCTCGGACAGGAGGAGCTGCGCGAGCTGATCGACGCCGACGCGCTCGCCGAGGTCGAGGCGCAGCTGCGCGGCGACCCGCGCGACCCCGACGAGCTGCACGACGTCCTCCGCCGCCGCGGCGACCTCCGGGCCGGCGAGTACGACGAGGCGCAGGCCGCGATCCTGCTCGCCGAGCGCCGCGCGCTCACCGCCCGGATCGCCGGCGAGGAGCGGCTGATAGCCGCCGAGGACGCAGGTCGCTACCGCGACGCGCTCGGCGTCATGCCGCCGGGCGGGCTGCCCGAGGCCTTCCTCGAGGGCGGCCCCGACTCGCTGCGCCAGCTCGTGCTCCGCTTCGCCAAGAGCCGCGGGCCGTTCACGACCGCCGAGGCCGACGAGCGGTTCGGGCTCGAGCTCGAGCCGCTGCTGCACGAGCTCGAGCGCGCCGACCTGCTCGTCCGCGGCGAGCTCAGGCCGGGAGGCACAGAGCGCGAGTGGTGCGACCCCGACGTGCTCCGGCGCCTCCGCCGCGCGTCGCTGGCGGCGCTGCGGCGCGAGGTCGAGCCGGCAGAGCAGGCTGCGCTCGGCCGCTTCCTGCCCGCCTGGCACGGGATCGGCCGCCGCGCGACGCTGCGCGAGGCGCTCGTGCCGCTGCAGGGCCTGGCGCTTCCGGTCTCGCTGTGGGAGAGCGAGGTGCTGCCGCGCCGCGTTCCCAATTACCAGCCCGCCTGGCTCGACGGTCTCTGCGCCGCCGGCGAGCTCGTCTGGGTCGGCGCCGGGCCTCGATCGCGTCGCCCTCTACTTCCGCGAGGACGCGCCGGTCCTCGGACGCCCGCCGGGAGCGCCGCCGCCCGAGACCGCCGAGGCCGAGGCGATCCGGGCGACGCTCGGGCGCGGAGCCATGTTCTGGGCCGATCTCCTCGCGGAGACGG
Source organism: uncultured Gaiellaceae bacterium (assembly GCA_963827015.1). GTDB lineage: Bacteria > Actinomycetota > Thermoleophilia > Gaiellales > Gaiellaceae > Gaiellasilicea. The sequence goes on along the minus strand of CAWGZI010000001.1, from coordinate 193,023 downwards.
AGCTCGAGGCCGAGGCGGCGCTGCCTGCGCTCTGGGAGCTCGTCTGGTCGGGCGAGGTCACGAACGACGCCTGGACGCCGCTGCGGGCCGGCCGCCGCTACGAGGCACCGCGGGCGCAGCGTCGCCCGCGCCGCTTCTCGCGCACCCGCGGGGCGGGGATCACCTCGACGCAGGGCCGCTGGTCGCGCACCGAGCCGCTCTTCCTCGGCAGCCCCGACCGCCGGGCGCTCGCCGAGCTGCTGCTCGAACGTCAGGGGATCGTCACCCGCGACGGCGTCCGCGGCGAGGGGATCCCGGGCGGCTACAGCGCCGTCTACTCCGAGCTGAAGGACCTCGAGACGATCGGCGCCTGCCGTCGCGGCTACTTCGTCGAGGGGCTCGGCGGCGCCCAGTTCGCCCTCCCCGGCGCGGTCGAGCGCCTCCGCGAGCTGCGCTCCGAGGAAGATCCGGAGCCGCTCGTGCTCGCCGCCGCCGATCCGGCGCAGCCGTACGGCGCCGCCCTGCCGTGGCCGAAGCGGGCCGGTGCGCGCGCGGCCAGGGTCGCCGGCGCCCAGGTCGTCCTCCTCGGCGGCGAGGCGGCGCTCTTCGTCGAGCGCGGCGGCCGCACGCTCGTGCCGCTGCGAGAGCCGGAGGAGGACTGGCTTCGCCCCGCGATCGCAGCACTCGTCGAGCACGTCAAGTCCGGCGGCGCGAAGCGGCTCGCGGTCGAGCGCTTCGACGGCCGGCCGGTGACCGAGACCGAGATCATGCCGCTGCTCGTCGACGCCGGCTTCCTCGCCGGGCCGCGCCGCGCCGTGCTTCGCCCTTAATTTCCAGCGGTTTCCGACCGATCAAACGGGAGTGACCCCGTCGCTCAAGCAGCGTCTCGGCCTCGCTCCCGCCCAACTCGGCCGGATCGAGCTGCGCGCGCTGCTCGCGGCCCGGTCGGCGTCGGTCCTCTTCGCGATCCAGTCCGGCCTCGCGCTCCTCGCGGCGGCGATCGGCGGAACGCTCGACGGCGCGGTGCTCGCAGCTGCGGCGGTGACGCTGGTGGTAGCGGCGATCGTCTTCTGCGCCTACGAGCGGCTGCCGTGGGCGGTCAGCCAATTGCTCGCGCTCGGCGGAGTCTTCGTGGCGGCGTTCCTCGTCCTCCACCAGCCGCACGGCGAGCGCTACGCGTTCCTCTTCGTCGCGCCGGTGATCTACGTCTCCTTCTTCTTCAAGCGCCGGAACGCGCTGCTCAACCTGGCCGTCGTCAGCACGCTCGGCGGCGCCGCCCTCGCACTCGCGCTCCCGAGCGGCGGCGCTGCGGAGACGTGGGTGCTGGCCGTCGGCGCGCTCGCTCAGGCCGCCGGCACGACGATCGCGCTCCGCCGGTACCTGCTCAACGCCTTGGAGCGCTCACGTGCGAACCGCGCCGTGCTCGACGCCTTCTTCCTCAACGCTCCCGGCGGCTTCGCCTTCCTCGACGGCGACCTCCGCTATGCCCGCGTCAACCCGATGCTCGCCGGGCTTCTCGGCCTGCCGGCGGAGGAGATCGTCGGCAGGTCGCTGCGCGAGCTCTCGCCCGCGCACGCGGATGCCGTCGAGCCGATGCTCCGCGGCGTGCTGGAGCACGGGACCCCGATGAGCGGGATCGAGATGTCGAGCGTCGACGGCAACACGCATTTCCTCGTCAGCTACTACCCCGTCGCCGGCGCAGACGGGGCGGCCGGCGTGGGCGTCGCCGTCACGGACGTCACCCATCTCAAGGACGTCGAGAAGCGGCTCGGCGAGATGAACGAGAAGCTGACCGTGCTCGCGACCACCGACGAGCTGACCGGCCTGCCGAACCGGCGGATGCTCAGCGAGCAGCTGGCGCTCGCCCTCGCCCGTGCGCGCCGCGGCGGTCTCGGCGTCGCCGTGCTCTGTCTCGACCTCGACCGCTTCAAGGACATCAACGACTCGCTCGGCCATGCCGTCGGCGACGACCTGCTCGTCGAGGTCGCCGCCCGGTTGCGAGCCGGCGCGCGCGAGACGGACGTCGTTGCGCGCTACGGCGGTGACGAGTTCGTGATCCTGCTCGCCGACCTCGACGTGCAGTCCGCCCCTTCACACGCGGAGACCGTGGTCGAGCGGCTGCGGGCGCTGCTGGCGGAGCCGTACCGAATTGGGCCCGTCGAGCTCAGCGCCGAGGCCTCGATCGGTGTCGCGGTCTACCCGTTCGACTCCCGCGACGCCAAGGGCCTGCTCGCCGCCGCGGACGCCCAGATGTACGTCGGCAAGACCGCGGTCAGCCGCGTGGCGTAAGGCTCGCGCGCCGCAGCTCGCCGACCGCCGCGCCGAGCCTCGGCGAGAAGCCGTCCGCAGCCGCACCGCCCGTGACGACCACGAGCTTCTCGGGCAGCTCGCGGCCCGTGACGTCCTTCTCGATCTCCGCACGGGCCGCGGCGTCGCTCGCGCTCAGGCAGAGCAGCTCGGCGTTCGTCCGGACAGCCGTCGTCACCGCGGCGTCGAGCGGTGTGTCCGCGCCGAGATAGATCGGGAGCCAGCCGTCGGCCTGGAGCAGGACGGCCAGCGCCAGCAGGCCCACCTCGTGGCGTTCTCCGGGGGCACAAGCGAGCACGGCCGTGCCGCGGACGGGCGGTCGCCGGTCTTCGAGCAGCGAGCGCAGCCGGGCGAGGACGACCTCGCTCAGCAGATGCTCCTCGGCGATGCACTCCGCACCTGCGCGCCACCGGTCGCCGACCGCGCGCAGCGCGGGCGCGACGATCTCCTCGACCGCGGTCTCGACGTCGAAGAGCGTGAACGACTGCTCGACGAGGCCGCTGAGCCTGCGGGTGTCCGCGTCGGCGGCTGCCGCGACGATCGCGTCCCGCAAGCCGTCCGTCGACGACTCGGCGTTCGCCTGATCCGTCTCGAGCAGCGCTGCCGCTTCGCCGATGCGGAACCCTTCCCTCAGCCGGTCGCGCAGCCACTCGACCCGGGCGACGTCGCGCTCGTCGTAGCGCCGCTGCCCGCCCGACGTCCGGTTGGGCCGGAGGACTCCGTATCGCCGCTCCCACTTGCGCAGCGTGTCGGCGCCGATCCCTGTGCGCCGCGCCACCGCCGCGATGTTGAGGCCGCCTCCGGCCGACCGCCGCGGCGGTCGTGCCTCGAGATACGCGGTGACCGTGGCCGCGAGATCCTGGAGGACCTGCAGGTCGTCGTCGGTCCACGCGCGCGGGACGGTGTCGATCGCGCAGAGCGTCCCGATCGGCCGGCCGCCGGCGCCGTTGAGGGGCACCCCGAGGTACGCGACGATTCCGAGCGCGCCGATGGCCGGGCTGTCCTTCACCAGCGGGTCGGTGCGGGCATCCGTGATCGGCAGCGGCCGCCCCGAGCGGATCGCATGCTGGCACGCCGAGTGCGAGATCGGGATCCCCGGAGTCGAGCCCCATGGGTCACGAGGCCCGATGCAGCTCGCGAAGTGAAGCTCGTCCTCGTCGGCGAAGGTGATCAACGCCACGGGGACGTCGAGCAGGACCGCGGCCAGCCGGGTCGTTCGGTCGAACACCGCGCGGGCCGCGGCGTCGGGGGGCGACACGGCGAGACCGGTGTCCACGCCCTGTGGGGTCAGGGGCTGGGACATGCTCGAAAACACTAGCTCTAAGCTGGTCGCCGTGCCCGAGGGGGACGCACTCCACCGCGCCGCCCGGCGGCTGCAGCCGCTCGTCGGGCAGCGGCTCGAGGTCGAGTCGCCGAATCCCCGCGCGCAGGCCACGGGTGTCGCCGAGCGGGTGGACGGCCGGGTGCTCGAGGCGGTCGAGGCGGTCGGCAAGAACCTGCTCCTCCGCTTCGATGGCGGCCTCGTCGTGCGGAGCCATCTGCGCATGACCGGTCGCTGGCGCCTCGATCCGCGCGGCAAGGCCCGCACGGGGCTGCCGTGGCTCGTCCTCCGCGGCAAGACCCATGAGGGCGTGCTCTGGAACGGGCCCGTGCTCACCCTCGAGACGCGGAACGTCCGTCGGCTGGGCCAGGACGTGCTCGCGGCGGAGTTCGACGTCGACGCCGCCGTCGCCCGGCTCCGGGGAGCTGCCGACCGCCGTCTCGGCGAGGCGCTCCAGGATCAGCGGCTCGTCGCGGGGATCGGGAACATGTGGATGGCCGAGGCGCTCTGGGAGATCCGCGTCTCGCCGTGGATTCGCGTCGCGGACGCGCCGGACGACGTGCTTCGCGACGCGGTCGCGGCCGCGCGGCGGCTGATGCAGTCCTCGCTTGCAAGCGGGCGCCCGGGACGGCAGGTCTACCGCCGGGCAGGCCGTCCGTGTCTCCGCTGCGGGACGATCGTCCGCTCGCGGGGGCAGGGCGACGCGAACAGGACGGCCTACTGGTGTCCGGGCTGTCAGGCAGGAGCCGGGCCGCCGGGCGAGTAAGCAGGACGGATGGTCATACGCGCGCCGCAGCTCCATCTCGTCCTGCGCTCCTTCTGCCTCGGTGCCTTCGTCTTCCTCGGGCGCGCGCTCGAGGAGGGCGACGATCTCCCGTTCGCGTTCGAGGAGCACGTCCAGCGCGGCGGGCCGGCGCTCTACGAGTACCGGCCGCTCGTGCGCACGTTCGTGGAGTCGCGCGCGAGCGCGCTGGCGAAGCGCGAGGACGCGCGGATCGCCCTGGACGAGCTGCTGCGCGAGCCTGCCGCCGCGATCTTCGCCAGGGCACACGCCGGCCCGAAGCCGACCGAGGAACAGGCGCTCTTCCGCACCGTCCTCTGCTCCCTCCTGATCTCGACCGCGGAAGCCTGCGGCGGCTTCGACTGGGACGACCGCGCCTTCGAGCGCGCGTACGCCGAGTTCGAGCGCTCGCTCTTCGGGACGCAGCGCGCCTACGCCGCCGTGGCGCCGCTCGTCGGTCTCTCAGTCGTGACCCAGGTCGACCTCGGCGGGGGCATCCGCCTCCGCGCGGCGGCGACGGGGGAGCTCGCGCACCACTGGCCCGAGGCGCAGGGCCTGCTGCCGGCCGGCTTCGGCCGTGAGGTCGACCGCTACTGCGTCGTCGAGCTGGAGCGGGGGCTCGAGGCCGGCGAGGATCCGCCCGACGCGCCGGCCGAGCTCGCCGACGCGGTCTCGGCGATCCGGCTGGCGACGGCGGCTCCGGTCGCCGCCGGCCCCGTGCTCTTCGAGCGCCTCGACTGGCGCCCGTTCGGGATCCGGCCGGTGTTGCCGATCGCGGCGACCCAGCCGCCGGGCGAGCCGACACGTCTCGACTCGTTCCGCGCCGAGCTGACGAAGGAGCTGCTCTCGCGCCTGGCACTCGCAGACGCCGATGCGCCGCTCGCCGAGGCGCTCGACCGCTGGGAGCTGTCGCTCTTCCAGAACGAGCCGTTCCGCTCGGAGCAGCTCCGCGGCGCGCTCGTCGGGCTGCTCGGCGAGACGTGGGAGCTGCGGGCGGCGGTGCTGCTGGGCAAGGCGAGCGAGGAGCGGCGCGAGATCCACGCATCGCTGCGCTCGCTCGCCGCGGGGGAGGTCGCCTCCGCGCGTGCCGAGGATGCGGTGCGGCGCTCGCTCGTCGAGACGCTGCGCCACGGCGACCGCGCCGGCCTCGTGCGCTCGCTCGACGAGATGCTGCTCGGGCTGCGCGCAGCCGCAGGCGCGTAGCCCGGCTTTCACGAGTTCGTGCGGAAGCCGTGGCGCTCTCGTGACGGGTGCGTCGCTAGCGTCGAAGCCATGGAAGACGCACGCGTGCTCGCACGGCTCGACAGGATCGACGCGCTCGACCGGAGCGGCGCGGCGCCCGGCGAGCTGCTGGCCGAGCTGCGCGGCTTGCTCGAGGAGGCCGAGACGGCGGCGTCCGCGAGCGTCCGCGGGGAGGAGGTGGTCGAGCGCCTGCGCACGGCGCCGCACGGGACATAATCGGCCAGTGATCGCGCACTGGGACGAGGCCGAGAGCGGCCGCGCCGAAGCCGGCCATCTTGCCGGGCTGTGGACGGATCTCGGGGCCGCAGCGGGGACGCAGACGGTCGGCGTCTGCCGGATCCAGGTCGATCCGGGCAAGTGGTCGACGCCGTTCCATCGTCAGACCGGGGAGGAGGAGATCTTCTTCGTCCTCGGCGGGTCGGGCGTCTGCCTCCTGCAGGATCGGGCGTTCGAGGTGCGCGAAGGCGACTGCATCGTCCACCGCGTGCGCGAGGCGCACAGCCTCCGCGCGGGCGACGACGGCCTCGACGTGCTCGCGTACGGCGAGCGGGCGATGACCGAGGCCGCCCACCTGCCGCGCGCGGGCGTGTCGTGGCTGGGCGGCTCGTGGGTCGAAGCCGGAACGGGCGCGCACCCCTGGGAGCGGGAGGTCGCGGCCGGCGAGCCGGAGGTGCCGGCGCTCGGTGAGCGTCCGGGCTCCGTCGTCCACGTGGACGACGTCGACGGTGGCTCGAACCCCGAGGGCAGCTGGAGGCTGCTCGCCCGCAAGGCCGGCGCCGAACGGACGGGCCTCAACTGGGGGCACCTGAACGCGGGCGCCGAAGGGCGCGCCGCCGCACAGCCACTCGGCCGACGAGGAGATCTTCGTCGTCCTCGACGGCCAGGGCGTGCTCGAGTTGCACCCGAGCCCACAGCGTGTGCGGGCGGGCGTCGCCTACGAGGAGCACCCGCTCCGCGCCGGCAACGTGATCTCGCGTCCCGCCGGGACGGGGATCGCGCACGGCCTCCGAGCGGGCGCATCCGGCATCACCTTTCTCGCCTACGGGACGAGGCGTCCGGACGACGTCTGCTACTACCCGCGCTCGAACAAGATCTACTTCCGCGGCCTCGGGCTCATCGCCCGGCTGGAGGATCTCGACTACGACGACGGCGAGCCGGGCTGGAACGGGTGAAGGAAAACCGAGGCTAGGCTTGAAAGGCGCTTGCACATGGGACTCATGCGCCTGCTACCGCGCCCGAACACCAGGGCGCACACCGCCACCGAGGAGCCGACCTTGCAGAGGGTGATCGTCTTCGCGAACCAGAAGGGCGGCGTCGCGAAGACGACGACGACGCTGAACCTCGCGGTCGCCTTCAAGGAGCAGGGCTTCCGCGTGCTCGTCATCGACCTCGACCCGCAGGGCAACCTGACGATGAGCCAGGGAATGAACCCGGACTCGATCGAGCGCTCGATGTTCGACGTGCTCGTCCACCGGCTGCCGATCTCCGAGATCATCCACCCGGCCGAGGTCGACGTGGCCGTCTCGTCGATCGACCTCGCCGGCGCCGAGTTGGCGCTCAGCTCGATGATCGGCCGCGAGCGCGCGCTCGAGAAGTCGCTGCTCGAGGTGCGCGACTCCTACGACTTCATCATGATCGACACGCCGCCGTCGCTCGGCCTGCTGACGATCAACGCCTTCGTCGCCGCGACGGGCGTGATCGTGCCGGTGCAGTGCGAGTACCTCTCGCTCCGCGGGCTCGTCCAGCTCGAGAACACGCTCGCGATGGTGCGCGAGAACCTGAACCCGGACGTGAAGATCGAGGGGATCCTGCCGACGATGTTCGACCGCCGCACGCTGCACTCGCGCGAGGCCGTCGAGATCCTCGAGGAGAACTTCGGCGACCTCGTCTTCAAGACCCGCATCCGCAAGACCGTCCGGTACGCCGAGGCTCCCGTGAAGGGCTCGTCCGTGCTCAAATACGACCCAAGCGGTACGGCCGCCGAGGCCTATCGCGAGCTGGCGAAGGAGGTGCTCGATGGCGCGAAACCGCGCGAGCATGCGTGAGGGCCCTCTCGCGGAGCTGTTCCGCGCGACGGAGGCCGCCCAGCGGCAGGCCGAGCAGGCGCCGGAGGCGACGCCGCCCGCACCGACGCCGGAGGAGCCGCAGGAGCGGACGGTCGAGCACGTCCCCGATTTCGCAAAGGAGGAATCGCGCGCGGCCGCACTTCCGTCCGCGCCCTCCGAGCCGGCGGCGCCGCCGGTGAGCCCCCCGAGCAGCGAGCCGAAGGCCAGCGAGCCCGAGGCTGCCGCTCCGGCTCCGCCTGCGCCGCCGCCACAGCGAGAGCAGCCCGTCTACGAGCCGCCGGCCGCTGCGCGCTACGAGGTCATGCCCGAGCCCGCTCCGCGGCTCGAGTATGCGACCCCGCGCGACAGCTCCAGCTACCTGGCGGTCATCCGCGTCGTCGGGGTCGGCGGCGCCGGCCTGAACGCGGTCAACCGCATGATCGACGCCGGCATCTCGGCCGTCGAGTTCGTCGCGGTCAACACCGACATGCAGCAGCTCCAGATCTCGGACGCGCCGGTCAAGATCCACATCGGCCGCGAGCTGACGCAGGGGCTCGGCTCGGGCGCCGAGCCGGACATCGGCCGCCGCGCTGCCGAGGAGAGCTACGACCAGATCAAGAACGCCCTCCGCGGCTCGGACATGGTCTTCGTCACCGCCGGCGAGGGTGGTGGCACGGGCACCGGCGCTGCGCCGGTGGTCGCCAAGATCGCCCGCGAGCTCGGCGCGCTCACGGTCGGCATCGTCACGACGCCGTTCCGCTTCGAAGGCTCCCGCCGCAAGACCTCGTCCGACCAGGGCGTGGACGAGCTGCGCGCCGCCTGCGACACCGTGATCGTGATCCCGAACGACCGCCTGCTCGAGGTGCTCGACCGCTCGACCTCGATGCTCGACGCGTTCAAGATCGCCGACGACGTCCTCCGTCAGGGCGTCCAGGGCATCACCGACCTGATCACGATGCCCGGCCTGATCAACCTCGACTTCGCCGACGTGCGCACGGTGATGCGTGACGCCGGCTCGGCGCTGATGGGGATCGGCTACGCCACCGGCGACGACCGGGCGAAGCAGGCCGCCGAGCGGGCACTGAAGAGCCCGCTGATCGACACGGAGATCGTCGGCGCCCGCGGGATCCTGCTCTCGATCGCAGGCGGCGAGGACCTGACGCTGCTCGAGGTCAACGACGCGGCCGAGACGGTCCGCCAGGCCGCGACGGACGACACGAACATCATCTTCGGAGCCACGGTCGACGAGCGCCTCGCCGGCCAGGTGTGGGTCACCGTGGTCGCCACGGGCCTCGGCGGCACCCGCCGCCGCACCACCCCGACCTTCACCGGCGACACGAGCCCGCGCCGGACGGAAGACCCGCTCGAGCCGCCGAGCTTCCTGCGGAACTCAGCTAGACGAGCGGGACGAGCACGGTCGCGCCGAACGCGGCGCCGAGGACGAAGCACCCGGTCATCGCCGCGGCCGCGGTGTGCCAGCGGCGGGCGTCGGTGCGGCGCCCGAGGAAGAAGAGGATGCTGGCTGAGCCGAGCGCCAGCGTCGTCAGCGTCTCGACGGCGCCGAGCGCAATCCCTGCCGACACGGCGGTGTGCGAGTCGACGCCGTGCGCGGTGAGCGCGAACGCCACCGCCGCGCTCGCGACGCCGACGTTCCCGGGGGTCAAGGGCAGGATTCCGGCCAGGTCGAGAGCCGGGATGATCAGCACGGCTGCGGCGAGCGGCTGGTCGACTCCGAACGCGGCCGCGATCCCGGTCGCCGCCGTCACCCGGAGGGCCATCGAGAGCCCGACCCAGCCGGCGATCCTGGCGGCGGCGCGTGGGCAGCGGCCGAGCACGCGGAAGACGTCGAGTGCATGGCCGAACCTCGTGCCGGGACGCGAATCGCGGGCCCGCCAGGCGATCGCGGCCGCGACTCCGGCCGCGAGCAGCAGCACCGCGATCGGCCACCGCGGCAGCACCCCGCCTGCGGAGCCAAGCGCGAGCACGACCGCGAGCCAGACGGCGCGGACCGCGCTCAGCGACGCGGCGATCCCGCCGACCGTCCAAAGCCGGCCCTCGTTGTGGAGGACGCGTGAGAAGAGCGCGAAGCGAACGGCCGTCCCGACCCGCGCCGGCGCGAGTGCGTTCACGATCGAGCCGGTGCAGTAGCGCGCCGATGCGTCGGCGCGCGTGGTCATCCCGCCGCAACGGGCGAGCGCCGACTGCCAGCCGCACGCGGAGGTCACGAGCGACGCCGCGAACGCAGCGGCCGCGACCCAGAGCCAGCCGGCCGATGCGTCAGAGAGGCCGGCGATGCCGTCGGCGACGAGGTCGCCGAGCAGCTGCGGCGTCAACGCCAGGGCGATCAGGGCTGCGACGGAACCGAGGAACACGGCAACGTGACGCTTCCCCAGCTCGAGGTCGAGGTGCATCTTCTGACAACGTAGCCGGGAGCTCATCGGGTTCTCCCGCTGTTATCGGCATCCGTACAGCATCTTTACCCTCAGTTCATGCAGGGAGCGATCGCCACCGGAAACAAGATCACCGCCGAAGCAGGCGCGAGCGTGCTCGCGGAAGGCGGCAACGCGATCGACGCCTGCATCGTAGCTGCGTTTGCGGCCGCGGTCGCGGAGGGCCCTCTGACCGGCCCCACCGGCGGCGGCTTCCTCCTCGCCTGGTTCGACGGCGAGGCGACGGTGCTCGACTGCTTCTTCGCAGCGCCGTCGATGCCGCTCGGCCAGATGGAGGAGATCGTCGTCGACTTCGGCGACGCGTCCACGCAGGTGTTCCACGTCGGCGAGGGCTCCGTCGCCGTCCCCGGCCTCGTCGCGGGGCTCGAGGAAGCGCACCGCCGCTTCGGAACCCTCCCGTGGCCCGAGCTCGTCGAGCCCGCGATCGAGCTGGCCCGCCACGGCGTCGAGACGACCGAAGCCCAGCGTGTCCTGCACACGATCCTGACGGGAATCCTCCAGCGCGGCGAGGAGGGCCGCCGGATCTACGGGCGCGAGGAGCGAATCGAGACGGCCGGCTGCGTCGGGACCCTCGAACGTCTGCGCGACGTCCGCCGCAACGCCGTCGCCGAGCTGCTGCCCGAGCTCGCGGACGACATCGTCGGCTACCGAGTCGCGACGCCGGCGCCCGTTCGCACCCGCATCGGCGGGCGGGAGGTGCTGACGACGCCGCCGCCGTCGCGCGGCGGCGCAATCGTCGCGGCCGCGCTCGAGCGCCTGGCCGCGGCGACCTCGCTCGACGAGCGTGCGCAGGCCTTGAAGCACGGCTACGCCGCCGCACCGCCGCTGAAGGTGGCCGGGACGACGCACATCTCCGTCCTCGACGCCGCCGGCAACGCGGCCGCGCTCTCTTCGACGCTCGGCTCCGGCTCGGGCCTCTTCCGCGGCGGCACGCAGCTGAACAACATGCTCGGCGAGCTCGACGTGATCGGCCACGCGCCGCTGACGGCGGGCGAGCGCCTGCCGAGCATGATGACGCCGACGCTCGTGCTCGAAGAAGGCCGGCCGCGGATTGCGCTGGGCAGCGCCGGATCCGTCCGCCTCGCCGGCGCGATCGCCCAGGTCGCCGACGCGATCCTGCGCGGCACTCCGGTCGACGAGGCGATCGACCGGCCGCGCCTGCACGTCGACGGCGACGTGCTCCACCTCGAGGGCGGGCTCATGGACGTCTCCCCGGAGGGCTGGAAGACCGTCCGCTGGACCGGCCGCAATCTCTTCTTCGGCGGCGTCTCGGCGGTCGAGCGACGCCCGGACGGCACGCTCGCCGCGGCCGGCGACCCACGCCGCGGCGGCCACGGGATCGTCGTCGGATGACGATCCAGATCCGCCCCGCCCGTCCCGAGGACGCGGCGACGCTGGTCGAGCTCGGCGCCTCGATCGGGCGCGAGCCCGAGGCCTGGCTGCTGAACACGGACGGTTGGCGCAGCGTGTCCGAGGAGCGCCGCTACCTGCGCGCGCTCAGGAAGCACCCCGACGCGGCCGTCTTCGTCGCCGACGACGACGGCGCGGTCGTCGCCCGGCTCTCGGTCGCTCGCGATCCGCACAGCGCCAGCCGCCACGTCGCCGACCTCGGCCTGATGGTCGCGGCAAGCCATCGCCGCCTCGGGATCGGCCGCGCGCTGCTCCAGCAGGCGGTGGCGTGGGCGAACGCCGCGGGCGTGCTGAAGCTGGAGCTGCACGTCTTCCCCTGGAACGAGCCGGCGATCAGGCTCTACGAGGAGTTCGGCTTCGAGCGCGAGGGTCTGCGCAAGGAGCACTACCGCCGGGGCGGGGAGCTCGTCGACGCGATCCTGATGGCGTACAGGATCTAGAGCTCGCGGCGGAGCACGGAGGCGACGGCCCGCAGCGCCACCTGTGTGTCGGCCAGGTGCGGCTCCCGTGTCGTCAGCCGCTGCAGCGCCAGGCCGGGGAAGAGGAAGCCGCGGAGCAGGCCGGACGGGTGCTGCACCGCCTTCCAGAGCTCCATCGAGACGCCGATCGAGAAGATCGCGACGAGTGCGCCGGTGAGCGTGGGGGCGAGGAAGCGCGGCGCCACGTGGTCGAAGACGGCGGTGACCGGGATCGCGAGCGCGGCGAAGTTCGTGCCGCAGCGGGCCGAGATCCGGCTCGGCCGGGCCTCACCCGTCCACGTCGCAGCCAGGCGGCCCTCCTCGGCCGCAGCGATCGCGCGATGCTCGGCGCCGTGCAGCCGCAGCGTGCGGCCGCGGAAGAGCCAGAGGATGATCAGCCCCGTCGTCAGGAATCCCGCTGCGAGCTCGAGCCGGCCCGGAAGGGCGACGAAGGCGAAGGGCAGCAGGAGCGCGCCCAGCAGGAACAGGCGCTCGCGGAGACGGGCGACGCCGCGGCCGCGGACGAGCGGCGCCATCGAGGAGGCCAGCTGCAGCAAACCGCGCACCAGCGGGATCCGTGCAGCGCCCGAGCGCCGGATCGGCATCTCGCCCTCGTGCAGCTCGCCGGACGTCGTCGCGAAGGCCCAGTGGCGCTCGCTGACGATGACGACGCCGTTCGGTCGCGCCATCCCGCCCAGCTTCGGCAGGGAGGAGGCGGCGCCGTCGGCGCGCGCCAAGAGGTCTGCGACCCGCGAGTCCATGACCCCATAGTGGCCGAAAAAAGGCCGCCCGGCGAGTGCCGGACGGCCTAGTCCCCAGCTCGGTGCGGCCTATTAGAAGCGGCCGCGGCCGAAAAAGCCGAGGAGCGCAAGCACGAGCACAACGATCAAGATGATCCAGAGCAAGCTCATGGAGCTCCTTTCGTGACCCTTTGTCGGTTCGACCCACCCTCGTCTCGAATCACGTTCCCTCGTCGACCAAACGCCACACCTCTGTGTGTGACGTTTGTCGCCGCGGAGGCGTATAACCAGTGAGATGAGGCTTTCTCGCCGCCTACTGTTCCTTGGTTTCCTGGCCGTCTTCGCGGCCGCCGCGCTCGGCGGCACGGCCGCGCGCTCGGCGCCGACGGCGACCGGGAAGACGAAGCTGATCACCTTCGGCACCTGCGGCCAGCTGCTCGGCTACGCGAAAGGGCAGACGAAGCGCTTCGTCGGCCCGTACGGATTCGGCGGCCTCGGCCCGATCGTCGAGACGGCCGCCCCCGCAGCGCCCGCGGCCGGCCGAAGCGCGGGGCCGGTGCAGGGCGTCGACTACTCCGGCACGAACGTCCAGGAGGAGGGCGTCGACGAGCCGGACATGGTCAAGACGGACGGAAAGACGCTCTTCACGGTCGCGGGCGGCAAGCTCCGCGCCGTCGACGTCGGCGGCGCGAAGCCGCGCCTGCTCGACTCGCTCGCGCTCGAGGCCCGGATGGGCTACGAGCTGCTCCTGCACGGCGACCGGTTGCTGCTGCTCTCGAACGGCGGCTCCTGGATCGAGCCGCTGCCGGGGATCGCAGCGCGGATCGCTCCCCCCGCCGGCCCCGCGACGGCCGTTCTCAGCGAGATCGACGTGTCCGACCCGGCGAAGCTCCGCCTCGTCCGCACGCTCACCCTCGACGGCTCCTACGTCGCCGCGCGCTTGGTCGGCTCGGCCGCGCGGATCGTCACCGCCGCGCAGATCCCGGCCGCCGCTGCCCTTCGTGCAGCCGACGGACGGCTCGCCCGAGGCGATCGAGGCCGCCAAGCGGAAGAACGAGGCCGTCGTCGCGAACTCGAAGGTGGCCCGCTGGCTCCCCTCGTACCGGATCAAGCGCGCCGGTGCGAAGGCGACCAAGGCGCGGCCGCTGGTGCAGTGCCGCCACGTGCGCCGCCCGACCTCGTTCTCGGGGCTCGGGATGATGACGATCCTCACCGTCGACCTCGCCAAGGGCCTCCAGCCGGTCGACTCGGCCGCCGTGATGACCGACGGCCGCATCGTCTACGCCTCGCCGGAGAGCCTCTACGTCGCCACCGAGCGCTGGGCCGACCGGCCCGATCCGAACGCGCCGACGAAGCCGGAGAGCGGCGTCCGGACGGAGATCCACAAGTTCGACATCTCGAGCCCCGTGAAGACGCACTACCGCGGCAGCGGCACCGTCTCCGGCTACCTGCTCAACCAGTGGTCGCTCTCCGAGCACCGCGGTGTCCTCCGGGTCGTCAGCACCGAGACGCCCGCCTGGTGGGGTGCGGGCGGCGAGTCGGAGTCGTTCCTGACGACGCTGCGCCCGTCCGGCGGCTCGCTCGTGCAGGCCGGCCGGATCGGCGAGCTCGGCAAGGGCGAGCGCGTCTACGCCGTCCGCTTCGTCGGCGACACGGGCTTCGTCGTCACCTTCCGGCAGGTCGACCCGCTCTACACGCTCGACCTCTCGTCACCGGAGCGCCCGCGCGTGCTCGGCGAGCTGAAGATCCCCGGCTATTCCGCCTACCTGCACCCGATCGGCGAGGACCTGCTCCTCGGCGTCGGCCAGGACGCGAACGAGCAGGGCCGAACGCAGGGCACGCAGCTCTCGATCTTCGACGTCTCCGATCTGCGCAAGCCGACCCGGCTGTACACGCGCCACCTCGGTCAGGGCTGGTCGGAGGCGGAGAACGACCACCACGCCTTCCTCTTCTGGCCGCGCACCGGTCTCGTCGTGATCCCGTTCGAGTGGCAGGCGGTCGGCTTCCGCGTCGGCCGCACCCGCGGGATCGACCCGGCCGGACGGGTCGAGCACGACCAGGTGAGCCCGATCCGGCGCTCGCTCGTCGTCGGCGACAGCGTCGTCACCGTCTCCGAGAACGGCGTCAAGGCGAGCAGCCTCGCGACGCTCGCGGAGCGCGGCTGGGCGGAGTTCCCGCCCGCCGCCCAGCCGCGTCCGTAGGGCGCCGGCCTACCCGGGAACGGGCGCCGAGGGGTCGGTCTGCCAGAGGCCGAACTCGTTCCCCTGCGGGTCGGTGCAGGTCGCGAACCAGCCCATGCTCGGCACCGACATCGGCTCGCCGGAGGAGCCGCCGAGCTCCTGCACGCGCTGCGCGCCGGCGTTGATGTCGTCGACGCTGAAGTAGGGACGCATCCCGCTCTTGCCCGGATCCGCGTTCGAGATCGCGGCGCCCTGGCTCTCGGCCAGCCTGGTCATGTGGTACTCGTTCGGCCCGGGATAGGCCTCGAACTGCCACCCGAAGAGGCCGCTCCAGAACGCGCGGCCCTGCTCGGTGTCGTCGGCGGGAATCTCGACGTGGACGATCTCGCCAGCCATCTGCTCTCCTCGGTCGGGGTCGCCTACTCAGACGGAGCGGGAGCCGAAAAGTCATCGGCGTGGACGTCTCGACTTCGCGTCATCCGGCTCGTAGACTCGGGCGCGGATCGGGCTCCGACCCGAGCCCGTCGAAAGGAGAACTATGCGTAGGCTCCTGTTCTGCGCGGCGTGCGTGACGTGTCTCGTCACCGTCGCGTTGCCGGCGACCGCTGCACCGCAGCGGATCGCCACCAGCCACAGCTATGTCGTCCTCTACGACGACGGCACCTCGCTCGCCTCGGCGCGCCTGGCCGTCCGAGCGGCCGGCGGCCTGCTCGTCGACGAGAATCTGCGCGTCGGCGTCGCCACAGCGACGTCGTCGAGCCCCACCTTCGCCATCGACCTGCTCCGCCAGGGGGCGGTCGCAGGCGTGGCCCGCAACAAGCCGGTCGGCTACAACGCGCCCGCCGCACGGCAGCGCCGTTCCGCCGAGCAGCTGACCGCCGCCGAGCGCGCGAGCGTTCGGAGCCTGAAGGCCCATGCCGCTGCACCCCCTGCGGCCGATCCTCTCGGCGCCCTGCAGTGGGACATGGCGATGATCCACGCGACGCCGTCCGGCTCCTACGGGGTCGAGCCCGGTGACCCGGGCGTGCTCGTGGGCGTGCTCGACACCGGCATCGACGGCACCCATCCCGACATCGCACCCAACTTCAACGCGGCGTTGAGCCGCAACTTCACGGTCGACATCCCGCTCGTCGACGGGCCGTGCGCCGCCGAGGCGGACGGCTCCTGCAACGACGCGGCGAACGTGGACGAGAACGGCCACGGCACGCACGTGGCCGGGACGATCGCCTCGCCGCTGAACGGGCTCGGGATGGCCGGCGTCGCCCCGGGCGTCGGGCTCGTCAACCTCCGGGCCGGGCAGGACTCGGGCTACTTCTTCCTCCAGCCCTCGATCGACGCGCTCACGTTCGCCGGCGACCACGGGATCGACGTCGTCAACATGAGCTACTTCATCGACCCGTGGCTCTACAACTGCACGGGCAACCCCGCCGACTCGGCGACCGCCCAGGCCGAGCAGCGGACGATCATCGAGGCGACGACCCGGGCGCTCGACTATGCCCGCTCGAAGGGCGTGACGCTGGTCGCGGCGGCCGGGAACGAGCACACGGACATGGACAATCCCACCATCGACGTGATCAGCCCGGACTTCCCGCCGGGCGCCGAGTACGACCGCACCGTCGACAACTCGTGCCTGACGATGCCGACGGAAGGGCCGAACGTCGTCAGCGTCGGCGCCGTCGGGCCGAGCACGACGAAGGCCGACTACTCGAACTGGGGCGCGGAGGGCGTCGACGTCACCGCCCCGGGCGGCTACTTCCGCGATCTGCTCGGAACGCCCCAGCACCGCACGGTCGCGACGCAGATCCTGGGGCCGTACCCGCTCAACGTCGCGATCGCCGACGGGACGCTGAACCCGGACGGGACGCCGAACACGCCCTTCGTCGTCCGCGACTGCAAGGGCACGACGTGCGGCTACTACCAGTACATCCAGGGCACCTCGATGGCCTCGCCGCACGCCGTCGGCGTCGCCGCGCTGATCGTCAGCCGCTACGGGCATCCCGATCCGCAGCGTGGCGGGCTCGAGCTGCTGCCGCATCAGACGGAGAAGATCCTCATCCGCACCGCGACGCCGCATGCATGCCCGGTGCCGCCGGTGCTCGACTACACGAACGTCGGCCGGCCGGCCTCGTACACGGCGACGTGTGTCGGCACCGCCGAGGAGAACACCATCTGGGGCGCGGGCATCGTCGACGCGCTCAGAGCGGTCACCGACCGCAACGGCTGAAAGTCGCTCGTGGCCGGGCTCGGAGCTTTGGCTCCGGGCCCGGCCACGGCGTAGGATCGCGCCATGGCCGAGTTCACCTCGTACCGGCACGGGACGCCCTGCTGGGTCGACGTCACGACGACGGACATCGAGGGCACGAACGCCTTCTACTCGGGCCTCTTCGGCTGGAGCACGGAGGAGATGCCGAACGCCGGCGGCTACACGATGTACTCGCTGCGCGGCAAGCACGTCGCCGCGGGCAGCCCGCCGCCGCCGGGCGGCGAGGGCGTCCCGCCGCACTGGACGACGTATCTCGCGAGCGATAACGCGGACGAGACCGCCGAGAAGATCCGCGAGGCGGGCGGCGCCGTGCTGATGGATCCGTTCGACGTCTTCGACTCCGGCCGGATGACGATCGCGCAGGATCCGACCGGTGCTGCCTTCGGGATCTGGCAGGCGGGGGAGCACATCGGCGCCGAGCTCGCGAACGAGCCGGGGACGCTGAACTGGAACCAGTGCCAGACCGACGATCCCGGGCGCGCGGCGGCGTTCTACGCCGAGGTCTTCGGCTACGAGATCGACGAGATCGACCTCGGCGGTGGGGAGCCGTTCCGCATCCTCAAGGTCGACGGCAGGGGTGTGGCCGGCGTGCGCGAACACGTGCCCCAGATGGGCAACGTGCCGCCGCACTGGTCGACCGTCTTCCAGGTCGCCGACACGGACGAGAGCGTCGGTGCGGCGACCGAGCTCGGCGGCACTGTCGTGATGGAGCCGCTCGAGCTGCCCGACATCGGCCGCATCGCCGTCCTCCAGGATCCGGTCGGCGCCGCCTTCCAGGTGATCCAGAACCCGCCCGAGTGACGCGCGTTCTCGCAGGGGTTGCAGTGCTGCTCGCGACGGCCGCCGCCGCGCTCGCCGCCGCGCCGGTGAACGTGATCCACGGCGACCGCACCGCGGGCGGGATCCGGATCGCCCGCAGCACGCCCGCCGACGTGAAGCGCCTCTTCGGGGCGCCATCGACGTCGAAGGCGAGCACGGCCCAAACCTGCCTGCAGAGCTGGAAGGGCGTCCGGCTCGCCGTCACCTTCTTCACCTTCGAGGGCAAGCCGTGCAGCCAGGGCGTGGCCCTGATCGTCACCGTCACGAGCCGCCCCGCGTGGCGCACGGTGCTCGGCCTCCGCGTCGGCGACACCGCGGCCCGGTTGCGCTCGCTCTATCCGAAGGCGCGGCTGCGGACGGGAGTCGTCGGCGACAGCGGCTACTGGCTCGTGACGCGAAGGATCTGCGCCGAGGTCGGCGGCGGCTCCTATCCCGGGCCTGCTCGCGCGGATGAAGAACGGCCGGGTGAGCGCGCTCGTGGCCCGCACGTCCGTCTGCGACTAGGTTTTTCGCCGATCACCCGGTTTGGGGAGGCAGGAATACCCCGATCGGACGACGCTGAGCCCGAGGCGCTGCCTCTTGCGGTCATGTCGGCGATCAACTACCCAGCATTCGTCCTGCCCTCGGCCAAGCGGCGCCTGCCGTCGGTGGGCCGGTTCGAGACGCTGGCGATTGCGGTCGGGATCTGCCTGCCCATCCCTGTGCTGGCCGCCACCGGGCTCTCGATGCCGCTCCCCAACGTGGTCGAGCGAATCGCCGCTGCACTCGTCCCTTGGGCGGAGCCGGTCGCGCTCGACTCGGCGGAGTTGAAGGGCACGAACGGCACGATCGTGCCGACGGCGTCCGAGGCGACGCCGGTCGAGACCGCGGCTCCTGCCGCTGCGCCGGCGACGGCGCCCACTGCGCCCCCGGCGACGGACGCGAAGGCACGCCTGGTCGCGCCGGTGCCGAGCAAGCATCCTGTCGCCGGTCACGCCCCCGCGGCGTCCCCCTCCCGCGTTCCCGTGGCCACCGACACAGCCGCGTCTCCCGCTGCACCGGCTTCTCCCGCCGCGCCGGCCGCGCCGACCACCGGCTCCGCGCCCGAGCGCAGTCCGGTGACGACGGCTGCCGCTGCGCCCGCGCCGAGTGCGCCGGCGCCGCAAGCCCCGGCACCGGTGTCCCAGTCCGCGCCCACCCAGGCGCCGGCGCCCGCTCCGGCGACGCCCACGACGACAACCACCACGACGACTGCGGCTCCGACGCCGGTGCAGCAGACCGTCGACGGCGTCACCGAAACG
This sequence comes from uncultured Gaiellaceae bacterium, assembly GCA_963827015.1. Taxonomy (GTDB): domain Bacteria; phylum Actinomycetota; class Thermoleophilia; order Gaiellales; family Gaiellaceae; genus Gaiellasilicea. Next base: position 173,748 of record CAWGZI010000001.1, on the reverse strand, counting down.
GTCACCGCCGTCGTCGCCGACCCGGTCGGAACGGTCGAGAAGACGATCGCCGACCCGGTCGGCACCGTCGAGCAGACCGTGCCGGTGCTCGCGCCCGTGGTCGCGCCGCTGAAGCCGCTGCTGCCGAAGCTCGGCGGGAAGTAGCCGTGCTCAGTCGCCGCCCGCCCTCCGCGCCACGGGACCTGGCCGCGAGCGATCCGCCGCGGCTCGTCCTCCGCTTCGCCGTCTGCACCGGGATCGGCCTCGCGCTCGCCGCGGCCGCGATCCTGCTCGTCGTCCGCCACTTCGACACCGTCCAGGCCGAGCGCGGCGCGACGGCGCAGGCGCGCGTGCTCGCGAGCACCGTCCTGCGCGAGTCGCTGCAGGCGGCCGACTTCCAGCGGCCCGATGCCACCAGGCGCGCCCAGCTCGACGCGCTCTTCGCCGACCGCGTCCTCGACGAGGGCGTCCTGCTCGCCGCGCTCGTCGCGGCCGACGGCACCGTCTCCTACAGCACCGACCACCGCCTGATCGGGACGCGGATCGCCGCGCCCGAGCATGTGGCCGAGGCGCGCCGCGGGATCGTCCGCGGCGACATCGCCTCCGTCCAGCGAGCGGAAGTCGCTCCGCACCTACGCCCCCGTCGCCGTGCGCGGCGGCACCGGCGTCGTCGTCATCCACCAGGACTACGAGCCGATCGCGCGCGCCGCGAACGCGACCTTCCTGCCGGTGGCCGGGATCTTCGAGGCCGTGCTGATCCTCCTCTTCGTCGCGCTCGTGCCGATCCTGCGCCGTGTCACCGTCCGGATCCGGCGCCAGATGGACTACGACGAGCTGACCGGCCTCGCGAACCGGAGCCTCTTTCGCCGCCGGGTTCAGGACCGAAGCGGCGCGGTGCTCCTGCTCGACGTCGACCACTTCAAGGAGGTGAACGACGCGCTCGGGCACGAGCTCGGCGACGAGCTCCTGCGCGGCGTCGGCGAGCGGCTCGCCGCCCTCTGCCGCGACGAGACGGTCGCGCGTCTCGGCGGCGACGAGTTCGCCGTCCTGCTCCCGCAGGGCTCCGAGTCGCGGCGGAGGCCTTCGCGGCCCTCATCCACGAGGCGCTCGAGCAGCCGTTCGAGCTCGGCGGCTTCTCGCTCGAGGTGAAGGCGAGCGTCGGCGTCGCCGTCTTCGGCGAGCACGGGGAGGACGCGGACGCGCTGCTCCAGCACGCCGACGTCGCGATGTACGTCGCCAAGGGCGCGCACGCCGGCACGGCCGTCTACAGCGCCGAGCAGGACACGAACGACGCCGAGCGGCTCGCGCTCGCGGGCGAGCTGCGCCGCGCGATCGAGCGGGAGGAGCTCGTCGTCCACTACCAGCCCAAGGCCGACCTCGAGACGGGCCGGATCGTCGGCGTCGAGGCGCTCGTCCGCTGGATCCACCCCGAGCGGGGCTTCATCCCGCCCGACGCCTTCATCGGCATCGCCGAGCGCACCGGCCTGATCAAGCCGCTCTCGCGCTACGTGCTGCGGTCGGCGATCGACCAGTGCGCCGCGTGGGCGGCCGAGGGGCTCGACCTGCACGTCGCCGTCAACCTGACGATTCCCGACCTGCTCGACCTCGAGTTGCCCGACCGGATCGCGGCGCTGCTCGCCGATGCGGGCGTGCCCGCCGACCGGCTCGAGCTCGAGGTGACCGAGAGCACGATCCTCGCCGACCCCTTCCGCGTCCGCGGCGTGATCGACCGGCTGAACGAGCTCGGCGTCGGCTTCGCGATCGACGACTTCGGCACCGGCTACTCCTCGCTCGGGCAGCTGAAGCAGCTGCCGGTGCAGACGATCAAGATCGACAGGTCATTCGTGATGGACATGCTCGAGAGCGAGAGCGACGCCGCGATCGTCCGCTCGACGATCGACCTCGCCCGCAACCTCGGCCTGCGCGTCGTCGCCGAGGGCGTCGAGACGGAGGCGATGTGGGATGTGCTGCGCGAGCAGGGCTGCGACCCTGGCGCAGGGCTACCTGATCTCGAAGCCGGTGTCGGCGGCCGAGCTGGCGCCGCTGCTCGTCTGCCCGTCGCGGCCGCGTAGAGCGCCCCGAGCTCGCTTAGAGTGACGGCGTGAGCGTCGCCGCCGCCACTCCGGCCGAGCAGGCGCCCGGGGGGCTGGCGCTGGCGGCGTTCGCCGGCGCGGTGGTGGTCGGGGGCTCCAACTTCGTGGCCGTCCGCTACAGCAACCGCGAGCTCGACCCGCTCTGGGGCGCCGGCCTGCGCTTCGGGCTCGCCGCGTTGGTCTTCGCGATCCTCTGCGCCGGTCTGCGCCTTGCGCTCCCGCGCGGCCGCGCGCTTGGGATGTCCGCCCTCTACGGCCTGCTCGGCTTCGGCGGCACCTACGGCTGCCTCTACTGGGCGCTGCAGGACGTCCCGGCCGGGATCGGCGCGGTCGTGATGGCGGTCGGGCCGCTGCTGACGCTCTTCCTCGCCGTCCTGCACGGGATGGAGCTGCTGAGCGGGCGGGCGGTCGCCGGTGCTCTGGTCGCGATCGTCGGCTCGGTGCTGATCTTCTTCCAGCCCGGTTCCGTCTCGTTCCGCTGGCAATCCTTTGTCCTGCTCGTGCTCGCGGCACTGTGCGCGTCGGAGTCGGTGATCATCTCGAAGCGGATCGGCCGCCAGCATCCTGCGGCGACGAATCTCGTCGCGATGACGGCCGGAGCCGCGGCGCTGTTCGCCGCTTCGGCGGTGGCCGGCGAGGCCTTCGCGCTGCCGAGGGAGGGCGAGACGCAGGCGGCCCTCGTGTACCTCGTCGCCGCGACCGTCGGCCTCTTCCTGCTCATCCTCTTCGTCGTCCAGCGCTGGTCGGCCTCGGCGACGGCGTACGTCTTCGTGCTGATGCCGATCGTCGCGGTCGCCGTCGGCGCGCTGATCGCCGACGAGGAGATCACGGCGACGACGATCCTCGGCGGCGCCGTCGTCTGCGCCGGCGTCTACCTGGGCGCGCTCGCGAGACGCTCGTAGAGCGTGGCCCAGTCCGGCGGCCCGCCGAGTTCCGGCGGTCCCTCGTGCGCGCGTGCGGTCGAGAAAAGCGCCGGATCGGGCCTGATCCCGACGCGGGGCAGGTCGAGCCGGTCGGCGTCCCAGCAGCAGCCGACCGTCGGATCGCCGGAGACGAGCCCGTTCGTGTGCTCGAAGCAGGCGTACTGGAGCGTCTCGACCTGGGCGGCGGTGGCGGGGAGGACGCCCTCGGCGTGGAGCGCGCCGGCGAGCGCCGCCGCCCGCGGCCCGTGCTCGGGGTCGCGCCCGTCGCTCTCGCGCATCGAGTCGTGCAGGAGCGCGAAGAGGAAGATCACGTACGTGTCGGCGTCGGAAAGCGGCTCCGCAAGCCAGAGCCCGTTCGAGCCGACGGTGCGCCAGTGCCACTCGCCGTGGATGTGGGAGTCGATGCCGGTGCTGCGGGCACGTACGGCGCGCAGAAGCGTGTCGAGGGCGAACGCGTCGACGGCCATCAGCGTGATTCTTCCTCAGGGCGCGGGCGCGCAGTCGACGAGAGCGGGCAGTGGCCGGGCCTGTTGCAGGGGTCGCACCCAGGAGGTCGTGCGGTCGAGCATCGGTACCTCCAGGCTGATGGGCGATTTGGAGATGGAACTCGGTGTGACGGCGGCCGGTCGGTCCGCAACCCTTGATCGGGTGCATCACGACGCCAGCCGCCTCCACCTCTCGCCGTCCGACGTCACGGCCTTCCTCGCCTGCGAGCACCTGACAACGCTTTCACTCGCGCACGCGCGCCAAGAGATCGAACAACCGAAGCTCGAGAACGAGCAGGCGGAACTGATCTTCCGCAAGGGGCTGGAGCACGAGCGCGCCTACCTCGAGCACCTCCGCACCGACGGGAAGACCGTGCTCGAGATCCCCGACCCTGCGGGCGATTACGACCAAGCCGCCCGCGCGACCGCGGACGCGATCCGTCAATAGCAACGCCGACGTCATCTACCAGGGCGTCCTCGCCCACGAGAACTGGCGCGGCGTCGCCGACTTCCTCCTCCGCCGGCCGGACGGCGTCTACGAGGCGCTCGACACCAAGCTCGCGCGCACGCGCCAAGCCCGCCTACATCCTCCAGCTCCTCTTCTACAGCGAGGAGCTCGCGCGGATCCAGGGGCCGGCCGACCGGAAGATCCACGTCCTCCTCGGCTCGGGCGAGCAGGCAACCTTCGACCCGCGCGAGTTCGCCGCCTACTACCGGCGCGTCCGCTCGCGGCTCGAGCAGTTCGTCGCCGACCCGCCGCCGACCGTGCCCTACCCGGTCGACCACTGCGACGTCTGCGACTTCAAGGCCCTCTGCGAGCAGTACTGGGACGACGTCGACCACCTCAGCCGCGTCGCCGGCGTCTACCGGACGCAGATCGAGAAGCTCGCCGACGCCGGGATCACGACGCTCGCCCAGCTCGGCCGCGCGCCCGCCGAGCCGATTCCGCCCGGGATCAACCCGGACACGTGGGCGAAGAACCGCGAGCAGGCCGAGCTCCAGCTGCACGCGCGCGAGACGGGCGAGAACATCTACCGGCTGCAGCAGCCGCAGCCCGAGGCGGGCTTCGCGCTTCTGCCCGACCCGTCGCCGGGCGACCTCTTCTTCGACTTCGAGGGCAACCCGTTCTGGGACGCGAGCGGCTCGCTCGAGTACCTCTGGGGGATCCTCGACGTCGACGGCAACTTCACGCCGCTGCACGCGCACGACCACGACACCGAGCGGCAGGCGTTCGAGCAGTTCATCGACCTCGTCCACGCGCGGCTGCGCGAGCACCCCGACCTGCACGTCTACCACTACGCCGCCTACGAGATCACCGCGCTCAGGCGGCTGATGGGCCGCTACGGCACGCGCGAGGCCGAGCTCGACGACCTGCTCCGCCGCGACGTCTTCGTCGACCTGCTCCGCGTCGTCCGCAACGGCCTCCGCGCCTCGCGGCCCGGCTACGGGCTGAAGGAGATGGAGTCGTTCCTCGACTTCGAGCGGCGGGCGGAGGTGAAGGACGGCGGCACCTCGATCGTCGTCTTCGAGCAGTGGATGCAGACGCGCGACCCGGCACTGCTCGCGCAGATCGACGAGTACAACCGCGAGGACTGCATCGCGACCCGGAAGCTGCGCGACTGGCTGCTCGAGCTGCGCGACGAGGCGCTCGCGACGTTCGGGCCGTTCCCGCTGCCCGAGCCGGTCGAGTCGAAGCCGGTCCCGGAGCGCAAGCAGGAGCGGGCCGAGCTGCGCGCAGAGCTGCTCGACGCGGGCGAGGAGCTCGCGGCGCAGCTGCTCGACTACCACGACCGCGAGCGCAAGCCGGTCTGGTGGGCCTTCTTCGACCGGCTCGAGATGACGCGCGGAGGAGCTCGTCGAGGACGCCGAGTCGATCGGGAAGCTCGAGCCGACGGGGGAGAGCTGGAAGGAGAAGCGCTCGCTCGCGCATGTGCTCACGTTCCCGGCGCAGGAGCACAAGCTCGGCCAGGGGCAGGGCGTGACCGACCCCGCCACGCGCGAGGGGGCGGGCGAGATCCTCGAGCTCGACCGCGAGGCGCGGCGGCTCGTGCTCAAGCGCGGGCCGAAGCTCACGGACGTGCCGCTACCCGAGGCGCTGATCCCGGGCAACCCGTACCTCACGCCCGAGCAGGAGGCGGCGCTCGAACGGCTCGGTCGCTCGCTCCTCGCCGGCGATCGGCGCTACCCGGCGCTCGAGTCGATCCTCCGGCGCGAGCCGTTCGACCGGCCGGTGCAGACGACCGAGCTCGACGAGATGAGGGAGCTGGTGCTCGGGCTCGACGGGCGTCACCTCGTGATCCAGGGCCCGCCCGGCTCGGGGAAGACGTGGACGTCGGGCCGGCTGATCGCGCAACCTGCTCGCGAGCGGGAAGACGGTCGGCGTCGCCTCGACGAGCCACAAGGCGATCCACAACCTCGTCGACGCCGTCGTCGAGGCGGCCGGCGAGCTCGGGCTCTCGTTCGACGGCCGCAAGAAGGCGAGCTCCGGGAACCCGGAGTCGTACTACGACGCGCCGCCGATCGCCGACGTCGACGAGCCGGAGGAGGTGCTCGGCGCCGACCTCGCCGCCGGCACCGCGTGGCTGTTCGCGCGCGAGAACCAGCAGGTCGACTACCTCTTCGTCGACGAGGCGGGGCAGGTCTCGCTCGCGGACGCGCTCGCGATGGGGACGGCGGCGCGGAACGTCGTCCTCGTCGGCGACCCGCAGCAGCTCGACCAGGTGATCCAGGGCACGCATCCGGCCGGGAGCGGCGCCTCGGTGCTGCGGCACCTGCTCGGCGACGAGGCGACCGTGCCGCCCGACCGCGGCCTCTTCCTCGAGCGGACGTACCGGCTGCACCCGGACGTCTGCGGCTACATCTCGGAGGAGTTCTACGAGGGCCGGCTCGAGCCGGCGGAGGTCGCGCGAGAGCGGACGACCCCGCTCGGCACCGGCCTCCGCTACGTCGCGGTCGAGCACGACGCGCGGCGGCAGGAGTCGCCGGAGGAGGTCGAGGCGGTGAAGCGCGTGGTCGCGCGAGCTGCGGGCCGCGGGCGTGACCGACCTCGTCGTCGTCTCGCCGTACAACGCCCAGGTGAACGCGCTCGCCGAGGCGCTCCCGGGCGTGCGGGTGGGGACGGTGGACAAGTTCCAGGGCCAGGAGGCGGACGCGGTCGTCTACTCGATGGTCAGCTCGAGCGGGGAGGACGTCCCGCGCGGCCTCGAGTTCCTGCTCTCCCGGAACCGGCTCAACGTGGCGATCTCGCGGGCGCGCTGCCTCGCGTACCTCGTCGCGAGCCCGCGGCTGCTCGAGGTGAATGCGCGGACGATCCCGCAGATGCGGCTCGCGAATGCGCTCTGCCGGTTCGTCGAGATCGCCGAGGCTCAGTCGCGTCCGTCGGTGCGCTCGTCCCAATAGCCCGGCTCGCGCTCGAACTCGCCCACGTGGACCGAGCCCTCCTCGACGTCATGCCCCTCGTCGGCCGGCGAGACGGCCGCGGGTGAGGTTGCTGCGAGATAGACACCGAGCTCCTCGACGGCGCGTCGGCGATGCCGCTGACCGGTGACCCACAGGCCGAGGATCAGAAGAACGGCGACGACGATGATCCATTCCACGGGTGAACCGTATCCCGCCGCGTACGCTGGAGCTATGAATGCATCCGACAGTCGCCTCCTGGCTGCGCACGAAGCGCGTCTACGTCACCCTCGAGCTGATCGGGCTCGCCGTTCTGCTCGGCGCGCTCGGGTGGGCGCTGCGGGACGTCTGGGACGACGCGGCGCCGCGGTTGCGGAACGCCGACCTGACCGACCTCGCGATCGCAACCGCGATCGTGGCCTTCTACTACCTCCTCTTCGTCGTCGGCTGGCAGCGGATCCTCGCCGCCTACGGGATCCGGATTCCGTACCGCGTCGCGCTGCAGGCGGAGATGCTCTCGATGCTCGCGAAGTACGTGCCGGGCGGGGTCTGGACGCCGGCCGCGCGGGTCGTCGCGCTGCGGCGCTTCGGCGTCAAGGAGACGCCCGTCGTGCTCGCGTCGATCCTGCTCGAGGCGGGGCTCTCCGCGCTCGCCGGCGTCGGCGTCTTCGTCGTCGGGCTGACGCTCGTCGAGGGCGCCGACGCGCCGCTGCTGCCGCTCGGCGCCTTCGCCGTCCTCGTCGCGTTCCTGCTCTACCCGCCCGTCTTCCAGGGCGTCGCGCGGCGGCTGCTGCGCCCCTTCGGGGCCGAGGAGGTGACGCCGCTGCCGGCGCGGACGGTGGCGTGGCTGCTCGGCTTCTACGCGATCACGTGGCCGCTCGGCGGAGCGGCGCTCTTCTTCATGCTGCGGGCGGTCGGCGGCGACCCGTCGATCTCCTCGATCCCCTACCTGGGCGGCACGAGCGCCGTCGGCGCGATCGTGGCCGTGCTGGCGGTCTTCGCCCCCTCGGGGCTCGGCGTGCGCGAGGCGTCGATGTACGGGCTGCTGCTCGCGGTCGTCTCCGAGGCGGTCGCGCTCGGCGCCACCGTGATCAACCGGCTCGTGATCACGATCGTCGAGGCCGCGCTGCTGCTCGTCGGGATGCTGCTCCTGCGCCGCTCAGGGGAAGCGGTCGAGGCCGGGGGCGAGATCGAGCCGTCCGCCGTTCCGGCAGTCCCCGGGAACCGCGTACTCCGGCGCTGACCGCGCCTGGATCGGGTTCTCCGCCAGCTGCTGGCGCATCATCCGCGCCGCCGTCCCGGCCGAGAGCCCGAGCCTCTCGCCGAGCCCGACGCCGCTCTGGAACGCGTAGCAGTTCGCGACGCCCTCGTCGCCGACGCCGCGGAGGTGCCACGCCTCGTGGGCGAGGACGGTGATCGCCCGCGCCGTCTGGCTGAACGAGCCCTGGTCGCCGTCGAACGCGAGCCGGTGCAGGCGGAAGCAGATCGCCGGCGTCAGGTACGCGTTCCGGCCGCCGACCTCGGCGATCCCGTCCGCGTGCTGGACGACGCCGACCGCCTCGCCGCGCGCGTCGCAGTGGATCACGGCGCGGTGGCCGGCGATCCGCGTCGCCTCGGCGGAGAGGCGCGCCTCGGTCCGCTCCTGCTCGGCGGTGTCGAGCGACGACCAGCCGCGGTCGGGGAGGAGGACGAAGAGCAGCACCGTGAGCACCGCGGCGACCGCGATGCCGAGCTCGAGCCGCGGCAGCCACGGCCGCGGCGGCCGCTCGGGGCGGGGCTCGCCCTCGACCTCGGCCGGGATCCAGACCTGGTGGCCGCCGACCTCGACGAGCTCGGGCTCGAGCCACTCCGGGCCGCCGAAGTCCTCGATGTCGGCCTCCTGCGGCAGGCGGCCGCGCTTTGGCGCGCGGCGCGCCCCGCTCCCGCAGGCCGCCGATCAGGAACTGCGCCTCCAGCGCCGCGTAGGCGAGGAAGGGGATCCAGGCCGGGACCGTGCGGCGCAGCGGCGGCACGAAGAACCACGCCACGACCAAGAGCACTCGCCGCAATGCGAAGGCGCCGCTCCATGCCGAGACGGTAGAGGACGGGGGCCGCGCCCCCACGCGCGGCCCGCCCTGTCCTCCGGAGAAGCCTCTAGGCGGCATGGCCGGCCGGCCGCAAGGCGTTCAGCAGCCGGCGCCGGCGGCGCCGCTGCCGCTGGCCGCGAGCCTGCAACGCCAGACGCTCGGCCTCGGCCTCGCGCAGGCGCAGCTCCTGACGGTCACGGATCAGCTGTCGGAGCGCTTCGTGATGCAGCATTGTCTTCCCTCCTTTCGCACTGGATTCGCACCAGAATGTCGAGAAATGGGACGCGAAAAGACGCGCTCATAAATGAGCCTTCCTCTCAGGTCGATCTGGACGGTGGGCTCAGGCGCAGGCGCTCAAGCCAAGGCAGAGAGCCAGAAACTGCGTCTGAGGAGCCGGCGGCCTACGCCGTGAAGCGGAGGGGCCAGCCGACGTACATCGAAACCGGATTGATCACGCGAGGCCTCCTTTCCGCTGTGACCCGAGCCGGATGCTCGGAGTCGAATCGTCCAGTATGAACGCTTCGGCGTGCCCTGTCAAGCGAAATTGCCGGATAAATGGCGGCGGTAAAGAACGGGGACCGCGCGTAGAGCGCGGTCCCCGCAGCGGCGCTAGCCGATGTTCGGGCCGATCAGGCGGAAGCGCGTCCCGGTCGGGTCGAGGACGGTCGCGAGCCGGCCGTAGGGCGTGTCCTCGGCCGGATGGTCGATGGTGCCGCCGAGTTCCTTCGCCTTCGCGAGGCTCGCGTCGACGTCGTCGACCTGGAAGTAGATCGACCAGGCGCCGGGCGTGCCCTCGGGCAGGAACGCGGACGCGTCCATGATCCCGGCCTGCATCGACTCGCCCTCGCCGAGGGTCGTGTAGCGGAGCTCCTCCGAGTCGCTGGCCGTGTGCGTGTCCCAGCCGAAGACCTCGCGGTAGAAGTCGACGCTCTTGTCGTAGTCGCCCGTCTGGAGCTCGAACCAGGACGGCGTCCCGGCCTCGCCCCGGATCTCGAAGCCGTGCACGTCGCGCGGCTGCCAGGCGCCGATCGTCGCTCCGCCCGGGTCGGCGAGCATCGTGAAGCGCCCGTTCCGGGTCACGTCCATCGGGTCCATGTGCACCTGGCCGCCGTTCGCCTTCGCGGCCTCGGCGGTGCGGTCGGCGTCGTCGGTCGTCAGGTAGATCGTCCACATGTCGGGGACGCCCTGCTCGCCGTCGTTCGCCATGCAGCCGGCGACGACCTTGCCGTCCTTCTGGAAGAGGAAGTAGCCGCCGTACTCGGGGCCGGGATCCATCGTCGTCCACCCGAACAGCTGGCCGTAGAACTCCTTCGCGCGCTCGGTGTCGGAGCTGTAGAGGTCGTTCCAGCACGGGGCGCCGGTGACGAGTGTCGGTGCGGGCATCAGGGGCCTCCTTCTGATCGCGATTCCGTGTCGCAGACTTCGACTCTGGCACGCGCTCGAACTCATCGCGGGACGCCGCCGCGTACCTCCGGTTGCCCTTTCGTTGCGGTTCGATTAAGCGCCTAACCTCTTTGCACGGCCGGCGTTCCAGTACACATGAGCGTCGCGCATGCCGAGCCAATGACGATCGAGCTCGACGCGGCGCGCCAGTTCGACTTCTGGCTGGGGGAGTGGGACTGCACGTGGCACGCCGACGGCCTCGAGCACGTCGGGACGAACTCCGTCTACGCCGACCTGGGCGGGATGGTGCTCGTCGAGAACTTCGACGGCCGGCCGAGCCTCGACTACCAGGGGCTCAGCTACTCGGTCTACGACCGCAAGGCGCAGTGCTGGAAGCAGACGTGGGTGGACAGCGAGGGCGATCTACCTCGACTTCGCCGGCCGCTTCGAGGACGGCGCGATGGAGCTCAGCCGCACCGCCGACGGCGCCCTGTTCCGGATGCGCTGGGAGAACATCGAGCCCAACGCCTTCGACTGGTCGTACCAACGGTCGGACGACGGCGGTGCCACCTGGACGGCCCTCTGGGAGATCGGCTACAGCCGTGTCCTATAGCTGGGTCGACCCACACTTCGCGGTGCTCTACGCACGCCGCGAAGAGGAGCGGCTCGCGGAGCGGCTCGTGACGCGCCTGCGCGAGCGATCCGTCCGCGAGCCGTCCCTGGAGACCACCAGCTGGCGTCACGCCGGCTGGATGGAGAACGACGCCGTGCTCCGCGGCGGGCACCTCCGCCTGCTCTAGTCCCTCCTCTAGAGCGGTCGGACGTGCCCGCCGCGGCCGAAGGCGGGCGGCGGCGGCAGCTCGAGCGCCCGCTCGAGCCGCTCGAGGTACTCGGTCCGCGGGATCTCGACCGCGCCCAGCGAGGCCATCAGCGGGTAGACCTCCTGGACGTCGAGAAGCCGGCCCGCTCCGTTCCTGCCGTCGTCGCGCAGCAGCTCCACCAGGGCGACCAGAGCCGCCTTGGAGGCATCTCGGCGGCGGTAGAACATGGACTCGCCGCTGAAGAGCCCGCCGATGCCGACCCCGTAGAGCCCGCCGACGAGCTCCTGCGCCTCGTCGCGGGACCAGGCCTCGACGCTGTGCGCCCAGCCGAGGCGGTGCAGGGCGACGTAGGCGCTCCTGACAGCGGGGGTGATCAGCTCGAACTCTCCGCGATGAGCGTCCGCGCAGCCGTCGATCACTGCCTCGAACGCCGTGTCGACCCTGATCTCGAATTGGCGTCGCGACCGTCGCAACGAGTCGGAGACGCGGAGGCTGTCGAGCTCGAGCACGCCGCGCGGGTCGTACGACCACCAGCCGATCGTGTCGCCCCGCGACGGCACCGGAAAGATCCCCGAACGGTAGGCAGCGAGCAATGTCTCCGGCTCGAGATCGCCGCCCATGCAGACCCGACCCTGCTCGTCCGCGGTCGTGGGTGACGGAAACGTGAAGCTCATCGCTGTCGGGAGATCCTAGTTGCGCCCTCCAGCGGGGCAAGCGAGACTCGGGCGGTGACGTCTGCGCACGAGCCCGTCGCGGTCGTCGCCGAGCCGACCAGGCTCCGCTCGAACCGCGACTTCATGGTCGTGCTGGGCGGCCAGTCGATCTCGGCGCTCGGGGACGCGGTCACGCTCACGGCGATGCCGCTGCTCGTGCTCTTCCTGACGGGGTCCGGTGCGCTGATGGGAACGGTCGCAGCGCTCGGCCTGCTCCCGAACCTCGTGCTCGGCCTGCCCGCCGGCGCGCTCGCCGACCGCTGGGACCGCCGCAAGCTGATGCTCTGGTCGGATGCCGGCCGCGCCGTCCTGACCGCGGCGATCCCGCTGTCCTACTGGCTCGACATCTCCACGATCACCGTGATCCTCGCCGTGACGGTGCCGATCAACGCGCTGCGCGTGCTCTCCGACGCCGGCTTCCAGAGCGCGGTGCCGGGGCTCGTCGGGCGTGAGAACCTCGGGCGCGCGATGGGGTACATGGAGGCCGCGCTCAGCGTGCCGTTCATCGTCGGGCCGGCGCTGGCGGGCGTGCTCGTCGCGACCATCGGCGCCGCCGAGACGATCGCGATCGACGCGGCCTCCTTTGCGCTCTCGGCGGCGTCGCTCCTCTTGGTGCGGCGCGCGCTCCGCGCCGAGCGGCCGGCGGAGATGCCGCGGGTCACAGCCGACATCGCGGCCGGTGTGCGCTTCGTCCGGGGGCATGCGCTGCTGCGAGTCGCGATCGCCTACTGGTCGCTGATGGCGTTCGCGACCGCGGCGATCCTGCCCGCGCTCGCCTACTTCCTCACCGTCGACCGCGGCGAGGGCGAGGAGCTCTTCGGCGTCGTCGGCAGCGTCTGGTCGGTGGGGTACCTGCTCGGCTCGCTGCTGGCGGGCCGGCTCGGCGGTCGCACGCTTGGGCTGCAGCTGCTCGCAGGCGGCGCCGGCATCGGCCTGGCGCTCGTGCTGCTCGCCTCCGCGACCTCGACGGCTGCCTACCTCGCGGCCGGTTTTGCGATCGGCGCCGCGCTCGCGCTGCAGATGGTCGCGTACATGACCCTGCGCGCGTCGATCACCCCGGACGAGCTGCTCGGCCGCGTCGGCGCCACCGCGCGCACAGTGTCGCTCTCCCTGCAGACGCTCGGCTTCGTCGCGGGCGGGGCGCTGATCGAGGCAACCGACGGTGGGGGCGCGCTCCTCGCGATGGGCGCCCTCGCCGTGTTCGCGAGCCTCGCATTCGCGCTTTCGCGCTCGTTCCGGCTCGCCGCCGCCCCATCCTGAGGCCGCGACAGGGGCCGTCGGGACCCCCTCGTACAATGGCCGTTCCGTGAGCGCCGACTTCGTCCACCTGCACGTCCACAGCGAGTACTCGATCCTCGACGGGGCGTGCCGGATCCCCGCGCTCGCGGCCCGCGCGGCCGAGCTCGAGATGCCCGCGGTGGCGCTGACCGACCACGGCTCGCTCGCCGGCTCGGTCGACCTCTACAAGGCCGCGCGCGACCAGGGGATCAAGCCGATCGTCGGCTGCGAGGTCTACGTCGCCGACGACCGGCACGCGCGCACGCGCGGCTACGCGCACCTGACGCTGCTGGCCGAGTCGAACGCCGGCTACTCGAACCTGATCAAGCTCAGCTCGCTCGGCTACCTCGAGGGCTACTACACGAAGCCGCGCGTCGACTGGGAGCTGCTCGAGCGCCACTCGGGCGGCCTGATCGCGCTCTCGGGCTGCCTCTCCGGCCGCGTCTGCAAGGCGCTCGAGGAGAACCGGCCCAAGGACGCGCCTCCGACCTCGACCGGCTGGCGCAGGTGTTCGGGCGCGACAACACCTACGTCGAGCTCCAGAACGCGGGCCTCGAGGTGCAGCAGCGGGTCAACCCGGAGCTCGTCAAGCTCGCGGCAGAGGCGAAGCTGCCCCTCGTCGCCACCGGCGACGTCCACTACCTCACCGCCGCCGACGCCTACTCGCACGAGGCGCTGCTCTGCATCCAGTCGGGCGACTCGCTCAAGAACCCGAGCCACTGGCGCTTCGACACGAACGAGTTCTACTTCAAGACCCCCGCCGAGATGGCGCTCGACTTCCCCGGCCACGAGGACGCGATGCGGCGCACGCTCGAGGTCGCCGAGCGCTGCTCGATCGAGATCGAGCTCGGCAACATCCTGCTGCCGAAGTTCCCGACCCCGAACGACCGCGACGCCTTCGAGTACCTCGTCGAGCTGTGCGAGCAGGGGCTCGAGCGGCGCTACGACAAGGTGACGACGGAGCTGCGCGAGCGGCTCCAGTTCGAGCTGAAGACGATCAAGGAGATGGGCTTCGCCGACTACTTCCTGATCGTCTGGGACTTCATCCACTTCGCGAAGGTGAACGGGATCGGCGTCGGCCCCGGCCGCGGCTCGGCCGCCGGCTCGCTGGCGGCCTACGCGCTCGAGATCACCGACATCGACCCGATCAAGTACGACCTCCTCTTCGAGCGGTTCCTCAATCCGGGCCGCAAGTCGATGCCCGACATCGACATCGACTTCGCCGTCGAGGGCCGCGAGCGCGTGATCAACTACGTCTCCGAGAAGTACGGCCGCGACCGCGTCGCCCAGATCATCACCTTCGGGACGATGGCGGCCCGCGCCGCCGTCCGCGATGCCGGCCGCGTGCTCGAGATCCCCTACGGCGTCGTCGACCGGATCGCGAAGCTGATCCCGGAAGGCCCGGGGCAGACGCTCGCCGAGTGCCTCAAGCCCGGCTCCGACCTCAAGACCGCCTACGACACCGATCCGGCCGCGAAGGAGATCCTCGACCTGGCGCGCCCGCTCGAGGGGCTCGTCCGCCAGGACTCGATCCACGCCGCCGGCGTCGTCATCGGCGCCGAGCCGCTGATCGACACGATCCCGCTGCAGCAGAAGGGCGCCGACCAGGAGGTCGTGACCCAGTTCTCGATGAACACGGTCGAGGCGCTCGGCCTGCTGAAGATGGACTTCCTCGGCCTGCGCAACCTCGACGTGATCGACAAGGCGGTCGAGCTGATCGGCAACGTCGACATGACGGCGATCCCGCTCGACGACAAGAAGACCTACGCGATGCTCGCTCGCGGCGAGGCGATGGGCGTCTTCCAGTTCGAGTCGTCGGGCATGCGCGACGCGCTCAAGCAGGTGAAGCCGACCGTGTTCGAGGACCTGATCGCGCTCGTCGCCCTCTACCGGCCGGGGCCGATGCAGTACATCCCGAACTACGCCAAGCGGAAGGCCGGCCAGGAGCAGGTCGCGTTCATCGACCCGCGCCTGAAGGCGATCACCGGCACGACGTACGGGATCTCGATCTACCAGGAGCAGTCGATGGAGATCGCCAAGCAGATCGGCGGCTTCAGCCCGGCCGAGGCCGACGACCTGCGCAAGGCGATCGGGAAGAAGATCCACAAGCTGATGGCGTCGCTGAAGGACAAGTTCATCAGCGGCTGCATCGCGAACGAGACCTCCGAGCAGGTGGCGCGGCAGCTCTGGGACGACATCGAGAAGTCGCAGGACTACTCGTTCAACAAGTCGCACGCGGCCTGCTACGCGCTGATCGCCTACCGCACCGCCTGGCTGAAGGCGAACCACCCGTGCGAGTACATGGCGGCGCTGATCTCGTCCGTGATGAGCACGAAGGACCGCGTGCCCGCTGTACGTGAACGCCTGCGACGAGCTCGGGATCGAGGTGCTGCCGCCCGACGTGAACACGTCGCAGACCGACTTCGCGGTCGTCGAGGGCAAGATCCGCTTCGGCCTCAACGCGGTCAAGGCGGTCGGGGAGACGGCGGCGACGTCGATCGTCCGCGCCCGCGACGAGGGCGGCCCCTTCGAGTCGATCTGGGACTTCACCGAGCGCGTCGACCCGCAGGTGGTCAACAAGCGGTCGCTCGAGGCTCTGGTCAAGTGCGGCGCGCTCGACTCGACCGGCGCCTCGCGGATGGGGATGCTCGCCTGCCTCGAGCAGGCGCTGGCCTGGGGGCAGAAGCATGCCGCCGACCGGCTCGCGGGGCAGGCCTCGATCTTCGACATGGGCGGCGGCGAGGAGGAGGCCGCGTCACCGCGGCACCACCCGGTGATCCCGGCGGCCGAGTTCGAGAAGCCGGAGCTGCTGAAGCTGGAGAAGGAGACGCTCGGGCTCTACGTCTCGGAGCACCCGCTGCACGCCGTGCGCGAACAGCTCCGCCGCAAGACCGACTGCACGCTCAACGAGATGGAGCGGCGGCGCGACGGCGAGGTCGTCTCGGTCGGCGGGATCGTCTCGGCGATCAAGCAGCTGACGACGAAGAAGGGCGAGCCGATGGTCTTCCTGACCCTCGACGACCCCACCGGCGGCGGCGAGGTCGTCGTCTTCAACTCGACCTACGCGCAGGCGCGCGAGCTCTGCGTCGCCGACAAGATCCTCGTGATCAAGGGCCGCGTCGACCACAAGCAGCAGGGCGAGACGAAGCTGATCGCGATCGAGGTGAACGCTTCGAGGCGGTGCAGGAGCGGACGGAGATCAAGTTCAAGCTCGATGCCCGCGAGGCGCGGGCCGGCCTGATCCGCGACCTCGCGCACCTCGTCAAGGACTACCCCGGCCCATCGCGGGTGCTCGTCGCGCTCGAGACGTCGATGGGGCCGAAGACGCTCGCGCTCGGCCCCGGCTACACGGTCGCGATCGACACCGACTTCCTCACCGAGGCGCGCACGCTCCTCGGCGCCGACGCGATCGTCTAGCGGGTCCGCAACTCCTAACGATTTCCCCTTCGCTTCCGCACAGACGCGGCCGATACTCAGCGCGTGAGGCGAGGGCTCTCCGTGGCGGCGTCGGCGGTGCTGGCACTCCTGTGCGCGTCGGCGGCCGCGGCCGCACCCGGGCTGCGCGGCGGCATCACCGACAGCGGCGGGGCGTACTACGCGGCGCCGGAGGACTTCTATCCGCCGCTCGAGGAGCTCGGCGTCCAGCTGCTGCGCGTCCACCTGAACTGGGGCGGGCGGCTCGGCGTCGCGAGGCGGAAGCCGTTCGACGGCACCGATCCGGAAGACCGCGCGTACGACTGGCACCTCTACGACCGGATCGCGCTCCAGGCAGAGCGGCACGGGATCGAGCTCGTGTTCACGATCTTCGGGACGCCGCCCTGGGCGAACGGCGGCCAGGCCCCGACCCGCGCGCCTCGGAACGCCGACCCGCTGCGCGAGTTCGCCTACGCGGCGGCGACCCGCTACAGCGGCACGTACGTGCGCGCCGACGGCGTCGTCCTCCCGCGCGTCCGCCACTGGACGGCCTGGAACGAGCCCAACCTCCAGATCGGCCTGATCCCGCAGTGGAAGCGGGTCGGCCGCACGTGGGTGATCCAGAGCGCGATCGACTACGCCCGCATCTGCAACGCCGTCGTCGAGGGGATCCGGACGACGCTGCTGCGCGGCGAGAAGGTCGCCTGCGGCGTCACGGCCGCGCGCGGCAACAACAACCCGAAGGGGCTCAAGCCCTCCGTCTCGCCGCTCGCGTTCCTGCGCGCGATGAAGAAGGCGGGCGCCGCCGGCTTCGACGCCTACGCGCACCACCCCTACTACGGCGCTCCCTCCGAGACGCCGGCCACGCCGTCCCCCGGCCGCGGCGGCGTCACGCTGGGCAACATCGACGCGCTCGTGTCGGAACTGACCCGGCTCTACGGCCGAAGCGGATCTGGCTGACCGAGTACGGCTACCAGACGAACCCGCCCGACGGTGTCTTCGGCGTCTCCTGGGAGACGCAGGCCCGGTATCTCCAGCAGAGTCTTCGCGATCGCCCGGGCGCACCCGCGGATCGACATGCTGCTCTGGTTCCTGCTCCAGGACGAGACCGATCCGGAGCGGTGGCAGTCGGGGCTGATCTCGGCGTCAGGAGAACGAAAGCCGGCGTTCGGGGCGTTCCGCGAGACGCTCGCGCTGTTGCGCCGCTGACGCGCCGCCCCGGCGACGTCGTCCGGTCGCGGACGAAGCGAGGAGCGGGCGCCCGATGTGTTCCCGCTCCTCGCTCGCGTCTCTCTAGGCCGCTATCTCCGCGTCGGCTTCCCGCGGAGCCGCCTCTGCGCGTGTGGCGGCCGGCGGAACGGCATGCAGCGACGGGAAGAACCGCGCGACGACGACGGCGGCGCCCGCCGCCAGTGCGGCGGCGACGAGCAGGCCGGTGCCCATCGCGTGCGTGAAGGCCTCACCGGTGGACGCGACCACCCTCGAAGCCGCGTCGGGAGGCAGCTGCGCGGCGATCGCCGAGGCCGCGCCGACCGAATCGCCGGCCGCCGCCTGCGCCTCCGGCGGGAGGGCGCCGAGCGATCCGTCGACGTCGTCCGCGTACAGCGAGCTGATCAGCGAGCCGATCACGGCGACGCCGAGCGCGCCGGAGATCATGCGGGCGACCGTGTTCGTGGCCGACGCGACGCCGGACTTCGCGGCCGGCACCGCTCCGACGACGGCCTCGGTCGCCGGGGCCATCACCCAGCCCAGCGCGAGCGTGATCGCGAAGAACCAGCCGGCGAGTGTGAACGCTCCCGTGTCGGTTTCCCAGAGCACGGTGGCGGCGAGCGCAGCCGCGAGGCCGGTCAGCCCGATCGCCACGACTCGCTTGGTGCCGAGGCGATGCACGGCCTTGCGCGACGAGCCGGCGCCGAGCATCAAACCGAGTGCCATCGGGCTCATCACGGCCCCGGCCTCGATCGCAGTGTAGCCGTGGACGAACTGCAGGTACTGCGTCAGCGCGAAGATCCCGCCGAGCATGGCGAAGAAGGCGACGCTGACTGCGGCCGTCCCGATCGTGAAGCGGCGGTCGCGGAAGAAGCCCAGGTCGAGCATCGGCTCGGCGACGCGGCGCTCCCACCAGACGAACGCGCTCAGGAGCACGGCACTGGTCGCGAGCCCTCCGGAGACGGGCCAGCTGAGCCAGCCGCGCTCCGGCGCCTCGATGATCGCGTAGACGAGCACGCTGAAGCCGGCGGTCGAGAGCGCTGCGCCGAGGAGGTCGAAGGAGCCCGGCCTGGGGTCACGGCTCTCCGGGACGTACCGAAGGCCGAGCAGCAGCGCCAGGCCCGCGACCGGGACGTTCACGAGAAAGACGGACGACCACGCGAACCACTCGAGCAGCAGGCCGCCGGCGAGCGGGCCGAGGCCGATTCCGACCGCGGCCAGCGCTGCCCAGATCGCGATCGCCTTCCCGCGCTCCTCGGCGTCGAAGACGTTCGCGATGATCGACAGGGTTGCCGGCATGATCAGCGCAGCTCCGATCCCCATTGCCGCGCGCACCGCAATGACGCCGTCCGCCGAGTCGACGAACAGCGCTCCGAGACTCGCGAGCCCGAAGACGCCGACGCCTGTCTGCAGCGCCAGCTTGCGGCCGAGGCGGTCGCCGAGTGTGCCGAAGACGAGCAGCAGCCCGGCGAAGACGAGCAGGTACGAGTCGACCATCCACTGCAACTTGGAGCCGGAGGCGTCGAACTCGTCCTGCAGCGTCGGCAGCGCGACGTTCAAGATGGTCGTGTCGAGTCCGATGATCAGCAGGCTCAGAGACAGGACCGCGAGCGTCCGCCAGCGGCGGGCATGCACGGCGAGGTCCGTAGTCATGGAAAGCGCTCCTTTCGGCTGAGTAGAATTCATCATGTGAAGAATTCTACGAATGCCGAATTCAGCGCGGAAGGGCGGCGAACCGGCCGCCGTCCGGGGGTGAACCGTACGCGTGAGGCGATCGCCGCAGCCGCCGGGAGGCTGTTCGCGGCGCAGGGGTTCGACCGCACGTCGATGCGCGCGATCGCGCGCGAAGCGGGTGTCGACCCGGCGCTCGTGACCCACTACTTCGGTTCGAAGCAACGCCTCTTCGTCGAGATCAGCCGCTTCCCGATCGATCCGCAGCTGCTGGTCGAGCAGGTGGTCGCCGGGCCGCGCGACGCCGTTGGCATGCGACTGGCGACGCTCGTGCTGGGCGTGCTGGAGAGCCCTGACGGACGCGAGCGGGTCACCGGCATGGTTCGCGCCGCGGCGAGCGAGCCGGCTGCCGCGGAGGCGATGCGGCACCTGATCGAGACAGGGGTGGTCGGGCCGATCGCCCGGGCTCTCGGGTCGGATCGACCCGAGCTGCGGGCGACCTTCGCCGGCTCGCAGTTCGTCGGGCTGGTGATGGCCCGGTACGTCGTCGGCGTCGAGCCGCTGGCGTCCGCGCCCGCGGAGGAGGTCGCGCGCACGATCGCGCCGGTGCTGCAGCACTACCTGACGGCGCCGCTGGACTGGACCCGTCTAGCTCCGGAGCAGGCCCTCGAGCCCCGGCAGGTGGCGGAGGCAGAGCTGTGGCAGCCCCGCGTGCTCGACTTCGTAGACGATCGCCGGGATCCCCTGCTCGAGCAGCCACTCGTCGAAGGCGCCCGGCGAGCCGACCTCGAGCTCCGACACGACCCGCAGCCCGGCCGACTCGGCGAGGCGGTCGACCGGCTCCCGCGGCACGCCCGCGCGGACGAGGATCAGCTCGATCGGCGCGTGCAGGTCGAGCACGAGCTTTGGCTGCAGCTCCTGGACGAGCGCCATCAGCGCCTGCGTCTCCGGCTCGGAGCCGGGCTCGGGCCCCGGGGAGGAGCGGCTCGTGCGGTTCGGCAGCTCCCGCAGCTCCGGATCGATCCCCGGTGGGAAGGTGAACGACGGCTCGGGGCTCCAGCTGGCACAGGGGAAGTTGCGGTTCAGGTCGACGCCGGCGGCGTTCTGGCGCGTCCCGTTCATGAGCCCGTCGGGGTTCGCGACCTGCACGACGGCCCAGCGCGTCTGGTCGCCGGGGATCCGCTCGAGCAGCCGCCGCGCGAGCAGCCCCGTCTCGGCCTCCTCGCCGTGCTGCGTGGCCAGGAGCAGCCCCTCGATCGGCCCGTCCCCCGCGGGCAGCTGGACGCGCAGCGGCAGATCGCCGCGCGAGCGGCCGTACTCCGTCTCCCGCCAGCCGTGGAGCACGTTCGACGTCAACATCAGATCTCGAGCCGGGCGTCCTCGAGGTCGAGGTCGCGGTACACCCGGCGCGCCACCTCCTCGGAGATCTCGCCGCTGCGCCGCAGCCGGTCGACCGCCGCCCGCTCGGCGTTCAGGAGCTCGCGCCGGAGCCGCTGGAAGTCGCGCGAGCGCGCCTCGATCGAGCCGTCGTCGGCGCCGTCGAGCCAGGCCGAGAAGCGGTTGCGGCGGAAGTCGTAGCCGCCGCGGACACGCTCGGCGGTGTCGTCGCGCACCCACTCCTCGGCGACCAGCTCGTCGAGCCGCACCAGCGCCGCCTCCGCGGCGCGGATGCGGGCCTGGGCTTCGTCGCGCGCCGCCTCCTCGCCGTCGTCTTCCAGCCGGAGGAGCCGGATCACCGCCGGCAGCGTCAGGCCCTGGATCACCAGCGTCCCGAAGATGACGGCGAAGGTGAGAAAGAGGATCAGGTCGCGGCCGGGGAACGGCTCGCCGGCGTCCGTGGCCAGTGGGATCGCGAGCGCGGCCGCGAGCGAGACACCGCCCCGCATTCCCGACCAGGTGATCAGCGCCAGTGCCGAGCGCGGCGGCATCGGGTCGCGCTCGCGGATCCGCCGGATCAGCAGCCGCGGGAGCTTCGCCGCGGGATAGACCCAGAGCGCGCGCGCCGCCAGCACCGTCAGCCAGACCGCGACCGCCCACCAGGCGAGATCCGAGGCCGCGTACGCGTCGAGCTCGTCGAGGATCCCGGGCAGCTGCAGCCCGATCAGCGTGAACAGGATCGCGTTCAGCGTGAAGGTGACGATCTCCCACGCCGACTCGCCCATCAGCCGCACCTCGGGGGTCGTCAGCTCGGGCGTGTACCAGCCGAGGTAGATCCCCGCGGTCACGGCAGCGATCACCGCCGAGACGCCCATCAGCTCGGCAGGGATGTAGGCGAAATAGCCCGTGAGCAGGGAGATCGTCACCTCGGCCGGCGGGAAGTCGAGCCGGCGGCGCACCTGACGGACGATCCACGCGACGCCCAGGCCGACGACGACGCCGCCGGCGACGTTGAGCACGAAGGAGATCCCCGCCTCCCAGAGCGAGAACGAGCCGCTCACCATCGCGACGACGGCGAAGCGGTACGCGACGAGCGCGGTGCCGTCGTTGACGAGGCTCTCGCCCTCGACGACCGAGACGATCCGGCGGGGCACGCCGAGCCGCTGCATGATCGCGGTCGCCGCAATCGGGTCGGTGGGGGAGACGATGGCGCCGAGCACGAAGGCGGCTGCCCACGGCAGCCCGGGCACGACGGCGTGCGCGACGACGGCGACGAGCACCATCGTCAGCAGCACGAGGCCGACCGCAAGCAGGCCGACCGGGCGCAGGTTCGCCCGCAGGTCGCGCAGGGAGGTGAAGAAGGCGGCGCCGTAGAGGAGCGGCGGGAGGACGCCGACGAGCACGAGGTCGGGCGGCAGATCGATCTCCGGCAGCCCGGGCGCGAATCCCAGCAGGAGGCCACCGAGCACGAGCAGGATCGGGTACGGGATCCGCAGCTTCGGGACGAGGACGAGCATCGCCGCACCCGCCGTCAGCAGCACGAGCAGGCTGACGAGGTCGTGGTGCGAGAGGTCGATCAGGCGAGTCCCTTGTCCCGCAGCTCGCGCAGGGCCGACTCCGACTTCTCGAGCTCGACTCCCATCCCGCGCAGGATCTCCGGTGTCTTCGTGAACTGGATGTCGGCGTAGGCGACGACCTGGACGTGGTTGCCCCACGGGTCGAGGAACGAGTTGCCGCCGAAGATCTTCACGCCGGCTTCGCGTGCTGCGGCGAGGACGGCGTCACGGTCGTCGACGACGAGCCCGAAGTGCCGCTCCCGGTCGGGCTCCCGGTCGCTCCGCTCGGCGAAGGCGAGGAACTGGTCGCCCATGTCGACGAACGCCATCCCCGCGATGCGCCCTCGCAGCTCGATCTCGAACAACCGGCCGTAGAACGCCAGCGCCTCGTCGATCGAGCCGACCTCGAGCGCGATGTGGTTGATGCCGACGGCGCGGGCCATTGACCCCAGGCTAATGCAGCGCTTGCTCCGCGAGTCGGTCGGCGAGGGTCTGGAGCACCTTCAGCTGGATCGACGGCGAGTCGCGCAGGAGCCGGCGGAACGCCTGCTCGTGGACGACGAGGACGCGGACCGGGGTCTTCGTCGTCACGGTCGCGTTGCGCGGCCGCGACGAGACGAGCGCCATCTCGCCGAAGAAGGAGCCGCCGCCGAGGGTCGTGCCCTTCCGGCCCTTGGCTCGGACCTCGACGTCGCCCTCGACCAGGACGAAGAACTCGTGCCCCTGGCGGCCCTCCTCGATCAGCGTCTTGCCGGCGGGGAAGCTGAGCTCGTCGGCGAGCGTCGAGATCTCGCTCAGCTCTCGCTTGGAGCAGCCGGCGAACAGCGGCACCCGGCCGAGCAGCTCGAGCTTCGCGTCCTTCCGCAGCCGCATCGACCGATCCTAACCCGGTGCCTCCGTGAACCGAAGGAACCCCTGCGGCACTTCCGGTGTAGAACCCACGAGTGGTGAGCCGACCACCGACAGAGGACGAGCTCGTCGAGCGGGCACGGGGTGGCGATGGTGCCGCCTTCGCCGCGCTCGTCCGCGACCACGAGGAGATCGCTTTCCGCACCGCCTACCTGATCACGCGCAACGCCGCCGACGCCGAGGACGCCGCCCAGGTCGGGCTGACGAAGGCCTGGCGCGCGTTGCCGCGCTTCCGGCGCGGCGCGCCGCTTCGCCCGTGGCTGCTCGCGATCGTCGCGAACGAGGCGCGCAACCGCCGCCGCGCCGAGGGACGGCGCGAGGGGCTCGCCCTGCGTGCGGCACACGAGCTTCCCTCGGGGGACGCGGCTCCGTCTCCCGAGGGGAGGGCTCTCGCCGCGGAGGAGCGCGCCGAGCTGCTCGCCGCGCTCGAGCGCCTGAGCGAGGACGACCGGCTCGTGCTCTCGTGCCGGTACCTGCTCGACCTGGGCGAGGAGGAGACCGGCGAGGTGCTCTCGCTCCGCCGCGGCACGGTCAAGTCGCGGACGTCGCGTGCGCTCGGCCGCCTGCGCGAGCAGCTCGGGGAGGAGACGGCGTGAACGAGCTCGAGCAGCGGCTGCAGCGAGCTCGGCGGCGAGATCGCCTACCCGGCGACGCCGCGGTTCGAGCACGCCTTCGAGCGCCGGCCGGCCGCACGGAGCCGGAGCCTCGGCCGCCCGCTCGCGCTCGCCTTCGCCGTCGTGGTCGTCGCCTTCGCCGGCGTGCTCGCGCTCTCGCCGGGAGCGCGCAGCGCCTTCCTCGAGATCTTCCGGATCCGCGGTGCGACCGTCGAACGGGTCGACACGCTGCCCGAGGTGCAGGCGCAGCGGCTCGACTTCGGCGAGCGCGTCGGCCGCGACGAGGCCGAGCGGCGCGCCGGCTTCGAGCTGCTCGACCTCGGCACGGAGCCCGACGCGATCTTCATCCGTCCCGACGGGCTTGCGTCCGTCGATCTACGGCCACCCCGACCGGCCTCGGCTCGTGCTCTCGCAGGCGCGCGGCTCGCTCTACGAGGGCTTCATCAAGAAGGTGGGCGGCCGCGGCATGGTCATCAGCGAGGTGACGGTCGACGGCGAGCCCGGCCTCTACGTCGACGGGCCGGACCACTTCGTCATGTTCCGGGACGAGAACGGGCTGATCTCGGACGAGCAGACCTACCTCGCGGGCACGGTCCTGCTCTGGAACCGCGGCGACCTGCTCCTGCGGCTCGAGGGCGATCTGACGCAGGCCGAGGCGCTCCGGCTCGCCCGGTCGGCCGAGTAGGGAACCCCGCGCGCGCTCGCGGTGTATTCGCGGTCGACAACCCGAACGGAGGTCCGGATGAAGAAGCTCTCGCTCGTGCTCGCCGTCGCCGCCGTCGCCACGGTGGCACTCACCGGTGCCGCGAGCGCCGGCGGCTGGGCCACCGTCGGCCTCAGCTCGCTGCCGCCCGGTGGGCTGAAGGCGAACCAGCCGTGGCCCGTCGACATCACCGTGCTCCAGCACGGCCAGACGCCGCTCGGCGGCGTGACGCCGATCGTCCGGGTCCGCGACGACGGCGGCAAGGTCGTCGACACGTTCACCGCCACGCCCACCGGCAAGACCGGCGTCTACCACGCCGTCGTCCGCTTCCCATCGGACGGCAACTACTCGTACGAGGTCTACGACGGCTTCACCACCTACGGTGGGGCGCGGACGCACACGTTCAAGCCGATCGCGATCGGCCCCGGCGACGCCGGCTTCCCCTACGGGTGGCTCGCACTCGCTCTGGGCGCGGCCCTCGCGCTCGCCGCCGCCACCGTCCTGACGCTGCGCCGCCGCCGGCCGGAGCCGCAGCCGATCCACCTGAAGGAGGCCGCATGAAGAAGCTCTTCGTCTTCGTCGCGACGGTCGTCGCCGCGCTCGCCGTCACCGGTGCCGCGAACGCCGGCTGCATGGCGACCGTCGGGCTCAGCTCGCTGCCGAAGCCGGGTCTCGCCGCCGGGAAGCCGTGGGTCGTCACGATCCGCGTGCTCCAGCACGGGCGCACGCCGATGGCGGACGCCAAGCCGGAGGTGCGGATCCGCAACGCCGCCGGGAAGCTCTTCGCCTTCAAGGCGAAGAAGACCGCCCGGGTCGGGTCGTACCGCGCCCGCGTGGTGTTCCCGAAGGCCGGGCGCTACTCGCTCGGCGTCTACGACGGCTTCCCCGTCGCCGACTGCGCGCGCGTGCACACGTTCAAGTCGGTGCTGATCGTCGCGGTCTGAGGGCACGGAAGGGTGAGCCCGGAGCGTCCGGGCTCACCCTCCGGCGCGCTACCAGCTCGTCGGCTTGCCCTCCTGGTAGAGCCAGACGTCGAAGAAGTGGGTCAGGTCCTGACCCGAGATCCGCTCGGCGTGCGTCGATGAACTGCTGCGTCGTCACGTTGCCGTAGCGGTTCTGGGTCGCCCAGTCGCGGATGATCCGCGAGAAGGTGAAGTCGCCGACCTTCTCCCGCAGCGCCTGCAGCGTCAGGCCGCCGCGGTAGTAGATCGTCCCGTTGAAGAGGAACGCCGGCGTACCGGGGTTCGCGGGCGGCGGGTTCCAGAACGCCGTGTCCTGGGCCGGCGTGCTGTAGAGCTGCTTGAACCACTGCGCCGCCGTCTTGTTGCCCTGGTGCTCGCTCCAGATCCATTCCGACCAGGTGGCGAAGCCCTCGTGCAGCCAGATGTCCGGCCATTGCGTCAGCGTCACCGAGTCGCCGAACCACATGTGCGAGATCTCGTGCACCAGCGTGGCCTCGTTGGGCACGTAGGGGAAGTTCGGCTTCGTCTGCGTCTCGAGCGAGTAGCCGACCACCTTCGCCGAGTCGACGATCGCGCCGACGGCGTTGAACGGGTACGGCCCGTACAGCGACGATGTAGAACTCGACCGACTCCTGCAGCTTCGAGAGCACCTGGCCCTTCGCCAGCTGCGGATCGACGGCGACGTAGACGGGCAAGCCGTTCGCCATCGTCGACACCGACAGGTCGAAGCGTCCGAGCGTCGAGGTCGAGAGGTACGTCGACATCGGGTCGGTCTCCTTCCAGACCCAGGTCGTCTTGCCGCCGCTCGTCGTCGAGGAGACGAGGACGCCGTTCGCCAGCGCGGTCAGGCCGGCGGGGACGGTGACGGCGAAGTCGAAGGTCGCCTTGTCGAACGGGATGTCGTTGCACGGGTACCAGCTGGGCGAGCCCTGCGGCTCGTTGACGACGAAGGCGCCGTCGTCCGTCGGGATCCAGCCCTCGATCGACTGGTCCGGGTCGACGACCACCTCGGGCACGCCGCTGTAGTCGACTGCGACCTGGAAGGTCGAGCCCGTGCGGATACCGGTGCGCGGCGTGATCACGAGCTCCTGGCCGTCGCGCGCGAAGGCGGCAGCGACGCCGTTGACGGTCAGCCTCGAGATCGCGAAGCCGCGCAGGTCGAGGTCGAAGCGCGAAAGGTCTTGCGTCGCCCTCGCCGTGACGACCGCCTTGCCGTCGAGGACGTCGGTCGCCGGGTCGTAGGCCAGCTTCAGGTCGTAGTTGGTGACGTCGTAGCCGCCGTTGCCGGCGTTCGGAAAGAACGGATCGCCGGCGCCCGAGGCGCCGGGGCTGAAGTCGGCGGCGGCAGCGGTCCCGACGCTGCCGAGGAACAGGGCGCACCCTGCGAGCAGGATGCGCCACACGCGCGAGCCGATCATGGACGACCTCCCCTTGTCGTTGCCTGCGGGCGGAGCCTAGAGGAGGTCATCTCATTTGCAAAACCCTTACCCGAGCTTCATCGCAAACCCCCATCAGGGGGACAACCTCTTCGCTCTACTGGACGAAGTACCGATACACACGACCAAGAAGGAACGCGGAATGACTGCGGCTGATACCACCACGGAGACGGAACAGGAGCGGATCGAACGCTGGCGGGCCGGGGAGCTCGAGCGCGCCGGCTACGAAGCCACCGCCGCCTCGCTGCTCGCCAGCCGCCCAGACGTCGATCTCCACTACGCGATCGACCTGCTCCGCAACGGCTGCGCCCCGGAACTGGCGCTTCAGATCCTGCTCTAGAGGTTCTCCGGCCCGCCGTCTGCGCGACTCGGCAGAATGCGCTCTGCCGTGACGCTGCTCGCCACCATCCCGTCGCCGTCCTCGGGCACGCTCGAGCTCGGCCCGATCACGATCCACATGTACGGCCTGATGCTCCTGGCCGGGATCGCCGCCTGCATCTTCATCACCGGCAGGCGCTGGGTCGCGCGCGGCGGCGACTGGGATCTGATCTTCCGCGTCGCCGTCTGGGGCGTCGGGGCCGGCATCGTCGGTGCGCGCCTCTACCACCTGGCGACGAGCTGGGACGAGGTCCCGGACGAGTGGTGGGGCCCGTTCGCGGTCTGGGAAGGCGGGCTCGGGATCTGGGGCGGCATCGCCGGCGGCGTCCTCGTCGGCGGGATCATCGCGAAGCGCTCGGGCGTGAGCGTGACCGAACTGCTGGACGCGGCGGCACCGGGCCTGCTCGTCGCACAGGCGATCGGCCGCGTCGGGAACTGGTGGAACCAGGAGCTCTTCGGCGAGCCGACCGACCGGCCGTGGGGGCTCGAGATCGACACCGACCGCCGCCCCGACGCCTACATCTTCGACGAGACCTTCCACCCGACGTTCCTCTACGAGGCGCTCTGGAACCTCGGCGCCGCGGCGCTGCTGCTGCTGCTCGACCGCCGCTTCCGCTTCCGCCCGCCCGCGCTCTTCGCGCTCTACATCTCGCTCTACACCGGCTTCCGCTTCTACCTCGAGTCGCTCCGGATCGACCCGTCCGAGGAGATCGCCGGCATGCGCGTCAACGCCTGGGTCTCGCTGATCCTCTTCGTGCTCTCGACCGCGTTCTTCGTCTACTGGCAGTTCTTCCGCCGCCGCCGCGACGAGCCGGGGCGGCGCACGCCGAGGCGCACCGAGCCGAAGACGGCGATGGCCGTGCCGCGCGGGCGCGTCCGACCCCGCCGCTAGCGTTCGACGCGCCATGGTTGTGCGCGAGCTCGAGCTGGACCTCGACGCGTTCGAGGGTCCCTTCGACCTGCTCCTGACGCTGCTCCTGAAGGAGGAGCTCGAGCCGGCCGACGTCGACATGGCCGCGATCGTGGTCGCGTTCGTCGAGCGGCTGGCCGAGCGCGAGGAGCTCGACCTCGAGGCCTGCGGCGAGTTCCTCGTCCTGATCGCGGCACTGCTGGAGCTGAAGGCGCGCGCGCTCTTCCCCGACGAGGAGGCCGAGCTCGCCGACCTCGAGCCCGAGGAGGCGGCCGAGGAGCTGGCGCGTCGGCTCGCCGAGTACCGGCGGATGAAAGAGGCTGCCGCCTGGCTGTCCGAGCGGCTCGCGGGCGAGCGCGACCGCTTCTTCCGCGTCGGCCCGGCGCCGCTCGCACCGCGACCCGAGCGAAAGCTGGCGCCGCAGGATCCGGAGCGGCTGGCCGCGACGCTGCGGCTGCTCGCCGCGCCTGCGCCCGAGGTCTCGCTCGCGCACATGTCCCTGCGTTTCCCACCCGTCTCGCAGTTCCTCGATCGCTTCCGGGCCGTTCTGCGCAGGCGGCGCCGCTTCGACTTCGACGCCGAGGTCGAAGGCATGACGCGAGTCGACCAGGCCGTCGCCTTCCTCGCCCTGCTCGAGCTGCGCAAGGCCGGCGAGATCTCGCTCGAGCAAGCCGCCGCCGTTCGCCCCGATAAGGGTTTCCCGCCCCGATCACGAAAGGACCTCTGAATGGATCGCCCGCTCCGCCTGATCACCGCGAACCCGGTCGACCAGCTCGCCCGGACAGTCGAGGCGCTGCTCGTCGTCGCCTCCGCGCCACTGTCGATCGACGAGCTCGCAGAGGCGGCCGCCGACGACGCCGAGCGGATCGAGCTCGCGCTCGGGCTCCTCGGCGAGCGGTATCGCGAGGGACGAAGCGGGATCGTGCTCGAGCACGTCGCGGGCGGCTATGCCTTCCGCGCCGCGCGCGAGGCGGCTGAGGCGTGCGACCGGCTGTTCGAGCGGCCGATCGAACGGGGGCTGTCGCAGGCCGCCCTCGAGACGCTCTCGATCGTCGCGTACCTCGGGCCCTGCAGCCGCCCGGAGATCGCCCGCATCCGCGGCGTCGCGGCCGACTCGGCCGTCGCCGGGCTGCTCGAGCGCGGGCTGATCGCCGAGGCAGGCCGTGAGGACAGCCCTGGCGGCGCAGTGCGCTACCGGACGACGCCGCTCTTCGAGCGCGTGTTCGGGTTGGAGAGTGCGGCGGCGCTGCCGCGGCTCGACGACCTGGGCGAGAGCGCGGCCGAGATCCGCGAACGACTCCACTCGGTCGCCGTCGGCAAGACCGCCTGAGGGCTGCCGAGTAACGGTCTGTTACCTGGCGAGCAGACGTTACGAGGTCAGATCTGCCACGAGCCGCCGCGCAGCACGGGCACGCGGTCGCCGTCGCGGGTGATCCCGTCGACGTCCAGCTCGTTCGAGCCGATCATGAAGTCGACGTGGATGTCGCTCTCGTTGACGCGGGCGCGGTCGGCCTCGTCCTCGACCGGGAACGTGTACGCGTTGCCGAGTGCGATGTGGCTGGCCGCGTTCTCGTCGATGAGCGTGTCGTAGAAGACCGTGCCGAGCGGCCCGATCCGGCCCTCCTTGTCGACGAGCGCGATCTCCCCGAGCCGGGCGGCGCCGTCGTCCTTCGCGATCGTCGCGCGCAGCGCGTCCGCGCCCGTGTCTGCGTCCGCCTTGACGGCGCGTCCGCTTTCGAACTCGATCCGGATTCCCTCCATGTACGCGCCGTAGAGCTCGAGCGGCATCGTCGCCGTGACGTGGCCGTCGACGCGCTCCGGATCCGGCGTCGTGAAGACCTCCTCGGTCGGGAGGTTCGGATAGTGGGTGAGGTCGTCGATCGTGGTGAAGTCGGCGCCGAGCCACTTCGAGCTCGGAAGCAGGCCGATCGTCAGGTCGGTGCCGGGGCCCTGGAGGTGGAGCGCGTCGAAGCGGCGGTCGGTCATGCGGTCGGCGCTCGCGACGATCGTCTTCATCCGCTCCCGCCACGCGGACACGGGGTCGTCGGCGTCCAGGCGGAGCACGTGGACGATCTCGTCCCAGAGCGTGTCGAGCGCCTCCTGCGGCTCGAGGTCGGGATGCACGCGTTGCGCCCACTCGAGGTTCGGCGCCGGCCCGGCCGTCCAGTTCGTCGTCCGGTCGTTGACGATGCGCGGCACCGCGGCCACGTAGGGCAGCAGATCGCGGCCGGTGCGCGCCGGGTCGAGCCCTTCGAAGACCGTCGCCGTCGTCCCGGTCAGCGACACGCGCGCCGCGTGCTCGTCGGAGAGCCACTGCATCCGCTGCTCGATCCACGGCGGCACGAACTCGAGCGTGCTCTCGTCGCCGAACTCGAGCCGCTGCCGCTTGACGAGGTTGTCCCACCAGAAGACGTCGACGTACTTGGCGCCCCGCTTGTAGGCCGAGCGGGCGACGGCGTAGGCGACGTCCTCCATCCCGTGGTACGCGGTCAACCCCAGGATCTGGCCGGGCTGGATGTTGGTGCCGAAGCCGACGAGCAGGTCGGCCAGCCGGTCGACGTCCTGAGTGCGGTCGCGCATGAGCGGCGGCAGACTACACAGTCGGCGCCGGTTGGAACCCCATAGGCGTCCGCTTCCCGGCCGGGATGCGACAGCATGGAGGGAGATGCGACTGAATGCCTACCTGGCACGTGCGGGCGTGGCCTCGCGCCGGAAGGCGGACGAGCTGATCAAGGCGGGGCGCGTTCTCGTCAACGGCGAGCCGGGTCAACTGAACACGTTCGTGCAGGTGCGCGACGAGGTCGAGGTCGACGGACAGCCGGTCGCCAAGCAGGGCCTGGCCTACGTCCTCCTGAACAAGCCGTCCGGAGTCGTCACGACGGCGAGCGACCCGCAGGGCCGGCCCACCGTGGTCGGGCTCGTCGGGCACGAGTCCCGTGTCGTCCCTGTGGGCCGCCTCGACGTCGACACGACCGGTGCGCTGCTGCTCACCAACGACGGCCCGCTGGCGCACCGGCTGGCGCATCCCCGCTACGGGGTCGAGAAGGTGTACGAGGTCGAGACCTGGAAGGAGCCGAACGACGAGGCGCTCCGCCGGCTCGCCGAGGGCGTCGAGCTCGAGGACGGCGTCACCTCACCGGCACGCGTGCGGCGGCTCGGCGCCGGCCGCTTCGAGCTGGTCCTCCACGAGGGCAAGAACCGCCAGGTGCGCCGCATGTGCGAGGCGGTCGGGCACCGTGTGCGCCGTCTGCATCGAAGCGTCTACGCTGGCCTGCGTGTCGACGGTCTGCTCCCCGGGGAGTGGCGCGAACTGACGCGCGAAGAGGTCGAGCGGCTCGGGAAGCCCGCACGTTGAGACTCGCCGTGTCGGCGGCTTTCGCCGCGCTGGCGCTCGCCGGCTGCGGCGGCGACGGCGCCGATGCCGAGGACGACCGCCCGGCGGCGCTGGTCGTTGCGATCCGGACCGACGGTGCGCTGTCGACGGAGACGTTCGCCGTCGACGGCGGGCGCCTGAAGCCAAGCGAGCTCGACGCGCCACGCGTCTACTCGCGTGCCGGCAACGCGGAGCCGCAGGAGGGCATCTCCTTCGAAGAGGTCTACTTCGAGCCGCCCGGGCACGAGCCGAGACGGCTGACGAGCGACCGGCGCTTCGATCACTCGGCGGCGCTGCTGAAGGACGGACGAGTCGCCTTCGTGTCGTGCCCGCTTCCGGCCGGGACGCTGCTGCCGAACTGCCGCCTCGATGCGATCGACCCCGCGTCGGGCGAGCGGGAGACGATCGCCGCCGAGCTCGGCTTCGTCTGGAACGCCGACCTCGCTCCGGACGAGAAGCGGCTCCTCCTCACCCGCATCACCGAGACGGCCGTCCCCACCGGCGTGTCGGTCAGGGACCTCCGCACGGGGAAGGAGCAGCTGCTCGCCGAGGGGGCGTTCGGACGCTGGTCGCCCGACGGCCGGCACATCGCGTTCGTGAGCGACCGTGACGAGAACGGCACGTGTGTCTTCCACGCCTGCAGCGGCTTTGCCAACGAGGTCTACGTCATGGACGCTTCCGGTGAGGACGTCCGCCGGCTGACGACGAGCGTGGCCCAGGACGCCGCCGCCGACTGGAGCGGCGACGCCGAGTGGATCGTCTTCGGCCGGATCCGCGACGCGCAGGACGACTGGGACCTGTGGGCGGTTCGCGCCGACGGCGAGTGCGAGGTGCAGCTGACCGATACGAAGCGCTGGGAGATCGACGCCGAGTGGCACGGCGCCGGCGACGGTGGCCTCAGCTGCTAGTCGATTCGCCGCCCGGCGAGCTCACTCGTAGGACGTCAGCACCGCCAGGATGACGTAGATCGCGATCAGCGCCCAGCCCTCGTCAGCGCGAAGATCGCGCCGAGCAGCAGCCGCTGCCTCACAGGCCGCGCGGCCTGGCGGCGCCGAAGAAGCGGCCGGCTTCGCTCTTGACGAAGCCCATCCGGTCGTACATCTGCTCGAGCGTCGGCTCCGACGCCTTCCGCGCCTTCTCGGCCCCGCGGGCCAGCAGCCGCTGCAGCTCGGCCGGGTCCGAGCGCAGCTCCTCGTAGCGCTCCTGGATCGGAGTGATCACCTCGACGACGGCCTCGCCGACGTCGGTCTTGAACTGACCGTAGCCGGAGCCCTCGTACCGCGACTCGATCGCGTCGGCCGGCTCGCCGGTGAGCGAGGAGAGGATGTCGATCAGATTCGTCACGCCCGGCTTGTCCGGCCCGCGGCGCACCTCCGACCCCGAGTCGGTCACGGCGGAACGGAACTTCTTCCGGATCACGTCCGGCTCGTCGAGGAGGCGCAGCGTCCCCTGCGGCGTGCCGATCGTCGTCGACATCTTCCGCTCCGGATCCTGCAGGTCCATGATCCGCGCGCCGACCTCCGGGTACACGCCCTCGGGCAGCGTGAACGTCTCGCCGAAGCGGCTGTTGAAGCGCTCGGCGACGTCGCGCGCCAGTTCGAGATGCTGCCGCTGGTCGTCGCCGATCGGGACGATGTCGGTCTGGTAGAGCAGGATGTCGCCGGCCATCAGCACCGGGTAGGTGAAGAGCCCCGACGAGATGAACTCGTGGCGGTCGGCCTTGTCCTTGAACTGCGTCATCCGGCCGAGCTGGCCGTAGCTCGTGACCGCGCCCAGCAGCCACGCCGCCTCGGCGTGCGCGGGCACGTGGCTCTGCGCGAAGACGGTCGAGCGCTCGGGGTCGAGCCCCGTCGCGAACAGCATCGCCGCGAGGTCGAGGGTCCGCTCGCGGAAGTCCTCCGGGTCGTACTCGACCGTGATCGAATGCAGGTCGACGATGCAGAAGAACGCCTCGCCCTGCTCCTGCGTGGCGGCGTACTGCCGGAAGCCCCCGATCAGGTTGCCGAGGTGCTTGTCGCCGGTGGGCTGGATCCCGGAGAAGACGCGCATCAGGGCGAAAACCTAGCCGCAACTACACTCACCCGCATGGCCGCTGTCGGCTCACCCGAGCTCCTGATCGTCATGGGGGCGCAGGCGTCCTCCGAGCAGGTGGAGGAGGTCGTCGCGCGCCTCGAGGAGGCAGGCGCGAGCGCACATGTCAGTCACGGCCGCGACGCGACCGTGATCGGGGCGATCGGCGAGCGGGAGCTGCTCGCGACCCTGCCGCTCGAGGGCTTCCCGGGCGTCGAGCAGGTGCTGCCGATCCTGAAGCCGTACAAGCTCGTCTCGCGCGAGCTCCGCCGCGACCCGACCGTGATCGAGGCCCGCGGACGCAAGCTCGGCGATCACTACTTCGGCTTCATCGCCGGGCCGTGCACCGTCGAGACGCGCGAGCAGACGCTCGAGACCGCGCGCGTCGTCCACGCCGAGGGCGTGTCGATGCTGCGCGGGGGCGCCTTCAAGCCGCGCACGTCGCCGTACGCGTTCCAGGGCCTCGGCGTCGAGGCGCTGCACATCCTCGCCGAGGCGCGCGAGGAGACGGGGCTGCCGCTCGTCACGGAGCTGATGGACCCGCGCGACGTCGAGGCGGTCGTGGAGATCGCGGACGTGATCCAGATCGGCGCCCGGAACATGCAGAACTTCAACCTCCTCTCCGAGGTCGGCCGCGCCCCGAAGCCCGTCCTGCTCAAGCGCGGCCCCTCCGCCTCGATCGAGGAGCTGCTGATGGCTGCCGAGTACGTGGTCAAGGAGGGGAACGCGCAGGTGATCCTCTGCGAGCGCGGGATCAAGACCTTCGAGCGCGCGACCCGGTACACGCTCGACCTCTCCGCGATCCCGGTGCTCAAGCACGAGACGCACCTGCCGGTGATCGTCGACCCCTCGCACGCGGCCGGGAAGCGCGACCTCGTGCTGCCGTTGGCCCGCGCCGCGGTCGCCGCCGGCGCCGACGGGATCATCGTCGAGGTGCACCCGCGGCCCGAGGAGGCGCTCTGCGACGGGCCGCAGCAGATCCCCGCGAGCGAGTTCGCCGACTTCGCGCACGAGATCAGGGCGCTCGCCTCGCTGCTCGGCAAGACGATCGGGTGACCCGCGTCGCCATCGTCGGGACGGGGCTGATCGGGGCTTCCGTCGGCCTCGCCGCCCGCCGGGCCGGAGCCGAGCGGGTGACCGGCTGGGATCCCGACCCCTCGCACCTCGAGATCGCGGCCGAGCGCGGTGCCGTCGAGGCTGCGCCCGACCTCGCCTCGGCACTCGACGGCGCGAGCCTCGCCGTCGTCGCCGCCCCGGTCACCGTCCTTCCGGCCCAGGTGCGCGCCGTCCTCGACGCGAGCGCGCCGTCGGTCACGGTCACCGACGTCGGCTCGACGAAGGGCGGCGTCTGCGACGCGGCCGCGGGTGTGGGCCGGTTCGTCGGCGGCCATCCGATCTGCGGCTCGGAGGCGCGTGGCCCCGAGCGCGCGACCGGGGAGATCTTCGAGGGGGCGACCTGGTTCCTGACTCCTGTCGCCGCGACCGACCCGGACAGCTACACGATGCTGCACGGCTTCGTCTCCGGCCTCGGCGCCGTCCCGGTCGCGATCGCCCCCGAGGCGCACGACCGGCTCGTCGCGGTCACGAGCCACTTGCCGCATGCGCTCGCGAACGTGCTCCTGAACCAGGCGGGCGGCGGCAAGATCGACGGCCACGACCCGCTCGACGCGGCCGGCGGCTCGCTGCGCGACATGACGCGCGTCGCCGGCGCGAATCCCCG
Source organism: uncultured Gaiellaceae bacterium (assembly GCA_963827015.1). Taxonomy (GTDB): domain Bacteria; phylum Actinomycetota; class Thermoleophilia; order Gaiellales; family Gaiellaceae; genus Gaiellasilicea. The sequence continues at coordinate 138,309 of CAWGZI010000001.1, read as the reverse complement.
CATCTGGGTCGACATCTTCCTCGAGAACCGCGAGGCGCTGGCCGCCTCCCTCGCCGAGCACCGCCGCCGGATCGAGCAGGTCGAGGCGGCACTCGCCGAGGGCGACGCCGGCTTCCTCGCGCGCTGGATCGGCGAGGCGTCCACGAACCGGCGCCGGCTGCTCGAGACCGCGTACGGGGACGCGGGCGCGCTGCAGCGCCTGCGCGTGCACGTGCCCGACCGGCCGGGCGTGATCGCAGGGATCGCGCAGGCGCTCGGCGCCGAGCGGATCAACATCGCCGGCTTCGACCTGCAGCACCTCTCCACCGAGCGCGGCGGCACGCTCGCGATCCTCGTCGCCGGCGAGGGCGAGGCAGAGCGCGCTGCGTCGCTGCTCGAGGCCCAGGGCTACGGCGTCGTGATCGCCCCGGTGCTCGAGGAGGAGTTCTGACCGTGTCCCCCTCGGCCAACGCCCCGGTCGGACCGGTCCGGGGACTGTCCCCGGACACGTCCCGCGGGGACGTGGCTCAGGTGCAAATCTTCCGCAACTCTTTCTCCACAGGGGCTGACCGGTGAAGATCGAGCCGGCGGCGGCGATCGACGGCCACATCGCCGTTCCGGGCGACAAGTCGCTCTCGCACCGGGCCGTCCTGCTGTCGGCGGTCGGGGACGGCGAGACGCGGATCTCGGGCTTCGGGCGCTCGGAGGACACGGAGTCGACGATCAAGGCGGTCCGCGACCTCGGCGTCCGCGTCTACGAGGCCGACCCCGAGACGCTGCGCGTCTTCGGCAACGGCCTCCGCGGCCTGACGCCGCCGAAGCACGCGATCGACTGCGGCAACGCCGGCACGCTGATGCGCCTGCTGCCCGGCCTGCTCGCCGGCCAGGACGGCCGCTTCGAGCTGACCGGCGACGAGTCGCTGCGCTCGCGGCCGATGGAGCGGATCGCCGAGCCGCTGCGGCAGATGGGAGCCCATGTCGAGACGACGGACGGGCGTGCGCCCTTCACGGTCGAGGGCGGATCGGTGACGCCGATCACCTACGAGCTCCCGGTCGCGAGCGCGCAGGTCAAGTCGGCGGTGCTGCTGGCCGGGCTCTACGCCGACGACGGTGAGACGACGGTGGAGGAGCCGCTGCCGACACGCGACCACACCGAGAACCTGCTCGCGCAGGCGGGCGTGCGGGTGACGCGGAAGCCGAGTAGCGTCTCGGTCGCGCCGCCGGCGGGCCTGGAGCTCGGCGAGATCGAGATTCCCGGCGACTTCTCGTCCGCGGCGCCGTTCCTGGTCGCGGCCACGCTCCTCGCAGGTTCCGCGCTGACCGTCCACGGCGTCAACCTGAACCCGCGCCGCACCGGGCTGCTCGACGTGCTCGAGCGGATGGGCGCGAACGTCACCGTCTTCAACCGCAGGCGGATCGGCGGCGAGCCGGCCGGCGACCTCGACGTGCGCCCCGCGCAGCTCGTCGGCACGACGATCGCCGCCCGCGAGGTGCCGCTGCTCGTCGACGAGCTGCCGCTCTTCGCGCTACTCGCGTTGCACGCCCACGGGGACAGCGCCCTGCGGGGGGCGGAGGAGCTGCGCGCCAAGGAGACCGACCGGATCGAGGCGGTCGTCGACGGCCTGCGCAAGCTGGGCGGCCACATCCGCGCCACGCCGGACGGCTTCACCGTCCGCGGCGTCCCGTCGCGCGTCCGCGGCGGCGGCGCGCTCGACGCACGCGGCGACCACCGGATCGCGATGCTGGGCGCGATCGCCGGGCTCGTCTCGCGCGAGGGGGTGGAGGTCGTTGGCGCGGAAGCGGCGGCGGTAAGCTTCCCCGGCTTCTACGACCTTCTCGACTCGCTGCGAGCGACATTCTTCCTGATGATCGTTGCCATCGACGGGCCGGCCGGGGCCGGCAAGAGCACGGTTGCGCGGCTCCTCGCCGAGCGGCTCGGCTTCAGCTACCTCGACACCGGTGCGATGTACCGCGCGCTGACCTGGCTGGCACGCCGTCGCGGCGTTGCCCTCGACCTCGCCGGTGAGCTCGCGGCGCTGGCGGTCGAGCATCCGGTCGCGTTCGACGAGGCGGGCCGCGTCTTCATCGACGGCAGCGACGTCACCTCGTCGATCCGCAAGCCCGACATCGACAAGCTCGTCCCGGTCGTGGCGCGGCACCGCCAGGTGCGCGAGGTGATGCGCGAGCGGCAGCGGGCGCTCGGCAGCGAGGGGAACGTCGTCATCGAGGGGAGGGACATCGGCACGGTCGTGGCACCTCAAGCTCAAGTAAAGGTTTACCTCATCGCCGACGAACGCGTTCGCGCCGCTCGGCGTTCGTCCGAGCGTCCCGGGATCGGCACCGACGCCCTCGCTACCGACCTGCGCCTCCGCGACGAGCGGGACGCGGTCAACATGCGGCCGGCGGAGGACGCCGTCCAGATCGACACGACCGACCTCGCCGTCGACGAGGTCGTCGCGCGGATCGAGGAGATCGTCGCCGCGCAGCGGACGCCATGAGCAGCGTCGGCGCCGTCTGGACGGTCGGCCGCTACACGATCGGCACGCTCGTGCGCCTGCTGACGCCGCTTCGCAACTACGGCGTCGAGCGCGTGCCCCGCAGGGGCGGTGTCGTGCTCGCCTTCAACCACTTCCACTGGGTCGACCCGCCGGTCTTCGGCCTGCTCTCGCCGCGGCCGATCGACTTCGTCGCCAAGGTCGAGGCGCACCGGATCCCCGGCCTCGGCCAGCTGATCCGCAGCTTCGGGACGATCGCGGTGCGGCGCGGCGAGTCCGACCGCGAGGCGGTCCGCCAGATGCGCGAGGCGGTCCGGGAGGGCCGCGCGCTCGGCCTCTTCGTCGAGGGGACGCGGCAGCTGACCGGCATTCCCGGCCAGGTGCAGCCGGGCGCGGCGATGGTGGCACTGCAGGAGGGCGTGCCCGTCGTCCCGGCGGCGATCCACGGCTCGTTCGAGTGGAAGCCCGGCAACTTCCACCCGATCTCCGTCGCCTGGGGCGAGCCGATCCACTTCGACGGGCTGCCGAAGGGGGCCAAGGGCTACCGCGAGGGATCGGCGCAGGTGCAGGAGAAGATCCACGAGCTGCACGCCTGGCTCGGCGAGATGGCCGAGCTCGGACGCCCGCGTAAGGCGACCCCGCCGGCATGACCGAGATCGAGACACCGGAGACCGAGCGGCCGGAGATCATCGGCACCGTCGCGATCGTCGGCTTCCCCAACGTCGGCAAGTCGACGCTGATCAACCGGCTCACGGAGTCGCGGCAGGCCGTCGTGCACGAGACGCCGGGGGTCACCCGCGACCGCAAGGAGCTGCTCGCGGACTGGAACGGCAAGCACTTCCTCCTGGTCGACACCGGCGGCGTCGACGACCTCGCCACCGACCCGTTCAGCCCCGAGATCGCCAAGCAGGCGCGGGCCGCGATCGCCGAAGCCGACCTCGTCCTCTTCGTCGTCGACGCGCGTCACGGGATCACGCCGGGCGACGAGGAGCTCGCCGTGACGCTGCGCGCCTCGAAGAAGCCCGTGCTCGTCCTCGCGAACAAGATCGACGACCCGCGCAAGGACCTCGAGGCGGTCGAGTTCCACAAGCTGGGGCTCGGCGACCCGTTCCCGCTCTCGGCGCTGCACGGCCACGGCACCGGCGACCTGCTCGACCGCATCGTCGAGCTGCTTCCCGGCGAAGGCCCGGCTCAGGTCGGCGACGAGGCGATCCGCGTCGCGATCCTCGGCCGGCCGAACGTGGGCAAGTCCTCGCTGCTGAACGCGCTCGTCGGCCAGGAGCGCGTGATCGTCTCGGAGGTGCCGGGGACGACCCGCGACACCGTTGACACCATCCTCGAGAAGGACGGCCGCACGTACCAGCTCGTCGACACCGCCGGCCTGCGGCGGAAGCGCAAGCAGCGGCAGGGGATCGACTACTACTCGGAGCTGCGCGCGCTCGAGGCGGCGGAGCGGGCGGACGTCGCGCTCGTCCTGATCGACGCGAGCGAGGGCATCGTCGACCAGGATCTCCACGTCGCCGACGTCGCCCGCAAGGCGGGCTGCTCGACGCTCGTCGTCCTCTCGAAGTGGGACGAGACCGATGTCACGATCGAGGACGTCCGCCCGCGGATCGAGTCCCGGCTGCGCCAGCGCCCGCTCCTGATCGCCGTCTCGTCGAAGACCGGGCGCGGTCTCGAGAGGCTGCTCCAGTACATCGCCGATCTGTTCGACAAGCACATCGACCGGATTCCGACTCCGGCCCTGAACGACGCGCTCGCCGAGCTGCGACAGGCGAGGCAGCCGCCCTCGCAACGGGGGAAGAAGCTGAATCTCCTCTACGGGGCGCAGGTCTCGACGCGGCCGCCGCGGATTCGCATCCACGTCAACGATCCCGGGCTCGTCACGCGCGACTACGCGTACTGGGTCGAGAACGAGCTGCGCAAACGGTTTAACCTCGCCGGCGTGCCCGTCTCGATCGATTTCGTCAAGCGCACGTGAGGGTCGTGGTCGTCGGCGGCGGGTCGTGGGGCACGGCGTTCTCACGGGTGCTCGCGAACCGCGACCACGACGTCACGCTCGCGTGCCGCGACCCCGAGCAGGCCCGCGCGATCGCGGAGACAGGCAGGAATCCGCGCTATCTCTCCCACTGCGACCTGCGCGGCATCGCCTCGACGACGATCGACGAGGCGCCGATCGCGGAGGCGGAGCTCGTCGTCGTGGCGGTGCCGAGCGCCGTCTTCGGCGAGGTCGTCCGCCCTCTCCCGGGTGACGCACCCATCCTCTCGCTGACGAAGGGGCTCGACCCGGAGAGCGAGGAGCGGCTCTCGACGCTGGTGCGGGAGCGTCCGGTGGCCGTCCTCTCGGGCCCGAACATCGCCGACGAGATCGCGCGCGACCTCCCCGCCGCTGCAGTGATCGCCAGCGAGGACGAGCAGCTCGCGCTCGACCTGCAGGCGGCGATCAACTCGATCACGTTCCGCGTCTACGTCAACGACGACGTGATCGGGGTCGAGCTCTGCGCGGCGGCGAAGAACGTGATCGGGCTCGCGGCGGGGGGCGCCGACGGGCTGGCGCTCGGCGACAACGCGAAGGCGGCGCTCGTCGCCCGCGGCCTCGCCGAGATGGCGCGGCTCGCGGTCGCGGCCGGGGGCAGGGAGGAGACGTTCTCGGGGCTCGCGGGCATGGGCGATCTCGTCGTCACCTGCTGGTCGCCCGTCGGCAGGAACCGGCGTGCGGGCGAGCTGATCGCGCAGGGTGTCGACCCCGACGACGCGGTGCGGCAGATCGGGATGACCGTGGAGGGCCTGACGACCGCGCCGGTGCTGCGCGACCTCTCCCACCGCCTCGGGATCGAGCTGCCGATCACGAACGGCGTCTGCGCCGTGCTCGGCGGCGAGCCGCTGCACGAGCTCGTGGGCAACCTGATGCGGCGGCAACCGACCACCGAGTAGCTCGGTCTCACGGCTAGACTTCTCCGCTCAATGGCTGCGCGCGAGTTCTCCTTCACCTCGGAGTCGGTCACCGAGGGCCACCCCGACAAGATCGCCGACCAGGTCTCCGACGCCGTCCTCGACGCCGTCCTGAAGGACGACCCTGCCGGCCGCGTCGCCTGCGAGACGCTGATCACGACCGGTCTCGTCGTCGTCGCCGGTGAGATCACCACCGAGACGTACGTCGACATCCCGCGGCTCGTCCGGAGGACGATCGGGGACATCGGCTACACGCGCGCCAAGTACGGGTTCGACGCCGAGACGTGCGGCGTCATGGTCGCGATCGACGAGCAGTCGCAGGACATCGCCCAGGGCGTCGACGACTCGTTCGAGGCGCAGCACGGCGACCAGGACCCACTCGACCGGGTCGGTGCCGGCGACCAGGGGATGATGTTCGGCTACGCCTCTCGGGAGACCGAGGAGCTGATGCCGCTGCCGATCCAGCTGGCGCACAAGATCACGAAGCGCCTCTCGGAGGTCCGCAAGGCCGACGTGCTGCCGTACCTGCGGCCGGACGGCAAGGCCCAGGTGACGGTCCGCTACGAGGTCGACGAGCACGGTCGCCAGCGCCCGGTCGAGATCGAGCGCATCCTCGTCTCGACCCAACACCGCGATGGGCTCGACTCGGAGGCGCTGATCAAGCCGGACCTCGTCGAGCACGTCCTCCATCCGATCCTGCCCCCCGATCTCTACGACGAGAAGCGGCTGCAGCAGAAGGACTTCGTCTACGTCAACCCGACCGGGAAGTTCGTGATCGGCGGGCCGATGGGCGACACCGGCCTCACCGGCCGGAAGATCATCGTCGACACGTACGGCGGCGCGGCGCCTCACGGCGGCGGCGCGTTCTCCGGGAAGGATCCGACCAAGGTCGACCGCTCGGCGGCGTATGCGGCGCGGTACGTGGCGAAGAACGTCGTCGCCGCGGGCCTCGCCGACCGCTGCCAGATCCAGGTCGCCTACGCGATCGGCGTCGCGCATCCGCTCTCCGTCCTCGTCGACACGTTCGGCACCGAGGCCGAGGGGCTGACGCAAGCGACGATCGAGCGCCTCGTCCGCGAGCACTTCGACCTGCGCCCGGCCGCGATCCTGCGCGACCTCGACCTGCGCCGGCCGATCTACGAGAAGACGGCCGCCTACGGCCATTTCGGCCGCGAGGACCGCGACTTCACGTGGGAGCGGACGGACAAGGCCGACACGCTCCGCGAGGCGGCAGGCCTTGCGACGCCCGCATCGGTCTAGCCCGGCACCGCGTTCTCCTGACACGGCCGCAGTCGAGCCTCGGCGCCGCGTTCCGACGGGCCTGATCGTGCTCGGCGCCGTCGTGTTGAGCGGCTTCCTCTTCGTCGGCTGGGTGAAGGACCTGATCCCGGGCCTCGGCAACCCGTTCGGCAGCGAGACGGTCGACCGCAGCGGTCCCGCCGTCCTCAAGTCGCTCGAGAACCTGCGCGACTTCCGCGCCGCCAGCGGGCACTTCGAGGTGATCGTCGACGTCGAGCAGGACGCACGCTTCATCCCGGCCAAGATCAAGGGCGAGCGCGTCCTCTTCGTCGCGATCGGCTCCGTGGACGCGGGCGTCGACTTCACCGGACTCGAGGACGACGCCGTCGAGGTCTCGGACGACCGGACGTCCGTCTCGCTCGAGCTGCCCCCCGCGACCTATCGCGACCCCGAGCTCGACCTCGACCGCTCGTACGTCTACGACCGCGACCGCGGGGCGATCGACCGGCTCCAGTCGCTCTTCGGCGACGACAGGGGCGTCGAGCGCGACCTCTACCCGCTCGCGGAGGACAAGCTCGCGAGCGCCGCCCGCGACGGCTCCGGCCTGCTCGCGCGCGCCGAGCGCAACACGCGCCTCATGCTCGAAGGCCTGCTCAGGTCGCTCGGCTTCACCCGCGTGGAGGTGCGCTTCTCCGAAGTCTAGAGTCGCGTCGTGCGCTCGCTCGACGCGATCTGCGAGACCTTCGCGCCCGGAGCAGTCGAGCAGGGCGTGCCGGCTGCCGTGCTCGACGCGATCGAGCACGACCTGTCCCCGCGCGAGCGGCAGCGGCTGCTCCTGCTGCTGCGGACGTGGCTGCCGGGCTACGCGCGGCTCTCCCGGGCGCGGCGCGAGGCAGTCCTTCGCGGCTGGCGCGACAGCCCGGTGCCGCTGATGCGGACGGGCTTTCAGGCGCTGCGCAAGGCCGCGCTCGCCTTCGCGTACCTGCTGCCGGGCAGGTGGGAGGAGATCGGGTACCCAGGGCCACTCGGGCGGCAGGAGGAGGCACCGGCGCCTCGGCTGGAGCCGCTCGAGGCACGTGACGGGCTCGAGCTCGCGTGCGACGTCTGCGTCGTCGGCTCCGGCGCGGGCGGCGGCGTTACGGCGGCGGTGCTGGCGCAGGCGGGCCTCGAGGTCGTCGTGCTCGAGGCGGGCGGGTACTGGTCGGAGCGCGACTTCGACGGCGCCGAGCGGGCGGCGCTACGGCGGCTCTACCGCGGTGGCGGCGCGTCGGCCACGGACGACCAGGGCGTGTCGCTGATCGCCGGTGCCTGTCTCGGCGGCGGCACCGTCGTCAACTTCACGACCTCCTTCCGCACGCCGGACGAGGTGCTGGAGGAGTGGGGCGGTCTCGGCTTCCCGGCCGCGGAGCTCGGGCCGAGCCTCGACGCCGTCTGCGAGCGGCTCGGCGTCAACACGGACCACAATCGGCCCTCGCGACGCGACGAGGCGATGGCGCGCGGGCTCGACGCGCTCGGATGGCACGTCGCCGCGATGCCGCGCGACGTGATCGGCTGCGAGCAGGGTGTCGTCTGCGGCTCATGCGGCTATGGCTGCCCGCTCGGCGCGAAGCAGTCGACCCTCCGGACGTGGCTGGAGGACGCAGCCGCGGCGGGTGCGCGGATCGTGGTCGGCGCGAAGGCGCGGCGGGTGCTCGTCGACGGCGGCGCGGTCGTCGGCGTCGACGCCGGACCCGTGCAGGTTCGCTGCCGCGCGGTCGTCGCCGCGGCCGGGGCGATCGAGACGCCGGCGCTCCTGCTGCGCTCCGGCCTCACGAACCGCAACGTCGGCCGGGGGCTTCGACTCCACCCGGCGACGGCCGTCTTCGGCGTCTTCGAGGAGGAGATCCGTCCGTGGGAAGGGACGCTGCAGGCGCTCTACTCCGACCAGCTGCGCTTTCTCGACGGCGGCTACGGAGTCAAGTACGAGACCGTGCCGCTGCACCCGGCGCTGCTGACGGCGGCACTGCCGTGGGAGAGCGCCGCGCAGCACGCCGGCCTGATGGCGAGCTTGCCGCGGCTCTCGCTGATCGCGGTCATCCCGCGCGACAGCGGCTCCGGCCGTGTCCGGATCGGCCGCGACGGCGAGCCGATCGCCACCTACCGGCTCGGTGACGACGACCTGCGCCGGCTCTCGGCGGGGATCGACGGCGCGGGCCGCACGATGGCCGCTGCGGGCGCACGGGAGATCTTCGCCGCGAACGCGCGGACGCAGCGCTGGGCGGACGGCTTCCCGGCGGGTGCGTATCGCTTCGGGCCGGGCCGCGGCTCGCTCTACTCGTTCCACATCATGGGCTCTGCGCGAATGGGCGCCTCACCGGAGACGTCCGCGGCCCGGCCGAGCGGCGAGACCTGGGACGTCCGCAACCTCGTGATCGCCGACGGCTCGGCCTTCCCGACCGCGTCCGGGGTCAATCCGATGATCACGATCGAGGCGATCGCGCACCTGAACGCGCGGCGCCTGGCTGCTGCTCTGGCCTAGCTCGGACGGACGTAGAGGCCGGCGGCGGCCTTCTCGCCGATCGCGCGCTCGTTGCCCGCGAGCAGCACCTTGAACTGCCCCGCGGCGGGCTGGGCCTCGCGGATGACGACGTGCGTCCCGGGCGTGAAGCCCTCGTCGTAGAACCAGTGCAGGAGCTCGCCGTCGTGCTCGGCCAGTCGGACGATCTCCGCCTCCCGGCCGGTCTCGAGGTCGGCGAGCGGGGAGAGACTCTTGTTCTCCTCCTGTTCGAACGCCGGGTCGACGGGCCAGCCGTGCGGACAGCGGTCGGGGTTGCCGAGCCGCTCGTCGATCCGCTCCACCATCTCGTCCGGGATGTCGAGCTCGTCGGCGTGCACGTGCGCCTCCGCGGCGGAGTAGCCCATGAAATCGGTGAGCATCCGCTCGACGATCCGGTGCTTTCGGACCACGCGCTCCGCGCGCTTGATCCCGGGCTCGGTGAGGATCGCCTCCTTGTGCTCGCCGCGCTCGACGAGGCCGTCGGCCTCGAGCCGCTTCAGCATCTCGCCGGCGGACGCGCGCGAGACGCCCAGCATCTCGGCGACGCGGGAGGCGATCGCGGAGGAGCTGTTCGGGTCGGGGCGGTACTCGCCAATCGGGAAGGCGAGGAAGTAGATGGTCTCGAGGTACTCGTCGACCGAATGTCCCTGCCCCTGCGCCACGCGGTCAGTCTAGCTGCACGAGTTCCCGCAGATCCGCCGCCGCGTCCCGCGTGGCGGATTCGACCTCGGTCGTCCGGCCGGTCGTGCGCACGAGCGCGTCGAGCCGGTCGAGATCCTCGACGAGCGTGTCGGTCGCCTGGGCATCGAGGGCGCGGAGCTCGTCGGCGTTCGCCTCGACGGTCTCCCGGGCGACGGCGAGCTGCTCGGCCGCCGCCGCGTGGGTGGTCGGGTTCGCCGACTCGTAGTGGATCGGGACGAGCTCGAGGGCTGCGAGGGCCGGCTGCACGTCGTCCTGCAGCGACTCGAGCTGCTCCGCTGCCGAAGGCTCGCCGCCGGTGGCGAGCACGATCCCGACGGCGATCGCGGCGACAACGGCGACGGCCGCGCCCGCGGCCAGCCAGAGCCGGCGGCGTCCCGACCGCGCTTCCCGGTAGAGCGACATCTACGTCGTGACGACGGCGACGGCGGTGCCGCTGTGCCCCTCGAGCGAGCGCGCGGCCGCGGCGGCGACGTCCTCGGGCCGCCTCGCGTCCGAGAGGTCGAGGATGCGCGAGCCGCACACGAGCGAGACCCGTGGCAGGAGCGTGGCGACGCCGAGATTGCGCGTGGCCGCCTCGACTTCTCGCAGGAGGGCGTCGACGAGTTCGGGGCCGTCGGCGGCCAGCACGCGGCGCGCGTCCTCGGCGAGGGCGACGGCGCCGAGGCCGTCGATGGCGGCGACCCGCCCGCTCCCGTTCTCGGAGTAGACCTGGTAGAAGCCCGTCTCCGCGACGAGCTGGAGCTCCTCGGGCGAGAGCCCGAGCGCGTCGGCCGCCGCCCGGAGCCGCGTCGCGTCTCCGGCGGGCTCGCGGTCGGCCGCGCCAACCTCGAGCGCGACCGCCCCGGTCGCGACCGCCCGGAGGACGTTCTCCCGGGCGTCGAACGCGGTCTCGACGGTGACGGTCGCCGGTGCGGCGCCCGACGCGACGCAGGCGAGCTCGGCCTCCAGGGCCAGCTCGACGGCGGCGCCGTCGCTGGTGGCGTTGCGGGTCACCTCGGCGCGGACGAGCGAGACCGCGGCGCCGATCGAGGAGAGGACCTCGGGATGCTCGGGGCGGATGACCGATCGCTTCAGCCGTGCGGCCACGAGCGGCACGAGCGCCTCGCCCGCGCCGCCGAGCGCTACGAGCGGGACGTCGGCGCCCAAGTCGTGCTGGCGAGCGGCGTCGGCGACTGCCTTGACGATCTTGTCGACCGCGCCGTCGAGCAGCTGCTTGGCAGCCCGCTCAGGCGTCGTCTTCAGGCGCGCGGCGAGCGGCGCGAAGGCGGCGAGCGCGGCCTCGCGGCCCGCGTAGGAGTACGCGGCCTCGTCCACGAGACCGAGCGCATTCGCCGCGCACGTGGCGGTGAGCGCGTAGAGCGTCCCCTGCGCCCGCACGCAGGCGTACGACTCGGGGTCGCCCGTCCGCGGCGCGACGAGCTCGAGCTCCGCGCCGGCGAGCTGGGCGGCCGGAGCGAAGCAGGCATACGGGAGCCGGGCGATGTGTGCGCTGCGCGGGCCCGTCTCGGCGATCGAGCGGCGCTTCAGCAGGCCCATGCTGCCGCCGGCGGCGCCGACGACCCAGCTGTCGACCGCGCGGACGCAGGTCGGGCGGCCCATCACGCGGAGCGAGCGCACCACCGGCCGGCCGCGCTTGACGATCGAGACGTTCGAGCTGGTGCCGCCGCACTCGACGACGATCGCGTCGGAGAGGCCGAGCTGGTGCAGAGCTGCCGCAACGCCGGCCGCCGGCCCGGAGCCGATCGTGAAGGAGGGACGGCGACGAAATGCCTCGACGCTCATGGCGCCGCCGTCGCCGCGCAGCACGAGCAGCGGCACCTCGAGCCCCGACTCGCGCAACGCGTCCTCGACGACCGAGGCGGTGCGCTCGACGACGGGGAGGATGCTGGCGTTGACCGCCGCGCTCACCGTCCGCATCTCGAGCCCGTAGGCGCCCGTCAGGTCGTGGCCGACGCACGTCGGCAGTCCGTGAGTCAGCGCGCAGCGGGCGGCGAGGAGCTCGGCCTCGGGGTCGTCGACGGCGAGCGCGCCGCTGACGGCGACGGCGACGCAGCCGGCGGCCGCGAGCCGGCACAGCTCCGTGTTGACGTCCTGCTCGTCGAGGCCGCCCGTCGCGTCGAGGAAGGAGTGCTCGGTCTCGAGCGCGTGCCCGGGCGCGAGCGCCACGGAGCCGACCTGCGTGCGCTTGCGGGCCGCGCGGAGGTCCGGCGCGGCGCCGATGCCGAGGATGCCGACCCGTCCGACGTCACCCTCCAGCAGGGCGTTCATCGCCTGCGTCGTCGAAAAGGCGACGAGCGCGACGCGGTTGCGGTCGTCGCCGAGCTCTGCGAGCAGGGTGCGGAGCGCCTCGGCGACGCCCTCGGCGACGCCGGCCTTGGCGGCGTGCGAGGTCGGGACGGCGGTGTGCGCGAGCAGCCTCAGCGGCGCGGTCTCGATCGCCACGGCCTTCGTGAAGGTGCCGCCGACGTCGACGCCGATGCGGATCGCGTCGCTCACGCGCCCACGGCCTCCGCGGTCCGGCGCCGCCACGGCTTGATCGCGAAAACCCAGAGGCCGCCGAGCACGTAGACGGTGAGCAGGATCGCCTGCACCGTCAGCCCCTCGCGCGTGGGGTGGATGCCCGTCAGCTCGGCGAGGAAGACCGGGAGCCGCGCCCAGTCCGACTCGACCGGCGTGATCGAGACCCAGTCGGCGCCCTGGAGCGAGCGGACCGCGTTGCCCGCGAACGTCACCGAGAGCAGTAGCAGCGTCGACGCGCCCGCGGTCAGCATCGGCTTCACCGGGATCCGCCGGCCCAGCTTCAGCACCGCGTAGGCGACGCCGGCGAGCGCGACCACGGCCGCGCCGAACCCGAGCGCGACGTACAGCCCGAGGCCCTTCGCGAAGATCGCGAGCGCCTGGTAGAAGAGCACGGTCTCGAAGCCCTCGCGGTAGACGGCCGTGAAGCCGAGCCCGGCGAAGGCGGCGCCGCTTCCGGCCGCGATCGCCGACGCGACCCGGGCGCGCATGAACTCGAGCCAGTGCTTGTGGTCGAGCCTCGAGACGAGCCAGAAGCTGACCGACGAACAGCACTGCGACCGCGAGCGACAGCGGTGATCCCCTCGAGCAGCTCCCGCTGCACGGGGGCGATCTCGAGCACGACGGTCGCGAGCACCCAGGTCAGCGCCGTGGCGGCGAGAGCGGCGATCACGCCGCCCGCGAGCGGCTTTCGGTAGCCGCTCGCCCGGCCCGCGCTGAGCGCGCCGAGCAGGATCGCGAGCAGCAGCACGACCTCGACTCCCTCGCGGAAGAGGATCGCGAACGCGAACGTGAAGGCGAGCAGCGGCGCCGCGAACCCCTTGTCCGCGAGCACCCGGTCGACGTCGACCAGCCCCGTCCGGATCTCGGCCGCGCTTGCCCGGATCTCGGACATCGGCGCCCCGTCGCGGATCCCGTTGCGCAGCTTGGCGAAGCTGAACTCGAGATCGAGCACGAGGTTCGGGTCGCGCAGGCGCAGCGGCACCTCGGCGAGCTCGAAGTGGTCGAGGTAGGCGGTGCGGGCGATGTCGTACGCCCGCTCGCGGTCACCGGCAGCGGCGGCGGCGACCGCCTCGTCGACGAGGCCGCGCGCCTCGGCGATGCGCGCCCGCACCTCCACGAACTGGTCGTCGGACGCCGCGAGCGCCGGCGCCGCGAAGGCGCCGGCCGCGACGAGCGTCAGCAGGAAGACGAGGCGGCGCATCAGCCCTGGAGAAGCTCCACCGCGCGGTCGAGGTCGGCGTCGATCTCGTCGACCGCGGCCTGGATCTCGTCCGCGGACTTCCCGTCCTTGATGTCGTTGCGGAGGTCGGTCGAGATCGCCTCCTCGAGCTCCTCCATCAGCTCGTGGTCTTCCTCGCCGAGGGGATGCTCGACCTTCTCGAAGTGCTCGAGGTACGCGTCGCCGACCGTCTCCTCGGCGGCGTCGGCGTCGCCGTCGCGGACCTGGTCGACCGCGGTCCCGAGCATCGTCTTGATCTCCTCGATCTCGGCCACGGCCTCGGCCGGAGTCGCCGACTCCTCCTCGGCTTCGTCATCGCCGCCGCAGCCGGCAACGGCCAGCGCGAGGCCCGCAAAGAGGATGAGCAGCACGGATGACAGTCTACGCATGGAGCACCTTTCCTTCGTCTTGGGTCGCGTCTTACACTAGATGTAAGGCTGACCTTACAGACGTCGGCGCCATCGCGGCGCACCTCTAGTCTGGCCCGGTGCTCGCGTCGGTCTATCCGTTGGTCTCGTCGCGCGCCGTCGCCCGGCAGTTCACCTACGAGGTGCCCCCAACAGTAGGCAAAGGCGCCGTGGTCTCGATCCGGTTCGGCCGCTCCGCAGCACGGGGCGTCGTCGTCGAGACCGGCGTCGCTGCACCGGAGGGGATCCGGCCGGCGCCGATCGACGGCGTTCTCTACGAGCTGCCGCCGGCGCTCGTCGATCTCGCGCTCTGGCTGGCCGAGTACTACGGCTCGACCCCGGCGCGCGCGCTCGAGCTCGTCGCGCCGAAGCTCCGGGCACGCCGCGGCGAGCGGCGCGTCACGGATGCCGGAATGCCGGGCGAGGCGGAGCCGGCGCAGCTGACCGCGCCGCAGGAGCAGGCAGTGGCGCGGATCGTCGCGGCGATCGACGGCGACGCCGCCCACCTCCTGCTCGCGGGTGCGACGGGGAGCGGGAAGACCGAGGTGTACCTCCAGGCCTGCGCGGCCGCGCTCGAGCGCGGCAAGGGCGCGATCGTGCTCGTTCCGGAGATCGCGCTGACGCCGCAGACGCTCGGCCGCTTCCAGGCGCGCTTCGGTGACCGCATCGCCGTGCTGCACTCGGGGCTCACCGACGCCGAGCGCCGCGACGAGCGCGAGCGGATCGTCGCGGGCGAGGCGCCGGTCGTCGTCGGCGCCCGCTCCGCCGTCTTCGCCCCGGTGCCGAACCTCGGCCTGATCTGCGTCGACGAGGAGCACGACTCCTCGTACAAGCAGGAGTCAGACCCCCGCTACGACGCCCGCACGGTCGCTGCCAAGCGGGCGGCGCTGGAAGGTGCCGTCGCCGTCTACGGGAGCGCGACGCCGCGGCCGGAGAGCTGGGAGCGGCTCGAGCGCCTCGAGCTCGGCGGGCGGCTCGGTGCACCGATGCCGAGCGTCAGGCTCGTCGACCTGCGCCACGAGGCCGGCTATCCGCTCTCGGCGCCGCTCCTGGCCGAGCTCGGCCGGCTCTCCGAGCACGGCGGCAAGGCGATTCTGCTTCTCAACCGCCGCGGTCTGGCGCCCGCAGTCCACTGCCGCGCGTGCGGAACTTCGCGCCGCTGCGGGCTCTGCGACGTCGCGCTGACGCTCCACGGCGACGCGCGGCTGCACTGCCACCACTGCGGCTACTCCGAGGCCGTCCCGACGGCGTGCCCGCGGTGCGGCTCGTCGGAGCTGGCCCGGATCGGCGCCGGCACGCAGAAGCTCGAGTCGGAGCTGGCGAAGCACGTCCCCGAGCTGCAGCGGATCCGGCTCGACGCGGACACCTCTGCGAAGCCGGGCGCGCTGCGGGAAGCGCTGGACGCCTTTGCCGCCGCCGACCGCGCCGTCCTGATCGGCACGCAGATGGTCGCGAAGGGCCATCACTTCCCCGGCGTCTCGCTCGCCGCCGTCGTCGACGCCGACACGGGGCTCGCGCTGCCGGACTTCCGCGCCGAGGAGCGCACGTTCCAGCTGGTCACCCAGCTCGCGGGTCGCAGCGGCCGCGATGCGCCGGGAAAGGTGATCGTCCAGACGTTCCAGCCGGACGCGACGCCGCTCCGGTTCGCGGCCCGCCACGACGTCGCCGGCTTCCTCGCCGAGGAGCTCGCACGGCGCCGTGAGCTCGGCTATCCGCCGTTCCGGCACCTGATCTCGATCGTCGCCTCCGGCTCGGAGCCGGAGCCGGCCGAGCGGCTGCTTCGGGAGCTCAGGGGCGAGCTCGGCGACGCGGACCTGCTCGGCCCGGCGCCGCTGCTCCGTCTGCGCGGCCGCCATCGGGTTCAGCTGGTCGCCAAGACGGACCGCCCGCGTGCGCTCGCCGCTGCGGCCGGGCGCGTGCTCGCCGCCGCAGCGCCCGCGATGCGCCGCGCCGGCGTCAACGCGGTCGTCGACGTGGATCCCCAGTCCGTCTGATTACACTCGCGCGCATGGCCGAGGGCGGCGTGCCGGCACCTGAAGGTGGTGAGGAGGTCGACGAGCGGGGGCTCGACGCGCAGGCGCACGCGCGCCGACGGGTCGCGCTGGCACAGATCCGGCAGTACCCCGATGCTGTTTTGCGGATGCGGGCGCGCGAGGTCGAGGCCTTCGACGACGACCTGGCGCGACTGGCGGAGAAGATGGGTCGGTTGATGCACGACGCACGCGGCGTCGGCCTCGCGGCGACGCAGGTCGGCGTGCTCCAGCGTTTCTTCGTCGTCCAGTTCGCCGACGACGAGGACGTGACGACCATCGTCAATCCTGAGATCACGAAGCGCTCGCGCGCGACCGAGACCGCGGAGGAGGGGTGCCTGTCGCTGCAGGGTGTGCTCGTGCCCGTCGAACGAGCTCTCGAGGTGACGATCGAGGGCCAGGATCTGGGCGGCGCACCGCTGAAGCTCGAGCTCGAGGAGATGGACGCCCGCGTCGTGCAGCACGAGCTCGACCACCTCGACGGCATCCTCATGCTCGAGCGCACGGACGACGAGTCGCGCAAGGACGCGCTCGCGACCCTCCGCCGCTCGCTCTAGTTACCGTCCTCGCATGAGGCTCTCCGTCGCCGCCACGGCCCCCTTCGGCGCCGACGTGCTCGAACGGCTCGCAGCGCGTCACGAGGTTGCCGCGCTGCTGACGCGGCCCGACAGCCGCGCCGGCCGGGGGCGGAAGGAAGCCGCGTCGCCGGCGAAGCTCGTCGCGCAGCGGCTCGGGATCCCGGTGCTGCAGCCCGAGCGGCCGACCGCCGAGCTCGACCTCCCCGGCGCCGCCGTGGTCGTCGCCGCGTACGGCCTCCTGATCCCGGAGAGCCTGCTCGCGAAGGGGCTCTGGCTCAACGTCCACCCGTCGCTGCTGCCCCGCTGGCGCGGTGCCGCGCCTGTCGAGCGCGCGCTGCTCGCCGGCGACGAGGAGACGGGCGTGACGATCCACGAGACGGTGAAGGAGCTCGACGCGGGGCCGATCGCCGCGCAGCGCGCGTTCGCGTTGACCCCGGAGGACGACGCCGGCACCGTCTACGCCCGCTCGGCCGAGCTCGCCGCGGAGCTCCTCGACGAGGTGCTGCCGAGCCCGACCTTCGCGCCGCAGGAGGGCGAGCCGACCTACGCGGCCAAGATCGAGGCGGCCGACCGGGAGCTCGACCTCTCGCGGCCGGAGGAGAGCCTGAACCGGATCCGCGCGCTCTCGCCCCACATCGGCGCGCGCGGCGAGCTGAACGGCCGCCGCGTCACGATCTGGAAGGCGAGGCTCGAGGACGGCGAGCTCGTCCCGGTCGAGGTCCAGCCCGAGGGCGGCAAGCGAATGCCGTACGAGGCATGGCTGCGCGGGCTCAGATAGCACCCGCCCGGGCTGCCGCGTACGAGGTCGTCCGTCGCGTCTTCGAGGAGGAGGCCTACGCCGACCGAGCGCTCCGCTCGGCCACCGAGAAGCTGGACGACCGCGACCGCTCGCTCGCGCGGCAGCTCGCGTTCGGGACCGTGCAGCGCGTCCGCACGCTCGACCACGCGATCGAGACGCTCGGCAAGCGACCGGTGCGCAAGCTCGACCCGCCCGTGCTGGCGGCGCTGCGCCTCGGCGCCTACCAGCTCGGCTTCCTCGGCGGCGTCCCGGACTACGCAGCCGTCAACGAGTCGGTCGAGCTCGTCCGGCGCGCCCGGCTCGAGCGGGCCGTGCCCTTCACGAACGCCGTCCTCCGGCGCGTCGGCGACGGGATCGAGCGCCTACTCGCGGAGCTCCCAGAGGGACCGTTGAAGCACTCCTACCCGGACTGGATCTGGGACGTCTGGCGGCGCGATCTCGGCGAGGAGCGCGCGCTGGCGCTGATGCGCGCGCAGAACGAGCCCCCACCCGTCGTGGTCAGACATGTCCGGGGACAGTCCCCGGACGGGTCCGCGACGGACATCCCGGGTGCATACGAGGTCGAGCGGGTCGACGAGGACGCCCTCGCACGCGGCGAGATCTGGCCCCAGAGCCGCGGCTCGCAGCTGGCCGGCCTCGTCGTCGGCTCCCAGCCGGGAGAGCGCACGCTCGATCTCTGCGCGGCGCCGGGGGGCAAGACGACGATGCTGGCGGGCGAGGTCGTTGCCGTCGAGGCGAACGAGGCGCGCGCCCGGGAGCTGGAGGAGAACGTTCGCCGGCTGGGCGCCGAAGACGTGCGCGTCGTGCACGCGGACGGGCGCGACCTCCCGCCGGAGCTGACCGGCTTCGACCGCGCGCTCGTCGACGCACCGTGCTCCGGCCTCGGCGTCCTTGCCACCCGCCCCGACCTGCGCTGGCGCTCGCAGCCGTTGCCGGAGCTCCAGCTCGAGCTCCTCCGCTCCGCGGCCGAGCGCGTTCGGCCCGGCGGCACGATCGTCTACTCCGTCTGCACGATCAACGCGGACGAGTCGGAGCACGTGGTGGACGCAGCCGGCCTGGAGGTGGAGCCGATCGAGGGCTGGGGGCAGTTCCGGCACCCGCGGCGACCCGAGTTCCTGCAGACGTACCCGGACGTCCACCGGACGAGCGGCTTCTTCGTCGCCCGCCTCCGGGCCGGGTCGTAGGATCGCCGCGTGGGCTGGCGCGACTGGGTGCGGACCGTCGAGATCGAGCCGTCGCTCTACGCGGCGGACTTCTGGCGCCTCGGCGAGCAGAGCCAGCACCTGATGCACGCGGGCGCGCGGATCTTCCACTTCGACGTCGGCGACGGCCACTTCGTCCCGCCCGTGACGATCGGGCCCGTCGTGCTCCGGTCGATCGCGCCGCACATTCACGAGCTCGGGGGCCGGATCGATTGCCACCTGATGGTCGATGACCCGGCCCACCATTTCCAGGAGATCGCCGAGTCGGGCGGAGACAGCGTCACCTTCCACGTCGAGGCGGTCGACGACGTCGGCGACGTGATCGCGAGGGCGAGGGAGCACGGGCTCGAGGTCGGCATCGCGTTCAATCCGGAGACGCCGGTCGAGGTGGCGGCCGAGGCGGCGAACCAGGGCGCCGACCTCTGCCTCTGCATGTCGATCAACCCCGGCTACTCGGGCCAGGAGTTCATGGAGGACGCGTACGAGCGGCTCGCGCGCACGCGCGAGCTCGTCGACTGCTTCGTCCAGGTCGACGGCGGCGTCAAGCCGGAGAACGTCCGCGCCGCGCACGAGGCGGGAGCCGACCTGCTCGTCGTCGGCACCGGCATCTTCGGCTTCGAGGACCTGCCGCGGTCGTATCGCCGGCTGGTCCAGGCGCTGGCGTGAGTCTGGAACGGGCGCTCGAGCTCGCAGCGGCGGCGGGCGGCACGGGCGTATCCGAAGCCGACGATCGGCGCGGTCGTCGTCGCCGACGGCGAGGTGGTCGGCGAAGGCGTGACGGAGACGGACGGCCGCCACGGCGAGGTCGTCGCGCTCACCGCTGCCGGCGACCGCGCGAGCGGCGCGACGCTCTACGTGACGATGGAGCCCTGCGCGCATCACGGCACGACGCCGCCGTGCGTCGACGCGGTGCTCGCCGCCGGGATCGCGCGCGTCGTCGCCGGCTCGCTCGACCCGAACCCGGAGGCAGGCGGCGGGCTCGAGCGTCTCCGCGAGCACGGGGTCGAGACGGCGCTTGCCGACAGCTTCGAGGCCCGGCGCCAGAACGAGGCGTGGCGCACCTGGGCTGCGCACCGGCGGCCGTTCGTCACGTACAAGGCCGCGGTCACGCTCGACGGCCGCGTCACCGTTCCGGGCCAACGCTGGGTGTCCGGGGAGGATTCGCGCCGTCTCGTGCACGAGCTGCGTGCCCGCTCGGATGCGGTCGCGGTCGGCATGGGAACCGTCCGGCTCGAGAACCCTCGGCTCGACGCCCGCGGCGTCGACGCACCACGTCAGCCGCGCCGGCTTGCGTTCGGCGGCGGGCCATTGCCGGAAGGCTCGAAGCTCGAGCTTCGTAGAGGCCCGCTCGAGGACGAGCTCCGCTCGCTCGCGGCGGAGGGCGTCCAGTCGCTCCTGCTCGAGGGCGGTCCGACCCTCGCCCAAGCCTTTCTCGAGGCAGGGCTCGTCGACAAGCTCGTCCTCTTCGTCGCGCCGACGCTTGCCGGCGAAGGCCCGCTCGTCGTCCCCGGCCTCGAGCAGCCGCTCGCGCTGACGCACCTGACGAGCCGCCAGGTGGGCGAGGACGTGCTCCTCGAGGCGTATCTCAGAGAGCCCTGAGCGACCGCGTCGGCGCTGGCGGCGGTCGCCGTTCGCGGCGCTCGCGCGCCGGCGCAGTAGCCTCTGAGCATGTTCACCGGGCTCGTACGTGAGGTGGGGAGGGTTGCGTCGTTTGACCGGGGGCGGCTCGTCGTCGAGGCATCGACGGCCGCCGAGCTCGGCGACTCGATCGCGGTCGACGGGGTCTGCCTCACCGTCGTCGAGAACGGCGGCGGCCGGCTCGCGTTCGACGTCGTGCCCGAGACGCTCGACCGGGTGAAGCCGTTCGGCGACCGTGTCAACCTCGAGCCGGCCCTGCGGGCGGGCGATGCGCTCGGCGGTCACTACGTCCAGGGTCACGTCGACGGCGTCGGCCGCGTCGTCTCGGTGCAGCCGGAGGCAGACGGGGTCCGCATCCGGGTCGAGCCGCCGGGCGAGCTGCTCCGCTATCTCGTCGAGAAGGGGTCGGTCGCGCTCGAGGGCGTGTCGCTCACCGTCGCCGCCGTCGGAGAGACCTGGTTCGAGGTCGCGCTGATCCCGCACACGCTCGCGGCGACGACGCTGTCCGAGCTCGCGCCCGGCAGCGAGGTCAACCTGGAAATGGACGTGCTCGCCAAGTACGTCGAGCGATTGCTCCCCGGTACGATGCCGCGGTGACGATGACCGCCGACACGCGCACCGAGAGCCCGTTCGCCACGGTCGAGGAGGCCATCGAGGACATCCGCGCCGGACGGTTCGTCGTGGTCGTCGACGACGAGGACCGCGAGAACGAGGGCGACCTCACGATCGCCGCCCAGTTCGCGACGCCGGAGGCCGTCAACTTCATGGTCACCCACGCGCGCGGGCTCGTCTGCCTCTGCCTGACCGAGGAGCGCTGCGACGAGCTGGGGCTGCGGCAGATGACGGATCAGAACGAGACGCCGTTCGGCACCGCCTTCACCGTCTCCGTCGAGGCGCGCGAAGGCGTCACCACCGGCATCTCGGCGCACGACCGCGCCCACACGATCCAGGTCGCCGTCGACCCCTCCTCAGGGCCGCGCGACCTCGTCCAGCCGGGGCACATCTTCCCCTTGCGTGCACGCCGCGGCGGGGTCTTGCAGCGCTCGGGCCAGACGGAGGCCGCGGTCGACCTCGCCCGCCTCGCCGGCGTGATCCCGGCCGGCGTCGTCTGCGAGATCATGAAGGACGACGGGACGATGGCCCGCGTGCCCGACCTGATCGAGTACTGCGCGACGCACGGGCTGAAGATGATCACGGTCGCCGACCTGATCGAGTACCGGCGGCGCCACGAGAAGCTCGTCGAGCGCGTCACGTCGGTGCGGCTGCCGACGGCGCACGGCACCTTCACCGCGGTCGCCTTCCGCGAGACCCTGACCGGCAAGCACCACGTGGCGCTGGTCAAGGGCGAGGTCGCCGGCGAGCAGGACGTGCTCGTCCGCGTCCACTCGGAGTGCCTGACCGGCGACGTCTTCCACTCGCGCCTGTGTGACTGCGGCGAGCAGCTCGAGCTGGCGCTGCAGCGAATCGAGCAGGAGGGACGGGGGGTCGTCCTCTACCTCGCCCAGGAGGGCCGTGGCATCGGCCTCCTCAACAAGCTCAAGGCCTACGAGCTGCAGGCACAGGGCCTCGACACGGTCGAGGCGAACCTCCGTCTCGGCTTCGCCGCCGACCAGCGCGAGTACGGGATCGGCTCCCAGATCCTCGCCGACCTCGGCCTCTCGACCATCCGCGTGCTCACGAACAACCCGAAGAAGATCTCCGGGATCTCGGGCTTCGGGCTCGAGGTCGTCGCCCAGGAGCCGATCGAGGTCGCGCCGAACAGCGAGAACCGCCGCTATCTCGACGCGAAGCGCGAGAAGCTCGGTCACAAGCTGCACCACCAGGATCTGCGCTTCGACCCGGATCTCTACGACGGGGCGGAGGCGTGAGCGAGCGCGACCGCTGGCCCGAGGCGCCGTCGCTCGACGATCCGCCCGGCGCCGAGGAGGACGAGCTAGTTGCTGACAGCAACAATCTCGACGTCGAGCCCGATGTGGCCGAGCCCGACGAGGAGCAAGTTGCTGACAGCAACAAAGTCCCGTCCGAGCACGCGGGCGGCGACTTCGCGGTGCCGGACGGCTACGGCGTCCTCGAGGGCAGCCCGCAGGGCGGGCGCCGCGCGGTCGGCATCGTCGTCAGCCGCTTCAACGGCGCCGTCACCGGGAAGCTGCTCGAAGGCGCGCTCGCCGAGCTGGAGACCGCCGGCGTCGCCCGCGAAGCGATCACGGTGATGCCCGTCCCGGGCGCGTTCGAGCTGCCGATCGCGGCGATGGCGCTCGCGAAGACGCGCCGCTACGCCTGCATCGTCGCGCTCGGCTGCGTCATCCGCGGCGACACGCCGCATTTCGACTTCGTCGCCGGCGAGGCAGCTTCCGGCCTGCAGCTGGCCGCGCTCGAGACGGGCGTCCCGGTCGCCTTTGGCGTGCTCACGCTCGAGCAGGCCGACCAAGCGGACGACCGGCTGGAAAAGGGCGCCGAAGCCGTCCGCACCGGGCTCGAGATGGCGGACGTCTTCGCGCAATTGCGCGCCGCTGCCCAGCGCTGATCCGCTGCTATCATCCGCCGCCGTGTCCAAGGTCTGCGCATCCTGCGGCAAGAAGCCGTCGTTCGGGAACAACCGGAGCCACTCGATGGTGGCCACGCGTCGCCGCTTCAACCCGAACCTGCAGCGCGTCCGCGTGCTGCTGAACGGCGTCGCCAAGCGGGCCTACATCTGCACGAAGTGCCTCAAGGCCGGCAAGGTCCAAAAGGCCGTCTAGCCGCAACCTCGGGCCCGCGCGCACCGTCTAAAGTCGCGCAGATGCAGCAGGAGCACCTCACGGAGCAGTCCGAGCTCGGCGCAGTCCGAATCGCCGCTGACGCGATCGCGCAGATCGTCGGCCACACCGCGGCCGAGTGCTACGGCGTCGTCGGGATGGCCGGCAAGGGCCTGAAGCGCCTGCTGACGCGCGACCGGCTGACACAGGGGATCGCCGTCTCGGGCACGCCGGAGGGCCTGCGCGTCGACCTGCACGTCGTCGTCGAGTACGGCCTCAACCTCGCCGAGGTCGCGGCCACCGTCCGCTCGCGGGTGGCGTACGAGCTGGAGCGCCTGACCGGGCTGCCGGTGGCCGCGGTCGAGGTGCACATCGAGGACGTCCGGAGATCCGCGTGACCGAGCTCGAGCGGGCGAAGGAGCTCGGCCAGGCCGCGCTGGCGACGCTCGAGGCAAACCGCCGCCGGATCGACGACCTCAACGTCTATCCCGTGCCGGACGGCGACACGGGCACGAACCTGACCCTGACGGCGCGCGCGATCATGGAGGTGCTCGACGCGTCGACCGCGGCCGACCGCGCGACGCTGGCGAAGGAGCTCACGCGCGCGGCGCTGATGGGCGCGCGCGGCAACTCCGGCGTCATCTTCTCGCAGATCCTGCGCGGCGCCGCCGAGGCGCTCGGCGACGCCGGGCTGCTCGACGCCGCCACGATCCGCCGCGCCTTCCGCGCCGCGAGCGACGCCGCCTACCGCGCCGTGCGCCGTCCTGTCGAGGGGACGATGCTGTCGGTGATCCGCGAGCTCGCCGAGGAGGCCGAGGATCCTCGGAACGCGGCGCTCGAGCCCGCGGCCCTGCTCAAGAAGCTGATCGAGCGCGGCGAGGACGCCCTGGCGCGGACGCCCGACCAGCTCGCGGTGCTGAAGGAGGCGGGCGTCGTCGACGCAGGCGGGGCAGGCCTGCTCGAGATCGTCCGCGGCGTCTCGGCGGCGCTCTCCGGCGAGCCGATCCCGGACGCGCCGGCAGAGGAGGCGCACGAGGCCGGCCTCGATGCGGTGCACCAGGAGCTCTCGGAGTACCGCTACTGCACCGTCTTCGTGATCGAGGGCGAGGAGCTCGACGCGACGACGCTCGAGGCGCAGCTCGACGAGCTGGGCGACTCGCTCCTCGTCGTCGGCGACGCCACCGCGCTGAAGATCCACGTCCACACCGACGAGCCGGGGCGCGCGCTCGCGTACGGCACCGCGCTCGGGACGATCGAGGGCGTCGAGATCGCGAACATGCACAAGCAGACCGAGCAGCGGACCGAGCGGATCCTCGAGTCGGTGCCGGACCCGGATCTGACGCTGGAGACCGGCGTCGTCGCAGTCGTTCCCGGCGCGGGCAACCGCCGCCTCTTCGAGAGCTACGGAGCCGCGAAGGTGATCGAGGGCGGTCAGACGATGAACCCGTCGACGGCCGACATCGTCACCGCGATCCAGGCGACGCCGGCGACCGAGGTGATCGTGCTGCCGAACAACTCGAACGTGATCCTCTCCGCCGAGCAGGCGGCCAAGCTCGTCGACAAGCAGGTCCGCGTGTTGCCGTCGCGCTCGGTGCCTGCCGGCCTGGCCGCGATCCTGCGCTATCTGCCCTCGCTGAGCGCGGAGGAGAACGAGGCCGCGATGCTGGAGGCGCTCGACCAGGTCGCGACCGGCGAGGTGACGGTCGCGTCGCGCGACGTCGAGCTCGACGGAGTCGAGGTTCGGAAGGGCGCATGGCTCGGGCTCGCGAACGGCTCCGCCGTCGCCTCCTCGGCCGATTTCGACGCCGTCGCGTGCGCCGTGGCGGAGAAGCTGCTCGGCGACGGCCGCGAGGTCCTGACCCTGCTGACGGGCGAGGACGAGCCCGATCTGGCCGGCCTGCTGCGCCGGCTCGAGGAGCTGCATCCGGCCGTGGAGCTCGACATCCATCCCGGCGGCCAGCCCCACTACCCGCTGCTCCTCTCCGCCGAGTAGCCCTTAAGGTGCCTGCGTGGAGGCCGGGACCCAGCCGATCCGCGTGCTCCTGGTCGAGGACAACGACGTCTTCCGGCAGGCACTCATCCTCCTGCTCGAGCTGCAGGACGGGATCGAGGTCGCCGGCGCCGTCTCCGAGGGCAACTCGGCCGTCGACGCGTACCGCGAGCACAGGCCCGACGTGGTCGTGATGGACTTCCGCCTGCCCGGGATGGACGGCGTCGAGACGACGCTCGCGCTCGTCGAGAAGTACCCCGAGGTGGCCGTGGTCTGCCTGACGGCGTCGGCGAGCCCGCGCGAGCTGGACGCACTCATGGCGGCGGGCGCGGTCGACTGCCTCCGCAAGGACGAGGAGCTCGACGTGATCGTGAATGCGATCCGCAACGCGGGCGAGGCGAAGAGGCAGGGGTGAACCTCGACCGCGACAACACCGCGATCGTGCTCGACTCGACGGCCGACTTCCCGGACGCGCAGATCCGCTATCCGAACATGCGCGTCGTCCCGCTCTACGTCCGCTTCGGGGAGGAGAGCTTCCGCGACTACGTCGAGCTCGACCCGCACGACTTCTACGCGCGGCTGAAGACCGCCTCGGAGCTTCCGACCACGTCGCAGCCGACGCCGCAGGACTTCCTCACCGTCTACCACGCGCTCGCCGGCTACGAGCGGATCTACTCGTTGCACATCTCCTCGCGCCTGTCGGGCACCTTCCAGAGCGCCACGCTCGCGGCCGAGGAGGAGGGCGACCGGATCCGCCTCGTCGACACCGAGTCGGCCTCGGTCGGGATCGGGATGCTCGCGCTCGCGATCCAGGAGCAGCTGGTGCGGGGAACCACCGACGACGAGGTCGCGGCGCTGATCGAGAGCTACCGCGAGCGCGCCGGGATCCTCTTCACCGTCGACACGCTCGAGTTCCTCGCCAAGGGCGGCCGGATCGGACGCGGCAAGGCGCTGATGGGCAGCCTGCTCAACGTCAAGCCGATCCTCGCGATCGAGGACGGGGAGGTCGTCCCCGTGACGCGGGCGCGGGGCCGCGGCAAGGCGTTCGAGGAGTTCCGGAAGCGGTTCGAGGAGGCGACATCCGACGGGCCCGGCCTCTCGGTCGGGATCGCCCATGCCGAGGCCGAGGACGCGGTCGAACAGCTGCGGGAGATCGTGCTCGCGGCGCGGCCGCAGGCCGAGGTCAAGCTCGTGACGAGCCTCGGCGCGGTCGTCGGCACCCACGCCGGCCCGGGGACGGTCGGCTTCTTCTGGTTCCAGCAGCTCTAGCCGGACCGGGTGCGATACTCGGGCGATGAGCCGGCCACAGCCCGGTTTTGCCGCCGTGGACCCGCCTGACCGCTGGGCGCCCACGCGCGGCCGCTTCCGTCCGGAGCGGCTCGCAGCGCCGCTCGACACGCTCCCCGGAGTCGGCCCGACGCTGAAGAAGCGACTCGCCAAGCTCGGGCTCGAGCGGGTCGGCGACCTGCTCGACCACCGCCCGCGCCGCTACGAGGCCGCGGCGCCCGAGAAGCGGATCGCGGACCTGTATTTCAGTCAACACAGTGGCGACGAGGAGGTGCTGATCGAGGGCGAGGTGCTCCGCACGTCGCTGCGGCGCGGCCGCGGCCGGTTGCAGATCCTGACCGCCCAGGTCTCCGACGGGAGCGGCCAGATCAGCGCCACCTGGTTCAACCAGCCGTGGCTGCAGGAGAAGCTGACGCCCGGCACGCATGTCCGCCTGCGCGGCGCGCCGAATCGCTTCGGCTTCGCGGTGCGCTCGTTCGACCTCAACGGTGGCTCGGCGACCGCCGACTTCGCGCCGGTCTACCCGGCGAGCGAGGAGATCTCTGCGGCGAAGCTGCGCGAGTTGGTCGAGGCGGCGCTCCCGCTCGTGGCCGACCGACCGGATCCCCTCCCGGCCGCCCTGAAAGTCCAGCGCGGCCTGCCGCTCCGCGGCGATGCGCTCGCGTCGATCCACCGGCCTCGCTCGCTCGACGAGGCGGAGGCCGGACGGCAGCGGCTCGCCTTCGACGAGCTGCTCGTGCTCCAGCTCGCGCTCGCGCGCCGGACGGCCGAGCGCGAGAAGCAGGTCGCGGCGGCGCTCCCGGCGCCCGGCGAGCTGATCGAGCGCTATCGCGCCGCGCTCCCCTTCGAGCTGACCGAGCACCAGGAGGCGGCGATCGCCGAGCTCGACGCCGACCTGGCGCGGACGACGCCGATGCAGCGGCTGCTGCAGGGCGACGTCGGCTCCGGCAAGACGGTCGTCGCGCTCTACGCGCTCCTGCGCGCGGTCGAGGCCGGCCGCCAGGGAGCGCTGATGGCGCCGACCGAGACGCTCGCGGAACAGCACTTCCTCACGATCGAGGGCATCTGCATGGAGCTCGGCGTCAGCTGCGCGCTCGTCACCGGCTCCGTCAAGTCGAAGATCGGCGGCCAGGCGGACGTCGTCGTCGGCACGCACGCACTGATCCAGAAGGGCTTCGAGTTCCGCGACCTCGCCGTCGCCGTCGTCGACGAGCAGCACCGCTTCGGCGTCGAGCAGCGCTCGGCGCTCGTCGAGGGCCGCGCGCCGCACGTGCTCCACATGACGGCCACGCCGATCCCGCGCACGCTCGCGCTCACCGTCTACGGCGACCTCGCGGTCAGCGAGATCGCGAAACCGCCGGCCAGCCGCAAGCCGATCGTCACCGCCTGGGTCACGGACGAGCGCAGCTCGGAGGCATACACGCGGCTGCGCGCGCACCTGACCGAGGGCAGGCAGGCGTACGTCGTCTGCCCGTTGATCGAGGAGTCGGCGACGTCGACCGCCCGGGCTGCAGAAGCAGAGGCGGAGCGGTTGCGCGACGGCGAGCTGAACGGCTTCCGCGTCGGCTGCATGCACGGACGGCTGAAGCCGGCCGAGCGGCGCGAGCTGATGGCCCGCTTCAAAGCCGGCGAGCTCGACGTGCTCGTCGCCACGACCGTGATCGAGGTCGGCGTCGACGTCCCGAACGCCACGATCATGATCGTCCAGGAGGCCGACCGCTTCGGCCTCGCGCAGCTGCACCAGCTGCGCGGCCGCGTCGGGCGCGGGGCGGAGCAGTCCTACTGCCTGCTCGTTTCCTCCGGGTCGAAGGAGGAGCTGACCGAGAGCGCCCGCGACCGGCTCGAGGCGATGGTGGAGTCGACCGACGGCTTCGAGCTCGCCGAGAAGGATCTCGAGATCCGGGGCGGCGGCGCGCTGCTGGGCGCGCGCCAGTCCGGCCTCTCCGACCTCCGCTTCGCCCGGATCACGCACGACCGGACGTTGCTCGAGCAGGCGCGTGAGGCCGCACAGGCGCTGCCGGCCGACACGATGGGGCCCGAGGTGGACGCGCTTCTCGGCGAGTCCGAGCATCTCGGCAAGTCGTGAAGTACGGCTAGCCGTACCACGCAGCCCTGCGCGGCTCAGGCACGCTTGCAGACATGGATGCGATCGTCCTCAGGCCGCTGCACCACGGCGAGCGGAAGCCGGTGCTCGACGTCTTCGCCGGGCTCTCCGAGCGCAGCCGCCGCCTGCGCTTCCTCGGCTCGAAGCCCCGGCTGCTCGAGCGCGAGGTCGAGTGGCTGGTCGACGTCGGCTGCTGCGGGCGCGAGGCCGTCGTCGCGATCGACCAGGAGACCGGCAAGACCGTCGGGCTCGCGCGCTTCGTGCGCGACGTGGACGCACCCGAGGCCGAGATCGCCTTCGAGGTGGTCGACGACTGGCAGGGCCGCGGCCTCGGCAGGCAGCTGCTCGCCGAGCTGCGGACGCTCGCGCTCTCCCAGGGCATCCTCCGCTTCCGCGCGCTGATCGCGCACGGGAACCAGGCGGCGTTCGCGCTCGTGCGCGGCGTCGGGGACGAGCTGGCGCCGCCGGTACGAGGGTCCCGCCGTCGAGCTCGTCGTCCGGATCAGCTAGCGCGTCTCGCGGAAGACGCCGTCGCTGGTCTCGAGGCGCGCGATTCGCGTCCCCCAGCCGGCGAAGGTCGTCGTCAGCGTCCCCCGCACGTTGCCGAAGGTCGCCGTGGTGACGCACGCTCCGAAGCTGGTCTGCGTGCTCCGGACGGCGGTGAAGGTCACACTGCCCCGAATCGGCGAGCCGACCGCGGCGGGGACGGAGAACGTGGGAAGACTGCCGACCAAGGCGTCGTACCCGCGGAACGTCATCCCGTGGTACCAGGTGAAGCGGCCATGGGAAAAGAGGTCCATGAAGTCCACGGAGAGAGCGCGGGCCGTCACCGTCGCCGAGGCGCGCGGCTCCCCGAGCGAGAGCGACGACGTCACGTAGGAGGAGTCGCAGCGCTCGGGCGCGGGGCGCGAGCAGTCCACGGGCCCTGTGGCGGTCGTCACCAAGCCCCCGAGCTGCGTCCGGCGGATCGTCTTGAAGAACACGGTTCCGGTTCGGAGGGTGAACGTGCCGTCCAGCCGGACCGGCAGGCGCTGGAAGGCACCGCGGCAGCCGAGCTCCACCGCCACGGGCTTGGGTGCCCCGGTCGCGCGGATCCGCATGTCGACGACGACGGTGGTGCCCAGCTGCCCGGTCGTCCGCCAGCGGCCGGAGCGGCCGGCGAACGCGACCGTCGAGAGGCTGTGGTGCGCGCGCAACGAGTGCTTCTCCTCGGCCCGGCCGCCGGCGAAGCGGCGGCTGAGGGTCAGGCCGAACACGTCGTCGGTCCCTTCGTAGAAGCTGCCGCTCGCGACCGAGCCGCCGAGCGTCCAGCCGGGCGCGACCTTGGTCGGGTTGACCCACAGGATCGTGTTGTCGGCGGCGTGTGCGGCCGCCGGCAGCACGAGCGCTGCAGCAAGAGCGACGACCATCCTTCTCACACCATCAGCGTACTCGCCGAGAATGGGCCGATGCGGATCATCGCCGGCACCCATCGCGGCTCCCGGATCGTGGCGCCGAAGGGGCTGGACACCCGCCCGACCGGCGATCGCGTCCGCGAGGCCGCGTTCAACCTGATCGGCCCCGTGAACGGGGCACGCGTGCTCGATCTCTTCGCCGGCTCGGGTGCGATGGGTCTGGAGGCCCTCTCGCGCGGCGCGGACAGCGTCACCTTCGTCGAGAGCGACCGCGCCGCCTGCAGGACGATCGCGGAGAACCTGGAGCGGCTGCGGCTCACCGGCGCCCGGATCACGTGCGGCGATGCGCTCTGGGCGCTCCGGCAGGACGCGCGCACGTACGACCTCGTGCTCGTCGACCCGCCCTACGAGGCCTGGAGCGAGCTGGAGCAGAAGCTCGCCGACCACCTGCCGCGCGTGCTGGCGCCCGAGGGGTTGCTCGTGGTCGAGACCGGAGCGCGCACGGTGCCGTCGCTTCCGCTGCAACAGCGCACGTCGCGGCGGTACGGTTCCGCGCGGCTGACGCTCTTCGAGCCACCTTCCTCATGATCACGGCCATCTGTCCCGGTTCCTACGACCCCGTCACGATGGGGCACGTCGACGTGATCGCGCGCGCGGCCTCGATCTTCGACCGCGTCGTCGTCGGCGTCGTCGGCAGCCCGCGGCACAAGACGCCGCTCTTCAGCCTCGACGAGCGCGTCGAGTTCCTGAAGGAGGCCGTCGCCGACCTGGAGAACGTCGAGGTCGACGTCTTCTCCGAGCTCGTGGTCGAGTTCGCGCGGCGCTGGCAGGCGAAGGCGATCGTGAAGGGGCTGCGGGTGATCTCCGACTTCGAGTGGGAGACGCAGATGAACCAGCTCAACCGCCATCTCGCGCCGGAGATCGAGACGGTCTACGTGATGGCGAGCCCGGCGGTCAGCTTCGTCTCCTCGAGCGGGGTGAAGGAGATCGCCGCGTTCGGCGGAAAGGTGGACGAACTGGTGCCGGAGAGCGTGGCGCGCCGTCTCGCGGAGAAATTCCCGAACGGCCGACCGGGCGCTCCGGAAAACCCTCGCGAGTAGACTTAGGAGCCATGGACGTCCTCGTTCTCATCGACAAGCTCGACGACCTCGTGCACAACGCGAAGGCCGTCCCCCTCACGGATCAGGTGCGAATCGACCGCGAGGAGATCTACGACATCCTCGATCAGATGCGCGCCACGATCCCGGAAGAGATCAAGCAGGCCCGGTGGATCGTCAAGGAGCGCCAGGAGATGCTCGCCGAGGCGAAGCGCGAGACCGACCGGATCCTGGGCGAGGCGCGCGAGCAGGCGGTGCGCGAGGCGTCGCAGACCGAGATCGTCAAGCTCGCCGAGCGGCAGGCGCAGGAGATCGTCGACGACGCCCGCCGGCAGGCGCGCGAGACGCAGGCTCGAGATGGAGGACTGGGCGGACGGGATCCTGTCGACGCTCGAGGTCAACCTCGACAAGTTCCTCTCGGCGGTCAAGCGCGGCCGCGAGCGCCTGCACGAGCGCTCGCAGGAGTCCGTCGTCGCCGGCGTCGGCCCGCGCGACCTCAGCCCGCGCGAGCCGGAAGACGACACGAGCTACCTCTAGGAGCGGGCGTGACCCGCTTCCCGCTCCGCCGCCTCCGCCTCCGGCCGGGGGAGGAGCACCGCGACGCGGTTCAGATCGAGCTCGAGCCGTTCGAGCTCGGCGGCATGCGCTACCTGCCGGTACCGCACGAGGTCGACGCCGAGCTGACGATCGTGCAGGCGACGACCGGGCTCGACCTCCAGCTTGCGTTCGACGCGCGCCTGCACGGGCCGTGCATGCGCTGCCTGGCGGACGCAGTCGTCGACGTCCACGTGGACGCGCGCGAGTACCACGCCAACGAGCCCGGCGACGCGGCCGAGCTGCGGAGCGAGTACGTCGTCGACGACCAGCTCGAGCTCACCGCCTGGGCGCGTGACGCGATCGCGCTCGGCCTGCCCGACCAGATCCTGCACGCGCCCGACTGCGCCGGGCTCTGCCCCGTCTGCGGCAAGGACCTGAACCGCGAGCCGCACACACACCCCGACGAGACGCCCGATCCCCGCTGGTCGGCGCTCGAGGAGCTCCGCGACCGGCTGTAGTACGATTCGGGCCGGCGCTCCGGCGCCCACCCATGACTGACTGAGACGAGACCAGACGTTTCCCCGGCGCTTCACGCGCCTCGTCCTCGTCCCACGTCGTCAGGAGGCCCACTTGCGCGTCTCGCTTCACGGCGTCGTCCGCTCGTTCGGCGCCCGCACCGTTCTCGACCACGTCGACCTCACGCTCGGCCCGCGTTCGCGGCTCGGGCTCGTCGGGCCCAACGGGGCCGGCAAGTCGACGCTGCTCCGCCTGCTCGCCGGGCTCGACGAGCCCGACGAGGGCCAGGTCGAGCGAACGCCGGCGGCGCTGACCGTCGGCTACCTGCCCCAGGAGCCCGATCGGCGGCCCGGCGAGACGCTGCTCGCCTATCTGGCCCGGCGCACCGGCGTCGCCGCGGCGGAGGAGGAGCTCGAGCGGCACACGGCGCCGAGTGGCACCCGGACGCATACGCCGCCGCGCTCGAGCGTTTCCTCGCGCTCGGCGGTGCCGATCTCGAGCAGCGGGCGCGCTCGGTCTCCGCGGAGCTCGGCCTCGCAGTGTCCCTCGAACGTGAGACGGCGACGCTCTCGGGCGGGGAGGCCGCGCGCGCCGGCCTCGCCGCGATCCTGCTCTCGCGCTTCGACCTGCTGCTCCTCGACGAGCCGACGAACGACCTCGACTTCGACGGGCTCGACCGGCTCGAGCGGTTCCTCGACGGCTTCGCCGGCGGCCTGGCCGTCGTCTCGCACGACCGCGCCTTCCTCGACCGGACGGTGACGCGGATCGCGGAGATCGACCCGTGGACCGGCACCGTGCGGGAGTATGCGGGCGGCTGGAGCGACTTCGCAGCCGCGCGGGCGCTCGCCCGCGAGAAGCAGTACGCGGCCTTCGCCGACGCGCAGGAGCGCCGGCAGGAGGTGGAGGCGCTCCTGCACGCACGGCGCAACCAGGCCCGCGCCGGCGGGATGTTCCTCGCCCACGCGACCGGTGGCTCCGACCGGAGGGGAACGAAGGCGCTCTCCGGGAAGGTGCGCCAGGCCGAGCGGGCGCTCGAGCGGATCGAGCACGTCGACAAGCCCTACGAGCCCTGGCAGCTGAGGCTGAGCTTCGGCGGACAGCGCGGCGGCGACCGCGTCGCCTCGCTCGCAGGCGCGGTCGGCGAGCGAGGGGCCTTCCGGCTCGGCCCGATCGACGTCGACCTCGCTCCCGGCGAGCGCGTCGCCGTCACCGGCCGGAACGGCACCGGCAAGTCGACCCTGCTCGCGCTCCTGCTCGGCGAGCTGCCGCTCGCCGCGGGCAGCCGCACGATCGGCCGTGCGACCGTCGCCGCCGTCCTCGACCAGCGCCGCCGCGCGTACGAGGGCGACGGGCCGCTGCTGGCCGCGTTCACCGGCCGCACGGGCATGGCCGCCGGAGACGCACGCACGCTGCTGGCGAAATTCAACCTCGGCCCCGAGCACGTCGAGCGGGCGTGCAGCACGCTCTCGCCCGGCGAGCGCACCCGCGCCCAGCTCGCCGAGCTGATGGCCCGCGGCGTCAACCTGCTCGTCCTCGACGAGCCGACGAACCACCTCGACCTGGAGGCGATCGAGGAGCTCGAAACGGCACTCGCCGCGTACGAGGGCACACTCGTCGTCGTCTCCCACGACCGGCGCTTTCTCGAGGCCGTCGCGCCCACCAGGTCGATATCGCTGTAGCTATACTCCGCAGCCGCTCATGGCAGTCCCCAAGAAGAAGACATCGAAGGCCCGTCGAGACAAGCGGCGCGCGCAGCACGGCATCGAGGCGCCGCGCGTCAACGTCTGCCCGACCTGCCATCAGCCCAAGCGGCCTCACCGCGTCTGCCCGACGTGCCACACGTACAAGGGCCGCGAGATCGAGCCGCTCCGCACGCCGGCGCCGTAGCCTTGGCCCGCATCGCAGTCGATGCGATGGGGGGCGACCGGGCTCCTGACGCCATCGTCTTCGGCGCGCTCGACGCAGCCGCCGACGGGATCGACGTGACCCTGTTCGGGCCGGCCGGGCTCGACACCCACGGTCTCCCGCTCGTCGAGACGACGGAGCTGATCGAGATGCACGAGAAGCCGGCGGAGGCCGTTCGCGCGCAAACCCGACTCCTCGCTCGTCGCGGCCCACATCGCGGTCGCGGACGGCCGTGCCGACGCCGTCGTCTCGGCCGGGAACACGGGCGCGATGCTCGCCGCCGGGCTGCTGCACCTGCGCCGGATCCCCGGCGTCCAACGGCCCGCGATCGCGGTCCCGATCCCGACGAAGCGCGGCCCGTCGGTGCTCCTCGACTCCGGCGCGAACGCGGACGCGCGTCCCGAGCACCTGCTCCAGTTCGGCTTCATGGGCGCGATCTTCGCCGAGGAGATCCTCGAGATCGCCCGCCCCGAGGTGCGTCTCCTCTCGATCGGGGAGGAGCCGGAGAAGGGCAACCAGCTGACGCTCGAGGCGCACGCGCTGCTCGCCGCCAGCGAGCTCGAGTTCGCCGGCAACGCCGAGAGCCGCGACCTCCTCGCCGGCGCCGCCGACGTCGTCGTCTGCGACGGCTTCACCGGCAACGTCGCGCTGAAGCTGCTCGAGGGCACGATCAAGACGGTGCTCGACGCCCTCCGGGACGAGATCACGGCGACACCGCGCGGGAAGCTCGGCGGCCTGCTGATCCGCTCCGCCGCGCGGCGCCTGCGCTCGACGCTCGACCCGGAGACGTACGGCGGCGCCTACCTGCTCGGGCTGCGCGGCCTCTCGGTGATCGCCCACGGCAACTCGTCCCGCCGGGCGATCTCGAACGCGATCCACCTCGCCGCGCGCGGCGTCGACCACGACGTCGTCGGCAGGCTCGCAGCCCGCTTGCCCGAACGGCGGACGGCCGCTGTATGATCGTGCGCGCTCAAACCCTGTCCACACCAGCAAGGAGTCGATTTGGCAGCGTCGCGTGAAGAAGTCTTCGAGCGGGTCAAGGAAGTCCTGACGGAGCAGCTCGGAGTCGAGGAGACGGAGATCAACGAGGAGGCCTCGTTCCAGGAGGACCTGGACGCGGACTCGCTCGATCTCGTCGAGCTGATCATGGAGCTCGAGGACCAGTTCGGGATCAAGATCTCGGACGAGGACGCTCAGAAGATCACGACCGTGGGGCAGGCCGTCGACTACGTCTCCACGCACCAGTAGCGCGAACCCGACGGGCGACTCGACCGAGCTCGGGCGCCTGATCGAGGCGCTGCCGCGCGAGCGGCTCGAGCACGTCTTCACGCACACCTCCTGGGCGCCCGACCGGGCGTCCTCGTACGAGCGGCTCGAGTTCCTCGGCGACAGCGTGCTCGAGCTCGCGATCGCGAAGGAGCTCTACGACCGCTACCCGGACGCGTCCGAGGGGCGGCTCGCGAAGATCCGCTCGCACGTCGTCTCGCGCCACAGCTGCGCCGCAGTCGCGCGCGAGCTGAACATGGGCGAGCGCCTCGCACGCGCCGCAGGGGAGGGGTTGGCCGGCGAGGAGCTCTCGCGGATCGTCAAGAGCCGCAACGTCACCGCCGCGCTGCTCGAGGCGGCGATCGCCGCGCTCTTCCTCGAGCACGGCTACGAGCCGATCGCGCCCGCGATCGTCGCCGCCTTCTCCGACCGGATCGAGTACGCGCGAACGACCCACGTCGACCACAAGACCGAGCTCCAGGAGGCGCTCGCGAAGTCGGGCAGGAGCGTGACCTACATCGTCGTCGACGTCGAAGGGCCGGCGCACGCGCGCCACTTCTCCTGCGCGGCGCAGATCGACGGAGAGGAGCTGGGCGCCGGCACCGGCCGCACGAAGAAGGAAGCCGAGCAGGAGGCCGCCAAGCAGGCGCTCGCCGCCCTCGGTGTGACAACGTAATCTCATCCTTCCGAACGACGGTCGAATCCGTCTTCCGACCGATGTCAACGGGGCGCCCTTCCTTCAATGTCCCGGGTGCATCGAGGAACGGCTGAGGGAGAGCATGTAAGCCGGAGCCAATGGCGTGGGGGCGCCACCGGCAGCTGCTAGCCCAGAAGACGGCGGTGTACAGCCTGCGTCGACGAGCTTGGGGCGGCCCCCAGCTCGTCACGCAGGCGCCGTCGCAGTGCCTCGTAGACGAGCAGGGCTTCCGCGGTGTTGCCGCGCGCCTCGAGCGTCTCCATCAGCAGGCGGTGCCCGCTCTCCCGGTAGGGCGCACGCTCGATCAGCGTCCGCGCCGCCCGTTCGGCCGTGTCGAGCTCGCCGCCGCCGATCGCGACGCACGCCCGCCCGACGAGCTCGAGCGAGCGGACGAGGATCTCCTCCAGCCGCCGCCGCTCCACGTCGATCCAGGGTGCCTCCTCACCGGCCAGGAAGACTCGCGTGGTCACGTGCTGCGCGACGCGGGCGGGGCCCCAGGCGTCCGCGACGTCGCCGCGCGCGATCGCGCTCTCGGCACGGTGAACGCCCTCGGCCGCCGCCTCGACGTCGATCCAGGCGCCCTCCGGCAGCGCCAGCCGAACGTCGCCGCGTCCCTCCAGCGGCACGACCTGGCGCAGCTTCGAAACGAGCGGGCTCAGGCGGTCGGAGCCGGAGTCGTCGCTCCAGAGCGCGTGCAGGAGCTCGCTTCTCGTCACTGCTCGCTGCCGGTTCGCCGCCAGGTACGCGAACGCGAGCCGGCCCTGGCGGCCGGGCAGCACCTCCTCGACGCGGCGGCCGTCGATCCGGACGACGAGCCGGCCGCAGAGCTGGATCCTCGTCTCCGCCAAGGTTTTGCCAAGGTAACGGCAAGCAGCGGGCTCCACAATCGCGCCATGTCGAAGCTCCTGATCAACCTCACGCACGGCCCGGAGGCACCAACGCGCGCCGCCCTCGGCTTCCTCGTCGGCCGTGCCGCGATCGAGGCCGGCCACGAGGTGACGCTGTTCCTGGCGGGCGACGCGGTCCAGCTGCTGCGCGAGCCCGTGCTCGACGGGCTCGTCGGTCTCGGCACCGGCAGCCTTCGCGAGTCGTACGACGCGATCCGTGGCGGCGGCGGCCGGTTCTACGTGTCCGGCAACTCGAGCAAGGCGCGCGGGTTCGAGCCCGACGGCCGGGCGGAGGCGGCGCTGCCGTCCCGCCTCGTCGAGCTCGCGCTCGAGAGCGACCGTGTCCTCACCTACTGAGAGGGGTTGAAGGATGGGCAAGGTGATCAACTGCGAGTGCGGCGAGGTCGTCCGGGCCGAGAGCGACGACGAGCTCGTCCGGAAGGTGGAAGCGCACGTGCGGCAGGCGCATCCGGAGCTCGTCGGGAAGCTCTCCCGCGACGACGTGCTCGGGATGGCCGAAGAGGCGTAGTCCCGCCCCGCTGGTCGTCCGTCGCGGGCGCTAGCCTCCCGCCCTGTGCATCTGCGCTCTCTCCGCCTGCGCGGCTTCAAGTCCTTCCCCGACAACCTCGAGCTGAAGCTCGAGCCCGGGGTCGCCGTCGTCGTCGGCCCGAACGGCTCCGGCAAGTCGAACGTCGCCGACGCGATCGTGTGGGCGGCCGGCTCGCTGACGCCCTCGGAGCTGCGCGCGGAGAAGCCCGACGACGTCCTCTTCAACGGCGCCGAGGGGCGGACGCCCGCCGAGAGCTGCGAGGTCGAGCTCGTCTTCGACAACGAGGGCGGCGCCTTCGGCGAGCTCGACTTCTCCGAGGTCTCGATCGCGCGCCGCCTGCACCGCGGCGGCGAGGGCCAGTACCTCGTCAACAAGGCGCAGGTGCGGCGGACCGATCTCGTCGAGCTGCTCGCCGACGTGGGGCTCGGCGGCTCGATGCACTCGATCGTCAGCCAGGGCAAGGTCGAGGCCGTGCTCGCGTCGAAGCCGGAGGAGCGCCGCGAGCTCGTCGAGGAGGCGGCCGGGCTGGGCAAGTTCAAGCGGCGCAAGCACCGCGCCGAGCTGAAGCTGAACCGCGTCGGGATCCAGGTCGAGCGCGCCCGCGACGTCGAGGCCGAGGTGCGCAAGCGCCTGCGCCCGCTGGCGCTGCAGGCGACGGCCGCCGAGCGGGCGGAGAAGCTCGCCGACGAGATCGCAGCGCTACGGGCCCGGATCGCGGAGCTCGACCTCGCCGCCGCCGACGCCCGCCGCACCGCTGCCGAGGAGCGCAAGACGGCGACCGGGCTGGCGCGCCGGCGCGCGCAGGAGCAGCTGACAGGCGCTGCTCGCGGAGCGTCACGCCGCCGAGGAGGAGCTCGCCGACGCGGCCGGCAGCCGCGAGGCCGCGGTCAAGGCCCTCTACCGGCTGCAGGGCGCGACGGAGCGGATCGCGCTCCGCCGCGAGGGCGCGCAGAGCCTGCTCGCGCGGCCTGCGCCGATCGGTCGGCGAGGCGGAGGCCGCCGCAGGCGAGATCACCGACGCCTCGACGCGGGAGCTCGAGCGGGTCGCGGCCGAGGCGACCGCGGCGGCTCGCGCCGCCGCCGCCGCGGGCGGAGCCGCGGCCGAGCGGGCGCGCGCGGCGCAGGAGCGGCTCGCGTCGCTCGAGCGCAGCGCGGCGGCTCGCGCCGAGGAGCGCCTCGAGTCCCTCCGCGAGCGAACGGCAGGCACTCGAGGCCGAGCTCGCCGACGCGGCCGGCGGCCGCGAGGGCGCGACCGCGGCCCTCTACCGGCTCGGCAGCGCCCGCGAGCGGATCGCGCATGCGCGCGCGAGTCGGTCTCGGCGCTGCGCGAGCGAGTTCGCGCAGGAGCTCGCCGAGGCAGACGCGGCCGCGAGGCGGCCAGGCCCGTCACCCGCGGAGCTCGAGTCCGCGGCGAACGACGGCCACGGCCGCCGCGCGCGCGGCCGTGCACGCGCGCGACGACCTCGCCGAGCGGGCCGCGATCGCAGGCGAGCGGCTGGCGGCGCTCGAGCGCTCGCTCGCCGAGCGCGAGGGGATCCCGCCCGCCGCGCGGCTGCTCGCCGAGGAGGGCGCCGAGCTGGCGCTCTCGCTGCTCGACGTCGAGCCCGGCGCCGAGCGCGCCGTCGCGGCCGCGCTCGGCTGGCGGGCGTCCGCTGTCGTCGCCGACGGATCCGGCGGCGGGCTTGACGCTGCTGCAGCGGGCGCGGGAGGCCGGGCTCGGCAGCCTCGCCGTGCTCGTCGGCAAGCGGCCGGCGGAGCGCGTCGCGGAGCTGCCCGTCGTCCCGCTCGGAGTCGCTGCTCGCCGCGACGACGCCGTCGGTCACGGAGGAGGGGTTCGGCTACGACCCGCAGCGCGGCGAGCTCTGGTTCGCGGGCGAGGCGGCCGAGGCCGTCCTGCTCGAGCTGGAGACGCGCCGCCGCGCGCTCGCAGCCGAGGTCGACGAGCTGCAGGCGCAGGCAGCGGTCGCGGACGCGCGCGCCGCGCAGCCGCCGAGGAGGCCGAGCGGGCGGAGGCCGCGTTCGCGCAGGTCGCGCATCTCCGCGAGGCGCGCGCCGCCGATCCCGCGGTGCTCGCGCCGGATCTCGACCGCGGCGGATCGGCTCGACGAGGCGCTGCTCGCCGGCGTGGCCGTGGCCGCGCGGCTGGAGCAGCCGCTGCGCGCAGCGGGCGGAGGCAGGCACGGAGCGCACCGGTGCAGCTGGCGACGGAGCTCGCCCGCGTCGGCGCGCTCGAGCACGAGGCGCGCACGGAGTCGGCCGGCGCGAACGAGCGCGCAGGCGCAGCCGAGCTCGACGCGCGTACGCCTCGGCGGCGAAGGCCAGATCCGGCTGCTGCAGGTGGACGAGTCGGAGCGCGACGAGGTCGAGCGCGAGGCGCGGCGAGCTGACGGCCGAGGCGGAGCGGCTCGCGGCCGAGGCCGCCGAGGCGGCCGAGACGGCGCGGCGAGCCGCGATCGGCGCAGGCGGCCACGGGCGCGCGGCGTGCGGCCGCCCTCGACGCCGATCTGCTCCGGCGCATCCTCGGCGGCGCGGAGCGCCTCGAGGAGACGCTCGCCGCCGCGGCCACCGCGGCCGATCGCTTCGAGGCGCCGCTGCGCGCGCGCGTCGACGCCGGCGCGGCGCGCACGGGTGAGCTCGGCACGAGGCTGCGCGACCTCGGGGCGGCCGAGGTCGAGCTGCGCCAGGGCGCCGAGGAGGCGGCCCAGCGCGCGACCGAGGTCGAGATCGAGCTGACCCGGATCGAGGCGGAGGCAGCCGACGCCCGCCGCCGGCTCGAGGAGGCGGCGGTCGAGCCCGCCGAAGGGGAGGAGCGCGACGAGCTCGCGGCACGCGCCGAGCGGCTCGAGCAGCGTCGGATCCAGCTCGGCCAGGTGAATCCGCTCGCGAAGGAGGAGTACGAGGCGGAGAAGGAGCGGCTCGCCGAGCTCGAGACCCAGCGCGAGGATCTCGAGCAGAGCCTCAAGGAGCTCGCCGACCTGCGCGACGAGCTCGCCGCCACGGTCGAGCGCCGCTTCGCCGAGACGTTCGCCGCCGTGTCCGAGCACTTCGAGGAGGTCGCGTCGACGCTGTTCCCGGGCGGCGAGGGCCGGCTGCGCCTCGTCGAGCCGGACGAGGAGGGCGGCGAGACCGGCGTCGAGGTCGAGCTTCGCCCGGCCGGCAAGAAGATCACGCGGCTCGGGATGCTCTCGGGCGGCGAGAAGGCGCTCGGGGCGATCTCGTTCCTGTTCGCCCTCTTCCTCGCGAAGCCGTGCCCGTTCTACCTCCTCGACGAGGTCGAGGCCGCGCTCGACGACGCCAACATCGGCCGCTTCGTCGAGCTGCTGCGCCGCTACGCCGACCGGGCTCAGTTCGTCGTGATCACGCACCAGAAGCGGACGATGGAAGCCGCCGACGTGCTCTACGGCGTCACGATGGGCGGCGACGGCGTCAGCCAGATCGTCTCGCGCCGGCTCCCGCGCGAGGACGCCGCGGCGCTCGCCGGCTAGTGGTCGTCCTGAAGCTCCTCACGGCCGCGGCGGTCGCGCTACGTCGGCACGCGCGCAGGCTGGATCTTCCTCGGCTGGCTCGGCGCGATCGTCGTCGTCCGCGCTTCTGGCCGCCGCGTTCGCCGCAGCGCGCCGGGGCCAGCGCGAGATCGCCTTCGGGCTGGCCGCCGGGGCGGCGGTCAGCGCGGTCGCACTGATGCTCTAGTCGAACTCATGCTGGGCGGCCAGGCGCTTCGGCGCCTGGATCAGCCAGGCGTCGATCAGCCGCTCCCGCACCTCGTCCTCGTCGATGTGCTCGAGCCAGATCAGCAGGAAGGCCGGCGAGGCCTCGAAGTGCGGCGTCAGCCGATAGGCGTCCGGGTTCGACGCGACGAGCAGCGGCCGCTCCTCCCGGTCGCACCGCGTCCACATCGCGCCCTCGTGCCGCGTCGAGAGGCCGGCGAACTTCTTCCCGCGGACCGCGAACGACGGCTTGCCCCACGACGTCGTCTCCTCGATCTCCGGCAGCTCCCGCGCGATCTCCGCCACCCGCTGCCACGTGACCATGGGCTGAGGCTAACGTTCCGCGCCAATGGCGAGAAGCTGGTCGGAGCTGCTGGGAGACGCGGAGGGGCCGCAGGAGACGGACGAGCAGCGCGCGGGCTTCTTCGGCCGCCTGCGCGACTCGCTCGGCAAGAGCCGCCGCGCGCTCACCGGCGAGCTGGCCGCCGCCACGTTCGACCCCGGCAACGACGAGGACTGGGAGCGGCTGGAGGAGGCGCTGATCCAGGGCGACGTGGGCGTGCGCGCCACGGCCGAGCTCGTCGCCGGCTCGAGGCGCGCAACGAGCTCACCGACCTCAACGCGGCGCTCGCGGAGGAGATCGCCGACATGCTCGGCGAGCCGGGCACGCTCAACCTTCCGGGCGAGCCGAGCGTGATCCTCGTCGTCGGGGTGAACGGCACCGGCAAGACGACGACGATCGGGAAGCTGGCCCAGAAGCTGCGCGAGCACGACCGCACGGTCCTGCTCGGCGCCGCCGACACCTGGCGCGCCGCCGCGGAGGAGCAGCTCGAGATCTGGGCCGACCGCGCCCAGGCCGACTTCGTCGGCGCGGCGCAGGGTGCCGACCCGGCCGCGGTCGCCTACGACGCCGTCGAGGCGGCGCGGGCGCGCGGCAAGGACGTCGCGATCGTCGACACGGCCGGCCGCCTGCACACGCAGTCGAACCTGATGGAGGAGCTCGCGAAGGTGCGCCGCGTGATCGAGAGCCGGCTCGAGGGCGCGCCGCACGAGACGCTGCTCGTCGTCGACGCCACCACGGGCCAGAACGGCCTCCAGCAGGCGCGGCTCTTCGGCGAGACGGCCGGCGTCACCGGCGTCGCGCTGACGAAGCTCGACGGCTCCGCGAAGGGCGGGGTCGCGGTCGCGATCGCCTACGAGCTCGGCCTGCCGGTGAAGCTGATCGGCGTCGGCGAGGGTCTCGACGACCTGCGCCCGTTCGACCCGCACGACTTCGCGCGCGCGCTCGTCGCTCCCTAGCGGCGCCTCGACCGCGAAGGCGATGTTCACCGTCGTCCGGAACATCGTGATCTTGTCGCTCGCTGACCTCGCAGCTCATCGAGACCACGTCGGCGCCCGTGATCCCGCGCAGGGTCTTCGACGCTTCCGTGACGGCGACCTGAGCCGCCTCAGCGAAGCCGTCGGGGGAGTTGCCGATGATCGTGATCACCTTGGCGATGCTGGCCATGCCGCCTCCTTCGTCTCGTTGAGCGGTATCTACACTGTCCGCCCGTGTTCGACACCCTCTCAGACAAGCTCCAGCACGCCCTCGGCGACCTCCGCGGCAAGGGCCGCCTCGACGAGGAGGCGATCTCGAAGGCGATGCGCGAGATCCGGCTCGCGCTGCTCGAGGCCGACGTCAACTTCCAGGTCGTGAAGGAGTTCGTCGCGCAGGTGCGCGAGCGCGCGACCGGCCAGGACGTCCTCAAGGGCCTCGACGCCGGCCAGCAGGTCGTGAAGATCGTCCACGAGGAGCTGACCAGCCTGATGGGGTCGGGCGACTCGCGGCTCGCGTTCGGCAAGCCGCCGACCGTGATCCTGATGGCCGGCCTCCAGGGCTCGGGCAAGACGACGACGTCGGCGAAGCTGGCGCTGAAGCTGCGCAAGGAGGGGCAAGAAGCCGGCGCTCGTCGCCGCCGACCTCCAGCGCCCGGCCGCGATCGACCAGCTCGAGCAGCTCGGCCGCCAGATCCAGATCCCGGTCTACCGCACCGACACGAAGGATCCGGTCGAAGCGGTGAAGCGCGGCCTCGACGCCGCACGCAGCGCCGGGAACGACGTCGTCATCGTCGACACCGCCGGCCGCCTCCACATCGACCAGGAGCTGATGGACGAGCTCGTCCGCGTCCGCAACGCCTCGAAGCCCACGAACGTCCTGCTCGTCCTCGACGCGATGACCGGCCAGGAGGCCGTCAACGTCGCCCAGTCGTTCCAGGAGCAGGTCGCCTTCGACGGCGTCGTGCTGACGAAGCTCGACGGCGACGCCCGCGGCGGCGCCGCGCTCTCGGTGCGCCAGGTCACCGGCCGCCCGATCAAGTACGTCTCGATCGGCGAGAAGCTCGACCAGCTCGAGGAGT
Organism: uncultured Gaiellaceae bacterium; assembly: GCA_963827015.1. Lineage (GTDB taxonomy): Bacteria > Actinomycetota > Thermoleophilia > Gaiellales > Gaiellaceae > Gaiellasilicea. The sequence goes on along the minus strand of CAWGZI010000001.1, from coordinate 94,945 downwards.
TCCATCCCGACCGGATGGCCTCGCGGATCCTCGGCATGGGCGACGTGCTGACGCTGATCGAGAAGGCGGAGGCCGCGGTCGAGGAGGACGAGCAGGCGGCGATGGAGGCGCGCATGCGCGCGGGCGTCTTCACCTTCGACGATTTCCTCTCCGCCCAGAAGATGCTGAAGAAGATGGGACCGATCCAGGGCGTCATCAAGATGATCCCGGGCCTCGGCAACCAGCTGAAGGACGTCGACATCGACGAGCGCCAGCTCGCGCGCGTCGAGGCGATCGTGCTCTCGATGACGCCGAAGGAGCGGAGCATGCCCCACCTGATCGACGGCTCCCGGCGCCAGCGGATCGCGGCCGGCAGCGGCCAGACGATCCAGGACGTGAACAAGCTCCTCTCCGCCCGCAAGCAGATGGAGAAGATGATGAAGCAGATGGGCAAGGGAAAGATGCCTACACTGCCCGGGCAACCGAAGATGACCAAGACAGGACGGAGATAGCGAGAGATGGCAGTACGCATGAGGCTGACGCGCGTCGGCTCGAAGAAGAACCCGATCTACCGCGTCGTCGTCGCCGACCAGCGCTCGCCGCGTGACGGCCGCTTCATCGAGATCGTCGGGCGCTACAACCCGCAGACCGACCCCTCGACGATCGACCTCGACGAGGCCAAGGTGAACGAGTGGCTCGGCAAGGGCGCGCAGCCCTCGGACGCGGTCGCCAAGCTGATCAAGGCCGCCGGCATCGCCACGAAGTAGCGTGGCCGAGCTTCTCACCTGGCTCGCGAAGCAACTCGTCGACGATCCCGACGCCGTGCGCGTCGAGCAGATCGAGCGCGAGGACGCCACGGTGCTCGAGCTCTACGTCGCGCCCGAGGACCGCGGGAAGGTGATCGGCCGCCAGGGCAGGCTCGCCCGCGCGCTCCGCACGATCGTCCGTGCCAGCGCCGCCGGCTCCCGCAAGCGCATCATCCTCGACATCGTGGAATGAGCGACGAGCTCGTCGCGGTCGGCCGAGTCGGCCGCCCGCACGGCGTCGACGGCTCGTTCTTCGTCGAGGGCGCGAGCGACGCACCCGAGCGCTTCGCGAGGGGCGCGACACTGCTCGTCGACGGAGCCGCCGCCGAGGTCGTCGTGTCCAAGCGGGGAGCCGGCGGCCGGCCGGTGATCAAGCTCGACCGCAGCGTGCCGCGCGGCGCCACGCTCGCCGTCCGCCGCGAGGACCTGCCCGAGCCGGAGGAGGACGCCTACTACGTCTTCCAGCTCGTCGGCCTGCGCGTCGAGGAGGAGGGCGGCCGTTCGCTCGGTACTGTCATCGAAGTGGAGAACGGTCCCGCCAACGACACGCTCGAGCTCGACTCGGGCCTGCTGCTGCCGCTCGTCGAGTCCTGCGTGCTCGACGTCGACCTCGGTGCCGGGCGGATCCTCGTCGCCCGCGGCTTCGCAGACGGCGAGTAACCTGCCCGGGCCGTGCGCATCGACGTCTTCACCCAGGTTCCGCACGCGTTCGCGTGGATGACCGAGCAGCGGCCGGTCGCGGCCGTCCTCGGCACCGAGCTCGAGCTGAGGCTCTTCAACTACCGCGACACGACGCCGCTTCGCGCCGGCCAGGTCGACGACGAGCCGTACGGCGGCGGCGCCGGCATGGTGCTCCGGGTCGATGTCGTCGCGGCCGCGCTCGACGCCGTCTACGGCGGCGCGCCGGAGCATCGCGTGATCGCGCTGACCCCGCAGGGGCGGCCGCTGACGCAGGCCGTGGTCGAGGAGCTCGCCGCCGAGCCGGCCGTGACGCTCCTCTCCTCCCGCTTCGAGGGCTTCGACGACCGCATCGTCACGCACCTCGCCTCCGATGCGATCTCGATCGGCCCGTACGTCCTCTCGGGCGGCGAGCTGCCGGCGATGGTGCTGCTCGATGCCGTCGTCCGCCGTCTCCCCGGCGCGCTCGCCGAGGGATCGGGCGAGCCACGAGAGCTTCTCGGAGGAGCTCGAGGGCGGCCTCGAGTACCCGCACTACACGCGCCCGGCCGAGTTCCGCGGCTGGACCGTTCCCGACGTCCTGCTCTCCGGCGACCACGGCCGCGTCGAGGCGTGGCGGCGCGAGCAGAGCCGGGAGCGGAGCGCCGACCGGATGAGCTCGTCGTGAGCGACTTCGAGCGCTTCGGCTGGGAGCCGGACGGCTCCCGCCGCGATCCCGAGCCGCCGTCCGCGCCGAGCCCCGGCGCGCGCCGAGAGCGGGTCGACGGGCCTCGCCATGCTCGCCGGCCTGATCGTCGCCGTCGCCGGCGGCATCGTCTGGGGCCTGATCTCGAAGTACACCGACTACGAGGTCGGCGTCGTCGCGTGGGGGATCGGCTACGTCGCGGGCTTCGCGGTCGAGCGGGCGGCCGGAGGCCGGCGCTCCGCCGAGCTGCAGGCGATCGCGATCGTCAACGCCCTGATCGGCGTCCTCGTCGGCAAGTACCTCGGCTTCGCCTTCGCGGTGCAGGAGGCGGAGGAGGGCTTCGGCGCGCAGACCGGGGTCCTCTCGGGCGAGATGTTCACGCTCTTCCGGGACAACCTGGGCGAGGTCTTCGGCCTCTACGACCTCCTCTGGACGGGCCTTGCGGTCGCCTCGGCCTGGTACGCACTGCGGCCGGAGGAGCCCGAGTCGGAGCCGCAGCCAGAGCCGGACCGAGTCCCGGTCACCCTGCCGGAGGGGTTCCCGGAGCCGTTCGTGACACCGACGGAGCCGGCACCGGCGCCGCGGCACTCCCGCAACCCCGTCGACCGCCTCACCCGCGGCCTGCCCCACGGCTGGCGCGTCACGATCGACTGGATCGTCACCATCGCCGGCGCGATCGCGATCGTGCTCGCGATCAAGGCGTGGGTCGTCAACCCGTACCGGATCCCGTCCTCCTCGATGGAGCCGACGCTCCACTGCGCCAGGAACGCGAGCGGCTGCGAGGCGCGCTGGTCCGACCGCGTGCTCGCGAACCGGTTCATCTACCGGTTCCGCGACCCGAAGCGCGGCGAGATCGTCGTCTTCGAGACGCCACCCGCCGCACGCCAGCGCTGCGGCGCCGGCGGCACCTTCGTCAAGCGGCTGATCGGGCTCCCGGGCGACCGCGTCGAGCTGCGCAACATCCGCGGCTCGAGCTACGTCTTCATCAACGGCAAGCAGCTCGAGGAGCCGTACATCCAGCCGAACCGGCGCGACACGCGCGGGGCCGAGACGTTCAACGTCCCCCAGGGGCAGTACTTCATGATGGGCGACAACCGCTCGCAGTCGTGCGACTCGCGCGAGTGGGGGACGGTGCCGCGCAAGAACCTGATCGGCAAGGTCTTCGCGACGTACTGGCCGCCCAACAGAATTTCGCTCCGCTGAGTTTTCGCTACCATTGGCCGCCGGCTCGCCGCCGACCTTTGCCATGAGCACGATCATCGAGAGCATCGAGCAGCGCCAGCTGCGCAAGGACCTTCCCCGCTTCAAGGCGGGCGACACCGTTCGCGTGCACTTCCAGGTGATCGAGGGCCAGCGCCGCCGCGTGCAGGTCTTCGAGGGGATCGTGATCAAGCGGCAGGGCTCGGGAGCGCGCGAGACGTTCACCGTCCGGAAGCAGTCGTTCGGCGTCGGCGTCGAGCGGACGTTCCCGGTGCACTCGCCGAAGATCGAGAAGATCGAGGTCGGCGCGATCGGCGACGTCAACCGCGCGAAGCTCTACTACCTGCGCGAGAAGATCGGCAAGAAGGCCCGCGTCCGCGAGCTGCGACAGACGCCCGCCCAGCTCGCCGCAGCGCGGGCGGAGTCCGAGGCGAACCAGGCCGCGCTGGACGCCGCCGCCGCCGAGGCAGCGGCGGAGGCGGCAGGCGGAGCCCGAGGCGGCGGAGGCCGTCGTCGAGCCGGAGGCCGAGGTGCCGTGGAAGCGCCTGCGGCCGAAGAGCCGGTCGCCGAGGAGCCGGTCGCCGGGGAGCCGGCTGCCGAGGAGCCGGCCGCAGAGGCCGACGCGGATGCAGAGCCCGTCGCCGAAGGCGACGAAGCCGACGCGAAGTCGTAGCGTCGCCGCGCTGATCGCGGTCGCGCTCGTCGCCGCCGGGTGTGCGGCGGAGGACGCGCAGCAGGAGGCGGCGCGCGAGGAGGTGCAGGCGCACGTGCGCGCGCTCGGAGCCCACTCGGGCTACGACGCCGACGACGTCCACTGCACGGACGCAGCCAAGACCTTCTTCCGCGAGGAGGAGACGGACGAGTTCACGTGCGCCGTCCGCCTGGTCGACGGGGGCTGCGACTGGTTCGCGGTGGCGGTCGACCGGGAGCGCCGGCGTGCGACGGTGGCGCTCGCCGAGCGCGACGCCGGCTGCACGTTGGGCTTCTAAGGCGAAGCCGGCACGAAGTCGTTGCACTGCCGGCCGCAGGCGCGGCTACAGTCGGACGCGTGCCTCGCCCGATCGGCCAGAAGCTGCTCTCGTTCGACCGTCGGCTCGGCGCGCGGTTCGTGGCCGGCGCCGACGAGGCGGGGCGCGGCTCGCTGGCGGGGCCGCTCGTGGTCGCCGGCGTCCTGCTCGACTACGAGTGCCTGCGCAACCACAAGGTGCGCCCGCTGGCCTCGCTGAACGACTCGAAGCAGGTCTCGCCCGCCGAGCGCGAGGAGCTCTTCCGCGCGGTCGTCGGGTGCGCGATGCGGATCAGCGTGCGTGTGATCCCTCCGGGCGACATCGACCGGAACGGCCTGCACAAGTCCAACCTCTGGGGCCTGCGGTCGGTGCTCGGCGACCTCGCGCCGCCGGCCAGGCGGCTGGGCGACGTCGCGTGCCTCGTCGACGGCTTCCGGCTCGGCCCGCTCGCGCCGGAGCACCGCGCAGTCGTCGACGGCGACACGAAGAGCGCCGCGATCGCGGCAGCCTCGATCGTCGCGAAGGTGACGCGCGACCGGGTCATGCGCAGGCTCGACGCGCTCTACCCGCGCTACGGCTTCGCGCGCCACGTCGGCTACATCACACCGGGCCACTCCGCCGCGGTCCGCGAGCACGGCCCGAGCGAGCAGCACCGGCTCTCGTTCAACGCGCTGGCGTATGCCGCCCTCGCGCCCCTGGCCGGCACCACCTCCCGGCCGGCGGAGCCGGCCTCCGGTGTTGCCTGACGTCGCCGGCGGCACCGGGCTCTCCGGGGCCGTGCTACCGCACTGTCCCCTCCGGCCCGGCCCCGCCGGCGACGCCCCAGGAGCACGAGGGCCGAGAGCGTGAGTTCGAGGGCGGAAGGTGCGAGGGTGGAGAAGCGTGCCGCCCGCCACTACCGCCTGCGCGGCTACCGCGTCCTCGGGACGAACGTCTGGTCGGGCGGCTACGAGCTCGACCTGATCGTCCGCCGCGGCCGCCGGCTCGTGTTCTGCGAGGTGAAGGGCAAGACCGGGCCCGGCTTCGGCGACCCGCTCGAGATGGTGGACGAGGAGAAGCTGCGCCGGCTCCGTCGTCGCTGCGGAAACCTGGCTGGCCCGGAATCCCGGCTCCCTCGAGCTCGACTGCCGCTTCGAGGTCGTCGCAGTCCGTCCGGAAGGGCTCGAGCGCATCGCGGTTTAACCCTCCGGCAACACGCAACCAGCGGGCCGGAAGCTACGATTTCCGCACGACGGAAGGCACTATCCCCGAACGTGCGTCGCTCGTCATCACGGCTTCGGCCCGGGCGCGCAGGCCTCGGTCTCATCAGATCGCCGGCGGGAGAAACTTCCGACTGAATCTCAGAGATCTCATTCAGCCGGAAAGGAACAACGCCAACCCATGTCGATCACCCGCACCAGATTCCTGACCCAGGCGCGTACCTGGATCATCATCTCGGGGCTGACAGCGCTCTTCGTCGGCCTCGGCTACCTGTTCGGCGGCTCAGGCGGCCTGCTGCTCTTCGCCTTCGTCGCGATCGTCTTCAACTTCGTCATGTTCTGGTTCTCGGACAAGCTCGCCCTCAAGGCGAGCCGCGCTCGGCCGGTCGACCAGAGCGAGGCGCCGGAGCTCTACCGCGACATCGAGGAGATCGCCGGGCGGGCCGGTGTCCCGATGCCCCGCGTCTACCTGATCCCGTCCGAGCAGCCGAACGCGTTCGCGACCGGCCGCAGCCCGAAGAAGGCGGCCGTCGCGGTCACCGAGGGGCTGCTCCGCTACCTCCCGCGCGACCAGGTCAAGGGCGTCTTGGCCCACGAGATGGCGCACATCGCGAACCGCGACATCCTCGTCACGACGATCGCCGCGATGATCGGCGCCGCGATCGCCGCGATCGCGAACATCCTCCAGTTCTCGATGTTCTTCGGCGGGGGCGACGACGAGGACAACAACCCGCTCGGGATCATCGGCGTCCTCGTCGCGATCATCGTCGCGCCCATGGCCGCGATGATCCTGCAGCTGGCCGTTTCCCGCCAGCGCGAGTACCTCGCCGACGCAACCGCGGCGCAGTACCTCGGCGAGGCACGGCCGCTGGCCGAGGCGCTCGCGACCCTGCAGCGCGGCGTGGAGGCGGTGCCGATGAAGGTCAACCCGGCGACCGAGGCCCTCTACATCGCGAACCCGCTCAGCGGGCGAGGCATGGCGGCGCTCTTCTCGACGCACCCGCCGATGGAGGAGCGGATCCGCCGCCTGCGCGAGCTCGACGCCGCGCACGGCATCCACTACTGACCCGCGCAGCTTCGGGATCCGCCGGCGCGGATCCCGAAGCGCGCTCAGAACTCCCGGACGACGGCCTCGACGTTGTTGCCGTCGGGGTCGAGCACGAACGCGGCGTAGTACACCCCGGCGTCGTCCGAGCTGTACTGCTCGCGGACCGCCGGCGGGCCGTTGTCGCGGCCGCCCGTTGCGAGGCCGGCGTCGTAGAAGGCGTCGACCTGTGCGCGTGACTCCGCCACGAAAGCGACGTGGATCGGTCCGCCGGGATCCCCCTCGAAGACGACGAGGTTCGCGAACTGCGCCCCGCGCGCGTTCTCCCAGAGCGGTGGGATCTCCAGCTCCGCGAGCACGGCGCGGTAGAACGCGACGCTCACGGCGGGGTCGCGGACGGTCAACTTCACGTGGTCGAAGACGACCCGGTTCCAGTCCCAGTCGACCGACATGGAGGCGACCGTACCAGGGCGGCGAATGACGGGACGTGGCGGCGACGCAGGAGGCCCTCTACGGCGAGCTCGACCTCGCGCTCTCGTGGTCGGAGCGCGAGCTGCCCGAGCGCGAGCGGACGAAGCACGTCCACCGCCTGCATCCGTATCTGGGCAAGTTCGTCCCGCAGCTCGTCGAGGCGCTGCTCGAGCGCTACGTGCGGCCCGGCGGCCGCGTGCTCGACCCCTTCGCCGGCTCGGGGACGACGCTCGTGCAGGCGCTCGAGTCGGGCTACGACGCTGTCGGCGCCGACATCGCCGCCTTCAACGCGCTGCTGATCTCGGTCAAGACGCGCGAGCACGATCTTCGAGGCGCTCGAGGCCGACGTCCGCGAGCTCGCCGGCGCGTCTCGCCGAGTCGACCGAGGCTTCGACCGGATTCGTCCGCGACTGGTTCGCCCCGCAGGCCGCGGCGGAGCTGCTCCATTTCCGTGCCCTGATCCCGGAGTACGCGAGCCAGGACGTCCTCCGCGTCGTGCTCGCTCGCGCGGCCCGCTCGGCGCGGCTGACGACGCACTTCGACCTCGACTTCCCGCGGGCGCCGCAGCAGGGCGAGTACTGGTGCCACAAGCACCGGCGCACGTGCAGGCCGGTCGAGAGCGCGGAGAAGTTCCTGCGCGGTATCTGGCCGACACCGCGGCGAGGATCGCCGAGTTCGCTTCCGTCCGCGACCCGAGGCGAGCGGCCGTGGTCCTGCACGGCGACGCGCGCGAGCTCGAGCTCGGTGGGCCGTACGACGGCGTCGTCACCTCGCCGCCGTATCCCGGGCTGATCGACTACCACGAGCAGCATCGCTACGCGTACGAGCTGCTCGGGCTCGACGACCGGCGCGAGCGCGAGCTCGGTGCGGCCGAGCGGGGGACGAGCAAGGCGGCGATCGCGGAGTACGTGGACGGGATCGCGGCGGTCCTCGCGCGCTCGAAGTCGGCGCTGCGGCGCGGCGCGCCGGTCTGCATCGTCGTCAACGACCGACGCGGGCTCTATCCGGAGATCCTCGAGCGCGCCGGGTTGCGCCTCGACGAGCGGCTCGAACGGCACGTCAACCGCCGCACCGGCCGGCGCGCCGGCGAGTACTACGAATCGATTCTGATCTGTCGCTGAATTGTGAGCTTCGGGCGCTGAGCCCGACGTAGCCTCGCGGGAGTGCTCGCGCGCTCCGTCACCCACGCGCTCGTCGGCCTCGAGCCGCGCCGCGTCGAGGTCGAGGCCCACATCGACGGCGGCATTCCCGGCTTCGCGATCGTCGGCCTCGCCGATCGCGCGTGTGCCGAGGCGAAGCACCGCGTCCGCAGCGGGATCGGCTCCGCGCAGCTGGAGTGGCCGCTGAAGCGGATCACGGTCAATCTCGCGCCCGCGGGGCTGCGCAAGGAGGGATCGGGCTTCGACCTGTCGATCGCGCTCGCGGTGCTCGCCGCATCGCGGCAGATCCCGGCCGAGCGCCTGGCCGAGCATGCCGCCGTCGGCGAGCTGGCGCTCGACGGACGCGTGCGACCCGTGCGTGGCGCGTTCGCGGTCGCGGAGGGAGCCCGGCGGGCGGGACTGCCGCGGATCCTGTGTGCGCCCGAGTCGGCGTGCGAGGCGGAGCTGGGCGGTGTCGAGGCGATCGCCGTGCGGCACCTGGCCGAGGCAGTGGCCTACCTCCGCGGCGAGCTGCGGCCACCGCGTGCGGAGCCGCCCGACGAGGCCGACGAGCCCGAGCCGCCCGATCTCGCCGACGTCCGCGGCCAGGAGCGAGCGCGCCGTGCGCTCGAGCTCGCGGCCGCCGGTGGCCACAACCTGCTGCTCGCCGGGCCGCCGGGGACGGGGAAGACGATGCTCGGGCGAAGGCTGCCGTCGATCCTGCCGCCGCTCGAGCCGCGCGAGGCCCTGGAGGTGATGCGGATCCACTCGGTCGCCGGCGTGCTGCCGCCGGAACGGCCGTTGATCACACGACGGCCTTTCCGAGCACCTCACCACAGTGCATCGACCGCGGCGATCGTCGGCGGCGGCCCGGGCCCGCGGCCCGGTGAGGCGAGCCTCGCTCACCTCGGCGTCCTGCTGCTCGACGAGCTGCCGGAGTTCCAGCGGCCCGCCCTGGAGGCGCTGCGCCAGCCGCTCGAGGATGGGGTCGTCGCGGTCGCCCGCGCCCAGGGTCAGGCGCTGTTCCCGGCCCGCTTCCAGCTCGTTGCGACGATGAACCTCTGCCCGTGTGCCGGCCGGGGCGATCCGGCGGCCGAGTGCTCGTGCTCGCCGCAGCGGCTCGCGGCCTTCCGCGACAAGCTCTCGCGCGCGCTGCTCGACCGCTTCGACCTCGTCGTCACGGTGCCGCGGCCACGTGCGGACGAGCTGGCGGCCGGGCCTGCCGAGCCGTCCGCCCCCGTGCGCGAGCGGGTTGCTGTCGGCCGCATGCGACTGTCCGGCCCACTGCTGCGGCGGACGCCCGAGTCCGACGAGCTGCTCGGCCGTGCGGTCGAGCGGCTGCCGCTGTCCGGCCGTGGGCGCGCCCGGGTCGCCCGCGTCGCCCGCACCGCGGCCGCGCTCGCGGGAGCGGACGCCGTCCTGCCCGAGCACGTGGCCGAGGCGCTCGCGTACCGCTCCCCGAAGGAGCTGGCCGCGTGAGCGAGCTCGCGCTCGCGTCGTTCGCGGCGGCGACCGACGCGCACCTCGTCGGCGAGCCCAGGAGCGCGCGCTTCGCCGCGTTCAAGGCTCGTTTCGACGAGCGTGCGGAGCTTGCGCGCCTGCGGGAGCTCGGGTTCCGCTTCCTCGCGCGCTCGGATCCCGCTTTCCCGCCGCTGTTACGCGCGATCCACGATCCCCCGCCCGGCTTGTTCCTGCGCGGCGAGCTCGACACGGCGATCCTCGTCCAGCCGGCCGTCGCGATCGTCGGCGCTCGGGCGTGCTCCGCGTACGGGCGGCAGATCGCGCGCAGCCTCGGACGCGATCTCGCCGCAGCCGGGCTCGTCGTCGTCAGCGGTCTCGCGCGCGGCGTCGACGCGGAGGCGCACCGCGGCGCACTCGAGGCCGCCGGGGTCACGATCGCAGTGCTGGGCTGCGGCATCGACCGCGACTATCCCGCCGCGCACCGGGAGCTCGCCCGCCAGGTCGCTGCGACCGGCCTCGTCGTCGCCGAGTACGCCCCCGGCGTCGAGCCCGCCCCGTGGCGTTTCCCGGCGCGAAATCGAATCGTGGCCGGGCTCTGTGCGGCGACGGTCGTCGTCGAGGCGCGCGAGCGCAGCGGTGCTCTGATCACCGCCGACTTCGCGCTCGAGGAGGGGAGAGAGGTGTTCGCCGTGCCGGGAGAGATCACGAGCGCGCTCTCCGCGGGCTCCAACGGCCTCCTGCGGCTCGGCGCGACGCCGCTCACCTGCGCGCAGGACGTGCTCGAGACCTATGGGCTCGTGCTCGCGGCGGGGCCGGCACCGGAGCTCGGCGAGACGGCGTCGGCCGTGCTGGAGCGGATCCGCGAGGAGGCTCAGGGCGCCGACGAGCTCGTTCGCGCAACGGGTCTCTCGGCCGGTGGGCTCGCCGTCGCATTGACCGAGCTCGAGCTGGCCGGCGTCGTGAGGGAGGAGGACGGTGTCTATCGGGCCGCCAGCTAGCATCGCCGCGTGGCCGACTCCTTCTGGCTCGCCGAGGCGGCCCCGACGCTGCCGTCCCGGCCGCTCGACGGCTCGGCCGACGTTGCGATCGTCGGCGGCGGCGTCACGGGCATCTCCGCGGCGCTCACGCTCGCCCGCAACGGCAAGCGGGTGCGCGTGCACGAGGCGCGCGCGGTCGCCTCCGGCGCCAGCGGCCGCAACGGTGGCTTTGCCCTCCGGGGCGGGGCGATGGCATACGACAGCGCTCGCGAGTGGCTCGGCGGAGACGCCGCGGCCGAGTACTGGCGGCTGACGGAGCAGTACGTCGACCGGATGGGCGAGCTGGGCGGCGACGCCTTCCGGCGCACCGGCAGCCTCCGGCTCGCCGGCGACGACGAGCACGACGAGCTACGCGCGGAGTACGAGGCATTGCGCGAGGACGGCTTCGACGCCGAGTGGCGGGAGGAGCTGCCCGAGCCCCTGGCCGGTCGGTTTCCCGGCGCGCTCTTCCATCCGGACGACGCGGTCCTCCAGCCGGCGCGGATGGTGCGGCGGCTGGGGCTCGCGGCGGCCGAGGCCGGCGTCGAGATCCGCGAGCACGACCGCGTCGAGGATCTCGAGCGAGCTCGAGGCCGACACCGTCCTGGTCGCCACCGACGGCTACCCGAGCGGGCTGCTCGGGGAGCTCGAGGGCCTGATCATCCCGACGCGCGGCCAGATGATCGCGACCGAGCCGCTGCCCGAGCAGCTCTTCCCGCTGCCCCACTACGGCCGCCACGGCTACGACTACTGGCACCAGAACGAGGAGGGCCGGCTCATCGTCGGCGGCTTCCGCGATGCCGACATGGACTCGGAGTTCACCGCCGAGGAGGCGACGACGGAACGGATCCAGGGCGCGCTCGAGTCGTTCGCCGCGGATCTGCTCGGCCGCGCTCCGAGGGTCACGCACCGGTGGGCCGGCGTCTTCGGGCTCGTCCCCGACCTGATGCCCGTCGTCGGCCGGCATCCCAGCCGCGAGGGCGTCTGGATCGCCGGCGGCTACTCGGGCCACGGGAACGTGCTCGGCCTGATGTGCGGCGACCTCGTCGCCCAGGCGATCCTCGGCGAGCCGCATGCGCTGCTCGAGCGGATGGATCCCGCGCGGCTCGTCGCCTAGAGGTCGATCCGCTGAAGCTCGAGCTCGTCCGCCCGCTCGAAAGCGGCGATCGCGACCGCGAGATCCTGAATCGCGAGTCCGGTCGAGTCGAAGATCGTGATCTCGTCCTCCGCGCGACGGCCCTCGGCGCTCGCCGTGAGCACCCGCCGAGCTCGGTCACGTCGTCGCGTGAGATCGCGCCCTCCTCGACCGCTGCCGCGAGCTCGCCGCCGTGGCTCGCCTGCTCCCACTCGTCGCAGAAGATCCGCGTGCGCGTGATCTCGGCGACGGCGATCTCGGCCTTGCCGGGGCCGTCGGCGCCCATCAGGCTGACGTGCTGGCCCGGCTGCAGCGACCCCTCCGGCAGCAGGATCGCCTTCCCCGGCGTCACGGTCACGACCACCGGAGCGGCGAGCGCCTCGGACTCGCTCGCAGCCGTGCCGATCCCGAGCTCGGCCGCGACGGAACGCGCCCGCTCCCGGTCGACGTCCCAGAGCAGGACGTCGCGGCCCCGCTCCTTGAGGCTCGTCGCGGCCGCGCGGCCGTTGACGCCCGCGCCGACCACCGCTGCCGCACCGGCGCGGCCGAGCGTCTCGGCCGCGATCGCAGCGGCGGCGCCGGTCCGCAGCGCCGTCACCGCGCCGGCGTCCAGCACGGCCTCGACGACGCCGGTCTCGGCGTCCGAGAGGACGACGAGACCGCTCACGGTCGGGAGGCCCCGAGCAGGGTTGCCCGGGAACGACGTGACCCACTTCAGCAGCGCGTGGCCGCCGCCGAGCGCCGGCATGGCGCGGAAGTCGCCCGCCGGGTAGTTGGTGACGTAGAGCTTCGGCTGCATCGTCCACTCGCCGCGCGCGTGGGCGACGAACGCGTCGCGCACCGCGTCGTAGGCGCGACCGGGCGGCACCGCCGCCTCGACGTCGCGGGCCGAGAAGAACGGGACCGGCACCGCTACAGCCCCTTCAGCGCGGCTGCGACGTCCTCGAGCGCCTGCTTCGCGTCGGCGAAGAGCATCGAGGTCTTCGGGTCGTAGAAGAGCGGGTTGTCGATCCCGGCGAAGCCCGGGCTCAGCGAGCGCTTGACGACGACGACGCTCGCGGCCCGGTCGACGTCGATGATCGGCATCCCGTAGATCGGGCTGCCCGGATCGGAGCGAGCAGCCGGGTTGACGACGTCGTTGGCGCCGAGGATCACGACGACATCCGTCTGCGGCAGCTCGGCGTTGATCTCGTCCATCTCCTTCAGCTGCTCGTACGGGACGTCGGCCTCGGCGAGGAGCACGTTCATGTGACCGGGCATCCGGCCGGCGACGGGATGGATCCCGTAGAGGACGTCGATCCCCTTGTGCTCGAGCAGCTCGGCGAGCGCGCGCACGGTGTGCTGCGCCTGGGCGACCGCGAGCCCGTAGCCGGGGACGAACACGACCTTGCGGGCGTAGGCGAGCATGATCGCGAGATCCTCCGCCGTCGTCGAGCGCACGCTGCGGCCGTCCTCGAGCGCGGCAGGCCCGCCGCCCGACTGCACCGACCCGAACGCGCCGAAGAGGACGTTCGCGATCGAGCGGTTCATCGCCCTGCCCATCAGCAGCGTCAGCAGCGTGCCCGACGCGCCCACGAGCGCGCCCGCGACGATCAGGACGTTGTTGTGGAGCAGGAAGCCGGCGGCCGAGGCCGCGAGGCCGGTGAAGGCGTTCAGGAGCGAGATCACGACCGGCATGTCGGCGCCGCCGATCGGCAGCACGAAGAGGACGCCGAAGACCAGCGCCGCCGCGATCAGGGCGACGACGAGCGCGTCCCCCTCGGCTCCCGCGACGATCGCGGCGCCGAGCGCGAGCCCCGCGAGCAGCACGGCGCCGTTGACGAACTGCTGCCCCGGATAGACGATCGGCCTGCCGCTCAGCAGCTCCTGCAGCTTGGCGAAGGCGATCAGCGAGCCCGAGAACGAGATGCTCCCGATCAGCGCCGAGAGCAGGATCGTGATCGACTCCTCCGCGGCCAGGTCGCCCGGGAGCGGGGTGAGGTTGTGGAACTCCGCGAGCGCGATCAGCGAGACGGCGCCGCCGCCGACGCCGTTGAACAGCGCCACCATCTGCGGCATCGCCGTCATCTTCACGCGAGCGCGCGCCGACGACGCCGATCACCGCGCCGATCGCCATCGCCAGCGCGATCCAGCCGTAGTTCCCGAGCCCGTCCTGCGCGAGCGTGACCGCGATCGCGAGCGCCATCCCGGCCGCCCCGAGCAGATTCCCCTGCCGCGCGCGCTTCGGCGAGGAGAGGAAGCGGAGCGCGAGGATGAAGGTCACGATCGTGACCAGGTAGAGCAGGTCGGTCGTCGTCTTGCTCATTCGGGCTTCCGGGACGTGCGCCCCTTGAACATCTCGAGCATCCGGTCGGTGACGACGAAGCCGCCGACGACGTTCGCCGTCCCGAGCACGACCGCGCAGAAGCCGACGATCTCGCGTCAGCGTGTCCGCCTCGGCGCGGCCCGCGACGAGGATCGCGCCGACGAGGACGATCCCGTGGATCGCGTTCGTGCCGGACATCAGCGGCGTGTGCAGCATCGTCGGCACCTTCGAGATCACCTCGATCCCGAGGAAGATCGCGAGCACGAGGATCGTCAGCTCGAAGACGAGCGTGGCGTCCATCTAGGCCGTCACCTCGCGGCCGCGCGACGCAGGCGCCCGCCGTGATCTCGTCGTCGAAGTCGAGCGTCAGCCGGCCTTCGGGCGCGAGATGGAGCAGGAGGGCGGTGACGTTGCGCGAGTAGAGCTGGCTCGCGTGGTACGGCATCGCGCGACGCCAGGTCGGTGAAGCCGACGATCGTGACGCCGTCGCGCTCGACCTCCGTCCCCGCCTCGGTCAGCTCGCAGTTGCCGCCCGTCTCGGCGGCGAGGTCGACGATCACCGATCCCGGCCGCATCTTCGCGACGGCCGCGGCCGGGATCAGCTTCGGCGCCGGGCGTCCGGGCACGAGCGCGGTCGTGACGACGACGTCGAACTCGGGGATCCGCTCCTCGAGCGCGCGCCTGCTGGCGCGCCTGCTCCTCGGCGGTCAGCTCGGCCGCGTAGCCGCCGCTCGTCTCCGCGCCCTGGATGCCGAGGTCGAGGAACGACGCGCCGAGGCTCTCGACCTGCTCGCGCACGGCCGGGCGGACGTCGAACCCGGAGACGACGGCGCCGAGCCGTCGCGCCGTCGCGATCGCCTGCAGGCCGGCGACGCCGGCACCGAGGACGAGCACCTTCGCGGGCGCGACCGTGCCGGCCGCGGTCATCAGGAGCGGGAAGAGGCGCGGCAGGCGGTCGGCCGCAGCGACGACCGCCTTGTAGCCGGCGACGGTGCTCTGGGACGAGAGCGCGTCCATCGACTGCGCCCGCGTGATCCTGGGGATCGACTCCATCGCGAACGCGACGACGCCGCGCTCGGCGAGTCGCTCGATCCCGGCGGTGTCGGCTCAGAGGCGAGAGGAAGCCGACGAGCACGGTGCCCGGAGCGAGCTCGGCCACCTCGGCGGCGCTCGGCGCGCCGACACGCGCGACTGCCTCCGCGCCCGCTGAGCAGCTCGCCGTGCGGGACGACGTCCGCGCCTGCTTCGGCGTACTCCTCGTCGGGGAAGCCGGCCTCGGCGCCGGCGCCCTGCTCGACTGCGACCTCGAAGCCGGCGGCCACGAGGCGCCCGACGGAGTCGGGGACGAGCGCCACCCGGCGCTCGCTGGCGCCGGTCTCTTTCGGGACTGCGACCCTCACGGAGAGCGAACTCTACGGAGCGGCGCGGCCGACGAGGAAGGGAACCGGAGCCGGCCCTGGAAACTCGGGCATTGTGGGCTCGCTGCTCGCCACCTTCTCCGCGGCGCTCGAGGCTCGAGACCCGTACCTGCGCGGCCACTCGACTCGGGTGACGGCGTTCGCCGAGGCGCTCGCTCGGCTGCTCGGCTGGCGTGGCAGCCGCTTGGAGGCGCTCCAGCTCGGCGGCTCGCTCCACGACGTCGGCAAGATCACCGTCGACCCGAGCGTGCTCTGCAAGCCCGGCCCGCTGAGCGAGGAGGAGCTCGAGCAGATTCGCCGCCACCCGGTCACGGGCGCGCGGCTCGTCGAGAGCTTCGAGGACTTCGAGCCGGCGCTGCCGTACGTGCTCCACCACCACGAGCGCTGGGACGGCGGCGGCTACCCGCACGGGCTGAGCGGGAACCGGATCCCGCTCGAGGCGCGGCTGCTCGGCGTCGCCGACGCCTTCGACGCCATGACCTCGGCGCGCGCGTACCGGGCGGCGCTCACCGTCGAGGAGGCGCTCGTCGAGCTGGAGCGCTGCGCCGGCACCCAGTTCGACCCCGAGCTGGCGCGCACGTTCGTCGAGGGCTGGCGGAACGGCGAGATCCGGACGCCGAGCCAGCCGCGTCCGCATCGCGATCTAGAGCGAGGACCAGACCTCGAGCTTCTGGCTCGTGCGGCGGATCACCTCGTCGGTGAACTCGCGCGAGCCGGCGTGGCCCCCGAGGTCGGCGGTGCGACATCCCTCCGCGACGGCCTCGAGCGTCGCCTCCCGGATCGCCCGGCCCGCCTGCTGCCCGGCCTCGTCCGCGTGGGAGAGCAGCGCCGCCCCCGCGAGGATCATCGCCATCGGGTTGGCGACGTCCTTGCCGAAGAGCGACGGTGCGGTGCCGTGCGCGGCCTCGGCCATCAACGCGCGCGGCACGTACTCCTCGTCGAACGCGACCAGCATCGACTCGGAGCCCGCGATCGAGCCGAACAGCGGCAGGACGAGATCGGAGAGGATGTCGCCGTCGCGGTTGAGGGCGGGGATCACGAGCGGTGCGCCGGTCTGCGCGAGCAGCAGCGCGAAGGTGGCGTCGATCAGCTGCGGCTCGTACGGGACGTCCGGATGCCGCGCCGCCGCCGCGTCCATCTCCTCCTTGAGCATCCCCTCGTAGGTGGGGCTGACGGTGTACTTCGGGCCGCCGAAGACCTTCGCGTTCATCCGCTCGGCCTGGCGGAAGGCGAACTCGGCGACGGAGCGGCAGATCCGCCGCTCGATCCGCTCGGTCCGGAACGCGACCTCGTCCTCGCCTTCGCCCTCGCGCCACTCCTTGGCGCCGTAGGCGTCGCCGACCGCCATCCGGACGACCGAGACCGGCGCGTGGACGCCGCCGAGCGGGATCACGCCCGGAATCCGGCGCCCGGTGCGGACGATCACCTGGCCGCCGATCTCCTCGCGCAGGATCCGGTTCGGCGAGCCGACGTCGTCGCGGCCCTCCGGCGTGATCGTCGCCGCCTTCAGCCCGAGCCCGTGCTCGCGGATCGCCCGTGCCGCCTCGTGCACGACCTCGTTCTTCGTCGCGCGGCGGTTCTCGAGCGAGAGGTCGAACCGCGGGAAGTCGAGCTCGATCCCGATCACGTCGGGCTGCAGCGCGCGGAGCCCCTCCTCGAGCAGCTCCTGCCCGGTCTCGTCACCTTCGAGCACGACAATCGTCCGCGAATCCATTCGGCGGCGGATGATACTCGCGTACTTCGGGTACTCCTTCGCGATGGCGCGCAGAGGTGGATGGAGGCGCGCGGGGTCGAAGGGCCGCTTTCGCTACCTGGACGGACGCGGGAGGCCGATCGCCGACCCCGCGAAGATCGAGCGGATCGAGGCGCTCGTGATCCCGCCTGCCTGGAACGACGTCTGGATCTCCCCGCGCGCGAGCGCGAAGCTGCAGGCCACGGGGCTCGACAAGGCCGGGCGGCGGCAGTACCTCTACCACCCCGACTTCCGGGCGCAGCAGGAGCAGGCGAAGTTCGACAAGCTCGTCCGCTTCGCCGACGCGCTCCCGGACCTCCGGCTTGCGATGGGCGAGCACATGACCCGGGACGCGTACGACCGGGAGAAGGTGTGCGCGATCGCGGTCCGCCTGATCAACATGGCCTGGTTCCGCGTCGGCTCGGACCGGTACGCGAAGTCCTCGAGGACACACGGGGTGACGACGCTGACGCGCAGCCACGTCAGCGTCCGTGGCACGCGGGTCAGCTTTCGCTTCCGCGCCAAGCACAAGGTGCAGGTGCGCACGAGCGTCGTCGACACCGAGCTCGCGACGGCGCTCAAGGAACTGGCGGCGCAGCCGGGCTCGGCACGTCTCTTCCGCTACGGGCGCAACGGCGAGTCGTGCAACCTGACGGGAGCCGTGCTCAACGACTACATCCGCGAGCACATGGGCGGGGAGTTCACCGCGAAGGACTTCCGCACCTGGGGCGGCACGCTGACGGCCGCGATCGCCCTGGCCGAGCACGGCGTCGCCGAGACCGACACGGAGGCGAAGAGGATCGTCGCGAACGTGATGCGCTCGGTCGGGGAGCGGCTCGGGAACACGCCTGCTGTCGCCCGCGCCTCGTACGTCAGCCCGGCAGTCGTCGAGCAGTACTTCGACGGGATAACGCTCGAGGACTTTCGACCGCGGCATTTGCGCGTCGTGAAGGCGCGGGATATCGGTCTGGATCCCGAGGAGAACGCGCTCCTGAGCCTACTGCGTTCGTGGCGAATCAAACGTGCGCGCAAAGCGGCGTGATTATCGTTGCGCTTTGCGGTACGGTTATTGCACAGCTTTTCCCGACTCCGAGGAGGAACCTCTGTGGCTCGTAAGACCGTGCTCGTCTCCGACATCTCCGGCGCCGAGATCGCCGACGGCAAGGGCGCAACCGTTCGGATCACGTTCCACGACGCGCGCAAGGGCGTGCGCGAGCTCGACGTGACCGACGCCGAGGCCGAGCGGATGGGTGGGCGCCAGGTCGCCCGCCGCGGTCGCCGGCCGAAGTCGGCGTCGCAGAGCAGCTAGCAGCATCGCGGCCGGGAACCCCGCGGGTCTCCCGGCCGCTACTCGCCGTCCCAGTACTCGGCCGGCTCGCCTCGATGCGCGCGGAAGAGCCGCTTCCCGTTCGCGTCGGTGGCCGCGATCTTGCCGCTGTCGAGGTACTCGATCAGATCGGGCGAGATCAGGGTCGAGAGCATCAGGACGCGCACGGTCTCCTCGGTGCGGTTGAGGATCTGGTGGGCGCCCGCGGCACCGCGAAGGAAGCACGCCACGTCACCCTCGACCAGCTCGCGCTCCCCGTCGGGCGTCCGCAGCGTCGGCGTGCCGCGGATCACGATCGCCCACTCCTCGTTCGCGTGGTGGACGTGGTACGGCCAGAGCTTCTTGCCCGGCGCGACCTCGTAGAGGCTGCCGCCGAGCAGTTCGGCGCCGATCCTGGCTCCCACCCAGCCGTCCTTGAAGGCGAAGTCGCCGTGCTCGGTGGTCTCGTTCCACTCGTCGCCGTAGAGGTTGTAGATCTCCACGGCGCGAGCCTACGGTTTTTCCTGCTCTTTGCCGAATTCGGGTCGGGGAGCCGTCAGGGGCCCCGACTACGATGGGTCGGTGGGTCTGGCACTCGTCGTCGGGCCGGCGAAAGCCGGCAAGATCGCGCATCTCCTCGAGGGCTACCTCGAGCAGATCGAGCGCGACCCGGTTCTGATCGTGCCGAACCGGGCGGACGTCGAGCGGATCGAGCGTGACCTGCTCCGCCGCGCCGGCGCCCTGCTCGCCGGCTCGATCGGCACGTTCGACGACGTCTTCGGCGAGCTCGCTCTCGGCGCCCCCGAGACGCGCCCGGTCGCGAGCGACGCTCAGCGCGCGCTCGTCGCCCGCCGCGCGCTCGCGCGGACGGCGCTGAACGGCCTCGGCCGCTCGGCCCGGTTCACCGGCTTCGCCGATGCGCTGCTCTCGACGCTCTCCGAGCTCGAGTCGGGGCTGCTCGATCCGGGCCAGCTCGACGGCGACCTCGCGCTCCTCTACGGCGCGTACCGGGAGGAGCTCGACCGGCTCGGGCTGTGGGATCGCGACCTGCTGCGCCGGCGCGCCGTCGAGCGCCTGCGCTCGGAGCTCGACGCCTGGGACGGCCGACCCGTGTTCGCGTACGGCTTCGAGGACCTGACCGGCGCGGAGTGGGGGCTGCTCGAGGCCCTCTCGGCGCGCGCCGAGGTGACCGTCTCGCTCCCCTACGAGCCCGGCCGCGCCGCCTTCGCGTCGCTCAGACGCACGCAGGAGGATCTCGCCGCGCTCGCGGCCGGCAGGATCGAGGATCTCCCGGCGCGCTCCGACGAGTACGGCCACCGCGCGCTGGCGCATCTGGAGCGGCATCTCTTCGCCGACACCGCCCCTGCCGGGCCCGAGCTCGAGGGTGCGATTCGCTTCTTCGAGGGCGCCGGCGCGCGCGGAGCGCTCGAGCTCGTCGCCGAGGACGTCCGCGACCTGGCTGCGGCCGGAGACGCCGCTGGAGGAGATCGCGCTGGTGGTGCCCTCCGTGGAGCGCTGGCGGGCGCCGCTCGAGACGGTGCTCGCCACGCTCGGGATCCCCTTCGCCATCGAGGGGCGGATCCGGCTCGGCCAGACGCCGTTCGGCCAGGCGCTCCTCTCGCTGCTCCGCTTCGAGTGGCAGCAGGGCGGACGCCGCGAGCTCTACGCGTTCCTCCGTTCGCCCTACTCGGGCTTCGCCCGCGCCAACGTCGACTTCCTCGAGGGCCGGCTGCGCGGCCGCGGCGTCGCGACCCGCGACAGCGTCGAGCAGGAGACGATCCGGCTGCGCGACGGTCAGCCGCTGCCGCCGCTCGAGGGCCTGCGCGGTGCCGCGGGCTCGGTCGAGGCGGTGCGGGCGACCGCGACGGCGATGCTGCGCAGCGCACACGGCCTCGACGCACCGCCGGTCGGCGAGGCGAGCCGGGCCGATCTACGCGGGTACGAGGCCGTCAGCCGCCTCCTCGACGAGCTCGAGGGCTGGCGTGCGCTCGGCGGCGACCTCACGGCCGACGACGTCCTCGGTGCTCTCGAACATGCGGAGGTGCGGCTCGGCTCGGCCGGTGAGCGCGGCCGCGTGGCGATTCTCGATCTCGCTCGCGCACGCACGCGGCGGTTCGACGCCGTCTACCTGCTCGGGCTGGAGGAGGGGACGCTGCCGCGCCGCGGCGCCGCCTCGCCGTTCCTCGACGACGACGCACGCGGCGAGCTCGACCAGCGCTCGGCCGCGCGGCTCGCCCGGCCCGATCCGGTCGAGCGCGAGCGCTACCTCTTCTACACCGCCTGTACCCGCGCAACACGCCGGCTGACGCTCGTGCGCGAGGCGGCGGGCGACGAGGGCAGCCCACGCGAGCCGAGCCCGTTCTGGGAGGAGGTCACGACCCTCTTCGACGCGGACGACGTGCGCCGCTGGACCCGCCGCCGGCCGCTCTCGCAGCTGACCTGGGAGCTGGAGGCGGCGCCGACGGAGCGCGAGCGGCTTCGCGCGCTGGCGCTGCTGGCCGCGCGCGAGCCGGACGACGCCGAGGCGATCGCGTCCGCGAACGGCTGGGAGCGGCGGCTGCGCAGGGCGCTCGGCGCGTTCACGCGCGAGACACGGCTGCGCCACCCCCGCGTGCTCGCCGAGCTCCAGGCGAAGACGCCCTTCAACGTCACCGAGCTGGAGCGCTTCGCCGACTGCTCCTCGGCCTGGTTCTTCGAGCGGTTGATCTCGCCGAGGCAGATCGACCGCAGGGTCGACGCGATGCTGCGCGGCTCCGTCGCCCACACGACGTTGCACCGCTTCTACGCGGGCCTGCCGCGCGAGCTCGGCAGCGACCGGGTCACAGAGGAGCGGCTCGACGACGCGATCGCCTTTCTCCGCGAGTGCCTCGAGGGCGCCCTGCAGGGCGTCAAGATGGAGATGACGGAGCTGGAGCGCCGCGAGCTGGAGCAGAGCCTGCGCCGCGACCTCGAGCAGCTGATTCGCGACGAGGCGCGCTCGCCCCTGCCGCTCGTGCCGCGGCGGTTCGAGGTCGGGTTCGGGTCGGAGCGGTCGGCGCCCGGAGCTGCAGCGCGGGCTCGACCTGGGCGACGGCGTCACCCTCTCCGGGAAGATCGACCGGATCGACGTCGACCCGGCCAGCGCCCGCGGCATCGTCCAGGACTACAAGTCCGGCCGCACTGGTCACTCGGCGGCCGAGATCGAGAAGGAGCTCCGGCTCCAGATCCCGCTGTACATGCTCGTGCTCCGCGACCTCGTCGGGATCGAGCCGCTCGGCGGCCTCTACCGACCGCTCGCGGGCGAGCGTCGAGCGCGCGGGCTCCTGCGCGCGGACGCGAAGGACGACGCGCTGCCCGGGTTCGTCGCGAACGACTACCTCGAGGAGGACGCCTTCTGGGCCCAGGTCGAGGGTGCACGCGACCTGGCCCGTGGTTTCGCGCAGCGAATCCGGTCCGGCGACGTGCTGCACGACCCCAAGGGGACGGACGGCTGTCCGGCCTGGTGCGACCTCTGGCGGATGTGCCGGATCAGGCGGGCATGAGCACGCGGACGCCGAACGAGCAGCAGGCGGCCGCGATCGCGGCGCGGGGGCAGGTGTTCGTCTCCGCGGGTGCCGGCACCGGCAAGACGACGGTGCTCGTGGAGCGCTTCGTCGAGGCGGTGTGCGAGCGCGGGATCGACGTCGAGTCGATGCTCGTGATCACCTACACCGAGCGGGCCGCCGGCGAGCTGCGCGGCCGGATCCGCGCCCGCCTGCACGAGCTCGGCCGCCACGACCTGGCGCGGTCGCTCGACGGCGCCTGGATCTCGACGATCCACGGCTTCTGCCTGCGGCTGCTGAAGTCGCATCCGTTCGCCGCCGGGCTCGATCCCCGCTTCCGCGTGCTGGACGACAGCCAGGGCCGCGTCATCCGCGGCGAGGCATTCGAGGCGGCGCTGAACGAGTTCTGCGCCGGCGAGCAGCCGGAGCGCCTGCAGCTGCTCGCGACGTACGGGGCCGGCGGCCTGCGCCGGATGCTGACGACGGTCTACGAGACGCTCCGCTCAGCGGGCCGCGAGCTGGAGCTCGAGCTCGGGCAGCGTGCCGAGCTCCAGGTGCGGCTGGACGAGCTGGCCGAAGCCGCCCGGTGCCTCGCCGACGACCCGTCCGCGACCGACGCGGCCCGAACGGCCGCCGCCCAGGCACGTGCGCTGGCGGAGGCGCCCGCCCAGCCGCATGCGCTGCTGGATCTCGGCGGACTTCGCGCCCGCGGCGAGCGGGCCGCCAGCTACGAGGAGGCGCGCAAAGCGGTCGAGCAGGCGGCGCTCGACGAGCTGGCGCTGCGCGACCGCGAGCTGCTGCAGGAGCTCCTGCGCCTCTTCGGGGAGCACTATGCGGCCGCGAAGGATCGCGAGTCGGCGCTCGACTTCGAGGATCTGCAGCTGCGGGCGCGAGACCTCCTCCGCGACGACGACGCGCTTCGCGAGCGCGAACAGCTGCGCTTCCGCTCGATCATGGTCGACGAGTTCCAGGACACGAATCGGCTCCAGTGCGACCTCGTCGACCTGCTCACCGGCGACGGGACGGAGCGATTCTTCGTCGGCGACGAGTTCCAGTCGATCTACGGCTTCCGCCACGCCGACGTCGAGGTCTTCCGCGACCGGCGAGCGGGGGCGGAGACGCTGCTGCCGCTGACCCGCAACTACCGCTCCCGGCCCGAGGTGCTCTCGGTCGTCAACCGGCTCTTCGGCGCCGAGTTCGGCGAGGACTTCCAACCGCTGGCGGCGTCGGGCGAGTTTCCCGACCCCGTCTTCGGCACGCCGGTCGAGCTGCTCGTGACCGACAAGTCCGCGTACGCGGGCAGCGGTGTGCACTGGCGGCGCGCCGAGGCGCGGAACGTCGCCCGGCAGGGTGAAGGAGCTCGTCGACAGCGGGGTCGCGCGCGCCGGCGAGATCGTGCTCCTCTTTGCGGCCGGGACCGATGCCGAGTGGTACGAGGAGGAGCTGCGCGGCACCGGCCTCGCCACCTATCGCGCCACCGGCCGCGGCTACTTCGGCCAGCAGCAGGTCGTCGACCTGCTCTCGTACCTGCGGCTGCTCCAGAACCGCTACGACGACGAGGCGCTCGTGAGCGTGCTCGCGTCGCCCTTCGTCGGCGTCTCGAACGACGCTCTGCTGCTGATCCGGCGCAACGCCCGCGGCCCGATCTTCACCGGGCTCGAGCGCTCGCTGCCCGGCCGACCTGGACGAGAACGACACGCGGCTGCTGCGGGCGTTCAGGCAGCGCTACGACCGTCTCGCCGAGGCGGCGCCGCGACTGTCGCTCGAGCGGCTGTGCGAGCGCATCGTCGCCGACCACGACTACGACCTCGCCGTCCTCGCGCAGTGGGACGGCCGCCGCCGCTACGCCAACCTGCGCAAGCTCGCCCGCCTGGCGCGGTCGTACGAGGAGCTCCGTGGCCCAGACGTGGAGGGCTTCGTCCACTTCGTCGAGGAGCAGGAGGCCGTCGGCGCGGCCGAGCGCGACGCTGTTGCGGAGGAGGAGGACGCCGACGCGGTGCGGCTGCTGACGATCCACGCGGCGAAGGGGCTCGAGTTCAAGGTCGTCGTCGTCGCCGACGCGGGTCGCGACCGGAACGCGCCGTCTGCAGACGAGATCCTCTGCCTCGCGGACGGCCGCTTCGGCTTCCGCGTCGCCGATCCGATCACGGGCAAGCGGCACGGCGTTCTCGACTACGACAGCGTCAAGGAAGCGCGCGCGGCCGAGGACGAGGCCGAGCGGCTGCGCCTCTACTACGTCGCGATGACGCGGGCGATCGACCGCCTGATCGTCAGCGGGTCGATCGACTCGGAGCGCAAGGCGGACGAGCGGACGCCGATCGGCTGGGTGCTGGGGCGGCTCGACTGCGCCGCCGAGCTCGCGGGCGGCGGCGACGCGCCGGTCGAGCTCGAGCGCGACGGCGCGCGCGTACTCGTGCGAGTCGACCGGACGCCGCCGCCGGCAGCCCCGGCTGTCGAGCTGCCGGAGGCCGTCGTCGACGACGAGACCGGCCAGCTCGCGCTCTTCGCCGCGGGCGCAGAGCCGAAGCTGCCGCCGCTGGCACCGGCCCTGGCGCCGATCCAGGCGCTGCCCGACCCGCCGCTGCACGACGTGCGCCGGCTCTCGTACAGCGCCCTCGCGCTCTTCGAGCGCTGCTCGTACCGCTACTACGCCGAGCGTGTCGCCGGGATGCGGCCGGCGCATGCGCACGGCATGGTCGCGGGGCAGACCGGGCTCGTCGCGACCGAGATCGGCGACGCCGTCCACCGGCTGCTCGAGCTCGTCGATCTCTCGGCGCCTGCCCCGCCCGACGTCGAACACGTGCGGGTGTGGTACCCGGCCGTCATCGATGAGGAGCTTGCGCGGATCTCGGGCTTCGTCGATGCGTACTGCGCCTCCGAGCTGGCGCGCAGGATCGCCACCTACGCCGGCGCCCGGCCCGAGCGGCCGTTCGCATTCGAGCACGACGGCGTGCTCCTGCACGGTCGGCTCGACGTCCTCCATCGCGACGGGCCGCGGGCGCTCGTGCTCGACTACAAGACGAACTCGCTCGCAGAAGGCACGCCCGACGAGATCGTCGAGGCCGACTACCGCCTCCAGCGCCTCGTCTACGCGCTCGCGTGCTTCCGGGCGGGCGTGGAGGAGGTCGAGGTGGTGTACCACTTCCTCGAGCGGCCGGACGCCGTCGTCTCGACGTCGTTCGTGCGCGCCGACGTGCCCGAGCTCGAAGCCGAGCTCTCGGAGGCGATCGGGCGCATCCGGGCGGGCTCGTTCGTGCCGACGCCGAGTGAGTTCATCTGCGCGGGCTGTCCCGCGCTGGACGTCGTCTGCGCCGGGCCGCGCCTGCGCGGCGGGCCGACGCGCACGCCCGCTCTCGCCGCGGTGCCGGGCTGATGCGGGTCGCGGCCCTCTGCGACGTGCACGGCAACCTGCCCGCGCTCGAGGCGGTGCTGGCCGAGCTGCGTGCGCTCGAGATCGATCGAGTCGTTTGCGGCGGCGACGTGATCGCGGGCCCGTATCCGCAGGACTGCCTCGACCGGCTGCGGGACGTCGAGGCCGCTTTCGTCCGCGGCAACGCCGACGGCGCGTCCCCGCGCGCACCCGAGGGGACGTGGGAGTGGCTGTCGGCGCAGCTCGACGACGAGGCGCTCGCTTTCCTGCTGACGCTGCCCCTGTCGGTCTCTCTCGACGGCGTCCTCTACTGCCATGGCTCGCCGAGGGACGACGACGAGATCCTGACGAAGGTCTCCCCGGACGAGCGCTTTCGCGCGGCGCTCGAGGGCGTCGAGGAGCGGGTGGTGGTCGGCGGGCACACGCACGTCCAGTTCGAGCGTGTCGTCGACGGGATCCGGTTCGTCAACGCCGGCAGCGTCGGGATCCCGTACGAGGGGAAGCAGGGCGCGTTCTGGGCGCTTCTCGACGGCGGCGAGGTCGAGTTGCGGCGGACGCCGTACGCGATCGACGCGGCAGCAGCCGCGATCCGCACGACCACGTACCCGGGCGCGGAGCAGATGGTCGGCTGGCTGCTCGAGCCGGAGGATCCGGACGAGGTGTCGGCCTACTTCGAAAGCGTTGCCACGTAGCTTCGTCCACGAGGCGCGTCGCGCCGTGGGCCGGCGGCGCGACCGGATCCGGCCGATCATCGAGCGGCTCGGACGCGAGCACGCCGATGCGAAGATCGCGCTCGACTTCGGCAATCCGCTCGAGCTGCTGATCTCGGTGATGCTCTCGGCGCAGACGACGGACGTGAACGTCAACCGCGTCACGGCGACGCTGTTCGAGAAGTACCGCCGGCCCGAGGACTACCTCGCAGTGCCGCGCGAGGAGCTCGAGCAGGACGTCTACGCGACCGGCTTCTTCCGCCAGAAGACGAAGTCGATCCAGGGCGCGATGCGCGTGCTCCTCGAGGAGTTCGACGGGGAGGTGCCGCGCACGGTCGACGAGCTCCTGCGCCTGCCGGGTGTCGCTCGCAAGACCGCGAACGTCGTCGCCGCCGAGCTCGGCAACCCGCAGGGCATCGTCGTCGACACGCACGTCCGCCGGCTCTCGCAACGGCTCGGCCTGACGCGGCGCGAGGATCCGGTCAAGATCGAGCGCGACCTGGCGAAGCTCGTGCCGCGCAGCGACTGGGGCCGCTTCCCGCACCTGCTGATCTGGCACGGGCGCCGCATCTGCGACGCGCGCAGGCCGCTGTGCGAGGAGTGCGTCTTGAACGATCTCTGCCCCTCCGCGCGGGTCTGGACACCGCCGCGCCAGGGTGGGACGATCGGGTCGCCGCCGAACTGAGGAGGGGACGATGAAGCTTCGCCTGGCTTTGCTCGCGACAGCGCTCGCGCTGACGGCGACCGCGTCCGCGCACGCTGCGTATCCGAACTCGATCGCGTCCACCGGGGACTCGATCACGCGTGCGTTCAACGACTGCTGGTTCCCGTACGTCGACTGCCCCTCGGCCTCCTGGTCGACCGGCACGTCGAGCTACTCCCACTACCGCCGCATCCAGGCGCTCAACCCGGCGATCACCGGCCGCACGTACAACCAGGCCGTCACCGGCGCCGACATGGCCGATCTCGCAGGCCAGGTGCAGGGCGCCGTCAGCCGCGGCGTGCAGTACGTGACGATTCTGATGGGCGCCAACGACGTCTGCGCGTCGAGCGAAGCCGGGATGACTCCTGTGACGGTGTTCCGCGACCAGTTCGCGGCGGCGATGGGGAGCCTGACGACCGGCCTTCCGGACGCCCGCGTCTTCGTCTCCAGCATCCCCGACATCTACCAGCTCTTCTCGCTCTATCGCTACGACCTCAGCGCGAACGCCGTCTGGGCGATCGCCGGGATCTGCCAGTCGATGCTGGCCTATCCCTTCTCGAATCTTCCGGGCGACGTTGCGCGCCGCGCGCGCGTCAGACAGCGGAACATCGACTACAACACCGTGCTCGCAGAGGTCTGTGCCTGGTACACGCGCTGCCGCTTCGACGCGAACGCCGTCTTCAACACCGCCTTCGTCCGCAGCGACGTGACGACGCGCGACTACTTCCATCCGTCGGTGAACGGTCAGGCGAAGCTGGCCGCGATCACCTGGGGGCAGGTGGCGAGCTTCCTGCCCTAGGCCCGTGACGAGAGCGCGACGAGGACGCCGCCGTCCTCGTCGTACGCCGGGAAGACATCGGCGGTGACGGATTTCACCTGGCCCGACCGCGAGCGCAGCTCGAGCTGCTCGCCCAGGCGGCGGACGCCCCACTCGAGCGCGAAGGCGATCGGGCTCCTGCCGGCCTCGAAGCCCTGGAGGCCGAACGCGTCGACGACGTCCTTGCCCATCAGGTCCTGCTCGCCGTAGCCGGTCAGCTCGAAGACGCCGCGGCCGGCGGCGAGGATCCGGCCGTCACGGTCGCAGGCGACGAGGCCGGCGGTTGGCGGCGGGTAGTAGTCGTCGAGGATCTCGAAGAGGAAGCCGAAGCCGCACCGCTCGCACGAGACGGACTGTCGGAGCAGCCCCTGGCGGCCGTCGTCGTCGATCGACCGGTTCTTGCAGTTCGGGCAGATGAAGAACGGCACGCCCGGTCTACGCGGGCGCGCTGTGCTCGCGCGGCGCGGTCAGGGCCGCCTCCGGGTGGCCCTCCGCGTCGGCGAGGAACCGCTCCGCGTCGAGCGCGGCGGCGCACCCCGAGCCGGCTGCGGTGATCGCCTGGCGGTAGACGTGGTCCTGCACGTCGCCCGCGGCGAAGACGCCGGGGATGTTCGTCTCCGTCGTCTTGCCCTTCGTGATCAGGTAGCCGTTCTCGTCGTGGTCGAGCCAGTCCACGAAGAGCTTCGTCGTCGGGTCGTGCCCGATCGCGACGAAGAGGCCGTCGGCGGGGTACTCGAGCGTGTCGTCGCCGTTCTCGACGTTCCGGAGCAGGACGCCGGTGAGCTTGCCGTTGGCGGCGCCGAGCACCTCGTCGACGACGTACGGGGTCAGGATCTCGATCTTCTCGTGGGCCTTCGCGCGGTCGACCATGATCTGCGAGGCGCGGAATTCGGCGCGGCGGTGGACGAGCGTCACCTTCGACGCGAACTTCGTCAGGTAGAGCGCCTCCTCCATCGCCGAGTCCCCGCCGCCGACGACGACGACCTCGCGGTCACGGTAGAAGGCGGCGTCGCAGGTCGCGCAGTAGGTGACGCCGCGGCCGTGCAGCGCACGCTCGGACTCGAGGCCGAGCTGGCGCGCGGTCGCGCCGGTGGCGACGATGACCGTCTCGCCGAGGTACTCGTCGTCGCCGACGTAGACCTTGAACGGCCGCTCCGAGAGGTCGATGCGGGTGACGTCGTCGGTGAGGAACTCGGTGCCGAAGCGGGCGGCCTGGGCGCGGAACTCGGCCATCATCTCCGGCCCCATGACGCCGTCGCGGTAGCCGGGGTAGTTCTCGACCTCGCTGGTGATCATCAGCTGGCCGCCCCAGTTGAACCCCTCGATCACGAGCGGGTTCAGGTTCGCCCGCGCGGCGTAGAGCGCGGCCGTGTAGCCGGCCGGGCCACCGCCGATGATGATCACGTCACGAACGTCGCTCAAAGCCTCGCTCCTCTGCAGGGTTTGTCGGGGGAACTCTTCCCCTCACGATAAAGAACGAGTCGGAGGGGTGAGATGTTCCGCGGCAGGAGGCTTAGAATCAGACCGCGTCAGGCAGAAAGGGCGATATGACGACAACGACGGTCAGCCTCGACGGCCTGCGCGAGCTCGCCGGCTTCCGCGCCGAGAACGGCTGTGCGATCTCGCTCTACGTCGACCTCGATCCCACGGTCTCGCCGACGACGCGAGACGCCACGACGCGGGTGCACGCGATGCTCGACGCAGCGTCGAAGTCGCACGGCGCGACGCGCTCCGACCTCTCGCACGAGGTCAAGTCGGGGCTGAAGGCGGACTTCGAGCGGCTTGCGCAGTACTTCGACGAGGAGTTCGACCGCGACGGGGCGCACGGCCTCGCCGTCTTCGCGGCCGGCCCCGACAACGTCTGGAGGGTGCTGTCGCTCCCGTGGAAGGTCGCCGACGCCGCGCGCGTCGCCGACGACTTCCTGCTCAGTCCGCTCGTGCCGCTGATCGGACGCGGCAACGGCGCGATCGTCGCCGTCGTCGGACGGGAGCAGGGCCGGCTGCTCGCGCTGCGAGGCGGCAAGTTCGTCCAGGTCGCCGACCGCACCGAGGAGACCCAGGGCCGGCACGACCAGGGCGGCTGGTCGCAGGCCCGCTACCAGCGCCACATCGACAACCTCGGCCTCGAGCACTACAAGGCGGTGGCGGAGGAGCTCGAGCGGCACTTCCGCAGGCTGGGTCGGCCGCGCATCATCGTCGTCGCCGGCGACGAGACCCGCGCCGAGTTCGCCGACGTCCTCCCGACGGAGCTCGAGGACGCTGTGATCGGCTGGACGAACGCCGACGCGCACGCCTCGGACGCCGAGCTGTGCGAGGTCGTGCAGCCGTTCGTCGACGAGTGGCGAGCGGGCCGCGAGACGGAGGCGGTCGAACGCTGGCGCGAAGAGGTCGGCAAGAACGCGCTCGGCGCGTCCGGCTGGACGGAGACGCTCGAGGCCGCCTCGGACGGCCGTGTCGAGCTCCTCCTCTACCAGGCCGGCGCACAGAGGGACGCGTACCGGTGCCCTGCGTGCGGCCGCGCCTCGGACGCTGCGATCACATGTCCGCTCGACGGAACGACGATGGAGCATCGCGACGACGGTCTCGATCTCGCCGTGCGGCTGACGCTCGCGTACGGGGGCGATCTCCTCGCCGTCGAGCACCGCCAGGATCTCGATCCCGTCGAAGGGATCGGCGCGATTCTGCGTTTCTAGCGCAGGATGTGCATCCGCCTGAGGCGGACGCGCATCGCGCGAAGACCCCTGAAGGGGGCCGCCCGCGGCGCCAACACCAGCAGACGACGCCGCTCCGAATCGGCGTCTAGGCCGCGTCGATCGCGCGGAGCTGCTCGCCCGGCTCGACGAGCTCGGGCGCCTGCAGCGGGATCGCCTGCCGCTCGATCTGCGGCGGCGAGCCGAGACCGCCCTCGATCCCGTGCTCCTCGAAGCGGCGCGCCTGCACGAGCACGCGGCTCTCGAGCGAGCGCACGGCTGCGTTGTAGTGCTTGACGGCGTTGTCGAGCCCCTTGCCGGCGTCGGCGAGGTGGTTGCCCATCGTCGCGATCCGCCCGTAGAGCTCACGGCCGAGCTCGTGCACCTCGCGCGCGCTCTGCGCGACCGTCTCCTGCTGCCACGTCGCCGCGACCGTCCGCAGCAGGGTGAACAGCGTCGACGGCGACGCCAGGATGACGCCGAGCCGCCACCCGTCCTCGCTGAGCATCCCGTCCTGCTCCTGGGCGGCACGGATGAACGTCTCGTCGGGGACGAACATGATCACGAAGTCCGGCGAGGGCTCGAACTGCCGCCAGTACGCCTTCTGCGCGAGCTTGTTGAGGTGATCGCGCACCTGCCGCGCGTGATCGGCGAGGCGCGCGCCGCGGACGTCGTCGTCCTCCGCCTCGCACGCGTCCAGGTAGGCCGCGAGCGGCGCCTTCGCATCGACGACGACCTGCTTCCCGCCCGGGATACGGACGACGAGGTCGGGACGCAGCAGCGAGCCCTCCGCGTCGCGCGTCGAGGCCTGCTCCTGGAAGTCGCAGTGGGCGAGCAGCCCGGCAGCTTCGACGACGTTGCGCAGCTGCACCTCGCCCCAGCGCCCGCGCACGTGCGGCGTCCGAAGCGCCTTGACGAGGTTGCCGGTCTCGAGCCGGAGGCGCTCCTGGGTGCTCGCGAGCGTGCTCAGGTGTTGCGTGACCGCCCCGTACGCCTCCTGTCTGACCTTCTCCATCCCGCTCATCTGCCGGTCCATTCGCTCGAGCGAGTCCTTCAGCGGCGCGACGTGGCCGCTGAGCTGTGTCTTCGCCACCTCGAGGAAGGACGAGCTCGTCTGCCGGAGCGCCTCCGACGAGAGCGCCTGGAACGCGTCGCGCGCTTCCGCGACCACCGTTGCGCGCTCCTCGCCCGCGCGGCGCAGCAGAATCAGCTCCGTCTCGAGGGCGGTCGAGCGGCTCTTCAGGGCGAACCAGGCACAGCCGGCGCCGAGGGCGAGACCGAGGATGAGAGTGAGAATGACCATCGGGCCGACGAACGGTAGAGACGCGGTCGGACGGCATCCCTCGTCTGTACGATGGGCCGCCGATGGCCAGGAAGGATCGCGCTCCCACCCCTCCGAAGCGCCCGCAGGCGCCGCAGCGGCGCACGACGCCGTCGTCCCGCGACGCAGGGGGCCAGCGCCGGCTGCTCTACATCCTGGCCGCGACGGGCCTGATCGGCCTCGCGGTCGTCCTCGGCGTCGTCTTCCTGCTCGGAGCCGGCGACGACGAGGATCTCGCCGCGACGATGCAGGCGGGCGGCTGCCAGCTGAAGACCGTTCCGGCGGCCGTCGGCAACCACACGGCCAAGCTGGACGCGACGTCGGACCCGAAGTGGAACACCGATCCGCCCACGAGCGGCCCGCACTATCCGATCCCGGCGGTCTACGGCGAGTACGACACACCGCTGAAGATCGCGCAGGTCGTCCACAACCTCGAGCACGGCGCCGTCTTCGTCCTCTACGGCCCCGACGTGCCCGCCGCGACCGTGCAGCAGCTGCGCGACTTCTACAACGAGGACACGACCGGCATGCTGCTCGCGCCGTACACGAAGCTCGGCGCGAAGATCGCCCTCGGCGCCTGGACCGTGCCCGACGACTTCGAGCCCGGCGGCAAGAACGGCACCGCGTACCTCGCCACGTGCACGAAGTTCGACGAGGACGCCTTCTCGACCTTCCGCGACGAGCTCCGCTTCCGCGGGCCGGAGCGATTCCCGCCCGATCAGTTAGAGCCGGGCAACACCTAAGCCACCCGCCGGGGTGGCGGAACTGGCAGACGCGGCCGACTTAAAATCGGCCGGCCTCACGGCCGTGCGGGTTCGACTCCCGCCCCCGGCATCAGTTCTAGAGAAACGATCGCCGACCGGGCGTGCATACACTTGCCGCCGTGGCAAAGCTGGAGGAATCCGCTGCACAGGCCCACCTCGAGTGGGACACGCCGCTCTTCCGCACGGCGGTGGCGCAGTTCGAGCTCGCCCTCCCGTACGCCGACATCTCCGAGGCGGTCGCGGAGCGGCTGCGATACCCCGAGCGCGCGGTCATGCTCTCCGTGCCGGTCAAGCTCGACGACGGCCGCCGCGTCGTCTACGCCGGCTACCGCGTCCAGCACTCGTCGGTGCTCGGGCCGACGAAGGGCGGCATCCGCTACGACCCGGAGGTGACCCTCGGCGAGTGCGCCGCGCTCGCCGTCTGGATGACGTGGAAGTGCGCGCTGCTGCGCCTCCCGTACGGGGGCGCGAAGGGCGGCGTCCGCTGTAACCCGCGCGAGATGTCGCTCCGCGAGATCCAGGGCCTGACGCGCCGCTTCACCTCCGAGCTGCTGCCGGTGATCGGCCCGCAGGAGGACATCCCGGCGCCCGACATGGCCACGAACGAGCAGACGATGGCCTGGATGATGGACACGTACTCGATGCAGGTCGGTCACGCGGTGCCCGGAGATCGTCACCGGCAAGCCGATCTCGATCGGCGGCTCGGTCTTCCGTCACGAGGCGACCGGCGCGGGCGTCGTGATGGTGATCGCGCGCGCCTGCGAGCGGCTCGGCTGGGACCTGGCCGAGCAGCGCTGCGTCGTCCAGGGCTTCGGCAACGTCGGCGGCATCGCTGCCCACGAGCTCGCCGACCGCGGCGCGACCGTCATCGCCGTCTCGGACGTGTCCGGCGGCGTCCACGACCCGGACGGGCTCAACGTGCACGAGATGAGCGAGTTCGCGAAGGAGCACGGCTCACTCGAGGGCTGGGCGTCGGGCACCCGGATCTCGAACGAGGAGCTGCTCGAGCTGCATTGCGACATCCTCGTTCTGGCGGCCCGCGAGGATCAGGTGACGGAGGAGAACGCGGCGCGGATCCAGGCGAAGCTGATCGCCGAGGGCGCGAACGGCCCGACCTCGCTCGAGGCCGACGCGATCCTGGCCGACCGCGGCATCCCGATCCTGCCCGACATCCTCACGAACGCGGGCGGCGTCACGGTCTCCTACTTCGAGTGGGTGCAGGACCTCGGCCGGCTCTTCTGGGGCCGAGACGAGATTCGCGAGAAGCTCGCCGAGAAGCTGAACGACGCATTCGACCGTGTCTGGGAGATCTCGCTCGAGCGCTCGATCACGCTCCGAACGGCGGCGCTCGTCGCCGGCATCCGCGAGGTCGCGTCCGCACTCGACGCACGCGGCCTCTATCCATAATGCGGCTGATGGACAGAGTGCGCGACGCGATGCTCGTCGACCCGCCCCAGCTCGACGGCAGCGCGAGCGCGCAGGAGGCCGGCGAGGCGTTCGACCGGCCCGAGGTCCGCGCCGTCTTCGTCTCCGACGACGGCCGCTTCCTCGGCGTCGTCACGCGGAAGACGCTCGTGCGCGAGATCGTCGCGGCCGGCAGAGACCCACGGGGCACGACCCTTCGCGAGATCGCCGAGGAGGCCCTGAACACGATCGGCTCCGACTTGCCGCTCGACGAGGCGTTCCACTTCCTCGAGGAGCACGACCTCGATCGTGTGGCGGTGCTCGAGGACGGACGGCTCGTCGGGGTCCTCTCGCGGGCGGTGCTACAGCGCCGGCTCGCGGAGGACGAGCCGCCGGCCGAGGACGAGGGCTAGCAGCAGG
Organism: uncultured Gaiellaceae bacterium; assembly: GCA_963827015.1. GTDB lineage: Bacteria > Actinomycetota > Thermoleophilia > Gaiellales > Gaiellaceae > Gaiellasilicea. The sequence continues at coordinate 60,643 of CAWGZI010000001.1, read as the reverse complement.
TGTAGGCGCCGGGTGGGGCAGCGCCCTCTTCCGGCTCGGGCAGCTCGGCGGCCGCCAGCGCGGCGCCGTGGAGGATGTCCCGCTCGCTCGCCACGATCGCCTCGAGGCCATAGGCGTCGAGCACCTCCGAGAGGATCGCCGCTCCGGCGACGATCACGGGCGCCCGCCCCGGCTCGACGATCTGCGCGCGCTCCTCGACCGTCATGCCCGCGAGCCGCGCGGTCTGCTCGGCCACCGCCTCGCGGGAGATCGCGTGGCCGTGGATTCGCTCGGGGTCGTAGCGACCGAGGCCGAGGTCGAGCGCCGCGATCGTCGTCACCGTGCCCGCGACGCCGACCGCCCGCTCGGGCCGCGCCTCCGGCAGCCGCTCGCGGACGTGCGCCCGGATCGCGTCGACGTCCTCGCCGAAGCGCTCCGTCATGCGCACGCAGCCGACGTCGAGGCTCTCGCGCACGCCGGTGCCGACGACCTGCACCTCGGTCGAGCCGCCCCCGATGTCGACGACGAGCGTCCCCGGGTCGAGCGCGCCGATCCCCCGCAGCGTCATCTCGGCTTCCTCCTCGCCCGACAGCAGTCGCGTCGTGAAGCCGTAACTCCACTCGATCTCACCGAGGAACGCCTCGCCGTTCTCGGCGTCGCGGACAGCGCTCGTGGCGATGCAGAGCGTGCGCTCGGCGCCGAGCGACTCGAGCTCGCGACGGTACGTGGAGAGAACGTTGCGGACGCGCGCGATCGGGACGGGGAGGAGGCGCCGCCGCTCGTCGACGCCCTCGCCCAGGCGCGTGATCTCCAGCCGCCGGACCACTTCCTCGAGCGTGCCGCCCGCGTCGGCCACGAGCAGGCGCGTGGAGTTCGTCCCCAGGTCGACCGCGGCGACCCTCACTTGCGCGGATAGACGGCGGTCAGGCGCCCCACCGACGCCCTGACGTCGTCGATCGCGCTCGTCAGTACGTTCAACCGCGCGCGCGAGCGCCGCAGGTCGGCGAGCTCCGAGTCGAGCCGCGCGCTGCTCTCGGATGCGAGCGCGAGGTGCCGCTCGATCTGGCCGCTCGCCTGCTCGATCCGCGCGATCTCGCTGGTGACGTTCCTGCTCAGGCCTTTGAAGGCGCGGAAGGCTTCCAGCCCCTTCAGCGTTACATAGATCGCAGAGGCGATCACCGCCACCAGCGCAACCGCAAGCGAAAGCCAGAAAAGGGGCATTGCGGCGATGCTAGCAATGGTGTTTCAATGAGACCGATGCCGCGCGTCAGGGAGGTCCTGGCGAGACGTGACGCCGTCGCGCAGCTCGCCGTCGTGGTCGGGGCGTTCGCCGCCTACGAGGCGGCTCGGCACGCCATGGAGCCGAACTGGTCGCAGGCGTTCGCCAACGCGCGCCGGATCGAGTCGGTGGAGCAGGTCCTCGGCGTCGCCTGGGAGCAGTCGCTGCAGCGCGCCTTCCTCGCGATCCCCGACCTGATGCAGGCGCTCAACATCTTCTATTTCGTCGGCCACTTCGTCTTCACCGGGATCTTCTTCGTCTGGCTCTACCGCCGCTCGTGGGACGGCTTCCGGAGCTTCCGCGACGCGTTCCTGATCGCGACCGCGATCTCGGTCGTCGTCCACTACCTCTTCCCGACGGCGCCGCCACGGCTCGCCGGCGTCGGGCTCGAGGACACCCTGCTGATCTTCTCCGGGATCGACATCGGCTCGCCGACGTCGGCCGCGTACTCGAACCCGGTCGCGGCTGTGCCGTCGCTGCACGCGGCCTACGCACTGGGCGTCGGCGTCGGGGTCGTCCGCTACGCCCGCTCGACGCTCCTCCGCATGGCGGGCGCGATCTACCCGCCGCTCGTGGTCCTGACGATCGTGGTCACGGGCAACCACTTCGTGCTGGACGCGGTCGCCGGGATCGCCGTGATCGGCGCCGGGTTCCTCGCCGTGCGCTGGTGGCGGGGGCGTAGCCGCGAGGCCAACTCGCGCGTCTGCGCCGCGTGACCGGGATCCGGACGCGGTTCACCGAGCTCGTCGGCGTCGAACACCCCGTCGTGTCCGCCGGAATGGGCGGCGGCGCGGCGGGCGGCGAGCTGGCGGGGGCGGTCTCGGAGGCGGGCGGCCTCGGCGTCGTCGGCGCGTCGTGGCTGAAGCCCGAGCGGATCGAGGAAGAGGTTCGGCGTGCCAGGGAGCTGACGTCGAAGCCGATCGGGGTCAACCTGCTCCTGTTCGGCAACGAGGCGCACGTCGACGCCGTGCTCGAGCTCGAGCCGGCTGTCTTCTCGACCGCGTGGGCACGCGACGATCAGGACCTCGCGGCGATCTTCGCGCGCGCTCACGACCGTGGCGGGAAGGTGATGCACATGGTGACGACGCCGCGAGACGCGCTCGCAGCGGTCGAAGCCGGCGCCGACGTCCTCGTCGCCCAGGGAACCGAGGGCGGCGGCCACGTCGGCGAGATCGGCACGACCGTCCTCGTGCGGCAGGTGGTGAAGACGGTCGCGCCGGTCCCGGTGCTCGCTGCGGGCGGGCTGGCGGACGGGGCGGGGCTCGCGGCGGCGCTCGCGCTCGGGGCGGACGGCGTCCTGATGGGGACGAGGTTCATCGCCACGGACGAGTGTGCGCTCGAGCCGTTCGACAAGGAGGGCCTGGTCACCAGCGGCAGCGAGGACACGATCGTCACGTCCGTGCACGACACCTTCAGCGGGCGGGACTGGCCGGGGGCCTGGTCGCGCGGCCCGCGGAACCGCTTCGTCGAGGAATGGCTCGGACGCGAGCCGGAGCTACGCCGCCGCCGGGCCGAGGTCCGCGACCGGCTGATCGCTGCCCGGGAGAGCGGCGATCACGACTACTGGCTGGCGTGGTTCGGTCAGTCAGCCGGTCTCGTGGACGGCGTCCGGCCGGCCGGAAACCTCGTCCGCGAGATCGTCGCCGAGGCGGAGGAGATCCTGCGCGGGCTCTCGCGAACGCTCGAGCCGTCGGCTACAATGGACGCCGCGACGCGGGGTGGAGCAGCCAGGTAGCTCGCCGGGCTCATAACCCGGAGGTCGCAGGTTCAAATCCTGCCCCCGCTATATCCGACCTTCTGCGACCGCCTCCGGGCGGTCGTCTCGCTTCTCGGGGCGAGGTGCGCTCACGACGCCGGGAGATAGGTCAGCAGGACGACGCCGGAGTCGAACCGCTTCACGTCGTGGAGCTCCATCCGGACCGTCCCCCGGTCGCCGAGCACATGGAGATTTCCCCGGCCCCAGACGAGCGGGTTCACGTAGACCTCGTACTCGTCGATCAGGCCCTTCTCGGCGAGGGCATACGCGAACTCGCCGCTCCCGTGCATGAACAGGTCACCCTCGACCGCCTCTCCTTGCGTCACTCAGATGCTGAGCGCGGCGCGATCCTGAGTGCGGCCGGCCCGAAGTCGAGCGACACCCTCGACGAAGTCCTCGTGAATGACCGACGGTGTCTCGTCGGCCTGGTTCGTCCGCGTCATCGCCGCCAGGGCGGCTTCCTGGGCGAGCGACTTCAGGTCGGCCGGCGAGAACCCTTCGGTCGCCGCCGCGAGCTCGTCGAAGCGAACGCCGACGGTCGGCATCCGCGCGGTGTGGAGTCTCAGCATCGCGAGCCTTCCCGTCTCGTCCGGGAGGCCGAGGAAGATGGTTCGTGACAGCCGGCCGCCGCGGAGGAGCGCCGGGTCGAGCTGGTCCGGCCGGTTGGTTGCGCCGACGACGAAGACGCCGCGCTGGCCGCCGAGACCGTCGATCTCCGCGAGGAGCTGGTTGACGTGGCTGTCGTGAACGCCGAGCGACTCGCCTCGGCGGCCGGCGATCGCGTCGATCTCGTCGATGAAGACGATCGAGGGGCGGTTCTCGCGGGCCCGGTCGAACAGCTGCCGGATGTTGCGCTCCGAGTCGCCCACCCACTTGCTGATCACGTCGGCGCCCGAGATCGGATAGAAGGACGCCCGAGCCTGGGCCGCGAGGACCTTGGCGACGGTCGTCTTGCCCGTTCCCGGAGGCCCGGCGAGGAGCAGCCCCGTCGGCGGGTCGACGCCGAAGCGCTTGGCCGACTCCGGATCCTCGATCACGGCTTGGAGCTGCTGGAGCTGGGCCTTGATCTCGTCGGGCAGGATCAGCGAGTCCCAGGACCAGTGCTCGACCGTCGGCCGGTCTTCGCCGCCGTAGCGCTCGATCGCGCTCAGGAGATGACTCGTCTCGAGCTCGAGCTGCTCGCCTGTGCTCGTCGCCTCGCGGAAGACCTCGAGAGCTGCGGTGTCGACGATCTTCGCGATTGCGGCCGGCGTCATTCCCTCGGTCCGCGTCACCAGCGCGTCGAGGTCGATCTGGTCGGCGGCGGGGCGGTCGTCGAGCTCCGCGACGAAGATCGCCCGCCGCGCCTCGGCGTCGGGCAGGTCGATCCGGATGTGACGGTCGAAGCGGCCCGGCCGGATCACGGCGGGATCGAGATGCTCGATCGAGTTGGTCGCGGCCATCACCAGCAGCCGGCGCTCGTCGCGGTACGCCTCCAGTGAGGTGAGGAGCTGGTTGACCGTGCGCCGTGACTCCTGGTCGGGCGTGTTGTCCCGGCGCTGGGCGACCGAGTCGAACTCGTCGAAGAAGAGCAGGCACGGGAGGTTCTGCAGCGCCGTCTCGAATGCCTTTTCGATGTTCCGCGCCGATCCTCCGACGAGAGACGCGACCAGGTCGCCCGTCGAGACGTGCATCAGGCTCATGTCGTACTCGCCCGCGATCGCGCGCGCGAAGAACGTCTTGCCGACGCCGGGCGGCCCGTGCAGGAGGATCCCGTTCCAGTCGATCCCGTAGCGCTCGGCGTCGTCGGGGTGCTCGAGCATCAGACCGACCGTGTCGCGGACCTCCTGCTTGAGCTTCTCCATCCCGCCGACGTCGTCGAACGTCGACAGCTCCTCCGGCGGCTCGACCTCGAACTCGCCGCTGCCGTCGCTCGGCATCCCCATCCCGCCGAGCATGCCGAACGGGCTCATCGACGAGGAGCTCTTCGGCCGCGTGCGCGACTTCCGCTTCCGCCGTCGCGGCTCGGTGTCGTCCGCCGGCTGCTGCGCCTGCGGCTCGGCCGGTTGCTCGGCTGACATCTCGATCCACTCGCCGGTCTCGGGATCGATCCGGTACGAGCGGGTCTCCATCCCGCGGAACATCTCCTCGAAGAGGCCGCCGAACGGCATGCCGGCAAAGGGCGAGATCTCCTCCTCGCCGCCTTGCCGGCGCACCTCTTCGAGCCGACGCTGCTCTTCCTCGTAGGCGCGCCTGCGGCTCGCCCGCGCCATGCGGCCGACAGCGCTCATCACGAGCACGAGGACGATGAAGAAGATGAGCAGTGTCAGCATGGCGGGACCCGAATGTCTCCGGACGACCGATCGGGCAAACAAGGGCCGACCCGCCAACGCCCGGTCATGGAGAGCCGAATGCTTCGCCGGCGGCGCGCAGGCGGTGCTCCTCGATCTCGGCGCGTTGGCGTCGCGCACGCTCCGCGAGTTCGTCCAGGTCGAAGGCGGCGAGCCGCTCGCCCAGGGCGGGCAGCGACTGCAGCGACTGCCAGAGAGCCAGCTTCCCGGCGACGCCCACCGACAGGGCTTCGAGCTCCAGGACGCGGCTGAGCGGCGAGTAGCCGCGAAGCTGTCCGTTGAGCTTCAGCCTCCCGGCCTTCTCACCCACCCAGGCCACGGCGTCCTTGGCCTTCGACTCCCGGAAGCCGAGCTGTGCGACGATCCTCCGCAGCGTCTCGCGGTCGGCGTCGATCTCGCCGGCCAGGCGGCGAAGAGCCTCGCCGAGCGCCGTGCCGTCATTGCTCCGCGCAGCCCGGTGCGCGAGGGCGGCTCCCGCCGTCGCCGCCGCCAGGTGGTCGGCGAGATAGATCTCCAGGAGTCTGTCGGGCGCTGCCGGCATCAGAAAGCGGGAAGCAGCCGCGAACGCCGTCCGTCCGCGGCTGCCCCCGAGTGCTCTACGACTCGTTGCCCGAATGGTCACGACCCCAGCTGAGGTCGAGGTGCTCGCGCGGGTCGGACGAGTGCGAGCGGGTTCCGGACTTGGCGATCCCGCGGCTGATCATGTAGCCGACCGCGATCGCCGTGATCAGGATCCACGCGCGCCACGCGCCGAACGCATCCGACGACGCCGCCGTGATCGCGATCCCGGCGATGGCCAGAATCGACCCGACGAACTCGCTCGTGAGGAAGAACGGCTTGGTCTCGATCGGATACTCCCGGCGAGGCCGCATGCCCCAGGAGCTCGGGCCGCCATACCCGTAGCCCTGCGGCGGGCCGTAGCCGTACTGCTGCTGCGGCGGATACGGGTGCTGCGGATACGGCTGGTGCTGCGCGTAGGGCGGCATCGGCGCGGGCTGCTGCTGCTGCCCGGCCACGGGCTCCCGAACGGCCGTGCGGTCCCCGTCCTGGTACTGGTCATCCTGGAAAGCACTCATGCAAGACCCCCTTGTCGTGCGACGACTGAGTCTCTGCAACGTCGCGGGGCGCTCATCCGTTACGCCCCTGTCTTGGATGCAGCGAATCTCGTTTAGGCCGGCCGGAGACGGGAAGCATTGGTGGTGAGGGTCGGTTGCTGGGGTCGACCGACGGGGTCGAGAACGAGTGCTCTCGCGCAACGCTTCCGGCGTTGCCGCGCGAATCCGTTCCCGTCCACGCGTCCCCGCCAACGTCTCTCGTGTGAACGCCTACCGAGGAGGTCGTGGATGACCAGTGAGCACGGCTCGTAACGGCATCTCGCTCGAGGTACGCCGCCTTTTCACCTCAATCGAAGGGATCTCTCTCCAATGATTCGCCGCATCGAACGCATTCAGACCGAGTTGCCGCCGCCGTCCGATCCGGACCCGGCCGGCGCCGCCGCCGTCCAGGAGCTCCTGGGCGGGAAGTTCGGCGAGATGTCCACGTTCCTGAACTACACGTTCCAGTCGTTCAACTTCCGGAACAAGCAGGGTGCACGGCCGTTCTACGACCTGGTCGCGAACATCGCCGCCGAGGAGTTCGGCCACGTCGAGCTGGTCGCGAAGACGATCAACACGATGCTCACCGGCGCGACGCCGATGACGACGTCGAACGGCCGCGGGCCGGGCAGCCCTCTCGAGCCGATGCTGGGCATCGGTAACCCGCACCACTTCCTCGTCGGCGGCCAGGGCGCGCTCCCGCAGAACTCGCAGGGCCGCCCCTGGAACGGCGACTACGTGTTCTCCTCCGGCGACCTCGTCGAAGACCTGACGCACAACTTCTTCCTCGAGACGGGTGCCCGCAACGGGAAGCTGAAGGTCTACGAGATGGTCGAGCATCCGGCCGCGCGGGCGCTGACCGGCTTCCTGCTCGTGCGCGGTGGCGTCCACCAGGTCGCCTACGCCCGCGCGGTCGAGCTCCTCACCGGAGCCGACCTGATGAAGATGTTCCCCGCTCCGAGGATCCCGACGGACAAGATCCCGGAGTGCAAGCCGCACATCAAGCGCGGCGAGCACCTGAAGCTCTACCGGTTCTCCCCGAGCGACTATCTCGAGCTCGCGGCCGTGTTCAAGGGGCCGCATCCGGAAACCGGAGAGGACCTGGAAGTCGTCGAGGAGGCACCCGAAGGCGTGCCCGCCTACGACCTTCCGTCGCAGCCGGCGGTCTTCGCTCCCGACTACGCCCCCGAGGAGATCGCGGCGATCGCCGAGAAGCTCCGCAAGCAGGCGGGCCTCCCCAAGAGCCCGTCGGGCGAGGTCGCGAACGGAAACGGGTCCGCCGCGAGCAAGCCGCGCCGAGCGACACCCAAGCCGAAGGCCGCCGCGAAGAGGTAGGCGCAGCCACAGATACCGGACACCGAAGGAGACATGAGCATGGGTTCACTGAACGATCAGCTGGTGAAGCACATCGACGAGGCGATCGCGATGGAGGAGAACGTCAAGCGGATGCTCGACGGGATGATCCAGACGACCGACGATCCGGGCGTGATCGACCTGCTCGAGCACCACAAGGTCGAGACCGAACAGCACTCGCAGCGACTGCGCGGCCGCCTCGAAGCACACGGCGCGTCGCCGTCGATCGTCCGGGAAGCCACGGGCATCCTCGGCGCGCTCGCGAAGCTGCCGCTCGACATGGTCCGGGGCGAGAAGGCCGGACGCAACGCACGCGACGGCTACGCAACCGAGCACATGGAGATCGCGGCGTACCAGCTCCTCGAGCGGATCGCGACTCGAGCCGGGGACGAGGAGACGGCCGAGGTCGCCCGGCTGAACCGCGCCGAGGAGGAGGCGATGGCCCGGAAGCTCGACGAGCACTGGGATCACTTCGCCGAGCTGTCCCTGCGCGAAGAGGGCGCGGCCGTCTGACCCAATGGATCGGAAGAGAAGAGCTGTCCCACACACACGAGAAGGAGTCGACATGGCCGGTATGAGTAATCCGCGCGACCTGTTCCTGCATGAGCTCGGCGACGTGCTCTACGCCGAGAACGTGCTGGTGAAGGCGCTGCCGAAGCTGGCGGAGGAAGCGTCGGACGAGGAGCTGCAGCTCGGCTTCGAGGAGCACCTCGAAGAGACGCGACAGCACGTGAAGAACATCGAGCAGGCCTTCGAGCACCTCGGCGAGGAGCCGAGCGCCGAGAAGTGCCCCGGCATCGAGGGGATCAAGAAGGAGCACGACGAGTTCGTTTCGAAGGAGTCGCCGTCGCAGGACGTGCTCGACTCGTTCCTGACCGGGGCGGGCGCGCGCACGGAGCACTACGAGATCGCCGCCTACGAAGGTCTCGTCGCCATGGCGGAGGCGATGGGCGAGACCCAGGTCGTCGACTTGCTGACACAGAACCTCGAGCAGGAGAAGGTCGCTCTCGAGAAGCTGCAGACGATCGGCAAGCGGCTGGCGCAGGCGGGTGCGAAGCAGCAGACCCGCGCCTAGGTCGCCGAGCTCGGAAGGACGGGCCGCCTGCGGGCGGCCCGTCCCCATCCAGGTTTAGGCTGGGCTAAAACGGGCACACTCACTCTGACGAGCACGCCGCACACCGGCTTCCCTCGTCCAGCCGTCCGCATGAAACTCGGAGGGTCGTTCGAGCAGTCGCGACCACTCGCGGCGTGCAACCGAGTTTCTGGTGCGTGACGCAGAGACCCCGTTCGTCCGCGGCATCCGCTGAGCGACGTCCGGTGAGTCTGAGCCGCGCCCAGGAATTCACGACGAAGGGGTCACACGGATGTCGAGTATCGACGAGCAGCGGGGCGGTCAGCAGACCGGCACCGCTGAAGAGTCAAACGGCCTGGCGCCGCAGTATGCGCCGCGCCATCCGCAGCAGACGCCGCCGCCCTACGGGTATCAGCGGCCGCGGCGTTCGTATCCGATCGAGACGAAGCCGTTCTTCCTCACGAGCGAGTTCGTCGGCTCGGTGCTGGCAATCGCCGGCATCGCGATCACGGCCGCGTCCTCCGATGCGTTCGGCGCGTGGCGGGCCTGGATCCTGATCACGGCGATCGCGGTGGGCTACATGATCAGCCGCGGGATCGCCAAGTCGGGAACCCGCTCGCACGCGGACGACCCGCGCGAACAGCTCGACCTCAACTGGGGTCAGGGCAAGTGACAACACCGGCCGAGAGGCCGACAGTTAGCGGTGGCCGGATTGCGGCCCGGCCACCGCTATTCACCTGAAGGTCAACGCAGCCCGGCGACGGAGCCGGCTGCCCACGAAAGGACACACATGAGCAGCACGATGACCGAGTCGAAGAACGGGACGAGCTCGATGGACGTCGAGCAGGAGATCCATGAGCTGAAGAAGACGATCGAGGTGCAGGCCGCGACGGAAGCGGGGGCGCATGCCACCCAGGCTGCGACGCACGCCGGGACCTGGAGCACGATGCTCGCCGGTGGCGGCGGCCTCGTCCTCGGCATGTTCCTGGCTCTGGCGCTGACGGCGACGCGCTCGTAGTCACATCGGCGAACGAGGGTCGGGCGCCTGCCCGACCCTCGACGCTCCAACCGCAGGGAGCCAGAGTGACAGACCCGGAAACGAGCGACGCCCGCGAAGAGCGTCTCGCCAAGAATCAGGTCATCTTCCGCACGGTCAACGAGGCGATCGAGCAGAAAGCGCTGCAGATGGGCGGACTGGACGAGTATCAGTTCATCTGCGAGTGCTCGACGGCCGAGTGCTTCGAACGGATCAGCCTCACCCTGAGCCAATACGAGCTGATCCGAGGCGCAGGCGTTCGCTTCGTCGTCGCTCCCGGCCATGAGGACGTCGAGGTCGAGCTGGTCGTCGGCACGAGGGGCACGTACTCGATCGTCGAGAAGGACGGCAGCGCCGGGATCGTCGCCGAGTTTGCCGATCCGCGAGACGGGGACCCGGGACACGGGTAGCGCCACGCCGGCTCTCGCCCGAGACCGGAACGAGGGGGAGTGCATGACGACCGAGGACGCGCTGGATCCGGAAAGCGATGCTGCCGCCGAGATCGCTGCGCTCGAGCATGAGGTCGAGCTGCTGTGCGAGATCCGGGACGGGCTGGCGTCGCAGCCCGGCGGCGATGTGATGGTCGGCGCGGTCAGCGGCTTGATCGAGGAGCGCCGAGCGGAGCTGGAACGCTCGCGGCGTCCTCCGGCCTAGTCGCGCTCGGAAGCGTTGCCAACGTCCTCCGCGACGAGGTCGGCGTTGATCGCGATCGCGGCTGCGGATCCTTCGCCGGCGGCGGTGATCACCTGTGCGCGAGGGTTGGCGGCGTTGCCGGCGACCCAGACGCCCGGCACGCTCGTTCCTCCGGTGGCGTCGGCCCGGACGAAACCCGCGTCGTCGACGTCGCAGCCCAGCGAGGCGATCAGCCCGTCGTCGTGGGCGTGGAGCGCGGGGCGGATGAAGAGCGCGGCGCGCGGGATGCCGCGACCGTCGGCGAGCTCGACGGCGTTCAGCCGGTCGTCGGTGACGACAAGCCGCGAGACCAGTCCCTCGACGACGCGGATTCCTCGCGCGTCGAGCGCGGCTTCCTCGCTCTCCGTCGGTGCGTACGCGTGTGCGAAGAAGACGACGTCGTCCGACCACTGACGCAGGAGCTGCGCGTACTCGGCGGAGCCGGGACCTGTGGCGAGCACGCCGATCGGCTGGTCGCGGACCTCCCAGCCATGGCAGTAGGGGCAGTGGAGGAAGTCGCGCCCCCAGCGCTCGCGCACGCCCGGGATCTGGGGAAGCGCGTCGCGGGCGCCTGTCGCGAGCAGGATGCGGCGTGCCGTCAGCACCGGGCCGGAGGCCAGCCTGACGGCGAAGCCGGGATCGATCCCGAGCACCCGGTCGTCCACGACCTCGACGCCGTAGACGGTCAGCTCCGCCCGTGCCGCTGCCAGCAATGCGGCAGGCGGCATGCCGTCGCGGGACAGGAAGCCGTGCATGTGCGCCGCGGGGGCGTTCCGGGGAGCGCCGGCGTCGACGACCACGACGCTCCGCCGCGCCCGCCCGAGCACCAGTGCTGCGCTCAGGCCGGCAGCACCGCCACCGACAACGAGGACGTCGTACATCTCGGTCGGCGGCCCTGGCGGAGAGCTCGTCAGCGCCTTCGCTTCTTGCGCCCGCGCGCTGCCGCTGCGGGCGGCTGGACTACTGCCCCCTTGCGGCGGGCCGCCCGGTTCATGGCCTCGGGCAGCTCGACCTGCTGGCCGGCCGCCTGCAGATAGGCGCGACGCTCGGCCGGGGTCAAGCGGGCCAAAGCGCGCTGGCCTGCCTCCGGCGTCGTCGGCACGCCGAACCGCTCGAGCTTCCGGATCGCACTGGCCAACTCAGGGTTCTCCCGCTCCAGCGCCGCCTGGGACATACGCCTGAACAAGCGCTTGAGGAAGGGCACCTTCGAGAGCGTCGCGACGATCGCGCGCAGATACCGGCCGCCTGCGACCCGCCCCAGCAGCGCCGTCAGGCCGAGGAGCACGAGCAGGGTGCCGAGCACGATCACCGGGATCCAGATCAGCCAACTCACGTCGGCCATGCTAACCGCCTTCGCGCGAGCCCCGGCCCGCCTCGTGAAGTCGCGCTGTCAACCCTCTTCGGGGCATACCGTGAAGCGAGCCGGCGGCCCTACCCTGAAGCCGTGAGGCTCACCGAGAAACTGATCACGTGCGCGACGTGCGCACGCCGTGTCCGCGCAGCCGAGGCACGCGAGCTCGGCTGGACGGCGAACCCGGAGCTGCACGACGAGGGCTCCTGGTCGTGCCCGCTCTGCGCCCGCCTCTGCCCGCACGCCGCGGGAGCGGACGGCTGCACGCTTCCGTGACCTGACTTTCGACACACGCCCTGTCACGATGGACGCCACGAAGATGGCAGTCGAAGTCGTCGGCAGAGACGCAGAGCTCCGTTCGCTGTCGGCCTTCCTCGGCCGACGAGCCGCCGTGGACGGCCCGATCGCGCTCGCGCTGGAAGGCGAGGCCGGGATCGGCAAGTCGACGCTCTGGCGGGCGGTGGTCGAGGAGGCGAGCGGGCGTGGGCTGCGCGTGCTCGTCGCCAGACCGGCCGAGTCGGAGCAGACGCTGGCGCACGCCGGGCTCGGCGACCTCTTCGACGGCGTCCTGGACGAGGTACTGCCGAGGCTGAGCGCACCGCGGCGCCGGGCCCTCGAGGTCGCGCTGCTCGTCGAGGACGCCGACGGCCGGCCGGTCGACCGGCGGGCACTCGGCGTCGCCGTCCGCAACGCGCTGGAGCTGCTCGCCGAGGACAGGCTGCTGATCGCGATCGACGACCTGCAGTGGCTCGACGCGTCGTCGGCGAGTGCGCTCGGCTTCGCGCTGCGGCGGCTCGACGACGTGGGTGTCGCCCTCGTCTGGACGCGGCGCCGCGGCGGCGACGGGTCGAGCGTAGAGGAGGCGCTCGGACGCGACCGGATCGAGCGTCTGGACGTCGGGCCGCTCAGCATCGGCGCGACGCACCAGATCTTGCACTCGCTCCTGCCGGACGGCGTCCCCCGGCCGACGCTGCTGCGGCTCCACGAGGCCTCGGGTGGTAACCCGTTCTATGCGCTCGAGCTCGGGCGGGCCCTCGCCGCCGACGGCGCCGAGCGCGACCCGACCCAGCCGCTCAGGGTCCCGAAGCGGCTGGAAGACCTCGTGGCCGACCGCCTCGACGGTTTCACCGGGGCGACGCGCGAGGCGCTGACGCTCGCGTCCGCCGACGCGCGCCTGACGCCGGAGCTGCTCGCCGGCGCGGGCATCGCGACCCAGGCCCTGGAGCCGGCGCTCGCGGAGCACGTGCTCGAGCTGGCCGACGGCGCCGTTCGCTTCACGCATCCCCTGCTGGCCTCCGTCCTCTACCAGGGTCTGAGCGCCGCCGAGCGGCGGCACGTGCACGGCCGCCTCGCTGCGGTCGTGGGCGATCCGGTCGCCCGCGCACGCCACCTCGCCCTCTCCGCCGACGAGCCCGACGCCGAGCTCGCGGCGCTGCTCGAGATCGCGGCCGGAACGGCGTCCGCGCAGGGGGCGCCGATGGCCGCCGCCGAGCTCGGCGAGCATGCCGTCCGCCTGACGTCGCCGGAGAGACGCGCCGATCTCGACCGCCGCAGCGCGAGTGCCGTGCGCGCACACCTCGCCGCCGGCGAGATCGAGCGTGCGACCGTCCTCGCCGCCGAGGTCGTCGACCGTGCCACGGCGGGTGCGGCGCGCGCCGAGGCGCTCGTCCTCCTCTCCGAGACCAGGAACATGCCGCTCGCCGTACCGTTGCTGAAGCAGGCGCTGCTCGAGCCCGGCGCACCGGCGGCGCTGCGGGCGTCGATCCACCAGCGGCTCAGCCTGGACGTCCGCTTCATCGAGGGGCTCGACGCAGCCGAGGGGCATGCGCTCGCCGCCGTCGACCTGGCCGAGGTCGTCGGCGACGAGGCACTGCGCGCGTCGGCGCTCGGCGGGCTGGCGCTGATCCAGCTCAACGCCGGCCGGGCCGGCGCGCTGGAGCTCGCGGAGCAGGCGTTCGAACTCGTCCGCGACGCCGAGGCCTCGCAGGCGACCGCGGACGCAGCTTTCTCGCTCGTGCACGTACTGGTCTGGTCGGCCTGCTTCGACCGCGCCCGGGCGCTCCTCGAGACTCTCTACGCCGACTGGAGCGAGCGGGACGAGCGCATGGCCGCGTACGCGCTGTGGTACCTCGCGATGGTCGAGCTGCGCACGGCGAACTATGCGCTGGCAGATCGTCACGCTCGGCAGTCTCGGCGTCTGAGCGGCGTCTACGTGCGCGAGGACACCGCCTCCCCGACGGGTCTCTTCCCTCTGACGCTCACAGCTCTCCACCTCGGCGACCTCGAGCGCGCGCGCGGGCTCGCCGAAGACGCCTGCCGGCTGTCGGAGCTTCATTCCGCCCGGCTGCACGGCCCCCTGGCGACGCTCGGCATGGTCGAGCTGTGGAGCGGGAACGCGGCTGCGGCGGTGGAGCGCTTCCGGGAGGCAGAGGAGATGACGGATGCGGCCGACGGCTTCGAGCCGACCATGCAGCTCTGGCGGGCCGAGCAGATCGAGGCGCTGCTCGAGCTCGGCCTCGTCGACGAGGCGGTGAGGCGGCTCGACGCCTGGGAGGCGGACGCGCGGCGACTCGGCCGTGACTGGGTGATCGCCCACGCGCTCCGCTGCCGGGGCATCGTCGCGGCAGCCGGTGGCGAGGTCGAGCGGGCCGTGGCGCTCCTCGAAGAGGCGTCCGAGCTGCACGGGTCTCTCGGCGATCCCTTCGGCCGGGCGCGCGCGCTCCTGGCCCTCGGCGTCACGCGGCGCCGCGCCCGCCGGAAGCGGCCTGCGCGGGAGGCGATCGAGCTGGCGCTCTCGGCGTTCGAGGAGATGGGGGCGGCGAGCTGGGCCGCACGTGCGCGGCAGGAGCTGGGCGCAATCGGCGGCCGCACCCGCGCGGAAGGGCTCACGCCCGCCGAGCGGCGCGTGGCCGACCTCGTCGCGAACGGACGCACGAACGCGGAGGTCGCCGCGACGCTCTTCCTCGCCGAGAGGACCGTGGCGAGCCATCTGACCCGCGTCTACGCCAAGCTCGGCGTCCGCTCGCGAACGGAGCTCGCCCGCAGGCTCGGCTGACGCCTTCCGGCTTGCGGCGAGACGACGCCCGCGCGAAACTCGCCCCTGTGCGCAAGCTCCAGAGCCAGGGCGTCCACCACATCACGATCGTCGGGGCCGACCGCCGGACGTCGCTCGACTTCTGGGAAGGCGTGCTCGGGATGCCGTTCGTGTTCGAGCAGCCGAACCTCGACAACGAGTCCGAGAGCCACCTCTACTTCGATCCCGGCGACGGGCGGCTGATCACGGTCTTCACGAACGAGGAGCGCGTCCCCGACCCGACGCGGACCTCGACCGACGTCGGCGCCGTCCACCACATCGCCTTCTCGCTCTCGCAGGCGACGTTCCGGCAGGCGGTCGAGCGGCTGGACGAGCGCGGGATCCGGCACAGCGGCGTCAAGGACCGCGGCTTCATGGACTCGATCTACTTCGAGGACCCGCTCGGCCTGCTGATCGAGCTGGCGTCGTACCGGTTCGAGCCGCCGCACGGGCACACGCACGCCGACGTGCTGCTGGAGGCGCACCGGCTCCGGGTCGACCGGGGCGACTACAACATCGCCGAGGAGCATCTCGCGGACGCGATCGAGGCGCTGGCGGCGAGGTCGCCCTCGCTCTCGGACGACCGCTCGCCGAAGAACCCCTACCGCCAGGAGGAAGCATGGCCACGCTGAGCATCCTGAAGCCGAGCGTCAACAACCTGACCGTGCGCATCTTCGTCCGCGCTGCGGGGCTCGAGTTCGACGAGCTCGACGTCTGGGGCAAGAAGGGGACACCCGAGTTCCTCGCCAAGGACCCGGCCGACCTGACCCCGCTGCTCGAGGAGGAGGGGCTGCCGAAGGGCGCGCTCTGGGAGAGCTGCGCGATCATGCAGTACCTCTGCAACAAGCATGGGCTCGACCGCTTCTACCCGACGGACCCCGGGCAGCGCGCGATGGTCGACAGCGCGATGTTCTATCTGATCGGCACGTTCTATCCGCTGCTCGCACGGGCCACCTATCCGACGCTCGGCTTCGGCCAGTACGCCGGCGAGGTGGGGACGTCGGACGCGGACGACTCGGCGAAGGCGAGGGCGGCCAAGGACGCCGAGGCCGCGCTCGCGGGGCCGCTCGACGTCTACCGGACGTTCTTCCTCGCCGACCGACCGTTCATCGGCGGCGACGGGCCCTCGATCGCGGACATGCGGCTGGCGGCGACGCTCGAGTTCCTCCGGGCGGTCGACTACCCGTTCCCGGACTGGGCCGAGGACTACATGGAGCGAATGGAGTCGACGCTCGGGGACGCGTACTCCGAACCGGTCGCGGACGTGCGCGGCTACATCGACTACGTGCGCTCGCAGAGTGGGTGAGCCGCGGCCGCCGGCCGTGAGCTCGATCAGCCAGGCCTATCCCGACCGGGTCGAGGTGCGGGGGCGCGACCTCGCGAACGACCTCATGGGACGGATCGGCTTCACCGCGTACGTTCACCTCCTGCTCACCGGCAGCGAGCCGAGCGACGATCAGCGCGAGTTCCTCGACCTCGTCCTCGTCGCGATCGCCGAGCACGGCCTGATGCCGTCGAACGTGGCTGCGCGGATGACGCTGGCCGCCGACCCGAAGTCGCTCCAGGGCGCGGTGGCGGCCGGCATCCTCGGCGCAGGGCCGCGGCTGCTCGGGACGTCCGCGGAGTGCGCGCGCCTGCTCACCGGCGCGCTGGCGGCCGGCCGTGAGCCTGCCGACGTCGCCCGCGAGCTCCACGCCGCCGGCGCCCGCATGCCGGGATTCGGCCATCCGGTGCACCGGCCGCTCGACCCGAGGGCGGAGCGCATCCTCGCGCTGGCCGACGAGCGGGGCATCAGCGGGCCGAACGTCGCCTTCGCGCGCGGTCTCCGCGACGCGGTCGAGCAGGAGTGGGGGAAGCCGCTGACGATGAACGTCTCGCTGCCGATCGCTGCGGTGCTGCTCGACCTCGGCTTCCCCGTGGCGGCCGTCGAGGCGGTGCCGATCCTCGCCCGCACCGCGAGCCTGCTCGCCCACCTCGCCGAGGAGCGGGAGCAGCCGGTCGGTTTCGTGCTCGGGAGGGCGGCGGAGGAGGCGGTCCGCTACGAGCCCGATGCTCGAGCCTGACGTCGAGGCCCGCCCCTGGCCGGAGCAGCAGGCGCTCGACGACGACGCCTTCCGGAAGCAGCTCGCGTACCTGCTCGAGCGCTCGCCGTTCTACCGCCGCAAGCTCGCGGGCGTGGACGCCGGCGGCGGGCTGGCGGAGATCGCGCAACTGCCGCTGACGGAGAAGGACGAGCTGCGCCGGACGCGGACGGCGGAGAACCCGTTCGGGGAGCACCTCTGCGCGGAGTCGCACGAGCTCGTCCGGATCTACTCGACGAGCGGGACGACGGGCGAGCCGAGCTACATCCCGCTGACCGCCGACGACGTGGAGAACTGGGTGGCCGGCTCGGCGCGCAGCTACGCCGCCTCCGGCGTCGCGGCCGGCCAGCGGATCGTGTCGACCTACAACGCTGGTCCATTCGTGGCGGGGGCGGCGCTGGCGGCGTTCGATCGGATCGGCCTCTGCCACGTCCCCGTCGGCACCGGCAACACCGAGCGGCTCGTGCAGGCGATCCGCCGGCTCGAGCCGGAAGCCGCGGTCCTGACGCCGTCCTACGCCGCATACCTCGCCGAGACGCACGACCTGCGCGGGTCGAGCGTCCAGCGTGTGCTCGTGGCGGGCGAGCCGGGTGGGGGCGAGACCGCCTTCCGGGCGAGGCTCGAGGAGGGCTGGGGCGCGACCGTGACCGAGGCGATGGGGATCGGCGACATCGGAGTCTCGCTCTGGGGGGAGTGCGAGCAGCAGGACGGGATGCACCTCGGCGCCCGCGGCTTCGTCCACGCGGAGCTGATCGATCCGGAAACCGGATCCGCGCTGGAGCTGGAGGACGGCGCCACCGGTGAGCTCGTCCTGACCCATCTCCGCCACCGCGCGGCGCCGCTGCTCCGCTTCCGTACGCGCGACCACGTGCAGGTGTGGACGAGCCAGTGCGCGTGCGGCCGAACGGCGCCGCGCGTCCGCTGTCTCGGCCGCACCGACGACATGCTGATCGTGCGCGGCGTCAACGTCTTCCCGGCCGCCATCCGCGAGGTCGTGAGCGCGTTCGCGCCCGACGTCAGCGGCCAGATCCTCGTCCGCCCGCGGTCGGCAGGCGTCAAGCAGGAGCCGCCGCTGCCGGTCAGCGTCGAGCTCGCTCCCGACTCGCGGCCGGCGCCCGAGCTCGCCGGCGCCATCGCCGAGCGGCTACGCGAGGTCCTCGTCGTCCGGACGGTGGTGGAGCTCCTCCCTCCGGGGAGCCTGCCGCGGAGCGAGTACAAGTCGACGCTCGTCGAGCGTCCACGGTGAGCGGGATCGTCACCACCGTCGTCGGCAGCTATCCGCAGCCGGACTGGCTGATCGACCGCGGCCGGCTCGGCGAGCGCCTGCCGCCGCGTGTGCGGGCGCACGAGCTCTGGCGCGTCGCCGAGCCGCTGCTCGAGCAGGCGCAGGACGACGCGACGCGGCTCGCCGTGGCCGACATGGAGCGGGCAGGGGTGGACGTGATCACGGACGGGGAGATGCGGCGCGAGAGCTACTCGAACCGCTTCGCGACCGCGCTCGACGGCGTCGACCTCGACCAGCCCGGCGTCGCTCTCGACCGCACCGGCCATGAGAACCCAGTGCCGCGCGTGGTCGGGCCGATCAGGCGTACGCGGCCTGTCGAGGTCCGCGACGTCGAGCTCCTGCGCTCGCTCACCGACCGGCGGATCAAGATCACAGTCCCCGGCCCGTTCACGATGACGCAGCAGGCCCAGAACGACCACTACCGGGACGCGCGAAGCCTCGCGCTCGCCTACGCCGAGGCGGTGAACGAGGAGCTGCGCGACCTGAAGGCGGCGGGGGCCGACGTCGTCCAGATCGACGAGCCCTACCTCCAGGCTCGGCCCGAGCCGGCGCGCGAGTACGCCGTCGAGGCGATCGACCGCGCGCTCGACGGGATCGAGGGCGACACGGTCCTGCACACGTGCTTCGGCTACGCCCACATCGTCCACGACCGCCTGCGCGGCTATCCGTTCCTGCGCGAGCTCGCAGACTGCAGCGCCACCCACATCTCGCTCGAGGCGGCCCAGCCCGACCTCGACCCCGAGCTGCTCCGGGAGCTGCCCGGGAAGGTGATCGTCCTCGGCGTCCTCGATCTGGGCGCGGTGGAGGTCGAGACGCCGGAGGCCGTCGCGGGCCGGATCCGGCGCGCGCTGACGGTGCTCGAGCCCGAGCGGCTCGTCGTCGCGCCGGACTGCGGGATGAAGTACCTCCCGCGCGAGCGCGCCTTCGGCAAGCTCGAGGCGATGGTCGCCGGCGCTCGGATCGTGTCCTCCGAGCTTGCTCTTTGAGCCATCTGTGCGACACTCGCACCATGAAAGGCCAGCAGAAGCCGAAGAAGACGGGCAAGAAGCCGGCTCAGAAGTCGCTCAAGGAACGTCGCAGCGAGAAGCGCGCAGCTGCGAAGCAGAGCCGCTCGCTCGACGTCTGACGTCCGCGATCAGCGCTCGCGGTAGACGATTCGACCCCGCGTGGGGTCGTACGGCGACAGCTCGACCTTGACCTTGTCGCCCGGCGCCATTCTGATCCGGTAGCGGCGCATCTTGCCGGAGGTGTAGCCGATCGCCTCGTGGCCGTTCTCGAAGGCGATCTTGAACATCCCGCCTCCGAAGGCCTCGAGGATCTCCCCGTCCAGCTCGACCTTCTCCTCTTTGACTCCCATGCTGCCTCCTTTCCGCGTCGACGGCACGCGGCGTTCGTTGTCAGGAAGCGGGGGAGTCCCCTTTGCGCCCGCCTTCGCGGCGGTCACAGAGAAGGGCACGAAGCGAACGGCCCCGGCCCGCGGATGGTACTGGAAGCGCGGCTCAGAGGCCGAATTCCGGGCGGTCAACCGCACTCGCACGCCGGGTGTGAACCGGCCGAGACTCGCGGGGGCACCTCCTGTCCCGCCGCAGAGGGGCCTGCGACCGTGGACGTATCCCATTCACCGCCCAGGAGGATCGACCGACCAATGAGCGTCGCAACGGCTCACTTCCCCTCGCGCAGCGCCGTCGCCGGATTCGTCACCGAACAGCGGCTTGCGCTCGCCTCGATCGGCCTCGTCGGCCTCCACGTCGTCGACGACAACTTCCTCCAGCCGGAGCCCGGCATGTCTCCCGTCGACCACCTCCCCGGCGGGCTCGGGCTGCTGGCCCTCGTGGCCGCGGGCGCCTGGGCCTACCCGCGCGTTCGGGCCGGCGCCCGCGCGGCGATCGCGCTGCTCGCCGGCTTCCTCGGCGTCCTCGCCGGCACGGAGGCCGTCTACTACACGATCGCGGCCAGCCCGTCCGGCGACGACTTCACCGGCTTCCTCTCGGTCGTCGCCGGCTTCGTCCTGCTCGGAGTCGGCGTCGCGACGCTCTGGCGGGCGCGGCGGACGAACGACAGCCGCCGCCGGCGCTACGCGCGCCGCGGGCTCGAGACGCTCGGCGCCGTTGCGACGGCCTTCCTGATCCTGGTGCCGATGGCGATCTCGTACGCGGTCACGCACACCGCCCGGGCCGGTGTGCCGACGCCGAATCTCGGCGCGACGCCCGAGAACGTCTCGTTCACGACGAGCGACGGGCTCCGGCTCGAGGGCTGGTTCGTGCCCTCGCGGAACGGCGCCACCGTGATCGCGTTCCCGGGCCGCTCCGGCCCGCAGAAGCATGCGCGGATGCTCGTCAGCCACGATCGTCTCGTGGCCGTGGAGCTTGATCGCGCGGATCGCGCGCATCGTCTCCATCAGGTAGGTTTCCTCGTCGGCGCGGGCGATGATCTCCTCCTCGGTGCGCCGCCGCAAGGCCGGATAGAGGAGCTGGTCGACGAGCGAGATAGAGCAAGGTCGGTGGCGACGACGATCGCGGTCAGGCCGGGACTGATCAGCGCCATCACGACCAGCGTCGTGACCAGCAAGGCGGAATCGATCAGGACGTTGACCATGCCCTTGGCGAGCAGCTCCTGGATCGGCTGGATCGAGCCGATCCGCGACAGCAGGTCGCCGACGTGGCGGCGCTCGAAATAAGCGAGCGGCAGGCGCACGAGGTGGCGGACGACGTTGCCGCCGAGCTGGAAGGACAGCGATTGGCCGAGCGTCAGCACGACCCATTCGCGCAGCGCGCGGGTGACGGCAGCGAGCGCGTAGACGACGGCGAAGCCGAGCGAGCAGGACGCCGAGCAGGCTGACGTCGCCCTGGCCGATCGCCTCGTCGACGACCAGCTGGATGTAGAAGGGCGCGATGCAGCGCGGTCAGCTGGATCAGCAGCGAGAGCAGCAGGATCTGGACGAACGGCGCCGCGATAGTTGGCGAGCCTGGCTCCACAGGTCGCTGAGCCGCGTGCGCGTCCGCGCTTCGATCGGCTTGAACTCCGGCGCTCGGGGTCAGCTCGAGCGCGACGCCGGTGAAATGGCGGCTGAGCTCGGCGAGCGAGACCTTCCGGCGGCCCATGGCGGGATCGAGGATCGTGGCGTCGCGCGCGTCGGCGCTTTCCAGCACGACGAAATGATTGAGGTCCCAGTGCAGGATCGCGGGCTTCTGCAGCTGGTCGAGCTCGTCGATCTCGAGCCGCACCGCGCGCGGCGCCAGCTCGAGATCGGAGGCGATCCGCATCAGATGCTCGAGCGTCGCGCCCTTGATCGAGGTCGGGTAGCGCTGGCGCAGCCCGGCCAGGTTGACCCGATGGCCGTAATGGCTGGCGACCATCGCCAGCGCGGCGAGGCCGCATTCGGCGGCCTCCGACTGCAGCAGCGGCTGCATGCGCCGCGCCCAGGGCCATTCGATCGCGCTCATCGGCCGATCGCCCGAAGCATCGGGTCGAACAGCACCTCCCACAGGCTGCCGCCGCTCGAGCACGAGATTGGCAGAAAGCGTCATGCCCGGCCGCAGCGTCGCGCCGGTCCGCCGGCATGCGCGGCGCCATCTCGTCGATCCGGACGCGGATGCGGAACACCGGCTCCTCGATGCCGAGCTGGCCGTGATCCAGCGTGCCGGCTCGGTCGGGACGCGCGAAACGGCGGTGACGGTGCCGCGGCCGGCGCCGTATTTCTGGTAGGGGAAGGCGTCGAACAGCAGCCGCACCTGCTGGCCGGGACGGGCGAAGCCGACCGCGCGCGACGGTCGCGTAGAGCCAGACTTCGAGACTGCTGCCGCTGCGGCACGATGGTGACGAGCGAGCGGTCCGGCCGCGCGCGCTGGCCGACCTCGACGCTGACGTCGCCGACCTCGCCGGCGATCGGGCGCGGTGAGCACGAGCCGGTCGGAGCGCATCAGCTCCGCGCGCTGCTCGGCCAGCGCGGCGCGCTGGGCGAGCAGCACCGAGCGGCTGCGGCTCGGTCTCCAGCGCGCGCTGCGGCGAGCCTGCGCCTCGGTCGCTGGAGCAGCGGCTCGCGCTGGGCGATGATCCGCTCGGTCAGGGATTCGACCTCGGCGCGGCGCGCAAGCAAGTGCGAGCGGCTGTCCTCGACCTGCCGCTGGCTGCCGGCGCCCTGCGCGGCGAGCCCGGCGGCGCGCCGGGTCGCGGCTTCGGCGAGCGCGACCTGGCCGGCGGCGATGCGGCGCTGGCGTTCGAGCGAGGCGATGCGCGGCGGCGAGGCTGGCGCGCTGCTGCTCGAGGCCTGCGGCCCTCGGTCGAGCCCAGAGCTGCCGGCGAGATCGAGCTGGCGGGCCAGCTCGGCGTCCTGGTTGGCGAGCTGGGCGAGCTGGCTGGCGACGCCGCTCGACGCCCTGGGCGAGCGACAGGGTGACGAGCGGCGCGCCGGCCGTCGACCGGCTCGCCGTTGCGGACGTGGATCTGCGCGGATCTCGGCGGGCGCGGACGGATAGACGCGGGCGATGCCGGCGTCGTAGGCGACGATGCCGCGCACCCGGCGCTGTTGGCGTAGCTGCCGAAGATCAGGATCAGCGATCAGCACGAAAGCCAGGCCGAGCAGCAGCCCGGTATAGAGGCGCGACGACGGGCGGCACGGCGGCGACCACCGTCCCGGCCAGCCGGTCGCGGCTGGCGTCGATCACTTCTCTGCGGAAAAGCTCGCTGGTTCATGCCCCGCGGTCGCGCCTGCCAAAGGCGAAACTGCTAGCGCAGAGAGCTAAAAGTGCAGTTAACCGTCGACGGCAGGACTTCGGAGAAAGGTTCGAGCCCCCTCGTCGACCGGTTTCGATGGCTTAGCCAATATTAACCCCATTCTCCTATGCGCGGCAGCAATGGCGAGGCTTTCTCACCGCGGCTGGCTCTGGCTGGTCGCCGCCGGCGCTGGCCGGCTGCGTGCCGCATGTCGCGCTCGAGACGGCGCCCGACGTGCTGTCGACCGAATGGAGCCAGCCGGCGGCGCCGGCCGCGCCGGCGCTCTGCGATCGGCCTTCCCGGCGACGCCCTTGCCCGCCAATCTCGGCGCCGCCTTCGGCTCGCCCGAGCTCGAGGCGCTGATCGCGCGGGCCGCCGCGGCGAACAGCGACGTCGGCGTGGCGAGCGCGCGCATCCGCCAGGCCCGGGCCCTGCTCGGCACCGCGCGCGGGGCGATGCTGCCCGCGGTCACCGGCTTCGGCCGGGAATCAGCGGCACCCGCACCGAGCGCACGATCTCCGATCCGTTCGACTTCACCGATGCCTTCGGCGGCGTCGACATCTCCTTCGACCTCGACCTGTTCGGCGCCGGCCGCGCCGAACGGCGCGCCGCGCGCCAGCGGCTGCGCGCGGCCGAATTCGACCGCGACGCGACCCTGCTGGTGGTGCAGTCGGACGTCGCCCGCGCCTATGTGCAGCGCGCGGCGCTGGCCGCGCGGATCGACCTGCTCGACCGCAATATCGTCCAGGCGCAGCGAGCTCGAGCGGATCATCGGCCTCCGCTTCCGCGCCGGCGAAGCGACCCGGGTCGATCTCGGCCTGCAGACGATCGACGTGCGCGAGCTGCAGACCGAGCGGCTGCGCCTCGCCGAGGCGCTCGACCGCACCCGCACCGCGCTGGCGGTGCTGACCGGCGAGGAGGCGCCGCGCTTCGCGCTGGCGCCGGCGCCGATCGACGTCCTCGATCGCGCCGTCGCTGGCGCCGATCCAGCCCGCCGAGCTGGTCGCCCGCCGCCCCGACATCCGCGCCGCCGAAGCGCGCATCCTGGCCGCGGGCGGCGACGTCGACCGCGCCCGCGCCGCTTTCTTTCCCCGGCTGACGCTGAGCGCGCGGGCGCTCGGCCAGGCGGCGAGCCTGTCCGGGCCGCTGAGCTCGACCCTCGCGATCGGCGCCGACCTGCTCGCGCCGATCTTCGACCGCGGCCGGCTGACCGCGGCAACCTCGAATTTGCCGGCGGCCGGCCAGGCGGAAAGCGTCGAGCTCTATCGCCAGGCCCTGCTGACCTCGCTCGCCGAGGCCGAGAACGCGCTGTCGGCGGTCGAACGGTCGCGGGCCCGCGAGGCGCTGCTGCTCGAGATCGTCGAGGAAGCGCGGCTGACCGCGCGGCTGGCGCGGCTGCAATATATCGAGGGCGAGGCGGACCTGCGCGGGTGCTCGACGCTCGAGCAGCGCCTGATCCAGGCCGAGGATGCCCAGCGCGATCGCGCGCCAGGAGCGGCTCGAAGCGGCGATCGACCTGTTCAAGGCGATGGGCGGAAGCGCGCTGCCGGCGGCCTGACCGCCGTCCGCCGCCTTTTCGATCCGCGCTTCGTCCCATAAGACCGGCGGCGCGATGACCGCCGCCCTGCGCATCCTCGTCGACGCCGACGCCTGCCCGGTGAAGGAGGAGATCTACAAGGTCGCCTTCCGCCACGAGGTGGCCGTGGCGATCGTCAGCAACAGCTACATGCGGGTCCCGATCCACGCGCTGATCGAGCGGATCGTGGTCGGCGCCGGTTTCGACGCGGCCGACGACTGGATCGCGGCCGAAGCCGGGCGCGAAGACACTGGTGGTGACCGGCGACATCCTGCTCGCCGACCGCTGTCTCAAGGCCGGCGCGACGGTGATCGGTCCCAACGGCAAGCCATTCACCCTCAGCTCGATCGGCGCCGCGATCGCGACGCGGGCGATCATGGCCGATCTGAGGGCGGGCGGCGACGCGATCGGCGGTCCTGCGCCTTTCGCCCGGGCCGACCGGTCGCGCTTCCTTTCCGCGCTCGACGAAGCGCTGGTGCGGCTCAAGCGCGCGGGCTAGGACCGACGGGCCCTTGTAGGGAGCGCAAAGTGGCAGAACGGTTCGAACGTCATCGCCAGCCCTGGACCAGCGACGAGATCCAGAAGCTGCACCTGCTCGCGCGGAAGGGCATGGCGCTGAAGGCGATCGCCAAGGCGCTGAAGCGCAGCGAGGAATTGGTGAAGGGCCGGGCGAAGGAAGACGGGCTGCGCATCGCCCGCGCTGCGATGACGTCGCTTCAGTCCTGAACGACGTTGGGCACGAACTCGTAGACGTCGAGCACCGCGCCGGAGCGCGGCCAGGGGATGACCAGGCGGAAGCGGAAATCCTCGACTCGCTCGAACACGCCGATCAGGTCGCGCCGCCGGTCGGCCCCGTAGGGCAGCAGCCGCTCGCCGGGTTCCGCCGCCATCGAGCCCAGGAAGATCAGCCGTTCGGGTTCGGCGTCGACCCAGAGATAGCCGCCGGGGCGCTGGGTGCCGCTCTGCTTGGTGATCGACAAGGCGTCGCGATCGACGCCGACATAGCAGAAGAAGGGGCGATAGAAGGTGAGCACCGCGCCGCGCGGCACGAGCGGGCCGAAGCGGATCAGCCGGCAGAGATAGGAGCCGGGCGTCGGCGCGGGCATCGGCAAGGCCGTCCCGGGCTCGAGCAGCGGACCTTCGCGGGCCATCGCGCGCGCAAAGCCGGCGCGTCGCGCCTGCCCGAGCGCCTGCTCCCAGGCCGGCGCGAGCCGATCGAGCCGGCCGGCATCCTCGGCCGAAGCGATGGAAAGCCAGAGCGGGTCCTCGACGACCTCGACCTGCGCCCTCGCAAGCACCTCCGGTGGAGGCATTTGCCGGCAGGCGGAAAGCGGCAACAGACCGGCCGCGAAAAGCGCGAACCCCCGGTGCATATTGCCCTTCTACCACCCCGCGGGCCGCTTCCCCAAACCGGGATGGTTAATTCACGTCAACCAGCACCAGCCCGAGGGAACGGGATCGCGCGGCCGCCGGTTGTCCTTGCATGACCCACGGGCGAGCCAGCGCGCTGGCCGAGTTCAAGCGCATGATCGTCTGGATCGCGCTGGCCGGCGTGGTGATGGTCATCGCCGCGCTCTTCTACATCTCGCGCTACGAGCCGCTGCGCCTTCACATGGTGGTCGCGACCGTGCTTGGCGTGTTCTTCTCGGTGCTGCTCGGCGCCGGCCTGTTCGCCGCCGCTTTCTTCAGCGACAAGAGCGGCCACGACCAGGACGTCACCGACGCGACGCGGCGCTCTCACGATGAAGAGCCGCCGCCGGCCTGACGCCCGCCGAGTCGATGCGCTTTGCATCGATCGAGGCCCCACACCCCATTGCCGAGGCTCGCGACGCGTGAGACAAACCTCGCCGGCTGGAGGAGCAAGGCGCATGGGAAGCGGCGAGCCGGAGATCGTTGCGCAAGTGCGCGCGCGCGAGCCCGCCTGCGCCAAGGTCGGGCTGTTCGACATCGACGGCATCTTCCGCGGCAAATATATGGGCCCCGACAAGCTCGCCTCGGCGCTCGACAAGGGCTTCGGCTTTTGCGACGTGGCCCTCGGCTGGGATTCGAGCGACCAGCTCTACGACAATGTCAGCTTCACCGGCTGGCACACCGCTTATCCCGACGCCGAGGTGCGGCTGCTTCCCGAGACGCTGCGCGAGCGATGCCGTTCGAAGGCGGCATGCCGCTGATCCTCGGCGAGTTCGCCGGCCCGGCCGAGGCGATCTGCCCGCGCGGCCTGCTGCGCCGGGTGCTCGACCGCGCCGCCGGCGATGGGCTTCAAGGTCAAGGCCGCGGCCGAGTTCGAGATTCTTCGTCTTCGAGGAGACGCCGCATTCGGTCCGCGACAAGGGCTATCGCGACCTGAGGCCGATCACGCCGGGCCATTTCGGCTATTCGATGCTGCGCTCCGGCGTGCATTCGGATTTCTACCAGGAGCTGTGGTCGACCTGCGACGCGATGCGGATCGAGCTCGAGGGGCTGCACACCGAGACCGGTCCCGGGCGTGATCGAGGCGGCGATCCGGGTCGACGACGCGCTCGAGGCGGCCGACAAGGCGGCCCTGTTCAAGACCGATCGTCAAGATCCTGTGCCAGCGGCGCGGCTGGATGGCGACGTTCATGGCGAAATGGTCGCCGCGACTGGCCCGGCCAGTCGGGCCATCTCCACATGTCGCTGGTCGACGCGGAGAGCGGCCGGCGCGTCTTCTACGAGGAGGGCGCCGAGCTCGCCATGTCGGAGCGGATGCGCTGGTTCGTCGGCGGCCAGCAGGCGCTGATGCCCGAGCTGCTGGCGATGGTCGCGCCGACGGTCAACGCCTACACCCGGCTGATCCCCGGCTTCTGGGCGCCGACCGCGGCGACCTGGGGCTATGAGAACCGCACCTGCGCGCTGCGCGTGATCGGCGGCTCGGCCAAGGCGCAGCGGGTCGAGTATCGGATCGCCGCCGCCGACATAAATCCCTATGTCGCGCTCGCCGCGGCGATCGGCTCGGGCCTGTGGGGCATCGCGCAACCGGATCGAGCCCGACGCGCCGATCGCCGGCAACGCCTATGCAGGCGACGCCGGCGCCGGAGCGGGCGCTTCCGGCGACCTTGTGGGAGGCGGCGCAGCGGCTGCGCGGATCGGCGGCGGCGCGCGACCTGTTCGGCGCCGAGTTCGTCGACCATTATGCCGCCACCCGCGAATGGGAGGAGCGCGAGGCGCGCAAGGCGGTCACCGACTGGCAGCTCGCCCGCTATTTCGAGATCATCTGAAACGCCAGGCCTACGCCGCGCGTGATAGGCTTGCACTTCGTCGGGCTGAGCTTGCGAATGTCGGTGATCGGGCAACGATCGACCCGATCCGGACCCGGCACGATCAATTCGGCATCGAGGCCCTGGCAGATCCACGAGCCGCCGCTTCTCGCGCGAATGCCGATCCGGTTCGACCAGTCGATGTCGCGGCAGACGCCCAGGATCTCGGCGCGGTAGATGTCGCGGGCGCCGAGCCGCAGATAGACGATGTCGTCGCCCTCCGGATTGAAGCCGTTGACCTGGCGGGCCGGAAACATTCCCGGGCGCCGACGCGGCCGCGGTCGTGGAGGGATCCGCCATGTCGGCGCAGGCGGCGACGGCCGCCAGGGCCGGCAAGCTCAAGGCCAGATATCATCGCGCTGCTCGCATCGGCCGGCTCCGGAGCGTGTTTTTCGGATCCTATCAGGAAACCGGAAGCGCGAGCCAAGGTTCCCTAGGCTCCCCTCCCCGATCGCAGGGAGGGGAGTCCTGTCCGGGCGCCGGTGCCTATGGCTGCGTCACCGGCGAGTGGCCACCGGCGCCGAAGCGGGACGACCAGCGGCTGCTGCTCGACCGGTCCAGCGAATACCACCGGCATGTCCTCCTCGGTATAGCCGACCGTCGGAGTCTGCGGCGCAATGACGGCGCTCGTCCCGGTCACGAAGAATCCGGCAAGCGGACCAGCGCGATCGAAGCGACCACGCCCGCCGTCCCGGCCCGACCGCGATCGCCTGCCGCGCCCGAGATGCGGATCTGGCGGTCGCCGACGCGAACGTACATCAGCCTGGTCTCGAGGATTCCGCGGCGCCCCCACATTCCCTTGCGGCGGACCCGATCACCTCGCCGACGGCGACGCTGCCGCCGGAATGACGACCTGCCCGTTCAGCGTGACGGCATCGGCGACTTCGAGCTCGAACCGCTCGCCGACCCGATTGGTGCGCGAGCTGAGCTCGTCCGGTCCTCATCTTGATCTCGGTCCCGGCGCGCAGGACGTTGGATGAGCCGCGGCTGTCCCACGACGAGCGGCGCCCCGGCTGGGCCGCCGCGCCGCCGGTGCCGACTGGGCGAAGGCGCACGTAGAGATGCGGCGCTCACGAGGAGCGCAGCCGAGATTTCCTGATCATTTTTACCCCCATGTTCGAATGAACGGGCAGTGCTGCACAGGGCATGGGCATCGCGCAAGAGGTAAGTCACGAGGGTTGCTGAATTAATTCAAGTTGGCGGATTTCCCCCGCTTGCCCCGACATTGCTTCGCGGCGCGGAGCCTGTAGCGTCGCGGCGTGGACGAGCTGATCTGCATTTCGCCGGTCGACGGGCGCGAATATGCGCGGCGGGCGCTCACTCCGGCCGCGGAAGTCGAGCGGGCCGTCGAGCAGGCGCGCGAGGCGCAGCGCGAATGGGCGCAGGTGCCGCTCGACGAGCGCTGCGCCATGCTGCTGCGCTTCCTC
This sequence comes from uncultured Gaiellaceae bacterium, assembly GCA_963827015.1. Lineage (GTDB taxonomy): Bacteria > Actinomycetota > Thermoleophilia > Gaiellales > Gaiellaceae > Gaiellasilicea. Next base: position 31,291 of record CAWGZI010000001.1, on the reverse strand, counting down.
GCGGCGATGGAGGCGCTCAACGCCGAGATCGTGCCCGAGCTGGCCTGGCAGATGGGCCGGCCGGTCCGCTACGGCGGCGAGCTTCGCTCGCTGGCCGAGCGGGTGCGGGCGATGGTCGAGATCGCCGAGAGCGCTCTGGCGCCGGTCGAGCTGCCCGGCGACAGGGCCGCGGCGGCGGTGACGCGCGTGCCGGCCGGCCTGGTGCTGGTGATCGCGCCCTGGAACTATCCCTTTCTCACCGCCGCCAACACGATCGTCCCCGCCCTGCTCGCCGGCAATGCCGTCCTGCTCAAGCATGCCGCGCAGACCCCGCTCGCCGGCGAGCGCTTCGCCGAGGCGCTGGCGGCGGCCGGCCTGCCCGACGGCCTGTTCGCCAACCTCTTCCTCAGCCACGAGCAGACGGCGCGCCTGCTCGGCTCCGGCCTCGTCGACCATGCCACCTTCACCGGCTCGGTCGAAGGCGGGCGGGCGATCGAGCGGGCGGCGGCGGGCAGCTTCACCACCCTGACGCTCGAGCTCGGCGGCAAGGACCCCGCTTATGTCCGCGACGACGCCGATCTCGCTGCGCGCCGTCGAAGCGCTGGTCGACGGCAGCTTCTACAATAGCGGCCAGTCCTGCTGCGCGGTCGAGCGCATCTATGTCCACGAGGCGGTGTGGCAGCCCTTCCTCGACGGCTTCGTCGAGGCGGCCCAGCGCTACCGGCTCGGCGATCCGCTCGATCCGGAGACCAGCCTCGGCCCGATGGCGAGCGCGCCGGCGCGGCCAGGGTGCGCGCGCAGGTCGAGGCGGCGCTGGCGGCGGGCGCGGCGCACCCATGTCGAGCCGCAGCTGTTCCGCGCCGACAGCGGCGGGATCGCCTATCTGATGCCGCAGGTGCTGACCGGCGTCGATCATGGCATGGCGGTGATGCGCGAGGAGACGTTCGGCCCGGTCGTCGGCATCATGAAGGTGGCGGACGACGACGAGGCGGTGCGGCTGATGAACGACAGCGACTACGGCCTCACCGCCTCGATCTGGACGGCGGACCTCGACGCCGCCGAGCGGCTGGCGCCCCAGATCGAGGCCGGCACGGTGTTCGCCAATCGCTGCGACTATCTCGACCCGCTCCTCGCCTGGACCGGCGTCAAGCAGAGCGGCCGCGGCGCCTCGCTCGGCCGATACGGCTTCGAGAGCGTCACCCGGCCCCGATCCCTCCATCTGAGGAGCGCTCGGATGACCCTGCCCCACGCCAACTGGAACTATCCGACCGCGATCCGCTTCGGCGCCGGCCGGATCGCCGAGCTGCCGGCGGCCTGCCGCGAGCTCGGCCTGGAGCGGCCGCTGCTGGTCACCGACCCCGCGCTGGCCGAACTGCCGATGGTCCGCGAGGCACTGGCCCGCAACGAGGCGGCCGGCTGCCACCGGCCTGTTCTCGAGCCTTCACCCCAATCCGGTCGGCGCCGACATCGAGCCCGGCCTCGCCGCCTATGCCGACGGCGGCCATGACGGCGTCATCGCCTTCGGCGGCGGCAGCGCGCTCGACGTCGGCAAGGTGATCGCCTTCATGTCGGGCCAGAGACGGCCGCTGTGGGATTTCGAGGACAAGGAGGATTGGTGGTCGCGCGCCGATCCGGAGCGGCATCGCGCCGGTCATCGCGGTGCCGACCACCGCCGGCACCGGCTCGGAAGTCGGCCGCGCCGGCGTCATCCTCGACGAGGCGGCAGGGCGTGAAGAAGATCATCTTCCACCCCAGGATGCTGCCGCGGCTCGTGATCCTCGATCCGGAGCTCACCGTCGGCCTGCCGCCGCACGTCACCGCCGCGACCGGCATGGACGCGCTGTCCCACTGCCTCGAGGCCTATTGCGCGCCCGGCTTCCACCCGCTGGCCGACGGCATCGCCGCCGAGGGCATGAGGCTGATCCGCCGCTGGCTGCCGCGCGCGTTCACGCAGGGCGACGACCTCGAGGCCCGCGGCCACATGCTGGTCGCCGCCTCGATGGGCGCGACCGCCTTCCAGAAGGGCCTGGGCGGCATGCACGCTCTGTCGCATCCGATCGGCGCGCTCTCCGGCACCCATCACGGCCTCACCAACGCGGTGCTGATGCCCTATGTGCTGCGCTTCAACCGCCCGGCGATCGAGGAGCGGATCGCCGGCCTCGCCGCCTATGTCGGGGTCGGCCGGCCACCGTTCGACGGCTTTCTCGACTGGATCCTCGCGCTGCGCCGGGACCTCGGCATCCCCGACACGCTGGCCGCGCTCGGCGTCGACGGACGACCAGCTCGACCGGCTGCGCCGATGGCGGAGGAGGATCCCTCGGCGGCGGGCAATCCCCTGCCCTTCGACGCCGCCGCCGCGCGGCAGGTGCTGGAGGCGGCGATGCGCGGCGCGTAGCGGATTTCAGGCGCGGTCGCGCGCGAACAGCAGAGCCTCGTAATCGCGATAGGTGCACTCGGCGAAGCGCCGGTAGCCGAGCTTGCCGGCAACCCGAATTGAGGCCGCATTGTCGACATGGATCAGGCAGACGCTCCGGGGCGCGGCAAGCCGCTGCTCGGTCCAGGCCAGGGCCGCCCGCATCGCCTCGGTCGCATAGCCGCGGCCCCGCGCCCAGCCGGCGATGGTCCAGGCGGCCTCGGGCACGCCGTCATAGTCTTCACCGAGTCCCCGGCGGAATTCGCCGAGCCCAGCTTCGCCGACGAAGCGGCCCGTCACTCTCTCCTCGACCGCGAACATGCCCCATCCCATCAGGCTCCAATGGCCGACGTGGCGGAGCATTCGGGTCCAGGCCTCGTCCGGGCCCATCCCGTCACGCTCCGAATATTTGAAGGTCTCGGGGTCGGCGAGCATGGCCGTATAATCGTCGAAATCGTCGAGGCCCAGCACGCGCAGGACAAGGCGGTCGGTGACGATCCGCCGCACGGAAGGCGCCTGCGGCCGCCGCGCGAACAGGTCGGCAAGGCCTTCCTGGCAACGCACGGCCGCCGCCGGGGCAGCGGGCAGCAGGGCCGCGGGACGACCGGAAAGGCCGGCCGGCACGGGGTGAGCAGGCACCGGGGCCAGCCAGCGCTCCCAGTCACGCGAATTGACGGGGGGCAGCCTGGCAGGCCGCCAGCCGAGCGAGGGCCGAAGCCCTGGGGGAGTCCGATCCTCGATCACTTGCTCATCTCCATTTCCGGTCGTCGAAGGTCCACGGCGTTTCGAACGCGAAACATTCATGCGTCACGCGATCTGCTGCACGGGCGCGGAGCTGCCCGCCGTCACGATCGCGATCGTGCTTGCGAAGGTGCCGAGCGTCATCAGGGACGCGGCGACAGCAAACAGGCTGTTACGAATCATCTTCTTTCTCCCAGTCCGCCCCGACGGGATGGCCGGGGCAGGGAAAGGATTAGGCGAGGCGGCCGCCGCCATCCTGAGAGCCTTGTGGAAACTGACTGATCCAGAATCTTTCCAGAATCCCAGATTCCGCCGGGTTTGATCGGGATCGTCGTCCGAGAGGGAAAACTGTGCTAATCGAGGCGCCTGCCGCCGCGACGAGCGCGAGCGGGTTGCTGCGCGGAAGAGCAAAAACATGCCGAGCGAAGCGACGCACCTGGCCTTCGGGGATTTCGTGATCGATCGCGCCGACGAGCGCGTGATCGGTCCCGAGGGGCCGCTCAAGCTCGGCAACAAGGCCTATCGGGTGCTGCTGTCGCTCGCCGAGCAGGACGGCAAGCTGCTGACCAAGGACGCGCTCTTCTCGTCGGTCTGGGACGGGACGATCGTCAGCGAATTGGCCCTGACCTCGGCGGTCAAGGAATTGCGGCGGGCGCTCGGCGACGAATCCCGCACCCCGCGCTACATCGAGAGCGTCTACGGGCGCGGCTACCGGCCCGTCGACCGGCGACTCCGGGGTGCGCACCACCATCGGCGACGCCAGCTCGGAAGCCAGCGCGCGACCGGGTCGTCCAGGCCGAGCCGACCATCGTCGACGAGCAGCATCGTCGCCGCGGCGGTGATCGGCTTGCTGTTCGACGCGATCCGGAAGATCGTGTCGCGCGTCATCGGCGGCCCGTCGACGTCGCGGGCGCCGACGACGGCGACCTCCAGGTCGGGCCCGTCCGCCACGGCGGCCACCGCGCCGGGGAGCCTGCCCGCCCGCACGTGCCGGTCGAGCAGCTGGGTCAGTGAGCTCGAAGTCATGTCTCTGGAGACCGCGCCGGGCCGCCGGATTCATCGTTGGTCAGGCCGGTCACCAACGACGGTCGGCGCGGCGTCCCGTTGCTACCGTGGTCTTCGGTACCGCATCCGCGGCATCCCCGGACGAGCGCGTCGTACCCGGCAGGACAAGACGACGCTTCGTGGGAGGTGCGTCATGGCGTGGGTCGTCCTCGTCCTGTCCGGTGTGCTGGAGACCGTCTGGGCGTCGGCTCTTTCCGAGTCCCGGGCTTCGCCCGGTTGGTGCCGTCACTCGTGTTCGGGGTGGCGCTCGTGCTCAGCATGGTGGGGCTGGCGTACGCGCTGCGGGAAGATCCCGGTCGGCACGGGGTACGCGGTGTGGGTCGGGATCGGGGCGGTGGGCACCGCCCTCTACGGGATGGTCGCCCTCGGTGAGTCGACGACCGCCGCGCGCCTGCTGTGCCTCGGGCGCGATCGTCGCCGGGGTGGTCGGTCTGAAGCTCGTGCACTGATCTCAGCGCGGGGAGGTGCGGCGCGACCTCCTCGGCGCACCGGCGCAGCTGCCGGATGCCGTCGCGCAACGGCCACAGCAGCACCCGTCGGGCGCCCGCCGCGGCGTAGTCGGCGAGCACCCGGGCGCAGTGCTCGGGCGGCCCGACGGGCAGGTGGCCGAGGTCGGCGGGGCCGCGGCCGAGCGCGGGCGCGAGGACGTCGCACAGCAGGCGCTCGGCCTCGGCGGCGCTGTCGGTGACCTGCAGCCACACGGTGGCGATCAGGTCCGGAACGCGGCCGGGTCGCGGCCCGCGGCGCGCAGGTGCCCGTCGAGCGCGGCGCGGGTCGCCGCGTACTGGCCGGGGGGCGTTGTATCCGGAGGCGATCCAGCCGTCGGCGTCAGCCGCGAGGGCGCGCAGCCGGGTCTGCGAGCCCCAGCTGGCGTACCACTGCGGGGGCGGATGTGCACGGGGCCGGGGCATGCGTCGGCGAACAGCCGGCGCATGTCCCGGGCGGCCGCGTCGAACCGCGACCACCGTTCGTCGAAGGGGACGCCGACGGCGTCGTAGTCGGCGTGGCTGGACCCGGGCCCGATGCCCGCGCGACGACCGGTCCGGGTGGAACGCGGCCATGCTGGTCAGCGCCGACGCGAGCACCGCCGGATGCCGGACGACGGGCAGCGCGACGGTCGTCGCCAGCGTCATCGGGCCCGCCGTCCGCCGCGACGGCGGCGAGCGCGCTGAGTCCGTCGAGCCACGGGCGCCGCCACCGCAGGTGGTCGTTGCCCGCCACGGTGTCGAAGCCCGCCTCGCGGGCGGTGAGCACGTAGTCACGCAGCGCGGTAGCCGTGGGCCGAACACGGCGGCGATGCCGATGAGGGGGACGGCGCGACGCGCCCAGGCGGTCACGGGCGCGTCCGGATCGCGAGCACGGCCGCGGCCAGCACGCCGCAGGCGGTGAGCGCCAGTGCGGCGCGCAGCCCCGGCGGCCGGTAGGTCAGGACGACCTCGTGCGCACCCGGCCCCACCGCGACCGCCATATGGTCGCCGGCTCGGCGGACCTCGGCCGCCTGGCCGTCCACCCGAGCCTGCCACCCGCGGGCGAAGTTGTCCCGCACCACGACGAGGCCGGCGGAGGGCGCCTCGACGTCGAGCCGGGTCCAGCCCGCCCGCGCCTGACGACGCACCGTGCCGCCGCACCCGTCCCCGCAGGCCAGGGACGCGCGCGGCCACGGGTTGCGCAACGCGTAGACGTGAATGTCGATCCCGGGCGGGCCCGCGGCCATGCGCGCGACCTCCTGCAGGTCGGGATGCGGCGAGCGGATCGAGGCTGACCACGCGCGTCACCGCCGCGCTGCGCAGGCGGCCGAGGATCTCCGCCGACGCGCGCGGGATCGTAGTCCTCGCCGGCCAGCTCCGGCGCGCGGGGGACGAACGCCGTCAGGTCCTTGCCTTCCGCGAGTCTCGACCCGGTCGATCACGTTGGCGTAGGGCGCCAGCGACCTGCCGCGAGAGGAAGAACGACCACAGCCCCCGCCCGGGCGTCGCCGAGGCGAGGAAGCGCCGGAACGCCGGGCTGGCATCGAGGCCGTAGGAGAAGACGCGGCCGCCGGAGAGCGCGTCGAGGCGCAGCGCCTGCATCTCCGGCAGCAGGGCGTAAGAACGCCGGCGTCACCTGCGGGATTCATGCCCATGCCCGCCCGCGCGAGGTCGGCCACGAGCGAGCACGGTGACGACGCCGCGCGCCGCGCGCGCGGGGCGAGCCGGCCGCGCAGGACCAGCAGCGCCGAGCGCGCGCCAGGACGAGCGCGACGCGCGGCGACCTGCCAGCGCGTCGCCGGACAGCGGAGCGGCCGGCCGCGGGCACGCGGCCTCGGCGGGCGATCGCCAGCGCGCGCGCCGGCAGCGTCGGGCGCGACCCACGGAGCCGCCGCCACCACGCCCGCGATCGCGGCCGCGACCAGCGCGACCGCGGCGAGCGTCCGCCATCCCGCGCCGCCGCCGAAGCCGGTCCGCCCCGAACCCGGCGAAGACGGCGACCGCGAGGTACGGGCAGCAGCAGCGCCTTGGACGGGAAGCGGAACCACTGCACGGGCGGCAGATACGAGACGGCCAGCGCGAGCCCTCCGCGCGCGCCCAGCGCGTACCAGAGCCCGACCAGCGCCGCCGCGGCGAGCACGCGTGCGCCGGCGGCGCTCGGGGCCGCGCCACCCGGCGGCGGCGAGGCGCCAGCGCGCAGCGGCCCGAGGTAGAGGCTCAGGAAATAGGGGAAGCCCTTGGTGAAGAACCGGCCGCCCCACCACTCCTCGACCGGCGCGCGACAGCGAGCCCAGGACGCCGCGGCACCAGGACCTGCAGCAGGACCACGGGATGGAGCTCGTTGCCGAGCGCGACCTCGCGCGGGAAGCCGGCTGCCCCGCACGCTGTGGCGCAGCGCGTCGGCGGTGAGCAGCCAGCGGGACGGCGGCGAGGCCGGCCGCGATCGCGAGCGCGCGCGGCGCAGGCGCCCGGCGGCGCGCGCCCGCGGCGCGTCCTCGACCAGCGCCAGCGCCAGGCCGAGCAGCGACGGCCTGGGCCACGAACTCGAGGGCCAGCGTCGCTGAGCGACGACGGCGACGACGGCGGCCGCCGCCGGCGACCCAGCGCCCGCCGCGAGGCGCCGCCCGCCGCAGGCCGAGCGACGACCAGCGGGCGCCAGGGCCAGCGCCTGCAGGAAGACGTACAGGTTGAGCGACGGACAGCGCGAGGCCGCCCGATCGAGTACACGGCGCCCGGACACGAACGCGCCCGCGCGGCTCGGCGCCGAGCTCGCGCGCGAGCAGCGTACGCGGCGAGCGCGGCCAGCGGGAAGTGCAGGGTCAGCAGCCAGGAGACCGCCGCCGGGCCCGGGAACAGCGCGTGCAGCAGGTCGACGGGATAGAGCGTCGGGCAGCAGGAACGCGCCTTCGTCGACGTACGGGTTCCACAGCGGCCAGCCGCCCCGCGCGCGAGCTCCGCGCGCCCAGAGACGGCGCAGCGGGTAGAAGGTCACGGTGAAGTCGCGGAAGTAGTAGGTGAGCGCCGGGCACGGCGGCGCCGCAGATGCGGCAGGAGCGAGGCGGCGAGCAGGAGGAGCAAGGAGGCGCGGGCGCGGCCGCGCCGGCGTCGGCGCCGGCCGTCACCGCCGCGGCTGCAGGGCCGCGGCCAGCGCGCGGAACGCGCGCGCCGGGATCGTCGGCGGCCAGCACGCTCGGAGATCACCGCCACCCCGTCGGCGCCGGCCGCGATCACGCTCGGCGGCGTTCGCGCGCGTGATGCCGCCGATGGCCACCAGGGGCAGCGTCGTGGTCGCGCGCGCGCCGCGGCCACGCCTTCGCAGGCCGACGACGGGATCGGGAGCGGCCTTGCTGCGGGTGGCGAAGACGGGGCCGATCGCCACGTAGTCGAGCCGGCTCGGCGGGCGCCGCGCGCGACCTGCGCGACGTCGTGGGTGGAGAGGCCGACCAGCGCCGGCGCGGGCAGCAGCCGCCGGCACGTCGGCCGGCGGCAGGTCGTCCTGGCCCGACGTGCACGCCGTCGGCGCCCGCGATGCGCGCCACGTCGGGGCGGTCGTTCACGACCACCAGCGCGCCGCCCGCGCGCGCGGCCGCGACCACCTCCCGGGCGCAGCTCGCAGCAGCGCGCGGTCGCCGAGGCCCTTGGCGCGCAGCTGCAGGAGCCGGGCGCCCGCCCGCGACCAGCGCGCGCGCCAGCGTCGCCCGCGGACGCGCCCGCCGAGCGCGTCGGCGTCGAGGATCGGGTAGACGAAAGGCGCGGGCGGGAGCCGGGCACACTCAGGAGGCGGCGGGGACCACCTTCCTGGGCGACGGCGAAGCGCTCCATGAAGCGGGTGTCGATGCCGCCCGGCCTGGAAGTCGGGGTCCTCCAGGATGCGGCGGTGGAGCGGGATGTTGGTCTTGATGCCCTCGACCACCATCACGTCCAGGCAGCGCCGCATGCGCGCGATGGCCTCCGCGCGGTCGCGGCCGTGGGTCATCAGCTTGGCGATCAGGCTGTCGTAGTAGGGCGAGATCTCGCAGCCCTCGTGGGCGAAGGTGTCCACGCGCACGCCCGGGGCCGCCGGGCACGTTGAAGTGGCGGATGATGCCCGGCGAGGGCACGAACGTGCACCGGGTCCTCGGCGTTGATGCGGCACTCGAGGGCGTGGCCGGTGAAGGCGACGTCCTTCTGCGCGAAGGACAGCGGCTCCCCGGCCGCCACGAGGATCTGCTCCTTGACCAGGTCGCGCCCGGTGACCAGCTCGGTGACGCCGTGCTCGACCTGGATGCGGGTGTTCATCTCCATGAAGTAGTAGTTGCCGGAGCGCGTCGACCAGGAACTCGACCGTGCCCGCGTTCACGTACTGCACCGCCCGCGCCGCCTCCACCGCGGTCTGGCCCATGCGGCGGCGCAGCTTCTCGCTCACGATCGGCGGAGGGCGCCTCCTCGACGATCTTCTGGTGCCGCCGCTGGATCGAGCACTCGCGCTCGCCCGAGGTGGACCACGTTGCCCTTGCGCGTCCGCCATGACCTGGATCTCGATGTGGCGCGGGCCGTCCACGTACTTCTCGATGTAGACGTCGGGCACGCCGAAGGCGGCCGCCGCCTCGGCCTGGGCGGCGCGGAAGGCCGGCCGCCAGCTCGGCCGGCGCGCGCACGATCGCGCATGCCGCGCCCGCCGCCGCCCGCGGAGGCCTTGAGGATGACCGGGAAGCCCGACCTCCTTGCGCGCACGCGGATGCGCCTTCTCCTCGTCCTCCACCACGCCGGGCGAGCCGGGGATCACGGGCACGCCCGGCCTTGATCATCGCCTTCTTGGCCCGGCTCTTGTCGCCCATGAGGCGGATGGCCTGGGGCCCGGGGCCGATGAACTTGATGCTTGCAGGCCTCGCAGATCTCGGCCAGGTAGCTCGACTCGGAGAGGAAGCCGTAGCCGGGATGGATGGCGTCGGCGCCGGTGATCTCGGCCGCGCTGATGATGGCGGGGATGTTCAGGTAGGAGTCGATGTTGCGCGGCGGGCCCGATGCACACCGCCTGGTCGGCGAAGCGCACGTGCAGGCTGTCGCGGTCGGCCTCGGAGTAGACGGCGACCGTCTTGATCCCGAGCTCCTTGCAGGCCCAGATGACGCGCAGCGCGATCTCGCCCCGGTTGGCGATCAGGATCTTCTTGAACATGCGGTGCGTCGGCGCGGCCGCGGTCAGGGCCGGATGGTGAAGAGCGGGCTCGCCGTACTGCACGGGCTGCCCGCTCTCGTGGTGGATCTTCACGATCTCCCCCGCCACCTCGGCCTCGATCTCGTTCATGAGCTTCATGGCCTCGATGATGCAGAGCACCTGGCCCACCCGGACCCGGTCGCCGACGTTCACGAAGGGCGGCGAGTTGGGATCGGGCGTCCGGTAGAAGGTGCCCACGATCGGGCTCTTCACCACGGTCAGGCCCGCCTCCGCCTCGGGGGCGGCGGGCGGCGGCTCCGGCGCGGAGCGCGGCGGCCGGGCGGCGGCGGCGGCGGGCGGCGGCGCGGGGCGCGCGGGCAGCGCCGGCGCGGGCGCGGCGCCGCGGCCGCGGCGTGGTTGGCGGAGCCGGCCGCCGCCTTGCGGATCCGGAGCTTCATCCCCTCTTCCTCGAGCTCGAACTCGGTGATCTCCTTCTCGTCGAGGATCTGGAGGATCTCCTTGAGCTCCTTGAGGTCCAATGGGTCTCCTTCCGCGCTGACGGTCCGAGCTCGCGAGAAAGCGCATTATTCGTCCCGCCCGCGGACGTTGTCAACGGACGACGGCAGCGGAGCGCCGCCTAGGCGAACTCCTTCTCCAGCGCCAGGCCGGCCAGGCGCAGCGCGAAGCGGGCGCGGCCGGTGAGCGCGCCCGGAGACGAGGGCGGCGAACAGGAAGTACTCGGAGGTGATGGCGACGAGCAGCGCCATCATCTTCTCGGTCACGACCGACAGCTCCTGCAGGTCGCCGAGGCCGGTGTCGGCGGCCGCGGAGACGCTCGCCCGCAGCAGCGTCGTGTACTCGGCGGCCACCGCGTCCAGGTTCGGGTCCGGCGCGGACGACCAGCTTCTCGATGGGGATGCCGTCCGTGCCCATGATCATCAGGAGCTGGGTCTCCGGCACGCGGGCGGCGATCGCCCTTCAGCGCTTCGGCGAATCCGGCCAACCGTCACCCCTTTCGAATCGCGGCGAGAAGCCCTTCCAGGCGCGCGATCGTGCGCTCGATGCGCCTGCCGCCGGTCGGCCGCGGCGTCCGGTGCCGCCGCGGCCGCGGCGCGTCCGCCGCTCCGGCGCGGCGGCGGCTCGCCCCCGGCAGGGTCCGCTGGATCTTCTCCAGCTCGCGCAGGCGCGCGCTCAGCCGCTCGTTGCCCGGCTCCCGCGCGATCAGCTCGCGGTAGACCTCGATCGCCTTGTCCGTGAACCCCTGGTTGAAATACAGCTCGGCCAGGGTCGGCGAGATGAGCGCGGACGCCGCGCGCCGCGGGACGCGGCGGCGGCGGCGGACGGCGTCGGCTCCAGGCGCGGGCGGCGCGGCCGGAGCGCGGGCGCACCGGCGCGGAGGCGGTCGGCGCGGCGGCGGCGGCTCCTCGACGACCGGCAGCGGGCGGATGGACGCCGCCCAGCCGGTCGACGGGCGCCTCGTGCGGCGCCTCCAGCTCGAACTCCTCGTCCTCGGCGCCTCGGCGCGACCGCGGTCTCGGCAGGCGCCGGTGCCGCAGGGGCGAGCCGCGAGCCGCCGGCGACGCGGGGCCTCGCGCCGTGCCGATGCTCGTGGTCGGGCTCTCGTACGGCCGCTCGAGCTCGAACTCCTCGTCGGCGTCGACGAGCGGGATCGGCGCCGAGCGGCGGCTCCGCCGCCGGCGTCGGGGCCGGCGTCGAGCCTCGCGCGGCGCGCGTGCGCTCGTCTCGAGCTCCATCTCGCCCTTCCACCGTCGACAGCGGGATCGGCGGCAGCGGCGCGGCGGGCGCCGGCGGGCGGCGGCGCGGGCGGCGCGGCCGCGGCGTCGGACGGCGGGGGAGCGGCGGCGGCGGCGGGCGCCGGCGCGGGACGGCGGGCGGCGACGCCGCGCGGCGCCGGCGGGGCGGTCGCCGGCCGGAGCCCGTCGTGGGCCGCGCGCGGGCGCTGGAGCGCGGCGGCGGGCTTCGCCGGCGCCGGCGCGCCGCGATCGCTCCCTTCTCCAGCTCCTGCAGGCGCGCCAGCACGTGCTTCTCGCCCGGCGCCATGGCGAGGGTGGCCTTGTAGCGCGCGATCGCGCCGTCGCGCTCCCCGAGGCTCTCCAGGCACTCCGCCGAGGTAGCGGCTGGCCAGGATGTTGTCGGGCGCGCCCTTCAGGACCAGCTCGAACTCGGCGCGGGCCGCCGCCCAGTCGCCGGTGTCGAGCAGCGCGCGCCCCAGGGTCATGCGCGCCGACGGGTAGTTGGGATGCTTCTGCAGGCCCTCGCGGGCGACCGCGGATCGCGTCCTCGAGCTCGCCGTCCTTGCGCAGCTCCTCGGCGAGCTGCGCGAACAGGCGCGAGCCCGGATCCTTCTCGATCCGCTTCCGGAGGTCGTCGATCCGCGGGTTGCTGCCACGTGCCCTCGAAAGGCGAAGGTCCCAGGCCCCGCGCGGGGCCTGGGACCGTCGCGGATCTCCGCTCGCGACCTAGCGGATGCTACGGCGACGCCGCGCAGGCACGTCCTGGGCGCCGTCGTCGTCCGTGACACGACGTGGGTCACCGTGTAGGTCCCGGCGGTGCGGTAGACGCAGGCGATGTCCGGGGTAGTCGGACCGCCGGCCGTTGCCGAGTCCGCAGAACCACTCGTAGCGCGACGATCGGTGCCGTCGCGGGTCGAAGGACGTGCGTCTGGAAGAGGATCGGCGACGTTCGGTCCGGAGCCCGTTCGGCGCCGTCTCGACCGCGAAGCCGCAGTCCGGCGGCATCCGTTGTCCGGGCGTCGGCGGGAACAGCCGCGGCTCCGCGGAGCGCAGCTCGATGCGCACCGTCCGGTACATCGCCGCCGTTGGCGTCGTCGCCGATGGGCCGCGCGGCGATCAGGACGATCTGGTCGGCGGTGGCGTCCGTGCGCGGCGGCGCCTGGTAGACGACCGCGCGACGCCCTGCGCGTCGGTGCGTCACGGTCACCGCGAAGCCCGGGCCCTCCGCGGTCGGGAAGCTGCCGATGGCCGCGAAGCGCCCGTCCTCGTCGGCGATCGTGAAGAAGATCTCGCGGTTGGCCGCCGGCCGCGCCGTTCACGTCGAAGAAGGTCGCGGTGACGAGCGGCGGTGCTCATCCCGTCCGCGACCAGCGAGGTCGGGGTTGACCCGGAGCTGCAGGTTCGCGGCGAAGGTCGACGGGCCATCCAGCTCGGGGATGTCGACGTCGTCGAGACCGCAGCCATGGAAGGCCAGCAGCGCGCCCAGGAGCAACGGCTCCCCGGGCCGCCGGCCCGACCGCTGCGAACGACTGCATGTGTCCTCATCGCTCCCTCGCTTGATCCTTACTGCGTCATCGTGCGAAGTCGGCAAAGGTGACCTGGAATCGGCCCGTCGGCGCTCAGGGCTCGCCCGTCGTCACCTGGCGGGCGAAGACCGTGATCTCGGCCACCGTCGTGATGATCCCCTGCCCCGGGAACAGGAAGATGCCGCGTCGCCGGCGTTGATCAGGATGCCGACGAGGTTGCGCAGCGGCGGCTCGAGCTTCGCCTGGTGGCGGACGATGGTGATGACGACCTCGGCCTCGATCTCGCCCGTCTCGGTCGGGGTGTGGAAGCGGACCGGTTCAGGGGCCCGGTGATCCGGTGGGGCACGTCGACGCCCTCCACGTTGTGGCCGTCGGTGCGGAAGTACCGCACCTCGTAGCGCTCGAGGCGGACGTGCTCCAGCGGCGCTGGTCGCCGAGCACGGTCGGGTTCTTCCGGAAGATGTTGACGTGACGACGGCGTCGTCGTTGAAGACCGGTCGTCCGACGTCGGACAGGAGGATGGCGCCCTCGGCCGCTCGCTCGCCGCCCGCGAGCCGTGATGCTCGGCGATCTCCATGATGATGCCGGTCTCGTTCTCGCGGGCCCAGTCGGGGACGCACCCGGTCATGGCACGCCGCGAAGCCGACGATCCCCAGAATCTGCAGTGACCTCATGACCTTCCCTCCACGGAACCCATGCAACTGTGACGCGCATGCGTCGGCGTCGTTTCATCACGCTCAGCCCTTGATGATCCGCGGCGTGATGAACAGCAGCAGCTCGTTGTTCGTGTTGGTGATGAACCGGTTCCGGAACAGGTAGCCCGAGGATCGGCAGCTTGCCCAGGAACGGCGTCGACGGCCTGCGACGTCTGCTCGTTGCTCTGGTAGATGCCGCCGATGACCGCGGTCGCGCCGTCCCGGACCAGGACCTGGGTCTTGGCGGACTGGGTGTTGATCGGGCGGGATGCCGTTCACCAGGTTCGCGAAGTCGGCGGAGTTGTTCTCGACCTCGACGGTCAGGATGACGGTGCCCGCCTCGGTGATCTGCGGCGTCACCTTCAGGGTCAGCACGGCGTCCTTGAAGGTGACCGTGACCGTGTTGTTGGCCACGGTCTGGATCGGGATCTGGACGCCCTGCTTGATCTCGGCCGACTGGTTGTTCTGCGTCGTGACCTTCGGCGTCGAGAGCAGGCGCCCGCGGCCCTGCCGCTCGAGCGCGGTCAGGGCCAGCGTCGAGGTTGAAGCTGCCGAGGATGTTGCCGAGCGAGATGCCGATGCGCGCGTGTTGAAGCCGGTGGCGGGCAGGTTGACCGCGTAGCCGCGGCCGTGCGGTGCCGATGCCGGCGTGCCGAGGCCAGCGCCCGCCTGGTCGGCGGGGATGCCGCCGGCGCTGGGCACGCCCTGGCCGTTCAGGATGATCGCGTTCGGGAAGGCGAGGTTGGTCGTGTTGCCGAACTGCGGCGTCTGCTGGTTCAGGAAGCCCCACTGGATGCCGAGGTCACGCGTGAAGTTGCGGCTGGTGACCACGATGCGGGCCTCGATCTCGACCTGCGGCGTCGCGCGGTCGAGGTCGGCGATCAGGTCCTTGGCCTGCTCGATGTTCACCGGGAGGTCCGTGATGATCATCGTGTTGGTGCGGGGGTCGACGGTGATCGTGCCGCGCGCGGAGAGGCGCCGACCTTCTTGACCGTCGGCTCGAGGTCGGCCGCCTTGGCGTAGGAGAGGCGCTTGCGTCCAGACCTGCGAGGTCGCCGGCCAGCGCCTTCTCCTCGGCCAGCTTGCGCCGGCTCCTGCTCCTCCCGCTGCAGGTCGGCTCAGGCGGCGCGATGCGGATGACGTTGTCCTCGAGCGTGTAGCCGAGGCCGTTGGCCTTCAGGATGAGGTCGAGGGCCTGGTCCCAGGGCACCTCGTTCAGCTTCAGCGTGACCTTGCCGCTGACGCCGGGGTTGACGACGACGTTCAGGCCGCTGATGTCGGCGAACAGCCGGAAGATGTCCTGGAGGTCGCCGTCCTTGAAGTCGAGGCTGATCGGGTGGCCGGTGTACTGCTTCTCGCCGCGCGGTCGACCGTGATCGGCTCGAACTCCGACCGGCCGCTGCGACGGGCGCCTGCAGCGGGTCCGGCGACCGGGCCGGGCAGCGGCGCCGGGGCGGGGCGCGGCGCAGGATGACGGCGCGGCGGCGCGCGCGCCGCGGCGACGGCGGCCGGACGCACGGCCTCGCGGCTCGGTGCCGCAGCGCGGCCAGCGGCGCCGGGCTGCGGCGTCTCGCCCTCGCCGAAGACGATCTTCATGCCGTCGCGCGCCCTCGACGATGCGGTAGGGCGCGCGGCTCGGAGAGGTCGAGCACCAGGCGCGCGACCTTGCGGCGACGCGGCGCTGAACTGCGCCGAGGCGCACCTTCGCGCACGGGCTCGCGGTTGACCTCCACCGGTGCGCATCGGCGCGCGGCTGGTGACGTCCTTGAAGTCGACCACCAGGCGGTCGGGGTTGCCGAGGAAGAAGTCCTGGTACCGCAGCGCGCCGTCGGCCGTGACGGTGACGGCGAGCTGGCCGTCCTCGTCGCCTGGAGTCACGGACAGGATGCGCGACGGCGGGCGCTTCGCGGCCGGCCGGGGCCGGCGGCGCGCCGACGCGCCTCGACGTGGCGGGCTCGGCGGCGCGGCTCGCGGCCGTCCGGCGCCGGCGGCCGCGGGCGCCGCCGAGCGGCGCGGGGCGGCTCGGCGCGCCTCGGCGGCGGGCTGCGGGCGGCGGCCTGCGCGGCGCGCGGCCTCGCGGCGCGCGCTCGAAGACCAGGTTCAGGTCTTGTCCTTCGAGTAGATCTGGTAGGGCACGAGGCTGGCCAGCCGGACCTCGAGGCGGGCCAGGCTCCGCCCGTCGGCGCGGGCCATGCTGCGTCACCCGCATGCGACTCGACCTCCCGGGTGCCCACGTTGATCCGCGACGGGACGCTCGACGCGTCGACCTCCGGGATGTCCACCACCAGCGTGAGCGGGTCGGGGCTGTAGTAGGTGTAGGCCAGCGGGCCCGTGCACTCGACGACGAGCCGCGTGGACCGCTCGCTGCTCTCGTGCCGGATCTCGGAGATGGCCGTGGGCGCGCGGTCCTCGGCCGGCGCGGGCGCGCCGGCGCAGCGGCCGTCGAGCGACCGCCGCCAGCAGGGCCCAGGCCAGCTTGGCTCTCATTGCCTGCGCCTCCTCGGACGGATACAGGGTCTTCTTGACGTCCCGGGTCTTCACGGGCGACAGGGGGTCCGTGACCTCCTGGCGGAAGGTCACCGACGTCGGCGTCGATGGCCGTGATCACGCCGTCGAAGAGCCGCTGGCCGACTTCACGAAGTACGACTTGCCGTCGGTGCCCAGGAGCATGGCGATGTAGCCCGGCTGCGGTCGTCGTTGACGATGCCCTTGAGGGCGACCTCCTGGATCAGGAAGCCCTCCATGCCCGGCGGCCGCTGCCCGGGCCCGCGGTCGGCGGCCGACGGGCTTCAGCAGGCTCACGAACGGATCGCGCCGGCCCTGCGGGCTGTAGGTGTAGCCGCCCGGCGGCGGCGCTCAGCTCCTGCGTCGAGGATCGACTTGACGGTGTCGGCGCCGGCGGCAGCGTCGCGGCGCGGGCTCCGGCGACGGCGCGCCGGGGCCTGGGCGACGGCCGGCACCGCGACAGGCACGGCCGACGCGGCCAGCACAGCAGCGGCTTGCATCGGCGCGGGCCTCATCGGGGCCTCGGCGCGCGCCCGGCGCGCCGGGCGGCGGCGGGCGGCGTCTCGACGTAGACGAAGGTCGTGGCCACGCAGGTCGGCGCTGATCGTGTTGCGAGACCGTCTGCGTCGGGCAGCGACGTGATCTTGAGGTTGCCGACGTTGACCAGGCGGGACAGCCGGCCGACGCGGTCGAAGAAGAGGCCGAGGTTGTGGTAGTTGCCCTCGACCTCCATGTTGATCGGCCACTCCTGGTAGAACTCCTTGTTCACCGTCGGCCGCCGGGTGTGAAGCTGCTTGATGCTGCAGGTTCGACTGCGCGGCCAGGGCCTGGACCTTGCGCATCAGGTCCGGGCGTCTCCTTCTCGGGCGGCAGGATCCGCTTCAGGGTCTCGAGCTTGGCCTCGAGGAGCGCGACCTCGCGCTGGAACTCCTGCAGCTTGTTGGCGGTGACCTCGAGCGCGCGGATCTCCTTCTGCAGCGCCTCCAGCTGCGCCGTCTTCGTCCTCGCGCTCCTCGACCGCGCGGCGTAGTAGAAGTAGTAGAAGAGCGCCGCCGATCAGCGACGGCGACGACGACGGACGACGCCGAGCTGGCCGGCGAGCGAGAGCCTGGTGAGGGCGTTGTCAGCCATGTTCCCTCTCCTCTACCTGCGCTGCCGGCGGCTGGCCGCGGCCGTGGAGCCGGGCATCGGGCTGCCGCGGCGGCCGCCGCCGCCTCCTTGGCCGCCACCTCGGGGTTCTTGAAGGTGGCGCTGCAGCGGCGAAGGTGACGATGTTGTTGGTCTCCGTGCTGGACGCCGAGGTCCACGTTCGGGAACCAGCCGCTGCGCTGAGGGCGCTGATGAAGTCGGCCACCGACGGTCAGGCCGTTGCTCTGGCCCGTGAACTGCAGCGTCGGCGCCGGTCTGGTCCATGCTGCGTCAGCCAGACGAAGTCGGGCAGCGCCTTCGAGATCTCGTCCAGCATGTGGACGGGGCCGCTCTGCTCGGCCTTCAGCCGCTCGATGAGGTCGACCTTGCTGCTGGAAGGTCGCGCGCTTCGGCCTCGAACGCGTCCACCTGCCCTTGATCGCCTGCAGCTCCCGCTGCCGCTTCTCGGCGGCGGCGATCTTGCGTGTCGAGCTCGCGTGATCTGGCCCGACTACGTAGCAGTAGCAGGCCGCAGGCAGACCAGCGAGCGGCGCCGCCGACGAAGAGCGCCGAGGAGGAGATAGGCCTGCATGGCGCCCGGCGTGGACGGCGGACGCCGCCGCCGCCGCTTCTTGGCTTCTTGGTCGGCCGGTCCGGCGCCGAGGAGGTTGATGCGGATCATCGGTCGCCCACCTTTCGCACGGCCAGGCCCGACGGCGATGGCGGCCGAGGGCCCGATCTCGTTGATGAAGTCGGGGTCGAAGTCCCGGGGGTTGTAGGTGACGTTGTTGAAGGGGTTCATGATCTCGACCCCCGCCTCGAAGCGGTCGGAGAGGAGGTCCTGCAGCCCGTGGACCTTGGAGGTGCCGCCGGCGAGGAAGATCCGGTCGATGCGGTCCTCGGAGCTCGTGGCCTTGAAGAAGTCGAAGGTCTTCTGGATCTCGAGGGCGATGTTCTCGGAGACCGCCTGCAGGATCGGGGCGCAGGTTCTCCGGCGCCGCGCCCTCGACCCGCGCGCCCTTCTTCAGCGCCTCCGCCTGGTCGAAGGAGAGGTTCAGGTCCTTCTGGATGGCGTCGGTGTACTGGTTGCCGCCCACCGCGATGTCGCGGTTGAAGATCGAGGTGCGCGCCCTTGACGATGTTGATGTTCATGATCGAGGCGCCCGACGTTCAGGAGCGCGACCACGCGGCCGGGGTCGACGCCGTAGTTGATCTCGTAGCAGTTCTGGAGGGCGAAGACGTCCACGTCGACCACGATCGGCGGTTCTTGCCCGCCTGGCTGATGGCCGAGGTGTAGTCGCTGATCTTGTCCTTCTTGACCGCGACCAGCAGGACGTCCATGTTGCCGCCGCGCCGCCGCCCTCGATCACCTCGTAGTCGAGGGCCACGTCCTGGATGTCGAAGGGGATGTACTGCTCGGCCTCCCAGTGGATCGACTCGGCCAGCTCTTCCGGGCTCATCTGGGGCAGGCTGATCTTCTTGACGATGACCGCGTTGCCGGAGACGCTGGTGGCCACGTCGTTGGTCTTGATCTTCTGGGCGGTGAAGAGGCGCTGGATGGCGTCGATCACCGCGCCGGAGTCCATGATCGCGCCGTCGACGATCGCCTCCGGGGGCAGCGGCTCCATGCCGATGTTCACGAGCTGGTACTCGGCGCCGCCCTTGCCGCCGGCCTTCAGCTCGACGGCCTTGACGGCGGAGGAGCCGATGTCGAGGCCGACGAGCCCCTTCTTCTTCCCGAACAGACCCACGAGTGCCTCTCTCTCCTTACTGAAGCGGCTTCGCTGCCTCTACACGCCACATCGACGACCACCGCAACGGAACCGTAGAGCATACGGACTTACAGACAGAAGTTAAAGTGCTGCGTGAAGCTAGCAACGGCGTCAAACGCATGTCAAGGAAAAAATGAGGGGTCTGCAGTAAGTGTTGAAACCACTCACGTCGGACTGCCTATCGGACTCCCGGACGTAGATGCACGCGAGTCGCACAGCGATTCGCGTCGGCCGAGGGATTGCCGGCGCAGACAGCGCCCAGCTAGAGCAGTACTCAGAACCGGATCTTGACGTCCGGATCGTCCTTGGCGTGGATGGTGTCGATGAAGCGCACCTGGTGCGGGCACCGTCGTCATGACCAGGGTGTGGGTGCGCGTGCCCGTCGCCGAAGAAGCGGACGCCGCGCAGCGAGCGCGCCGTCGGTCACGCCGGTGGCGGCGAAGATGACGCTCTTGCCCGGGCGCCAGGTCCTCGGTGCGGTAGACCCGGTCCAGGTCGCTGATCCCCATCTTCTTGCAGCCGCTCGCGGTCGGCGGCCTTGGTGAGCACCAGCTTGGCCCTGGATCTCGCCGTTCAGGCAGCGCATGGCGGCGGCGGTCAGCACGCCTTCGGGCGCGCCGCCGGTGCCCATCACCGCGTGCACGCCCGTGCCCGACCACCGCCGCGGAGATGCCGGCCGACAGGTCGCCGTCCCCGATCAGCCGGATGCGGGCGCCCGCCTTGCGGATGTCCGCGATCAGCCGCTCGTGGCGCGGGCGGTCGAGCACGATGACCACCAGGTCGTTGACGTCGCGGTCCAGGGCCTTGGCGATGGCCTTCAGGTTCTCCGCCACGGGGGCGTTGATGTCCACCTTGCCCCTGCGAGCGAGGGCCCGACCACGAGCTTCTCCATGTAGATGTCGGGGGCGTTCAGCAGGCCGCCCTTCTCGGAGGCGGCCAGGACGGCGATGGCGTTGCCGGCGCCCGGTGGCGCAGAGGTTCGTGCCCTCCAGGGGGTCGACCGCGATGTCCACCGGCGAAGCCGCCCTTGCCCGACCTTCTCGCCGATGAACAGCATCGGCGCCTCGTCGCGCTCGCCCTCGCCGATGACGATGGTGCCGTCGATGTCGACGGTCTCCATCTCCTTGCGCATGGCCTCCACGGCCACCTGGTCGGAGTACTTGCGGTCGCCCTGGCCCATGGTGCGGGCGGCGGCGATGGCGGCCCGCTCCACCACCCTCACGAACTCGAGGAACAGGTCGTCGCGATGCATCGTGGCTCCTTGGAGTTCAGCGCTTGATAGGCGGGCAGGTCGACGCGCCGCGGCTTGTCCTGGCGGTAGCCGAGCGCGTAGTCGGCCTGCATGATCTTGTGGATCTCGCGCGTGCCCTCGTAGATCACCGCCGCCTTGCAGTTGCGGTAGAAGCGGCCCGACCGGGTACTCGTCCGAGTAGCCGTTGCCGCCGTGGATCTGCACGCACGTCGGAGGCCGCGCGCTCGCTGGCCACGGTGGCGAACCACTTGGCGAGGGAGGTCTCGCGGGTGTTGCGCAGGCCCTCGTTCTTCATCCAGCCCGCGCGCAGCCAGAGCAGCCGCGAGGCGTCGTAGTCGGAGACCATCTGCGCGATCATCTCCTTCACCAGCTGGTGCTCGCCGATGGGCTGGCCGAAGGTCTTGCGCTCCTGCGCGTACTTGACCGAGGCGTCGAGGCAGGCGCGGATCAGGCCGGTGGCGCCGGCGGCCACCGTGTAGCGGCCGTTCTCGAGGGCGAACATGGCGACCCGGAAGCCCTCGCCCTCCTCGCCCACGCGGTTCTCCACCGGGACCTCGACGTCCTCCATGGCGAAGCCGCCGGTGTTGCCGGCCAGGATGCCCCACTTCTCCTTGATCGTGTAGGAGCTGAAGCCCTTGAAGGCGCGCTCCACGATGAAGGCGCGAGAGCCCGCTGTGGTCGCGGTTCTTCTTCTTCTCCTGGTCGGTCCAGGCGATGACCAGGAAGTGGTCGGCCACGTCGGCCAGGCTGATCCAGACCTTCTCGCCGTTCAGGACGTAGCGGTCGCCCTTGCTGCACCGCGGTGGTCTGGATGCCGACCGCGTCGGAGCCCGCGTTGGGCTCGGTGAGGCCGTAGGTGGCGATCTTCTCGCCCTTGGCCTGGGGCACCAGGTACTTCTGCTTCTGCTCCTCGGTGCCCCAGCATCATGAGGGTCATGCAGTTGAGGCCGACGTGCACGGACATGATCACGCGCAGGTGGGTGTCGACGTACTCCAGCTCCTCGGACACGAGGCCGAGGCTGATGTAGTCCATGCCCGGCGCCGCCGTACTCCTCGGGGATGCAGATCCCGAGCAGGTGCAGGTCGGCCATGCCCTTCAGGAACGCCGCGCTCGAAGCGGTGCTCGCGGTCGAGGTCGTGGATCTTCGGCGCGACCTCGCGCGCCGCCCAGTCGCGCACGGCCTTCTCGACGTCCTTGTGGCTGTCCTCCAGCTCAAACGAAAGCATTGAGCTCGTCCTCGGCGTCGTTCGTCGGATTCCGACTCCCCGTCCTCGGGCAGCGGCAGGCCCTGGGCGAGGACGCGGCGGGCCTCGTCCACCTGCGTCCTGCGGCACCAGGACGCGCACCACCGCGAACGAGCGCACGTTGGGCAGCGGCTCCTGGTTGAAGCGTCTGGTCGACGACCTCGGCCTCGATGCCCGACTCGCGCAGCCGCAGCGCCATCAGCTCGGCCTCGAAGATCTGCGACGTCTCGGCCACCTGTCCCAGCCGCCGTGCGAGCCGCCGCGCCCTCGGGCTCGTCGCCGCCATCAACGGTCCTTCCAGACGGGCTTGCGCTTGCCCATGACCGCCTTCAGCCCCTCCTCCGCGTCCTCGGTGCGCCATCAGCTGGTTCAGGTAGACGTCCTCGGCGTGGCGGAAGGCGTCCGGCAGCAGCAGGTCGAGCGCCGCCGGCCAGCGCGCGCCGGGTGAGCTGGAGGACGGCCGCGCTGTGCTCCTGGAACCGCTGGATCAGCGCCGCCGCCTCCGCCTCGAGCTTGTCGTCGGGAACGGCGCGGGTGATCGAGGCCGATGCGCTCGGCCTCGGCGGCGGTGAGGCCGCGCCGCCGAACAGGATGCTCCGACGGCCTTCTTGCGGCCGACCAGGCGCGGCAGCAGCGCGGCGGCCACGGGGTTGAAGACGCCGCCCTTGATCTCGGGATGGCCGAACTTCGCGGCGCTGGCCGCGGCGAGCACCATGTCGCAGCCGGCGGCCAGCATGCTGCCCGCGCCGAGGGCGGGGCCCGCCACCACCGCCAGCGTCGGCTTGTCGAGCTTGGCCATGTTCTCGAAGATGCGCCGGAACGCCTCCAGCATCATGTAGCCGCGGTCGCCCAGGTGGTCGGCCAGCTCGAACCCGGCGGAGAAGTACTTGCCGGTGGCGGACAGCACCACGACCTTGATGTCCTTCTGGTACTCGAGCGACTCGAGGACGGAGTTGATCTCCCCCATCATCTCGACGGAGAGGACGTTGGCGGGCGGGCGGTTCAGGGTGAGGCGGGCGACGCCCTGCGCCACCGCGTACTGGACGTGCTGGTAGGTGGGCGCCGGCGCGCACCGTCCCGTAGGCGTCGACGTCGTCCTGCGGTTCCACTCAGGCGGCCTCGAAGGCGGCGGCCAGCCCCATGCCGCCGCTGATGCAGAGGGTGGCCAGGCCGCGCCGCGCCGCCGCCGGCGCTTCATCTCGTGCAGCGAGCGTGGCGGCGATCCGCGCCCCGGTGGCGCCGATGGGATGGCCGAGCGCGATGGCGCCGCCGTTGACGTTCAGGCGCTCGGGGTCGAAGTGCAGCTCGCGGTCGCAGGCCAGGACCTGGGCCGCGAAGGCCTCGTTGACCTCGACGAGGTCGAAGTCCGTCGAGGCGCATCTTCAAGCCGCTCGAGCAGCCGCTTCACCGCCGGCACCACGCCGATGCCCATGACGTGCGGGTCGACGCCCGCCGAGGCGACGCCCAGCAGCCGCGCCATGGGCTTCGACCTTCAGCGCGTCGCGCGGTCTCGCCGGCGCATCACGAGCATCGCCGCGGCGCCGTCGGTGATGCCCGAGGAGTTGCCCGCGGTCACCGTCCCGCCCTCGTCCTTGAACACCGGCGGCAGCTTGCCCAGCGAGGCCAGCGGTGGTCTCCGGCGCGGGGATGCTCGTCGCGCGCGACCGTCTCCTCGCCCCGGCCCGCCGGGCGCGACCACGGGCACGATCTCGGCGTCGAAGCGGCCCTCGGCGATGCGCCCGGCGCCGCGCGCTCCTGGCTGCGCAGCGCGAACGCGTCCTGCTCCTCGCGCGTGATCTCGTACATGCTCGGCCAGCGTCTCCGCGGTCTCGCCCATCAGCTGCTCGGCCAGCGGGCACAGGAAGCCGTCCTGGTACATGGCGTCCACCGCCGCCTGGTGGCCCATCCGGTAGCCCCAGCGCGCGTCGGTCAGCAGGTAGGGCACGCGGCTCATGGACTCGGCGCCGCCGGCCAGCACGACCTCGCGCGTCGCCGTCGCGCACGGCCTTGTAGGCGAGGTGCAGCGCCTTGAGGCCGCTGCCGCAGGCCATGTTCACGGTGTAGGCCGGGCACTTCCTGGGGCACGCCGGCGCGGTACGCGATCTGGCGCGCGACGTTGGGCCCGCCGCCGGCCTGGCGCGCGCAGCCGAAGACGGCCTCGTCGACCTGCGCCGGGCGCGATGCCCGGCGCGGGAGAGCGCCTCGCGGGCGGCGGCCGCCCCGAGCTGCGGCGGCGCTCAGCCGCGACAGCGCGCCGCCGAACCTTCCGATGGGCGTCCGAACCGCCCCCGCCACGACGACTTCGTGCATTTCGTGCCGGTTCTCCGAGGGGCGCCCGATGCCGGGCGCCGAGGGCCTTAGGCGGGCCGAATCGAAGCGAAGGCGGATCATAACACAGCCCCTAAGTCCGCCCCCCGGGCTCAGATAGCGGTGCGGACGGGGTGCGCGTACAATCGGCCTGTGGAGCGCATCTACCTCGATCACAACGCCACCACGCCGCTCGACCCGCGGGTGCTGGAGGCGATGCTGCCGGTGCTGCGCGAGGGGTTCGGCAACCCGTCGAGCCTGCACTGGTACGGCCAGCAGGCCCGCGCCGCTCTCGACGAGGCGCGCGCCCAGGTCGCGCGCCTGATCGGCGCCACGCCGTCCGAGATCGTCTTCACCGCCAGCGGCACCGAGGCCGACAACATGGCGCTGCGCGGCGTCGCGGCCGCGGGCCGCGCGCGAGCCGCGCCGCAAGATCGTCTACTCGGCGATCGAGCACCACGCGGTGATGAACACCGCCAAGGCCCTGGCCGAGGAGGGCTGGCCGGTGGAGGTCGTCCGGGTGGGCGCCGACGGCCTCGTCGACCTCGACGACCTGCGCGCGAAGGTCGACGACACGACGGCGCTGGTGGCGGTGATGCGGGCCAACAACGAGACCGGGCGTCATCCAGCCCGTGGAGGAGGCCGCCGCGCATCGCCCACGCGGCGGGCGCGCTGGTCCATTGCGACGCCGTGCAGGCCGCGGGCAAGATCCCCATCGACGTGCGCGCGCTGGACGTCGACACCTGGCCCTGTCCGCGCACAAGTTCTACGGGCCCAAGGGCGTGGGCGTGCTCTACGTGAAGCGCGGCACGCGCCTCAAGCCGTGGGCCGCGCGGCGGGCTCGCAGGAGCGCAACCGCCGGGCGGGCACGGAGAACGTCGCCGGCATCGTCGGCCTCGGCCGCGCGGCCGCGCTGGCCGCGGACGAGCTGGCCGCGGAGGCGCCGCGGCTGGCCGGCCTGCGCGACCGGCTGGAGGAACGGCTGCTCGCCATCCCCGGCGCGCGGCGCAACGGCGACGGGCCCCGCGTGCCCAACACCGCCAACGTGTCCTTCGAGGGGATCGAGGCCGAGAGCCTGCTCATGGCGCTCGACCTCGCCGGCATCGCGGTGTCCACCGGCGCCGCCTGCGCGGCGGGCGCGGTCGAGCCGTCGCACGTGCTCCGCGGCATGGGCCTGCCGATGGAGCGGGTCCAGGGATCGATCCGCCTCTCGCTCGGGCGCGCGACGACCGCGGCCGACGGGTCGACCGCGCGGCGGACCGCGATCGCCGCCGCGGTCGGCGCAAGCAGCGCGACCGGTCAGCCGCGCAGTGTCGCTCGGCGGCGCGCGCTAGCGCTACGTCGGCGAGCGGACCTGCTCGTCGGCGTGGTACGACGAGCGCACGAGCGGGCCCGACTCGACGTGGCCGATATCCCAGCGCCGAGCGCGAACGTCTTGAGCCGCTCGAACTCCTCCGGCGTGTAGTAGCGCTGCAGCGGCAGGTGGTCGCGGCTGGGACGCAGGTACTGGCCCACCGTGAGGATGTCGGTGCCCGCGCCGCGGATGCGCGCGGATGGCGTCCTCGACCTCGTCCCACTCCTCGCCCAGGCCCACCATGATGCCGCTCTTGGTGAGGAGGCCCGGCTTCCCGCGACCGGCGCAGGAGCTCCAGCGAGCGCTCGAAGCGGGCGCCCGGGCCGCACCCGGCGGTAGAGGCGCGGCACCGTCTCGGTGTTGTGGTTGAGGACGTCGGGCCGCGCCGCGAGCACGACGTGCCAGGGCGTCCCAGTTGCCCTTGAAGTCGGGGATCAGCACCTCGACCGCGCAGCCCGGGACGCGGCGCGCGGATCTCGCGGATGCAGGCGGCGAAGACGGACGCGCCGCCGTCCCGCTGGTCGTCGCGGTTCACGGAGGTGATCACGGCGTGGCGCAGGCCCATGCGCGCGACCGCGTCCGCCACCCGCGCGCGGCTCCTCGGGATCGGGGGGCAGCGCGCGGCAGCCCCGTCTTCACCGCGCAGAAGCCGCAGGCGCGCGTGCAGACGTCGCCCAGGATCATGAAGGTCGCGGTGCCGCGGTTCCAGCACTCGCCGATGTTCGGGCAGCGCGCCTCCTCGCACACGGTGTGGAGGGCGAGGCCGCGCATGAGCCCCTGCAGGCGCTCGTAGCGCTCGCCCATGCGGCGCCCGGGCCTTGATCCAGGCCGGGCGCGGCGAGGAGCGGGACGGTCATCGCGCGCTCAGCCCGCCGCGGCCGGCCGGGGTCTCGCTCATTCCTCCTCTTCGTCCTCGTCCTCGTCGTCATCGTCGTCGTCCCACTCGTCCTCGTCTCCTCCTCGTCGTCGTCTTCCTCGTCGTCGTCGTCGTCGTCGTCCTCGTCGTCGTCGTCCTCGTCGTCGTCATCGTCCTCGTCGTCGTCGTCCTCGAGGGTCGTCGTCGTCCTCGTCTTCCTCCTCTTCGTCCTCGTCGGCGTCGATCTCGGTGTCCGGGCTCGTCGCTCGTCGTCCAGGATCCCGTCATCCTCGACGTCGTCGTCGTCCGCCGCCCACAGGACCAGGTCTCCGTTCACGGCTCCTCCTCTTGTCGAATTCATCCTGCATCCGGTACCCGATCGCCGACGGCCTCCGCGCCGGTTGCAGCCGGCCGCGTGCCCCGCGCGATTCGTTCTGATGCGCCGTCGGCCCGATGCGATTGCGCCGGCGCGGCCGGAGGAGAGCACCGCATGATCATCGTCTGCCCGAGCTGCCAGGCCAAGTACAAGTTCGACGAGGAGAAGCTCGGGGAGCGCCCGCGGGCCAAGACGCGCTGCGCGAAATGCGGGGGGACGATCGAGATCGAGAACCCGCTGCTCGGCCGCCATGACGCTTCCCCCGGGGACGATGCCGCCGGCACGGCCGCCCAGGTGCCCACCGTGGAGGCGCCGGCGCCCAAGCGCCCGACGCGCGCCGCCGGCGAAGAAGCCGGCCGAGCCCGGGCGGGGACCGTCACCGGCCGCGGCCTGGAGAAGAGCATCGCTCGAGCTGCCCAAGGACAAGCGGTTCTCGCTCGCGGTCATCCAGGGCCCCGCCACCGGCCACATCCACCCGGTGCTGAAGGCGCGCACGACCATCGGCCGCTCCGGGCGCGGACATCAACATCGAGGACCCCGAGGCCTCGCGGCAGCACGCGTCGCTGGAGATCCTCGGCGACCACGCCGATCCTGCGCGACCTGGGATCGACCAACGGCACCTACGTGGAGGCCGACCGCATCGAGCAGCAGGTCCTCAACAACCAGATGGAGTTCCGCATCGGCAGCCACGTCCTGATGTTCATCGTCACCGACGTCGACGTAGCCGCGGCCGTGATGCGCATGGCCTGTGCTCCTCTCCGGAGCTCGAGGACTTCCGCCGCGAGGGACACCGGCTGATCGACTGGATCGCGCGGTACCTGGCCAACCCCGAGCCCTTCCCGGTCGTGCCGCGCGTGCGCCCCGGCGAGCTGCGCGTGGCGCTGCCGGCCCGCGCGCCCGCGCAGCCCGAGCCCCTGGCCGATGCGCTGGCCGACTTCGAGCGGCAGATCCTCCCCGCGGTGACGCACTGGAACCACCCGGGCTTCTTCGCCTACTTCGCCAACTCCTCGACTCCGCCCGCGATCCTCGGCGAGCTCCTGACCGCGGCCCTCAACGTCAACGGCATGTTGTGGAAGACGGGCGCCCGCGGCCACCGAGCTCGAGGTCGTCGTCCTCGACTGGCTGCGCCAGGCGACTCGGCCTTCCCGCCGGCCTCTTCGGCGTCATCCAGGACACCGCGTCCGCCGTCGACCCTGGTCGCGCTCGCCGCCGCCCGCGAGGCGGTCCCCGGGCTCGACGTCGCGGCGCCGCGGGCTGGTCGGACAGGCGCGGCTGCGCATGTACGCGTCCGAGCACGCCCATTCGTCGGTCGAGAAGGCGGGCATCGTCCTCGGCATCGGCCAGGAGGGGCTGCGCAAGATCCCGGTGGACGCCGCGCTTCCGCATGGACGTCGGCCGCGCTGCGCAAGGCGGTCGCGGAGGACCGCGCCGCCGGCTTCACGCCCTTCGCGGTCGACGGCCACGCGTCGGGCACGACCTCGACCACCAGCATCGACCCCGTGCCCGCGATCGCCGAGGTCGCGGACGCGAGGGCCTGTGGCTGCACGTGGACGCCGCCTACGCGGGCTGCGCGGCCATCGTGCCCGAGCTGCGCCACGTCCTCGACGGCTGCGACCGCGCCGACTCGCTGGTCATGAACCCGCACAAGTGGCTGTTCGTGCCCCTGGACCTGAGCGTGCTCTACACCCGCCGGCCCGAGGTCGTGCGCGCGGCCTTCAGCCTCGTCCCCGACTACCTGCGCACGCCCGAGGAGGCGGTCGGCGCCCAACCTCATGGACTACGGCGTCAGCCTCGGCCGGCGCTTCCGCGCCCTGAAGCTGTGGCTCGTGATGCGCGCCTTCGGCACCGAAGGCCTCGCGGCGCGGATCCGCGAGCACGTGCGGCTGGCCCAGCTCTTCCGCTCCTGGGTGGAGGCGCGACGAGGCTGGGAGGTCGTGGCGCCCGTCGCCGCTGTCGGTCGTCTGCTTCCGCGCGCGGTTCGTCGCCGACCCGGAGGAGCGCGACCGCCGCAACGAGCGGATCATGGAGGCGGTCAACGCCTCCGGCGACGCCTACCTGTCCCACACCCGCCTCGCCGACCGCATCGTGCTGCGGCTGGCCATCGGGAACGTCGGCACCGCGGAGCGCCACGTCGCGCGGGCCTGGGCGCTCCTGCGCGAGGCCGCCGCCGTCGAGCGGCGCCGCGCGGTCCAGCCCTATACTCGTCGGATGAGGATCGTGGTCGCGATGTCGGGCGGCGTGGACTCGTCGGTCGCCGCCGCGCTGCTGCAGTCCTCCGGCCACGACGTCGTGGGCATCTCGATGCAGCTCCACGACCAGGCGGAGGGCGCGGGCGCCGTCCTTCGGCCGCTGCTGCGCCCTCGAGGACCTGCACGACGCCCGCGCGGTGGCGCGGCCGCCTGGGCATCCCCCACTACGTCGTGAACCTCGAGCGCTCGTTCCGCGAGGGGGTGATCGAGCCCTTCGTCGCGCGACTACCTCGCGGGCCGCACGCCCATCCCCTGCTCGCGCTGCAACACCGAGGTGAAGTTCGACAGCCTGGTCGAGAAGACGCGCGGCCTGGGCATCGAGCACGTGGCCACCGGCCACTACGCGCGCAAGGACGTGGACCCCGCCACCGGCCGCCACCGGCTGCTGCAAGGGGCGCGGACCGCGCCAAGGACCAGTCGCTACTTCCTGTTCGGCCTCGCCCAGGACCAGCTCGCCGCGCGCCGTCTTCCCGGTGGGCGACCTGAACAAGGACGAGGTCCGGCGGCTCGCCGCGCGAGCGGCGGCCTGCCCACCGCCGACAAGCCGGAGAGCCAGGAGATCTGCTTCGTCCCCGACGGCGACTACGCGGCGTTCGTCGAGCGGCAGGCGCCGGCGCCGGCGGACCGCTCGGGGCCCGATCGTCGACCGCGAGGGGCAGCGCCGTCGGCCGCCACGAGGGCGTCCACCGCTTCACCGTCGGCCAGCGCAAGCGGCCTGGGCTGACCGGCGCCGCGGCCGCGCTACGTGCTGGCGGTGAGCCCGGCGACGCGGACCGTCGTGGTCGGCGACGACGAGGAGCTGGCTCGCGACGCGTGCTGCGTGGCGCGCGACGTGAACTGGCTCTCGATCGCCGAGCCCGCCGCGGCGATCCGCGTGCCAGGTCCAGATCCGGCACCGCCACGCGGCGGCCGCGGCGACGGTGGCGCCCGCTGCCCGGCGGGCGGCGCCGAGGTCCGCTTCGACGCGCCGCAGCGCGCGGTCACGCCGGGCCAGGCGGCGGTCTTCTACGACGGCGACGTCTGCCTGGGCGGCGGCTGGATCGAGACCTCGTCGCTCACCTGAACCCCCGCGGTGAGGGTCTTGTGCACCGGGCAGCGGCGGGCGATCTCCGCCAGCCGCGCCACCTGCTCGGCGTCGAGCGGGCCCGAGGACGATCTTGCGCGTGATCCGCTCGACCTGCGTCCCCGGGCGTCTCGCACCCCGCGCAGTCCTGCGGCGTAGGCGCGGGAATGGGACAGCTCGACGCGGATCTCGCCCAGCGGCCACTTCTTGCGCGCCGCGTACAGGCGCAGCGTCATCGCCGTGCAGGCCCCCAGCGCGGCCAGCAGCAGCGCGTAGGGATCCGGCCCCGCATCCGTGCCGCCCGCCGACTGCGGCTCGTCGGCGAGCAGGGTGTGGCGGCCGGCGGTCACCTCCTGGCGGAGGCCCGACTCCGAACGAACGATGACACTCGCCATCACCCCACCTCCCCACCGGTGCTCCGCCCACGAACGGCTTCCAGGGCGCGCCGCGCCGCGTCCTGCTGCGCTTCCTTCTTCGAATGACCGACACCCTCGCCCGCGATCTCCCCTGCGATGCGGCACTGCACGCGGAACATCTTGCGGTGGTCGGGGCCTTCCTCGGCGGTGACGACGTAATCGGGAACGGCCTCGCCGCGCCCCTGGAGGACTTCCTGGAGTGCGCTCTTCGCGTCGGCCCCGGGATCCTCCGCCGCGGCCGCGTCGGCCAGGTCGCGGCGCACGAATTGCGACGCCGCCGGCAGGCCGCCGTCGAGGTACAGGGCGGCGACCACGGCCTCGTACGCGTCCGCCCACAACGCCTGCTTGAGGCGCCCCCCGGTCTTTTCCTCGCCGCGGCCCAGCCGCAGCAGGCCGGGAAGACCGGCCTCCTCGGCGCGGCCGGCGAGGCTGCGCGAGGCCACGAGGCGCGCCCGCAGCTTGCTCTTCCCGCCCTCGGGGCCCTCGGGGTCGCGCTGGTGGAGCATCTCCGCCACCACGAGGCCGATCACGGCATCGCCCAGGAACTCCAGCGCCTCGTTGTGGCCGGCCCCGTCTTCCAGCGCCTCGTTGGCGAAGCTCGTATGGGTGAGCGCGCGGTCCAGCAGCACGAGTCCCGGAACCGGTGCCCCATCCGCTCCTCGAGCGCGCGCAACGCGGCCTCGCGCTCCGGGCTCACCGCGGTCCGTTCCTCTTGAAGACGATCCGGCCCCCCGACGACCGTGAGGTCGACCGGCGTGGTGAGGATCTCCCGCGGCGCGACGCGGAAGAGGTCGCGGGCGAACACGGCCACGTCGGCCAGCCGGCCGCGCTCCAGCGTTCCCTTCTCGGCCTCCGCGAACTCCGCGTAGGCGGAGCCGCGGGTGTACAGGTCGAGGGCCTCCTCGAGGGTGAGCTTCTCCTCCGGGAACCAGCCCCCCGGAGGCCCCCCGCCCGGGAGCTCGCGGGTGACCGCGGCATAGAGGCCGAGGCGCGG